>CANQNG010000005.1 GCA_947625155.1 uncultured Clostridia bacterium
ACATAATAATTTCCCCCTAAAATGAATTTCACTCTTTTTGTTATTTTGTGTGTCTACTTTAAGGGGATTATATCAAAGTGCCTTGACCGCCTTGATCATGATAGCGCACTCCACCCGTTTTTTCTCCATTTCGCAGGAAAGCGGGTGTGCCTTGAGAATATCGCCCTGATACAGATAATTATTGGCATTGCATCCACCGCTGCAATAGAACCTTGCCCAGCAGTCACGGCACTTTTCCTTGGCGTAGATATGTGCCTGTGCAAAGCGCTGCTGCATCTCCCGGTCAAACGTTCCCTCGTCCAAGTTCCCCATTTTATAGCCCTCGATCCCCACGAATTGGTGACAGGGGTAAATATCCCCGTCCGGCGTGACAGCGACATAATCATTCCCGCAGCCGCACCCACGCAGCCGCTTGACGGCGCAAGGTCCTTGGTCAAGGTCTATCATGAAGTGGAAGAAATTGAAATGCTTCCCCGCCCTGTCATTTTCCAGAATGCGGGCAGCAAGGCGCTCATACTCCGCAAAAATTGCCGGCAGGTCATCTTCTGTGAGAGCGTAGTCATATTTCGGGTCGCAGACTGCCGGTTCAACGGAGATCTGGTCAAACCCGGCTTCATACAGGCTGAATACATCCTCCGAAAAATCCAGATCATACTTCGTGAAAGTGCCCCGGACATAGTAGTCCTTATCCCGGCTTCTGGATCCTACCAATTTCTTGAATTTTGGCAGTATCACGTCATAACTGCCCTTGCCGGAAGGAGTAGGGCGCATCCGGTCGTTGACTTCCTTTCTGCCGTCTATCGAGAGAACGACGTTGGACATTTCCCGGTTGATGAAGTCTATTTTCTCATCGTCAAGCAAAACGCCGTTGGTCGTTATCGTAAAGCGGAAACGCTTGCCGAACTCCGGCTCACGGCTTCTGGCATAGCGAACGACCTCTTTCACCGCCTCGAAATTCATCAACGGCTCACCACCGAAGAAGTCCAGTTCCAGATTTTTTCGATTCCCGGAATGTTCCAGCAAGAAGTCGATCGCTTTCTTGCCCGTTTCCACCGGCATCAGCTTTCTGCCCGTCCCGAAATCCCCCGTAGAGGCGAAACAGTACTGACAGCGCAGATTGCAGTCATGGGCGATATGCAGGCACATCGCCTTGACGGGAGAGGCAGTCGTGTGCTTGGCATATTTTTCATACTCATCCGGGGAGAAGAGAATTTTCTCCTCGCAGAGGGCAGCCAGTTCTGCGTAGCACTCCTGCACCTCCTCCGGGGCATAGTCCGGCAGGGCAGCGATAATTTCCGGCGGGCAGCTATCCGCAAAGGGCGGTGCAGCGTAGTCGAGCAGGTCATAGGTCAGTTTGTCCACCACGTGGACACCCCCGCTGTTGGTATCGAGGACGATATACAGACCGCCCAGTTCATATTTATGTATCATATTCTTTCCTCCCAGAAAAATGCCCCGCACGAAATGCGGGGCTGAGAAGTCTCACTTCTCGTCTCTCTCACACTTCTGATTAGCGACCGTGCAGGAAGTCTTGCAAGCCGACTGGCAGGAAGCCTGACAATTGCCGCAGCCGCCTTTCTGAGCGCTTTCTTTCAGGTTTGCCTGATTGATGGTCACGATGTGCTTCATTTGGTATCTCCCTCCGTTTCTGTCGAGACAAGCTCTTTTTTATTATTATAGCATATTTTTTGGGGTTTGGCAAGGGGTTTATAAAAAAAACAGCATTTGAACAGCTGACGGAAAGTGCAAGAGGGGGTGCAGGGGGTGAAGCCCCCGCAATACAGCCCCCTTCTCCTTGGGGGAAGGGGGGTGGGGGCAGCATCACGCTGCTCCGCCCAAGGGCGGAAAGGATAGTACCTAATAATTGGAAAAAGGGGGCACTTTTTGCCAAAAGTGCCCCCTCGCCCAAAAACAGCATCTATGCTGTTTTTGGACTTCACCCCCTGAAAATGGCGAGGTATAGAAGTGTTTCGCCGGCAGCGTGACGCTGCACCCGTCCTGCCTCCCAATGCGGCTACGCCGCAAAGGTCGGCTTGCATGCCTGCTGCTTTTATCTTACCTGAAAGCAGTCGCCCTTTGCGCCGTCAGGCGCATTGGGCGACACTACGGAGGCGGCAGCCTGCCGCCGCTGCCCTCTGGACTCCTGCCAGCTTTTTTGAAAAAAAGCTGGAGCAAAAAACTTTAGTTGTGCCTCCCAATGCGCCTGCGGCGCAAAGGGCGGCTTGCACGACTGTTAACTCCTAATACGCCCCCACTCGCCCCACTCGGCAAGAGGAGCAGGCACCGCACCCAATAGCCCGGTGCAGCCGTTTCCCGGAGCAAGACCGTACCGCACAGCAGCACCAATAGCAGCGACCCGCCGCAGCACAGCCCGGAAAGCAGCCCATGCCGCCGCCCGTGCAGCCCTGCCCGTCTGCCTGCCATAAATGCGCCCCCGCACCAAAGCACCGCCCCGAAGCCGTGCATGACTGCCGCCGGAAGTACCCCCGTGACCAGCAACAGCCCGGCGCAGAGCGCCCCGCCGCCGCCGACCCAGAGCATCCCCTCGGCGACTGCCAACAAATGCCGGAACAGAGCCGACTGCTCCTGCCTGAAATGCCGCATACCCGTACCCCCTTCCGGTACAGCCTATGCAGCCGGCAGGGCGTTTATTCGTCCTTTGGCTTGCCAGTCGTGATGCCTTTCATGCGGTTTTTCTGCTTTTCTGCCTTTTCGGCGGCAGCCTGTTCGGTCGCCGTGACATTTTCCTTGATGGCATCGAGCTTCATGCGTATCTTGAGGCGGTCGCTGCCGGTCTCCAGCACGACCGTTTCCGTTGATTCCTCCACACGCAGCACGATACCCACAATGCCGCCGATGGTGACAACTTCATCACCCACCTGTAGGTTGCGCTGCATATTGCGAGTCTCTTTCTCCTGTTTCTGCTGTGGTCGTATCAGGAAAAAGTACAGAAATACGATCAGCAGCACCGGCAGTGCCAGCGTGGAAACGATAGTTCCGCCCATGGCTTGCGTTCCGGCATCCGCCGCAGCTTCGTCCTCCGCAAATACCGTCAGGCTGCCCGTCAGGCAGACCATACCTGCCCCGCACAGGGCAGCGGCTGCTCTCTTCCAGTTCAAATGTTTCATAGCTTTGCCTTTCTCAATTGGTTTTCCCCTGCATATAGGCATCCATTGCCTTTGCAGCAGCCTTGCCTGCCCCCATTGCCAAGATAACAGTCGCAGCGCCCGTCACGGCATCGCCGCCGGCATACACGCCCTGTTTGGTCGTCATCATGTTCTCATCGACCACAAGGCAGCCACGCTTGTTGGCTTCGAGCCCCTCTGTCGTGGTGCGGATGAGCGGATTCGGGGAAGTGCCGATGGACATAATGACCGTATCGACCGCAAGTTCATACTCCGAACCCTCGATCGGCACGGGGCTTCTTCTGCCGCTCTCGTCCGGTTCACCAAGTGCCATGCGCTGCACCACAGCGGCACGCACCCTGCCGTTTTCATCGCCGAGAAGCTTCACCGGGTTGTTGAGGTCAAGGAACTCCACGCCCTCTTCCTTGGCGTGATGGACTTCTTCCCGGCGGGCAGGCATTTCCTCTTCGGAACGGCGGTAGATGATGTACACGTGCTCCGCCCCCATGCGCAGAGCGCTCCGGGCAGCATCCATTGCCACATTGCCGCCGCCGACCACAGCGACCGACTTTGACTGCAAAACGGGCGTGTCATAGCCCTCCTGATAGCCTTTCATGAGGTTGATGCGTGTCAGGTACTCATTCGCCGAGCAAACGCCGACTAGTCCTTCTCCCTCGATACCCATGAACCGTGGCAGCCCTGCGCCCGAACCGACAAAGACAGCCTCATACCCGTCCGCCATCAGCTCGTCCACGCTCATGACCTTGCCAATGACCATGTTCGTCATGACTTTCACGCCGAGTGCTTTCAGGTTCTCGACTTCTTTCTGCACAATGGCTTTCGGCAGACGAAATTCCGGGATACCATACATCAGCACACCCCCGGCAACATGGAACGCCTCAAAAACCGTGACTTCATACCCCAATTTCGCAAGGTCACCCGCACAAGTCAGCCCGGCAGGACCGCCGCCGACAATGGCAGCCTTATGCCCGTTGGGAACGGGTTTTTCGCTATGTTCCTGATGATAGCCAGCCGCAAAGCGTTCCAGTCTGCCGATACCGACCGGCTCGCCCTTGATACCACGCACGCACTTGCTCTCGCACTGCCGCTCCTGCGGGCAGACCCTGCCGCACACAGCCGGGAGACTGTTGGTGGTGTGGATGATCTCGCAAGCCCCCTCGAAATCGCCTTCCGCGATCTGATGGATGAATTCCGGGATGCGCACCCCGACCGGACAGCCGGACACGCAGGGCTTGTTCTTGCAATTCAGGCAGCGTGTCGCTTCCTCGACTGCCATTTCCTCCGTGTAGCCAAGTGTGACCTCCTGAAAATTTCTCGCACGTACCTTCGGATCCTGTTCCGGCATCGGTACTTTTGTCTGTGACATATTCGGCATAGTATTGACCTCCTCCGGTGTTACGCCTTATCGGCAGCCTGTAGCATACGGCATTCGGCTTCCCGCTGCTTGAATGTCCCGTTCCGCCGCATCAGCTCGTCAAAATCGACCTCATGCCCGTTAAAATCCGGACCCTCCACGCACGCATAGCGAATTTTTCCGCCCACGGTGACACGGCAGCCGCCGCACATCCCCGTGCCGTCTACCATGATCGGGTTGAGGGAAACGATCGTGGGGATGCTGTATTCTTTTGTCAACAGGCTGACGAACTTCATCATCGGTACAGGACCGATGGCGATGACCGCATCGTACTGCACCCCGGCTTCTATCTGCGCTTTGAGGGCATCCGTGACGAAGCCTTTCCGCCCGTAACTGCCGTCATCCGTGCAGAGGATCAGCTCCGTGCAGCTCTTCCGGAATGCCTCCTCAAGGATGACAATATCCTTGCTGCGGAAACCTGCGATGACATCCACGTGCAGCCCTGCGGCATGGAGCGCTTTTGCCTGTGGGTAGGCGATCGCACAGCCCACACCGCCCCCGATGATGCACACACGCTTCGCCCCCGCTGGAATTTCCGTCGGCACACCGAGCGGTCCGACCAAGTCCAGAACGCTGTCGCCCTCGTTCAGGGCATTGAGCTTTTCGGTAGAACGCCCCACGATCTGGAAGATGAGGGTGATCGTTCCCTTTTCCCGGTCGTAGTCCGCGATCGTCAGCGGCACACGCTCCCCCTTTTCATCCACCCGGAAGATGATGAACTGCCCCGGCTTCGCCTTCTGGGCGATATAGGGCGCTTCCAGTTCCATGAGGGTGACAGAGGGGTTGAGTATCTCTTTTTTTATGATACGAAACATCAGAGTTACCTCCTTATCGAAACAGTAAAGCAGCAGGAACGGCAAGCTGTCCCTGCTCTCCCATTCTATTATACCACAAAAAACGCATTTCGTCAAGAGGCAGCGTGACGCTGCACCCGATTTGCCTCCCACCGGCAGGCTGCCGGCTCCGATTTGCCTCCCAATGCGGCTTCGCCGCAAAGGTCGGCTTGCTCGGGTGAAAGCGCAATTCAGGTAGGTGGGGAGGGTCACATCTACCCACCGGCGCAGGGGTGTGAACCACATTCACTCCCTTGGCTTGCCCGGTTGATAGTGCAAAAAGGGGGTGCAAGGGGTTTACCCCCTGCAATATAGCCCCCTTCCCCTTGGGGAAGGGGGGTGGGGGGATGGGGGCAGCAGGATCTGCACCGCAGTTTTAACGATCTTTTTTGTGCAAATTTCCGAATATCTACGTAATTCTCAGAAAAGTCTTGCAGTTTTTCCGGGATCGTGGTATAATAAATAAGTACATCGCTATTTTAGCGCATAAAAGCATTAAAACAAACGGAGGACTACTCAATGGAAAGAAAAGGAAACCTGATGACTTACAGACCGGACATCAAGGTATTTGATGCGACCGTGCGGGACGGCGGACTGGTGAACAACTTCTTCTTCACGGACGAATTTGTCAAGGCGCTCTACGTTGCCAACCTGCGTGCCGGAGTGGACTACATGGAAATGGGCTATCTCGCCGACAAGGACATTTTTGACCCGGAGGAATTCGGCGACTGGAAATTCTGCCGGGATGAGGCGATCCGCCGCATCGTGGGGAACAATGACACCGACATGAAGCTTTCCGTCATGGCAGACGTGGGACGTGCCAACCTTCAGCGTGACCTCCTCCCCAAAGAGGAAAGCGTGCTGGACATGGTACGTGTCGCCACCTACATCAACACCATGCCCGCCGCGATCGAAATGATCGAATATGCCCACAAGCTCGGCTATGAGACGACCTGCAACATCATGGCGATCTCCAAGGCGAACACCCCCGACATCGAGGAGGCGCTTGCCCTGCTCGCCAAGTCGCCGGTCGAAGCCGTGTACATCGTTGACAGCTACGGCGCACTCTTCCCGGAGCAGATACAGCAGCTCGCTTCCCTGTACGTGGAAGCCATGGAAAAGGCAGGCAAGCGTGTCGGCATCCATGCCCACAACAACCAGCAGATGGCATTTGCCAACACAGTCGAGGCATGCTCCATGGGGGCAAGTTTCCTCGATGCCACGGTAGGCAGCATGGGCAGAGGGGCAGGCAACTGTGCGATGGAACTGCTGCTCGGCTTCCTGAAGAACCCGAAATACGACATCACCCCTGTGCTGGACTTCTATGAGCATTATATTTTAGGGCTGAAAGAGTCCGGGCTGAAATGGGGCTATGACATCCAGTACCTGCTGACCGGCAAGATGAATCTGCACCCGTCCTCTGCCATTGCCTTCACCAAGGAGGACAGGCGGGACTATGCTGATTTCTACCACCAGCTCTTTGATCTGGAACCGTAAGGAGGACCTCCATGAAAAAAACTGCCGAAAAGCAGCCAAAGACTGCCGCCGAAGCATCAGCTCCGGCGGTTTCTTCCGATAAGGCTGCCAAAAAAGAGAAACATTTTACGCTTTCAGATACTTCTGCCCTGCCCGTACAGCTCGGCTATCTGTATCTGGCGATACCGATGTATCTGTTCCTGTTCGGATGGCTGAAACTGCCGCTGGCGCTGCTCACGGGCGCTGTCCTGACGGCAGGGCTGGTATTTGCGTGGAGAGATGCCCCACAGGTCGATGTTTCCTTTCTGCGCAAAGAACCGGTCATCAAGCTGCTCTGTCTCGCACTGCTCGTCATTATCTGGCTGTATCTGTCCGGTGTCGGCGGGTACTGTTATCAGAATTATGACCACCAATGGCGCAATGCCATTCTGCACCAGCTCGTCGATCAGCCATGGCCTGTCGTCTATACCGACACACATGGCACTTTTAACGGACCTGCCGCTATGATCTACTACTTCCTGCAATGGCTCCCGGCAGCCTTGTGGGGGAAATGGTTCGGCTATGCAGCTTCTCAGATCTTTCTGTATTTCTGGTGTCTCATCGGCATTTTCCTGACGCTGCTGCTGGTCATGGGGCGCATGCAGAAATGCTCTGTCTGGATCGTGCTTGCCTTTATCTGCTTCTCCGGTCTGGACACGGTCGGGGACTTTATCCTGAACAATTCGCCGTCCTTCCTCTGGTTCGCAGGCAACCATATCGAGCATTGGGCATACGGTTTCCAGTTCTCCAGCATGTCTACGCAGCTGTTCTGGGTCTTTAATCAAGCGATCCCCGCATGGCTCATCACCATGCTCCTGCTGCTCCAGAAGAACAACCGTTCTGTCATTTTCATCTACGCATTCAGCTTTCTGTTCTGTACGCTGCCGGCGGTCGGACTTGTGCCGATCCTTGCCTTCCTCGGCATCCGGCGCATCGTCCAGAGCTATGACAAAACGCTGACCGTGGAAAAGAATATCTGGCGCATCCTAGGAGAAGCGCTGACGTTCCAGAATCTGGTCTGCGGCTGTCTGATCACGCTCCTGTCCTATTTTTTCCTCACTGTCAACCATACGACCACCAACGGCATGCATCTGGCACCCATGGAGCAGTTGCTGCCGAGCTACCTGCTGTTCGTATTTCTGGAGGCACTGGTCTATTTCATTGCCATTTACAAATACCAGAAAAAAGAGCCTCTGTTCGCCGTTTCCCTGATCTCGCTGCTGATCATCCCGATGATCCGTGTCGGCGCAAGCGTCGATTTCTGCATGCGGGCTTCTATCCCGGCACTGCTGATCCTGCTGCTTCTGATCATGGACACCGTGGCAGCTTCCAAAGCCAAAAAGGACTGGCGTGTGTTCGTGCCAACGGTCGCTTTGCTGCTGGTCGGCAGCCTGACACCCTACCATGAATTTGACCGTTCGATCGCCAATACCATTCGCTATGCCTACGATCAAAGCACGCCTATCTATGCAGAAGAGGTAGACCTCCTGACGGACGGCATCCCCACGAATTTCTTTGGGGAGAGCGAAGGCTCTATCTTCTTTGACTATCTGGCAAAATAAGATGAAAAAAGCAGGATGACCATGTGTTGTCCTGCTTTTGTATTGATAGATCGCTCTTTTCTGCACAAACTATGGTTGCGGCAAGACCGCAGAAAGGAGGGATCTTATGAAACACATTTGCTGTCTGCTGCTCATGCTGACCGCACTGACAAGCCTCCCCGTCCATGCAGGCACAGCGATCGGCTACGGGCAGGGCACACAGACCGATGCGGACAATGTCCCGCTCGGGGCGCTCGACTTCGATGCCCAGTACCGGCAGTATGGTGCTTATGCCACCACCCCGGACAGAGACCGCATCATCCTGACCTTTGACCAAGGCTATGAAAACGGCTACACGGACGACATCCTCGACACCCTGCAAGAGAAAGGCGTGACGGCGATCTTCTTTCTCACCGGCGACTATGCCAAAAGCGAACCGGAACTCGTCCGCCGCATGATCGCAGAGGGGCATATGCTTGGCAATCACGGCATGACACACGCCTCTCTGCCGCTGCTCGACAAGGCTTCGGCTGTGACAGAATTGCAGTCGCTGCACGACTATATGATCGAGAAATACAGCTATCCCATGCAGTATTTCCGCTGTCCGTGCGGCGAGTATTCGGAGGAGGCGCTCTGTACGGCGCAGTCGCTCGGGTATAAGACGATATTCTGGAGCGGTGCGCATGTAGACTGGCTGGTCGATGACCAGCCCGACCCTGCCGCTGCCCTCGAAAAGCTGACCACACAGGCACACGGCGGTGAAATTCTCCTGCTGCACTCAGTCTCCTCGACCAATGCGGCAATTTTAGGCGAACTCATCGACCGTTTCCGGGAAATGGGCTATACCGTATAAAGCGATCACCCGCAGCATTTTCTGCTGCGGGTGAAGTCTTACTGTATGGCTTCCTGAATGGCATGCAGGATAGTGCCGTCATACCATGACAGATGTGCCCGGTCGAGCAAGCCAAAGCTGGCGGCTAAGCCGTTGTCCCAGATAAAGCACGGGATACCCCGCTGTGCGGCTGCCTGTATATAATAGCTGTAATACCTTGCCCGGTCGGCGGCGTTGTCCTTGTTCTCTGCCCCGAATTCGCCGATGATGACCGGGATGCCCTTGCTGACGAATTTGTCATAGAGCTTGTCAAATCCGCTGTTCAGTTCGGCTTCTCCGGCGCTGTCGAATACCGTGACCTGCGTTTCCTCGTCCTGTAGGATGTTCGCAAACTGCCACGGCGCATAGCTGTGGATGGAAAGGATCAGGTTATCGTCCGAGGGCAGGACGAAGCCGTTCAGGGCAGCATCCGTGATAGAGGCGGCATGGGTCGTCACGACCAGCGTCCGTTCCGGGTTCTTGCCGCCGGAAGCCCGCACGGTATCGACAAATTTCTGGAGCAGGTGATTGATCACATCTCGTTCCTCGTCCGTGCCGCCCATCCACTCGTTGGCAGAACCGACCATGCGGGGTTCATTCAGCCCCTCGAACAGCAGGTGCGTATCGTAGTCCTGAAAGCGTTCCGCGATCTGTTCCCAGAGGTGGACGAATTTGACAGTAACGGCTTCTTCCTCGGCATAGACCGGATGGATCCAAGTGTAGTCGTCATGGTGTACGTTCAGTATCGTGTAAAGCCCGTCGTCCATGGCGTAGTCCACCACTTCCTGCACCCTGTCCATCCATGCGGCTTCTACATTGCCGCTGTCGTCCATGTGGTCTGTCCACGAAACGGGAATGCGCACGGCATTGAACCCGGCTGCTTTTACGGTGTCGATGATCTCCTGCGTCGTCCGGACATTGCCCCATGCCGTTTCAAAGTCGTCCTCCACCCAGTCGATGTCGTAGCAGTCCAGCGTATTTCCCAGACACCAGCCCGCCTTGATGGATGCGGCGATCTCTGCCGCCTGTCCCTCTGTTGTCACTGGTTTTTTCTCCCCATTCCCCTCAGCAACAGGCTGCTGCACGGCGGACGTGCTGCTGCCGGTGCTGTATTTTACGGTGATGCTGTTGAGCGTGATGTCACTGACCTCGCCCCACCAGTAGCCAAGCATGACTTCCGCATTTTGCGGCACGGAGGGCTTGATGCTGTCCGGCAGGATCCATGTCAGGCTCAGGCTGCCGGACTCGGTCGGCACGGCGATCGTTCCGGTCTGATACCAGTCGCCGGTCGTGATACCGAATGCGCCGGTAAATTTCCCGATCGTCCCGCCTGCGCTGATGTCAAAGGTGACCGCCTGCGGCACACCGTTTTCGCCAAGCACATCGGCGAGGGGCACTTTCACGGAATTGGTCGTATCGCTGCCGAAATCCAGGCTTTGTCCGACAGGGATCGTCTGTGTGCCGTCCACCGGGAGCGTTTTCGTCCGGGTGTAGGTGCAGATGACGTTCTTGAGTGTGACCTTTGCGGTATCGCCCCACCAGTAGCCGACCTGTATCTCCCCGGAGGCAGGCACATAGGGCGCAACATCGCCGGGGACATCCCATTTGACCTCGGCGTAGGAACCTTCCGCCTGTGCGCTGAAGTCCGGAGACTGGAACCAGCCGGGGTCGGTCGCTGCGGCGCAGTCGGCATTGACGGAAATGCCGCAGCCGCCCTGATACGTGCCGATATCGGAAGTTCCTTCCGCCGCATAGAACACGAACGTAAATGACTGTATCACATCGCCGTCCTCGATAAAGTCGGAGAGGGACATTTTATAGTTCTTCTGGGTATCATCCTCGCTGTCACGGTCTAAAGTCGCATCGGTGTCTATCTGTGTACCCAATACGGAAGTCACCTGCTCGGTCGGGCTGACATGCTCCGTGACAGGCGGTTCGGTCTCAGAGGGCGCTTCTGCTGCGGCTTCTGTCTCCTCCACGGCGGAGGATATCGGCGCTTCGGTATCGGATGTATCCTGCGAACTGCCGGAACATCCGGTCAGTGCCGTACAGCCCAGCACCGCCGCCAGCCAGCAAGCCCCCAGACGGGAACGAATGGACAATTTCATGGAATTTCCTCCCTTTATGCTTCATTATCTTCATTATAGCACATCCGGCTGCATTTGGAGATCTTTTTTTGTAAAATTTTTGAAAAATCAGTATCTTTCACAGTTTTTACAAGGGCAGCCCGCCAAGGCTTTCCCCATTTTGCATAAAAAAAAGCTGCCAGATCTGTCAGAAACGGAGAAAATCAGAAAATGCTTAATTTTTTTTAGAAATGGGATGATTTTTTGTGAGATCTGTGCTATAATAAAAAGCAGGTATTTTATATCACGTTTCGATACGGAGGAATACATACCATGAAACACCCGATCATCACCATTGAACGGGAATACGGCAGCGGCGGCAGCGTGATCGGCAAACTGGTCGCTGAACAGCTCCACATTCCCTTTTATAATCATGATATTCTCGAAATGGCATCCGAACGGCTGGGCGTTCCGGTGGCAAAGCTGGAGGGCGCAGAGGAATCCTCACCGAAGAGTTTCCTCTATGCGCTGCTGATGAACTCTGACCCAGCCCGCACCATGGGGGATAACATCCCCGTCTCCGACAAGCTCTACATCACAGAAACGCAGATCATCAAGGAGCTTTCCGCCGGGGGGAGCTGTGTGATCGTGGGACGGTGCGCCAACTGGATCCTGCGGGACGACCCCCATCGGTTCAGCACCTTCATCTATGCACCGAAAGCCTTCCGGCGGGCGTATGCCATGTCGCAGTACGGCGTTTCGGAAAAAGAAGTGGACACGCTCCTCCCCCGGATAGACAGCCGGCGTGAGAAATTCTACAACATCAACACCGGCGGCAACTGGCACGACAAGGGCAGCTATGCCCTGTGCATCAACAGCGGTCTGCTCGGCATCGAGGGCAGCGCCGGGCTGATCGTGAGCGCTGCGGAACATCTTGCCGAAAAAGTATAAGACAAGGGCATCCGGTTTGCCGGATGCCTTTCTTGTTTATTCTGATGCTGCCGGCACACAGACAACCACCGTGTAGTCATACGGCGCAATGGTGATCGTTCTGTCCTGTATGCTGCCATGTTCACAGCGATCCGGCTGGAATTCTCCCGCCGGGAATGTCACCTGCTGTTCCTGTGCGCTGCGGTTCACGCAGATGAGGATCGCCTGCCGTTCATACCGTCTGGAGAACATCATCACATCGTCCTGCGTGCGGAAGAATTTCAGCCGTCCGTCCCGGAATACCCGGTGCGCCCGCCGGATGCGCCCCAGTTCCTTGGTGTAGGCGATCAGTTCCTGATCTTCATGCCCCCACGGATAGCAGCGGCGGTTGAACGGGTCTTTGTAGCCCTGCAAGCCTGCCTCATCGCCGTAATAGATGCTCGGCACGCCCGGCAGGTAGAACATCAGCGCCATAGCCGCCTTGAGCATGGATTTGCCACGGTCGTACTGTTCCTCGCTGAGATAGCGCTCCGCCATCCAGTCCTTGGACTTGTCGTCACAGTTCTCACCGCCGAATCGGTTGATAGCCCGTTCAATGTCATGCGTGGACACAAAATTCATCAGCACGTCCACGATCTCTTTCGGGTAATTCTCTAAAATGGTCATGATGCCGAGCTGGAAGTCCCGTCCGCTCATGCCCTTGATATACTGGATAATAGCTTCCCGGAACGGATAGTTCATTACCGAATCGAGCTGTGCGCCCAGCAGATAGCGGCGCTTCACGCCGTATGCCTCTTTGTTGGAGGCATCTTCCCAGACCTCGCCGATGACGATCTTCTCCTGACCGCATTTTTTCACACGGATGCGGAGATTATCCAGAAAATCATCCGGCAGTTCGTCTGCCACATCCAGCCGGAAACCTGCTGCCCCCAGCGAGAGCCAGTAGTCCAGCACACCGCCTTCACCGCAGATGAAATTGGTGTATTCTAAGTTATTTTCCTGTACGTTCGGGAGCGTGTCGATGCCCCACCATGCCTCATACTCGTCCGGATAGCGGTAGAACGTGTACCACGGGTAGTAGGGGCTGTCCTGCGACTGGTAAGCACCCAAATTTTCATAGCGCCCGAATTTGTTGAAATACACGCTGTCTGCGCCGGTGTGGGAGAATACGCCGTCCAGAATGACGCTGATGCCCAGCTTTCCGGCTTCCCGGCACAGTTCCCGGAAATCATCGTTCGTGCCGAGCAGGGGGTCGACTTTTCGGTAGTTCGCCGTATTGTAGCGGTGGTTCTCGTGCGATTCAAAGATCGGGTTCAGGTAGATGCACGTCACGCCCAGATCTTTCAGGTAGGGCAGCTTCTCCTGTATGCCTGCAAGGTCGCCGCCAAAGTAGTCATTGTTCCAGACGTGTCCGTTTTCGTCCGGCTTGTAGAACGGTGTACCGCCCCAGTCCTCCCGGATCACTCTGCCCGCCGGGATGCCCTCATGCACCTTTCCGCTTTTCGCAAAGCGGTCGGGGAAGATCTGGTACATAATGCCGCCTTTCAGAAAATCCGGGGTCTTGAGATCGTCGTCATAGACCGTCAGCTGGAACAGGTCGCCGTCATTGAGATTGCCGATATGCCCGGCTGTCTTTTTGATGTAGAACCGTTCATTATTGACGATATAGGCAAAATAGTAGTAGTGTACGCCGATGAATTTCGGGATATAGCCGCATCCCCACACGATGCAGTCGTCCTCTTCCCGCACACGGCGCATATGGATGAAGCGCTCCTTGAAGCCCGTCCGGAACAGCACCAGACTTGGCGCAAAATCCGGCGTGACCTCTTTCGGCAGCCGTATGGTAAAATAGCAGACTCTCCCCAGTCTGACCGCACCGAACGGCGTTTTATAGTCCGCATCCCAACTGTCATACAGATGGCTCATTGGTATCATCTCCCTGTGTGAAATATCCGGGGTGTGTTTCCCGGTTTTTACACGACACTTGTCGCATTCCGTCGCATAAAAAGCCGCCCGGAGTGGATCGCACCCCGGGCAGATACTTTCCGTTCCGCTTAAAGTCCCCAGATATCACGTGCGTAGTCTCTTACGCTCCGGTCTGCGGAGAAAATGCCAGCCCCGGCAGTATTCATGAGGGACATCCTTGCCCAGCGCTGCGTGTCATTGTAACACTCCGTGCTGAATGCCTGTGCCCGTCTGTAGTCCTCAAAGTCTGCTAAAACCATGTAGGGATCTTGTGTCTTGAGGGAATTTGCCACCTCGGCAAAGGTACAGCCGTTGATACCGTGGTACATTCTGTTGATGCAGTCACGGATGACCTCGTTCTCGTTGTAGAGCTGTTCGGGGTTGTAGTGTGCCTTGCGGGCATTGACTTCCTCGGTCTTCATGCCGAAGATGATGATATTCTCATCGCCCACAGCATCCCGGATCTCTACGTTTGCGCCGTCCAGTGTACCCAGTGTCACTGCACCGTTGAGCATAAGTTTCATGTTGCCCGTACCGGATGCTTCCGTGCCTGCCAGTGAGATCTGCTCCGAAATATCACTTGCTGGCATGAGCAGCTCGGAGAGCGTTACCCGGTAGTCCTCGATGAAGTGGACAGCAAGCTTTTCGGAAATTCTCGGGTTCTTGCGGATCTCTTCCGAGATCGCCCAGATCATCTTGATGATCTGCTTTGCCAGATAGTAGCCCGGTGCAGCCTTGGCAGCGAAGATATAGGTCTTGGGCGTGAATTCTGCATTCGGGTCTGCCAGCAGATAGTTGTACTGTGCCAAGATGTTCATGACATTCAGGTGCTGCCGCTTATACTCATGCAGGCGCTTGACCTGTACGTCAAAGATGCTATCCGTGTTGAGGACAGCCTTGGTAGAGTGCTTGACGAACTTGGCAAAGCGCTCCTTGTTCTGCTTCTTGACTGCCATGATATGCTCCAGCACATCGGGGTCGTCCTTGAATACTGCCAGCTTGGCAAGCTCCGAAGCATCTCTCAGGAAGCCGTCGCCGATCTTTTCCCGCAGCAGGTCTGTCAGCCCCGGGTTGGACTGGTACAGCCAACGTCTGTAAGCGATACCGTTGGTGACGTTCTTGAACTTGTGCGGCGTGTCCTTTGCCTCGTCAGCAAACACATCGGTCTTGATGATCTCGGAATGCAGCTTGGAAACGCCGTTGACACTGTGGGAAGCTGCCACGCAGAGGGTAGCCATGTGGATGGTGTTGTCCTTGATGATGGACATTCTGGTGGTCTTGGCACTGTCGTAGCCGTTGCGTTCCATGAGGGAAGCGCAGTAGCGGTTGTTGATCTCTACAATGATGGAGAAAATGCGGGGGATGATGTGCTTGACCATGTTGACATCCCACTTCTCCAGTGCTTCCGCCATGACGGTATGGTTGGTGTAGGCAAAGGTATTGGTCACGATGTGCCATGCCTTTTCCCAGCCGTAGCCGCAGTCATCGAGCAGGATGCGCATCAGTTCCGGGATAGCAAGGGTCGGGTGGGTGTCGTTGATGTGGATAGCGACCTTTTCGTGCAGGTTATCCAGTGTCCCGTAGACGTTCATGTGGGTGTTGACGATGTCGCCCACGGCTGCCGCACAGAGGAAATACTGCTGACGCAGACGGAGAGATTTGCCCTCAAGGTGATTGTCGTTCGGGTAGAGAATTTTAGAGATCGCATTTGCCATGGAATTTTGTCCCAGAGCCTTGGCATAGTCGCCCTGATTGAACATCTCCATGTTGAACGAGGGTGCTTTTGCCGTCCACAGGCGGAGCACGGACACGCCGGGGCTGTCATAGCCGGATACATACATATCCACCGGTGTTGCCATGACGGTGTTGTAGTTCACATGGGAAATGTGATGATACTGGTTGTCCCAGTACTCGTTCAGTTCGCCCTCGAAGTGGATCTCGATGGCACGTTCCGGCTTGGGGTCGAGCCATACGCTGCCGCCGGGGAGCCAGTTATCCGGCAGTTCCGTCTGCCAGCCGTCCTCGAGCTTCTGCTTGAAGATACCGTACTCGTAACAGATAGAATGTCCCATCGCAGGCATCGCTGTCGTTGCCATGCCGTCCAGATAGCAGGCAGCGAGCCGTCCCAGACCGCCGTTGCCCAGTCCGGCATCCGGCTCACATTCGTAAATTTTATCGATATTGATATTGAAATCCGCAAGCATCTCTTTAGCGGCATCCTGCATTTTCAGATTATACAGGCTGGTCTTGAGGGAACGCCCCATCAGGAATTCCATCGAGAGATAGTACACCTGCTTTTTCCCGGCAGAGTGTACGCCGTTGATGAACTTGCGGCGCTTTTGTTTCAGATGCTCCACAACGAGAGAAGAAAGCACCTCATATACCTGCTGATCAGAAGCCTCATCGGGAGAGACACTGAACTTGGACATCAATCTCTCACTGAATGCTTTCTTCATCTGCTTGACCTGATTCGATTCGATCGCTGCCATAAAACTGTTTCCGCTCCGCACCGTCCGGAGCGGTCTCCTTTCCTAAAAACGTTTTCGGACTTCGGTCATAGTTAGCCCTTCAATTATTAGTATACCCGATTTTTGACAATAACGCAATTGACTTTTTCTACAAATATTCTCCCCCTTGTTATCACGATTTATCAAAAACAGGAAAAAATAGGAAGAATACTTGTGAAATTTACAAAAATTTATACTATTTGTTATCGACTTGGAGCTGTTCCAACATCAGCGCATGCAGTTCCGGGCGTTCCCGGCGCAGGCGGACGATGTTCCCTGCCGTGTCCAGAAAGCAGTGCAGACTTTTTCCGGTGCAGCAAAGTTCCCCTGCCGCATGGCGCACCTCGTAGCGGTAGCCATAGCGCACACCATTGTAGAAGTCGAGACTTGTGCAGATCTGCACTGTCTCCCCGAAGCGCACCATTTGCTGATAGTCCGCCTCCACATGCAGCACCGGGCAGACGATGCCCGAAGCCTCCAGCTCGGCAAAGCGGATGCCCACGCTCTCGAGGTGGTGGATGCGTGCCTCCTCGAACCAGCGGATATAGTTGGAGTGGTGGACGATGCCCATTTTATCTGTCTCATAATAATGCGGTGTCCGTTCGTAAATATCCATCAGCCATCCTCTTTCTTTTTCCGGAACACGATCAGCTTGCTGAAGAAGTAATTCGCCAGTGTGACAACGACCTGTGCCATGAACTTGAATACCCAGTACATCAGCTTGTTATCGACCGTTATGCCGTCGGTGGAATAGAAGCCGGCACCGATATTCATGATGACCATTTCCATGAGCAGGGAAGCGATCCTCGCAGAGATAAATGTCCAGAACTCATACCAGAGCTGCTTTCCTGAACGGGTAACACTTTTGAAAACGTACTTCTTATTGACATAGAAGGCGAAGATCACAGCCACCGTCCATGCGATCGCCGTGGCAATGGTCGCCTTGACCTTGACGGCATCCCATGTCAGGAGACCGTCGATGACGAGCGCAGGGATGGGGATCGGATCCAAGATCGCCTGTGAGATGCCCTGCACGATCAGGTTCAGAATGGTCGTCAGAACGCCGTAATAAATATAGATGATGAGTTCCTCGAACTTGTCATAGAGTTTTTTCAGCGGCGCAGGCAGCAGCTTCACAAAAAACTGTAAGATCTTATCAAACATAGCATTCCCTTTCATAACACCATAAGCCCGTTCCTCCCGGAGCGGGCTTACAGCTTATTTACATCAGTTCGCAGATCAGTTCGGAGAACTCTGCCGGGTCATCGATCGGCATGCCTTCCAGCAGCAGCGCCTGATCAAACAGCAGTTTGGCATACTTGGCGACCTTGTCCGTGCCTTTCAGGGCAGTCAGCCTTGCAAAGACGGGATGTTCCGGGTTCACTTCCATGACCAGCTTTGCCTGTACCTTCTTTTCGGTCGGCATGGCGTTGAGCACTTTTTCCATTTCCAGCGTGAGGTCGCCCTCGCTCGTCAGGCAGACAGCATGCGACTTCAGACGGCTCGAAAGCGCTACACGCTCCACCTTGCCCTCCAGTGCCGCAGCCATTTCGGTCAGCAGCTCCTGATGCTCGTTCTGCTTCTCTTCCAGTGCCTTCTTCTCCTCTTCCGTGCCGAGGTCAAGGTCATTGGCGGTGACGGACTTGAATTCCTTGTCCTTGTAAGTCATCATCTGCTTGGCAGCAAATTCATCCACCGGAGCAGTGAAGTACAGGATCTCATACCCCTTGGCAAGGACGGCTTCCGTCTGCGGGAGCGCAGCAATGGCTTCCCGTGTAGCGCCGGATGCATAGTAGATCTCTTTCTGCCCCTCCGGCATAGCTTCCACATATTCCGCAAGCGTTACGGGCTTTTCGCCTCTCGAAGAGGCAAAGAGCAGCAGATCCTGCAGATCTTCCTTGTGCATCCCGTAGTCGCTGTAAACACCGTATTTCAGTTGTGTGCCGAATGCCTCGAAGAATTTCTCGTACTTGTCACGGTCGTTCTTCACCATGCGCACCAGCTCGGAGCGAATGGTCTTTTCGATGCTCTTGGCGATCAGTTTGAGCTGGCGGTCGTGCTGGAGCATTTCACGGGAGATGTTCAGCGACAGATCCTCCGAATCCACCAGACCACGCACGAAGCTGTAATAGTCCGGCAGCAGGTCGCCGCATTTCTCCATGATCAGCACGCCGTTGGAATAGAGCTGCAAGCCCTTTTCATATTCCCGTGTGTAGTAGTCGAACGGTGCTTTCGAGGGGATATACAGCAGCGCATCGTAGCTCACCGTTCCCTCGTTGTGGACGTGCTTGTATGCCATGGGGGGCATGTAGTCCATGAACTTTTCCTGATAGAAATTATTGTAGTCGTCCTCTGTTAGTTCCGTGCGGTTCTTGCGCCACAGGGGGACCATGCTGTTGAGGGTGTCAAGGGTGATCTCCTCCTCATATTCATCCTCCGTGCCGTCCTTGAGCTTCCGGTGGGAGACTTCCATCTGAACGGGGAAGCGGATGTAGTCCGAATAGCGCTTGACAAGCCCTTGGATCCGGTATGTCTCCAGAAATTCGCTGTAGTTCTCGTCGTCGGAGTCCTCCATCAGTTCGAGCACGATCTTCGTGCCGTGGGTGTCCATTTCCGTTTCCTCGATCGTATAGCCCTCTACGCCCTCGGACTGCCACTTGTATGCCTGTTCTGCGCCGAATGCCTTGCTGTAGACGGTCACACGCTTTGCGACCATGAATGCCGAATAGAAGCCGACACCGAACTGCCCGATGATCTGCTGATCATCTCCCAGTTCATTGTCCGTCTTGAACTGCTGCGAACCGGAGCTTGCGATCGTGCCGAGGTTGTGTTCCAGTTCCTCAGCGGTCATGCCGATGCCGTTATCTGTAATGGTGATCGTGCGGGCATCCTTGTCCAAGTCGATGCGGATCGCAAAGTCCTCCTTGTTCATGCCCACGGAATCATCCGTCAGCGAACGGAAGTAGAGCTTGTCAATGGCATCCGACGCATTGGAGATCAGCTCACGCAGGAAAATTTCCTTGTGCGTATAAATGGAGTGGATCATCATGTCCAGCAGTTTTTTCGATTCCGCCTGAAATGCTTTTGTTTCCATATCAACACTCTCTTTCTCAACGGTTTAGCACTCGGGAAGTTTGAGTGCTAATACTTAGTATACCACGTTTTTTGGAAATTGCAATAGAATTTTCTGAAAATTCATAAAATATTCAAATTTCAGACACATTCAGAATGCAGCCGCCCCCCTGCCGCCATGTGCTTGACGGAAAGGGTTCAGAAAACATTCACAATTTTTGTGAAAAGTGCTAAAAAATTCACACTGAAATTCTACCAAAAAATGATAGCTTTTTTTTCAAATGTATGGTATAATAGAATGGTGATCCGGCGGCAGAGCTGTTCTGCACCCGTATCCGGGGCTGCGCCGGGAAAATTATCTTGGAGGTAAAGACCAATGAGCAAAAAGTATGTTTATCAGTTCACTGAGGGCAACGCAAATATGCGTGAGCTTCTCGGCGGTAAGGGCGCGAACCTTGCTGAGATGACATCCATCTTCGGTAAGGACAGAGTGCCGCAGGGCTTCACGATCACGACCGAAGCTTGCACACAGTACTATGAGGACGGCGGTATCAGCGATGAGATCATGGCTGAGATCGAAGCCAATATCGCTAAAATGGAAGAAGTGACCGGCAAGAAGTTCGGTGACATCGAAAACCCGCTGCTCGTTTCCGTTCGTTCCGGTGCAAGAGCTTCCATGCCCGGCATGATGGACACCATCCTGAACCTTGGTCTGAATGAGGCCGTTGTGGACTCTATCGCCAAGAAGTCCAACAACCCCAGATGGGCTTGGGACTGCTACAGAAGATTTATCCAGATGTATTCCGACGTCGTTATGGAAGTCGGCAAGAAATATTTTGAAGAGCTGATCGACAAGATGAAGGCTGAGAGAGGCGTGACACAGGACGTTGAGCTGACCGCTGACGACCTCAAGGAGCTGGCTTCTCAGTTCAAGGCTGAATACAAGGCAAAGATCGGCACTGACTTCCCGGCTGACCCGAAGGAGCAGCTCGTTGGTGCGATCAAGGCTGTGTTCCGCAGCTGGGACAACCCCCGTGCCAATGTTTACAGACGTGACAATGACATCCCGTTCTCGTGGGGCACGGCTGTCAATGTACAGTCCATGGCATTCGGTAACATGGGCGATGACTGCGGTACAGGCGTTGCCTTTACCCGTGATCCTGCAACTGGCGAGAAGAAGCTCATGGGCGAGTTCCTGACCAATGCACAGGGCGAGGACGTAGTTGCCGGTGTGCGTACCCCGATGCCGATCGCACAGATGGCAGAGAAGTTCCCGGAGGCTTTCGCAGACTTCCAAGACGTTTGCCAGAAGCTCGAAGCACACTACAGAGACATGCAGGATATGGAGTTCACCGTTGAGCACGGTCATCTGTACATGCTCCAGACCAGAAACGGCAAGAGAACTGCACAGGCTGCCCTGAAGATCGCCTGCGACCTCGTAGACGAGGGCATGCGTTCTGAGCAGGAAGCAGTTGCTATGATCGACCCGAGAAACCTCGACACACTGCTGCATCCGCAGTTCGACGCTGCCAAGCTGAAGGCTGCTGTACCGATGGGCAAGGGTCTGGGCGCATCTCCCGGTGCGGCTGCCGGCAAGATCGTATTCACGGCTGCTGATGCTGAGGAATGGGCTGCAAGAGGCGAAAAGGTCGTTCTGGTCCGTCTCGAGACCTCTCCGGAGGACATCACAGGCATGAAGTCCGCACAGGGCATCCTGACCGTTCGCGGCGGTATGACTTCCCATGCAGCCGTTGTGGCTCGTGGTATGGGTACTTGCTGCGTTTCCGGCTGCGGCGACATCAAGATGGATGAGGCAAACAAGAAGTTCGAGCTTGCCGGCAAGACCTTCACCGAGGGCGATGAGATCTCCATTGACGGTACGACCGGTAACATCTATGACGGCATCATCCCGACCGTAGATGCAAAGATCGCCGGCGAATTCGGGCGCATCATGGCTTGGGCTGACAAGTACAGAACGCTCAAGGTACGCACCAATGCTGACACACCGGCAGATGCCAAGAAGGCTCGTGAGCTGGGTGCTGAGGGTATCGGTCTGTGCCGTACCGAGCATATGTTCTTTGAGGAAAGCAGGATCGCTGCATTCCGTGAAATGATCTGCTCCGATACCGTTGAGGAGCGTGAGGCTGCACTGGAGAAGATCCTGCCGATGCAGCAGGCTGACTTCGAGGCGCTGTATGAGGCTCTGGAAGGCAACCCTGTTACCATTCGTTTCCTCGACCCGCCGCTGCATGAGTTCGTTCCGACAGAAGAAGAGGACATCCAGAAGCTGGCTGCCGCACAGGGCAAGTCCGTTGAGACGATCAAGAACATCATCGCATCCCTGCATGAGTTCAACCCGATGATGGGTCATCGTGGCTGCCGTCTGGCTGTTACCTATCCGGAGATCGCTAAGATGCAGACAAGAGCTGTCATCCGTGCTGCGATCAACGTCAAGAAGGCACATCCCGACTGGGCACTCGTTCCCGAGATCATGATCCCGCTGGTCGGTGAGGTCAAGGAGCTGAAGTATGTCAAGAAGGTAGTCGTTGAGACTGCGGATGCTGAGATCGCTGCTGCCGGTGCTGATCTGAAGTACGAAGTAGGTACGATGATCGAGATCCCGAGAGCTGCTCTGACGGCTGACGAGATCGCAAAGGAGGCTGAGTTCTTCTGCTTCGGTACGAATGACCTGACACAGATGACTTACGGCTTCTCCCGTGACGATGCAGGCAAGTTCTTGGGCGCTTACTACGATGCAAAGATCTTCGAGAACGATCCGTTCGCAAAGCTCGATCAGGTCGGCGTTGGCAAACTCATGAAGATGGCTGTAGAGCTGGGCAAGAGCGTCCGTCCAGAAATGCACATGGGCATTTGCGGTGAGCATGGCGGCGACCCGACATCCGTGGAATTCTGCCACAAGATCGGTCTGTCTTATGTATCCTGCTCTCCGTTCCGTGTACCGATCGCAAGACTGGCTGCTGCACAGGCTGCGATTAGCGAAAACAAGTGATCCCGCTCTATTCTGCGCCATACAGGATCTGAACGGATACGCACCCCCTCATGGTGATACACTGTGAGGGGGTGCTTTTTGTCACCTTTTTTGCTGTGCTGCATATACTGACAGGGTACGAAGATAGCAGCGGGCTGCTAGGGGCAGTTTTCGATAGCATAAGAGGTGGTTCGTGTGTTCAGAGCTTGTCTGCTGGCAGCGGCGGTCTGCATGGATACATTTTTTGCGGCAATGGGGTGCAGCATGAGCGGCATTACCGTCCCGAAACGCTGTGCGGCGCTCATCAGCCTTGTGGGGACGATCTTTTTAGGGGCATCCTTGCTGATGGCGCAGCTCATCGGGCAGCTTTTCCCGGCAGATGTCTTTCGCTGGGTGGGGGCTGGCATTCTGCTGGTGCTGGGCTTTCTGCAAGTCATGAAAGAGGGGCTGACAGCGCTGTTCCGGGCGCATCCGCCGCATATCCGGTGGAAAACATTGGGGCTGGTGGTGGAGATCTGCTTTGACGAGACATGCGCCGATGCGGACGGTTCTAAAACGCTGAGCCTGCGGGAGTCGGCTGCTTTTTCGGCTGCGCTGTCGCTGGATTCGCTGGCAAGCGGACTGGGGGCAGGCATTGCACTGCCGCATCTGCCGCTGTGTCTGGGGCTGACGCTCCTGCTCGGGTTTGTGCTGACGATGGCAGGCTGCCGCCTTGGCAGACACTGCCACAGCCGGGCAACATGGGTCGGCGGTGTCATGCTCATCGGGCTGGGGGTGCTGCGGCTGACCGCTGCAGCGTGACATGCAGAGCCTGCGCTCCCGTTGTGTCTCCCAATGCCGCCTGCGACGGCAAAGGTCGGCGCAGTGCCTGCGTTCCCGTTTTGCCTCCCTTTGCGCCGTCAGGCGCATTGGGCGACACAAGGGGGGCAGCGTCACGCTGCTGCAGCTGTGCATTATGTACAAATTTTCCACCGTTTTTTTTTTTTTTTTTTGTAATCTTTGTTGAAAACCTTGTGGAAATCTTTTCTTGTATCTAAAAATATGCTATAATAAGACCATATCCATTTCAGAGATCAGATGCAGGAGGTGACAGCATGTCGTTCGGGGTCGAATTGTGTTCTTTGCTATTTCTGGTCTTTCTGCTGGTCATGGCGGTCATGCAGCGGGGCGTGGAAGTCTTGGTCTCCAAGCGTACCGGGACATGCCTGTTTGCTGTCACGCTCTCCCAAGTCCTGACACTGGCAGACCGCATGATACTTGCCGGGCAGGAACTGTCCCCGGCAGGCACGGCGCTGTTCTGTGCGGTGACGTTTTCTGTGCAGGCACTTGTCCCGGCACTGCTGCGGGATGTGGTGCTGCGCAGCCGTAAAAATATTCCCAGCCATATCCGCCGGCTGAGGTGGCTGCATTTTCTGCCGTGGGCAGTGGTCACAGGCTGCATCTTCTACAGCGTGTGGAGCAAAGGCGTATTCTATGTGGATAGTCAGGGTTTCCACCGGAGCGGGCTTTTCTGGATCTTTCATGTCAATTATCTGATCTATGCGGTGGGGACGGTCGCTTACGGGCTGCGGCACAAACAGTTGATGCGGGTGAACATCCCCATGCTGTTCACTTATTTTACGCTGACAGGGATCCCTTGCTTCCTGCTGATCCCGTTTCAGGATCATCCGCTGTATGGCGTGTGCATGACGATCTTGGTATATTTTCTGTGCCGACAGGGAGAACGGGTGCTGTACTTTACGGATACCGTTTCCGGTGCGCTGGTGCGGGAGTCGTTCCTCTTTGACGTGCAGAAAGCGGAGCTGCGTGGGATCAGGCAGCACATCTTTGCCATTGCCATCGACAATTTCAAGCTGGTGAACGAATTCTACGGCGTGGAGGGCGGCAATGAGATCCTGCGGAAGATCGCTGCGAATCTGCAAACGGAATTCGGCAAGTACCATGTCTACCGCTTCGGGGGAGATATTTTTCTGCTGATGCTGAATGCAGACAAGGAGTGTGCGAGGATCCTAGACACGATCCGGCATCTGTTCCTGATGCCTGTCCCGGTCAACGGACGGAGCGCCTCCCTGACGGCATGTATCGGCATCGTACATACGGAGCATTACAAGGCATCGGAGATCGCTTCGGCAGTGGACTTTGCCGTTTCCCAAGCGAAAAGGGTCGGCAAGGGCGTGATCTTTGAGATGGCAGAAAATACTGCCGGGCTGATGAAGCGCCGCAAGGCGATCGAACAGGCACTGGTCAAAAATATCCGGGATAACCATTTCGAGGTACACTACCAGCCGATCTTTGACACCAAGAAGAAGCGTTTCCATTCCATGGAGGCGCTTGCCCGCCTGAATGTGCCCGGCTACGGCTATGTCTCGCCGGAAGAATTCATCCGCATTGCGGAAAAGAACGGCACGATCTTACAGATCGGTATGCTCGTGCTGGAGGAGGTCTGCCGCTTCATCCGGGACGCAGGGTTGAAAAACAAGGGCATCGACTTCGTGGAAGTGAACCTTTCGGTCGTCCAGTGCATGCAGGACAAGATCTGCAACCACATCCGGGATATGCTGGAAAAATATGACGTGCCGCCGGAAATGATCAATCTGGAGATCACCGAATCGGCAGCGGCATACTCCGAAAAGAAACTCATGCAGAATATGGCAAGAATGTCTCTGATGGATCTGGAATTTTCTCTGGACGACTACGGGTCGGGGTATTCCAATATCAATTATCTTGTCAGCCTGCCTTTTTCTATCGTCAAGATCGACAAATACCTTGTCTGGGAGGCTGCCAAGTCCGTCATGTCCCGTGCGATCTTAGAAAACACCATCAACATGTTCAAGGAGATCCACCTAAAAGTCGTGGCAGAAGGCATTGAAGATGCGGAAATGGCAGATATGCTGATCCGCATGGGGGCGGATTATCTACAGGGCTATTACTACAGCAAGCCCGTACCGGCGGAGGTGCTTGCCGAACGGCTTGACCCTGCCTATCTTGCGAAGCTGCTGGAAGGTTAGGAGGCGGCATATGGAGGAAAAGAAAAAACACATCTGGCTGAGTATCCGGCAGAAAATGCTGACCAGCTATCTTGTTCTGGTGGCGATCATCGTCCTGACCGCTGTCGTCAGCGTGTGGAATATTTACCGGGTCTACACCAACGGCAGCACCATTTATTCCCACTACATGAAAAACGTGGAAACGATACAGTCTATCAACCAGAACCTGCGTGAGATCGACCGAAATTTAGTCCTCCTCACCACGGAGGAGGACGAGGAAAACCGGGCATCGTATGCGTTCACCGTGCTGGACCTGCAAGCGGAAAATGACGAGCTGCTCGCAGAATACGGCAGGCTTGCTGCCAATGATACGGAACGGCAGCATTATGATGCATGCGCCGCCGGGGTGGCTGCCCTGAACAGATGTGCAGACGAGATCCTCCGTCGGCTCGAAAGCGGTGACACGGCAGGAGCGCTTTCCGTCTATGAGACCGAGCTGTCAGATGCCAAAAGCACCGTGTTTTCCATGATGAGATCCATGGCGGAAGCTTCCGTCCAAAATGCCGAGGAAAAGAATGCCGAAAACCAGCATATTTTCTCGCAGATCATCATAACGGCTATCCTGATCGGTGTGGCGGCAGTGATCATTGCTTTTATGATCGCATTGCAAATGAGCAACTATTTCAACCGCCGGCTGGAGAGTATCCGGAAACTTGCCCAGCGGCTGGCAGAGTACGATATTTCGGACGATATAGAGGGCATGCCGGCGGA
Source organism: uncultured Clostridia bacterium (assembly GCA_947625155.1). Taxonomy (GTDB): domain Bacteria; phylum Bacillota; class Clostridia; order Oscillospirales; family Ruminococcaceae; genus UBA3855. Next base: position 26,608 of record CANQNG010000005.1, read on the forward strand.
TGAGCTTGGCGAGACCATGAAAGCGCTCAATGACTCCCAATTCAAGATGCGGGGACTGCTCGAACGGGTCGTGGAAGAAGCGGCTGCCATGTGCGAAATGGGTACGGACGTTTCCAAAGCCGTCCGCAAGGCAGAGGAGCGCATTTCCACCGCCAATATCCGGATCGTGCAGTCTTTCCGGATGGCAAGCGGCATGGATCAGACCGTTTCCGATATGATCAACAGCGGACAACTCGGCGAACCGGACACGCAGAAACTCCGTGAAGTGCTGAAACTGTCCGATACTGCACGGGAGATGCTGACGGATTCCTGCGGAGAACTGAGCAGCATCACCAAATTTCTGGAACAGATCGCCGTAACGGTGGACTGCCAAAACGAAATGGCAGCCTCCTATCAGGAGCAGGTGGGCAGATTCAAGCTCAAGCCCACGACCGGTACATCTGCTGTCCAGCCCGCCGATGAAAAAACCGAATGATCTAAAAAAACAGCACCCTGTCCGGGTGCTGTTTCTCAGTTTTGATCCACTTTCAGAACGGAGAGGATGAATACATTCTCCTCCTCCGACATGCTGGCTGCAAGCCCGTCCACATAGTCCACACGGAGCAGATAGGAGACAGTATTGTTCGTGTTCTGATCCTTGTAATAGTACTTGTAAACTTCCTGAATGCCGTCATTGGTATACCGTGTCTGCAAGGGCGCAAAGCCTATGTAGTGCTGGACGGCATCTGCATCCATGCTGGTAGTGATACCGCTTGGTTCGATGTGGGACTTGGTCTTGACACCGTTGCCGTATTTTTCAAGCTGCCGGTAATCATAATATTCGATACCGGTAATGGTGTTGTTGTTCTCCTGCACGTAGATGACCCACTGCGGCAGTGTGACACCGCTGACCTGCACGGTCTTTTTGCTCTCGAACAGGTGCGGGCAGTCCTCGGCTGCCATGTTGATGAACGCATACTCCGAAGAACCCTCCAATGTCATGTGGGCATACTTGCCGGCCGTTTCAGGGCTGACACCGATCTGTTCCGCCAGTTTTTCCGCATAGCGCTTGCCGTCATTGCGCAGCCCTGTGACGACGATGATCACCACAATGATCACGATGACCGCCAGCACGATGCCTAAAATAATGCCAAGCCGTTTCAGGGACAATTTCCCATGCTTGCGCTGTTTGGGTACGCTGCCCTGTTCTTTGATCTCTTCTGCCATGGTAATACCTCCTTGATACACGCTTTACAGCGTAATTGCCCCCTGCTCCAGCAGCTCCTGCGCCGCTAAAAGCACCGAGATCTTGCCGCTTCGCCAACTGATGCCGCCCTGCATCCATGCCGCATAGGGACTGCGCAGCGGACCGTCTGCCGAAAGCTCGATGGATGCGCCGTTGGTGAATGCGCCTGCCGCCATGATGACCTTGTCCTCGTAGCCGGGCATGTCCCACGGTTCGGGGGTGACATAGGCATCGACCGGAGAGCCTTTCTGGATGCCCCGGCAGAAGGCGCAGAGCGCATCCGGCGTGCGCAGTTCCACGGCGGTCACGATGTCGCCCCGCACGGCATCCGCAGCCGGCGTACACCGGAAGCCCAGCATGGTGAACACCTGCGAGGCAAAAACCGCCGTTTTCAGAGCATTTGCGACAATGTCGGGCGCTAAGTACAGCCCCTGAAACAGCTCCCGGTTCATGCCAAGCGTACAGCCGACTTCCTTGCCAAGCCCCACGCATGTCAGCCGATAGGCGCATTTTTCCACGAGGTCGGCACGCCCGGCGATATAGCCGCCCGTCCGGGCAATGCCGCCGCCGGCATTCTTGATCATAGAGCCGATGATGAGATCCGCCCCTGCCTGTGTGGGTTCGATGGTCTCCACGAATTCACCGTAGCAGTTGTCCACCATGATGATCGTCTGCGGATCAGCCCGGCGGACTGCCTTGCAGATCTCTGCAATGGTGTCAGTCGTGAATGCCTCCCGGAGGGTGTAGCCCCGTGAGCGCTGGATGTAGGCGACTTTCGCACCGGAAATGCGCTTTTCGATGGTTTCCAGATCGGGCGAACCGTCATGCTTCAGGCTGATCTGCGAATAGATGACCCCGAAATCTTTCAGCGACCCATCTCCGGCATTGCCTGCCGTGCCCAGTACGGGCTGCAGCGTGTCATAGGTGTCCCCCGTCACGGAGACCAGCCTGTCCCCCGGTCGAAGCACGCCGAACAGCGCCACCGTCAGCGCATGTGTCCCCGAAACGAAATTATGCCGCACCAATGCATCTTCCGCACCGAGCACCTGCGCCCAGACCTTGTCAAGCACATCCCTGCCCATATCGCCGTAGCCGTAGCCCGTGCTTGCCGCAAAGCAGGGTTCGCTGACACGGTTGTCCTGAAAGCTCCGCAATACTTTCGCAGCATTGTGCTGTGCGGTCTCCTCGATGCGGGCGAAGGTCTCCGCACAAGCCTGTTCTGCCGCTTCGCCGAGGGCTTCGATGCGTGCATCGACTGAAAAAAAGTCACGTATTCCCATTATCCAGCAGTCCTTTCGTGATCTGTTCCATATCCTGCCTGCGCTCCAGAACAAATTCCGTTTCCACCGGCTGAAAGCCGATCTCCCGGTAAAAACTCTCCCGGATGTCGAGTGCGTACAGAATGGCTTTTTTATCGAATTGCGCCAGAAAGCCTGCCAGCCACCGCAGGAAAATGCGGGCATGCCCCAAGCCCCTTGCCTCCGGGAGCGTTGCCACCTGACTGACCAGCACACAATTGTCAATGTCAAACATGATCGTTGCCGTGGTGCTGTTCTTATAGGTCAGCACATGGCTGACCCCATGCCTGCATCGGTGTGAGGTGTCCGTCAGCCACAGCGCATAGTCCTCCAAGTTCGGGAATCCCTCGTGCAGGATGTGGTACACGTCCTCCAGACGGGGGTTGAATTCCACAAACGTCTCCGCAGCGGCAGCTTCCGGATCCGGGCGCAGTTCAAAGGCTGTGCGGTGCAGGGAACAGTATTCCGGCAGCAGCTCCGAGAGCATATGCAGGACGGGTCCATTGCATTCCACCCGGAACGGGATGTGCATCCGGATGAACAGCGCTATGTCCTCCGCTTCTTCCTCGTCGGCGCTGACGATGTACACCGTGCTGTTGAAAACGAGCAGGATACCGCTTTCCCCGACCGTGTAGAACTGACAGAACGGATAGTCCAGCCCATAGGCTTTATAGTAGGCGAACATCTTCCGACCCCGCCACGTTTTTCGCAGCAGGTAGGTATTCAGATCCCGTTCTTTTGTGATAAGCTGGATCATACTTCCTGTAACTTCTCCGTCATTTTTTCAGCAAGCAGGAGGCTTTGCTCCATGTCGCTGATCTGTGCCGTACAAGAGGGGGTGTGCAGACAGCGGCACGGCACGGAAATTGCCATGGTGCGCACGCCCTCTCTCGTGAGGTGGACTGCCCCGGCATCATTGCCGCCTGCAATGCGGGTCTTGGTCTGACAGGGGATGCCGAGGGCTTCCGCCTGTGCAAAGGCTTCCCGGTAGAATGCCCGGTCGTAGATCGTGCTTCTGTCCATGAAAGAGACCACCGGACCGCCCCCCAGTTTGCAGACCGCTTCACTGCCGTGTACGCCGTCAAGGTCTGCCGCCGTGGTCGCTTCGAGGATAAGGGCAGCTTCCGGATCGACCGCAAATGCCGCTGTCCGGCTGCCACGCAGTCCGATCTCCTCCTGCACGAAGAAGCCGAACCACGTATCATAGGCAAGCTCCCCTTTCAGCAGATGCAGCATGACCGCACACCCGAAGCGGTCGTCAATGGCTTTTGCCGTCACTCTGCCGCCGCCCAGTTCCGTCCAGTCCCCGACAAAGGCGGCGGAAGTACCCGGCGAAAGGAGTTTTGCCGTTTCTTCGGCATTTTTCGTGCCGATGTCAAGGAACATCGACTTCCAGTCGGGCTTTTCGTCCTTTTCCTTGTCGGACAGCTTGTGAACGGGCACAGCGGAGATCACCCCATAGCCCAAGCCCGGTATCTGCACCGCCCTGCCGAGTACGGCATCCGGTTCGATACCGCCGACAGGGGCAACGGACAGCCGTCCGTCCGGCTCCAGTCCGGTGACGATCAAGCCCACTTCATCCATGTGCGCCCCGACAAGCACCCTGCGCTTTGCGGGGGATTTGCCTTTTTTATGGACGAGGAGATCGCCGAGGGCATCCTGCCGCATTTCGAGAATGCCGTCAAATCCGTTGATCTGTTCGGAAATATAGGCAGCAACTGCACTTTCATCCCCGGAAATACCGCAGAGCTGTGTCAGTTCTTTCAGGTAATTCAGCATGATACGCACCTCCTGAGAAAGGCTGCTATCAGTTTCCCGGTGTATGCCACATCTGCCGGGTCAATGCTTTCCGCCGGTGTGTGCATATTGTACAGCGGAATGGATACCGTGCAGGCAGCAATGCCCTCCCGTGTCACGCTGAAACGGTCGGCATTCGTGCCGGTCGTGCCGGGCATGACTTCATACTGCCACGGAATTTCCTCCGCCACGGCAGCATGAACGAGCGCATCGGAAATGCGCCGGGACAGTGACGGCGAAAAGCCGATCATCGCACCTGCTCCGGCAATGCCTGTCTCCGTCCGCTTGCCGTCTCCTGCAAAGGAGACATCCACCGCAAGTGCCATATCCGGATCAACGGCAAATGCCCCGATCATCGCACCCCGTTCGCCGACTTCTTCCTGTGTGGAGAACAGGACGGTGATCCGGCAGGGGAGCGTTTCAGTTTTCAGTGCATCGAGTGCATATAATATCGCAGCCACGCCGCAGCGGTCGTCCAGTGCCGGAGCGGTGAACCTGCCGCCCGGCATTTCTGCTGCCACGCCGTCAAACGTGATACAGTCTCCCGGCTTAACGAGTTCCTGTAGTTCCTGCACCGGATAGCCTGTGTCGATGCGGACTTCTTTCCACGAAAGAGCTTTTTCCGTGCCGTCTGTCAGATGCGGCGGCATACAGCAGATCACGCCGGGAACGGCTTGCTTCCCGTGTACCGTGACACGCTGTGCCGGAAGAAGCCGCCTGTCCAGTCCGCCGACCTGCCCCACGGTCAGGAAACCGTCCTCCGTGACCGAGGTCACGATCAAGCCCACCTGATCGATATGGGCATCGAGCAGGACATGCGGTGCGCTGCTGTCCGTGCTGCCGCACGTGCCAAGTACATTGCCGTGCCGGATCTGTGCATCCGGGCAGTAAGCGGAAAGGGCTTTGCAGGCGATCGCCGCAGCCGTGTCCTCTGCGCCGGAAACGCCGGGGACTTTGCACAAGGCAGTCAGCAGGGAAAGCAGTTCCTGACGGTTCATTCTGTCAGCTCCTTTACAAGACGTTTGAAGTGCAGACCTCTTGCTTCAAAATTCGGGTAGAGGTCAAAGCTGGCGCAGGCGGGGGAAAGCGTCACGATATCGCCCGGCAGTGCTTCCCGCTTTGCGGTCAGGACGGCTTCTTCCATAGAGGCAGCGTGCAGGATGCGGATATGTTCCGGGTCGTAATTTTTGGCGGCAGTGACGGCTTTTTCGATCTTTTCTGCCGTTGCCCCCATGAGGATGAGAAGCTTCACCCGTTCGCAGACAGTTTCTGCCATTGGCTCAAAGGGTATCTTCTTGTCATAGCCGCCTGCAATGACGATAATTCTCTGCGAGAACGAACGCAGCCCGGCAAGAACTCTCGTGGGACTGGTGGCAATGCTGTCATTGTACCATTTCACACCGCCAAGCTCCCGGACAAATTCGATACGATGCTCCACGCCGCCAAATTCCTTTGCGACCCTGACAAAGGCGGAAACAGGCGCATCGCCCCAGAGGGCTGCAATGACACCCAAGAAATTCTCCACGTTGTGCATCCCCGGAATACGAATGTCGTCCCGGTGTACGACCGGGGTGTCCGTGCCATTTTCCGTGTAGCAGAGCATACCGTCCTCCCGGAGGTATGCACCCCGTTCCGGCTTTTCCCGGCGGGAGAACCAGCCAAGCTGCCCACGCACCGATCCAGCGAGCGCCCGTGTGCCGTCATTGTCGAGATTCAGGACGGCACGGGAGAAGGCGTTCTGGTGGGTGATGAGGTTGGTCTTGCACTGGATGTATTCTTCCATCGTGCCATGTACGTCAAGGTGATTCGGGGTGATGTTCGTAATGAGGGCAGTGTCCGGGCTTTTCCGCATGGAGATGAGCTGAAAGCTCGACAGCTCCACCACGGCGCAGTCCTCCTCGTGGATGCGTTCGATGATGGGGAGCAGCGCTCTGCCGATATTGCCGCCCTTGTGTACGGTCTTGCCGGATGCGGCAAGGATCTCCGCAATGAGGGTCGTCGAGGTCGATTTCCCGTCCGAACCGGTGACACCGTAAATTTTACACGGACACAGATCGAAGAACACTTCCATTTCGGAAGTCACGACCACGCCTACTTCTCTTGCTTTTGTGAGGGCGGGGTCGTTGAAATACATACCCGGTGTGCGGAACACGACGTCAAAATCTGTCAGGGATCCCAGATAGTTCTCCCCTAAAATGAACTGCACGCCCTTTGCCGAGAGCCGGTCATATGTTTCCTGAAACTTGTCGGCAGTGCGCTTGTCGCACACGGTCACGGCGATGCCCTTGTCCCGGAACATCAGGATCAGCTCCGTATGGCTGACACCTGTGCCGATAAAGGCGACTTTCTTCTCTTTCATCTCTGCAAAAAATCTCTGGATCTTGTTCATAACAGCCTCCTGCATGGATAAATCGTTGCACCTTTTACTATTATAGCAGATATCCCGGAAAAAATCAATGATCATCCGGAATTTTTTTCACAAAATGCAAAGAAAACGAAATTTTTTTCAATTGCCTATTCCATTTTCTGCCCAGATGTGGTATAATAGAAAGTAGTACCCGGAGAACGGGGACGTTTGCATACTGTCCGGTCTCCGTACCCCATTTCCCATGAAAAGGAGCGTTGTCTATGGTACAGCCTTATTATATGGACAGGGAACTGTCATGGATCAATTTCAATGTCCGTGTACTCGAAGAAGCAGAGGACCCGGATGTCCCGCTGCTCGAACAGCTCGGGTTTTCTGCCATCTACCAAAGCAATTTAGACGAGTTCGTGCAGGTGCGTGTCGGTACGATGCTCGACCGCATGAAGCATGATCCGAAGAAAAAGGACTCCCGCAGCGGCAGGAGACCCAAGGAACAATTCCGTGCCATGCTGGACGGCATACGGGAGCTGCTCCCCCGGAAAGACCGTGCCTATTCCCACACCATGGAGCAATTGAAGAACTATGGATTTGAGCGCATCATGTTCGGGGATGCGGATGCGGAGGAACAGCGCTTTCTGGAGCAGTATTTCAAGCGTGAGGTGAAACCCCTGCTGTCCCCGATCATCATCGACAAGCGGCAGCCGTTCCCGTTCCTGCGCAACAAGGCGCTCTATGTGGTGGTACACATTGCGGCAAAGCGGGGCATCAAGCTCGGTATCATCCCGGCATGGACAAGATCCGGCAGGGTCATCCGCACCGGCAAAGCGTGGCGGTTCATGCTGCTCGAGGATCTGATCCTGCACTTTGCACCACAGGCATTCAAGGGCTACCGGGTACTGGATGCCGCTGTCATGCGTGTGACGAGAAGCGGTGTGATCGAATTTTCCAATGCCGCCACGGGCGGCGGTTCGGATCTTCGGGAGATCATGGAGGAGCAGGTCGCCAAGCGCCGCAAGCGTGAACCTGTCCGCCTGCAAATGAACAGCGCCCTTGCGCCGGAGGCGATGGACTACCTGATCCAGAAACTCGGGCTGAAACACCGGCAGGTGTTCTTTGAGGAAACACCGCTTGACCTGTCCTTTGTCTATAAGCTCGCAGAATCCAACGATGACCCGGCGCTCTGCTATCCGCAGAACAAGCCGCAAAATCGGGCAGACATCTCCGCACGGAAGAGCATGATGAGCCAGATCCTGCAAAGGGACATTCTGCTGTCCTATCCATATGAGTCCATTTCGCCCTTCCTGCGCCTGCTGGATGAAGCGGCACTGGATCCGGATGTGGTGTCCATCAAGATCACCCTCTATCGTGTCGCAGCCAACAGCCGGGTGGTCGAAGCACTCTGTCAGGCTGCCGAAAACGGCAAGGATGTGCTGGTTCTGGTGGAACTGCGGGCACGGTTCGATGAGGAAAACAATATTGCATGGGCAAAGCGCCTCGAAGATGCCGGGTGTACGGTCATCTACGGTCCGCACAATATGAAAGTCCATTCCAAGCTCCTGCTCATTTCCCGCCGGACGGAAAACGGCGTGGAAAACTTCGTGCAGATCGGCACGGGCAATTACAACGAAAAGACTGCCCGCATTTACACCGACCTCTCCCTGATGACTGCCAACTCGGAGATCGCAGCGGATGCAAGGCACGTGTTCGATGCGCTCTCCACGGATTCACTGGTGGAGCAGACGGGGCAGCTTCTGGTCGCACCGCTGTGTATGCGGGGGAAGATACTTGCCATGCTCGAAGAGGAGATCCGCCATGCCGAAAACGGTGGACCTGCCTATTTTGCAGCAAAGGTGAATTCCATCAGCGACCGGGGCATCATGGATAAGCTTGCCGAAGCCTCACAGGCAGGCGTGAAAATTGAACTTGTCGTGCGTGGTATCTGCTGCCTGAAGCCGGGCGTGCCGGGGTATACGGACAATATCCGCATCGTGAGCATCGTGGGGCGGTATCTCGAACATAGCCGCATCTATATTTTCGGCACGCCGGAAAGACGGCGGGTATACATCAGCTCCGCAGACCTCATGACCCGTAATACACAGCATCGTGTGGAGGTCGGTGCGCCGCTGCTCGACCCGCAGCTCCGGGAGCAGGCGATCGCTATGGTGCAGCTCTGTCTGTCGGACAATACCAAGGCAAGAGAGGGACAGCCGGACGGCAGCTTTCTCCACTGCACCCCCGTCAAGGGAGAGGGTGCTGTCAATGCACAGGCGATCCAGTATGAAAATGCCGTCCGTGCTTCCCGTAAACGAAAGGAGTAAACGTTGCAAGGACCTGATTTTCTGAAAGACCATTCCGGAAGGACATGGAAAGAAAAGGCAAGTGTCTCCCTCTGGGTATTCCTGACGGTGGCGGCATTGATCCTGTTCTACTATCTGCTGCAATATCTGGCGAATATTTCGGCATTTTTCGGAGCGATCCTGTCGGGTATCAGCCCGGTGCTCTGGGGACTGATCTTTGCCTATCTGCTTGACCCGATCGCACGGTTCTACGAACGGAACCTGCTGGACATCTTTTCCCGCCGGGAAAAAGCGACCCCGAAACTGCCCCGGCGGGTACGGGTCGTATCGGCGCTGCTGACACTGCTGACGGCGCTGATCTTTATCGGCGGGCTGCTGAGTCTGATCGTGCCGGAGATCTCCAACAGCATTTCCGGCATCGTCAAGGAACTGCCCTCCCAGATCGACCGCCTGACGACACAGCTCCAGAACAAGACTTTTTTCAACAATGAAACTGCCCTCGGCAGCTATGCGAACAGTGCCATTTTAAGCGGTCTTGCGGCGGCGGAAACATGGCTCAAGGACGATCTGCCATCACAGGCGAACCTGCTGTTCGGGTATTTCTACACGGGCGTGAAGGGCGTGTTCAATGTCGTGTACAATCTGGTGATCGGTCTGATCCTGTCGGTGTATATCATCATTGACAAGGAACGGCTGATGCGGCAGATCAAGCAGATGGTCTACAGCATTTTCCCGACCGGCACTTCCAACACCATGCACCGGATGTTCGCAAGAGGCAACCGCAAGCTCAACGGTGCGATCCGTGGCAAAATGGTGGATTCCCTCATCATCGGCATGATCTGCTTCATCCTGTTGAGCTTTCTCAATCTGATCCCGTGGTTCAACTATCCGTACCCGGTGCTGCTGGCGGTGATCGTAGGCGTGACCAATGTCGTGCCGTTCTTCGGACCGTTTGTCGGCGGCTTCATTACGGGCGTGCTGGTGCTGTTTGAGGATCCGAAAATGACGATCCCCTATGTGATCCTGATCGTCGTATTGCAGCAGTTCGACTGCAACTTCCTCGATCCGCACATCGTGGGCGGTTCGATCGGGCTGCGGCCGTTCTGGTCGATCTTCGCCTGTCTGCTCGGGAGCAGCATCCTTGGCGTGCCGGGCTTTATCATCGGACCGCCGGTGGTGGCATTTTTGTATGAGATCGCCAGCGAGTGGACGGAGGAGCGTCTGCGGGCAAAGCATCTGGAGGATATGTTTGGCATCAAACCCCTCGAAGAACCCGCACCCGAAGAAGAACGTCAGCCCGAAACGCAGAAATTAGGGCAGCTCATGCAGGCTGGTGCAGAGGCGATCCAGAAAATGCGCAAAGATAAATAGAGCAGGCAGGAAGCAGGGATGAACGATACGGTGATCCCTGCTTCTGTCATACAACAAAACGCTGCACCCCCGGTAAAACGGCGGTGCAGCGTTTGTGCAGTTCCGGCAGTACAGCTACGGGACTGCGCTCTTTCCCTCTCCTCATTTATATAACAACGAAAATGAAAATAAATTGGATTTTTTCTGATAATTTTTGAAAATATCATCATTTTGTACAATGATCACCATGCAGGATCGGACAAAATGACTGAAATGATCCGCTGCCGCAGAGACTTAGTTTTCACGTTTCTTGCGGAGCAGTCCGGAGCGGATCACGAGGAACAGACCCATGCCCACACACAGCAATGCGCCGAAAGCGATGTAATAATTCGTCATGTCATATCTGCCTGTCTGCGGCAGGGTCACATAAGTACCATCCCCGAATACGCCTTCTCCGGTCACGGGGTCGATCACATAGGTCTCCAGGATCGCGCCCTCCGCATCAGTCAGGACGATCGATACCGTGTCATCTTCGTTCTCGGTCAGCTGTGCATCCGCAGGAGCTGCGCCGTTTCTTGTCTCGTAGTCATTGATCGCCCACTCGATGAGCTGCTCCTCTGAATACGGTGTTGTTTCCGGTGCAGGTTCAGTCGGTGCAGGTTCAGTCGGCTCGGGTTCTGTTGCTTCTGTTGGTTCTGTTTCAGTCGGTGCGGGTTCTGTCGGTGCGGGTTCTGTCGGTGCTGGCTCTGTCGCTTCTGTTGGTTCTGTTTCAGTCGGTGCAGGCTCGGTCGGCTCGGGTTCTGTCGGAGCTGGCTCTGTTGCTTCTGTTGCTTCTGTTTCGGTCGGCTCAGGCTCGGTCGTGTCAGGTTCGGTCGGGTCGGGTTCAGTCGGGTCGGGTTCGTAAAATTCAATGGGAGGAACGACTAAACTACCGGACATATAATTTTCACAGTATGCTTCCTGACCTGCGGCATTCATCACGGCTGCATACATACTAAAATCGAATACTTTACCATCGATAATTGCGTCATATTCTTCATCATTGTAGTACATTGCAAGAGAAAGCTCTGTCATCAAGGGTTCATCACTCTGTACGATCCACGAAAATTCTCCTGTGTATTCATTGAAAACAAATAGCCCTGACACAGTGTCTCTATCCTGATCTGCCCAGTCTGTACCGATCACTTCAAAGCCCGTATCTTCAAAATATCTGCCATCAATGTAAAGCCTACCTTCGATCGCAACGTAGTCATCTGTCTGGGGTACGTTAAAATCAATATTGACCCATGTATAATCTTTATGATCTCTATCGACTACACTGTCGGGCAGATAATATTCCACGGGTGTCGGTTCTTCGTCATCAGACGGGTCCTCGATAGCATCAAGAACAGCATCGCCCTGTTCGATATACTGGCAGAGTGCCGCAGCATCAGCGGTGTTGACTACACCGTCACAGTTGAAATCACCAAAATATACATTTTCTAAAGCTTGTTCCGATACTGTGTAGCTGATCGATGAATCTCCTCCGACCCCACCGGTGTTTAACGGGAAATCGGCTTGGCTGATCACACCGGCAGCATATCTCATGATGCCATAGACATCCAGCATGGAAAGGCAACAGTCCATGTCCACATCGCCGTTTACCTGTGCCTGTTCTTTGAATGTGACAGGCGCATCTTCCGGCGGATCGGTCGGTGCGGATCCTGTTGCTTCTGTCGGTTCTGTTTCGGTCGATACAGGCTCGGTCGGCTCTGGTCCTGTCGTTGCTATATCCCACACATAAAGTGCCTTTGTGACTTGTGTCGATGTGATCTTTGTAGCAGTCGCAATGTCAGCATCCAGACAAAGGTCGTAGTATGCACCATCTGTAGGCGCTTGACACTCCAGCTCAAACGAGAACGTTACCGAAGCGCTGCCGTCATTGGGGATGATCACCGAAAACTCTCCCGTTTCGTAGTTGGGTACAAAAGTCACCCGATCCCGATCCCGATAGTCGTCAAAACTCTCCACATGCTGTATTGCCAATTCCACTAATTCAAAGCCCATATCACCGAGATCATAACCATCAAGGGTGAGTTTGCCATGGAGCGCAACGCATTTTGCATTGGTATCCGGTACTTCAAAAGTGATAGTGCCTTCTGCATAACTATCCCTTCCGCTTTCAAGGTAAACGTTCGACATATCCAGATCGTATGCGATCTCGGTCGCAGACGGACTCAGCAGCTCGGAAAAGGTGCTGCTGTTCCCAAGCCACTCGCTGACCCCCACTGCATCCGTGATGTCGACTTTGTTGTCACAGTTGAAATCGCCGGCAAGTGTGGCATTTTCGCTCACGACAAGCTCGATCTGATCGCTGTAACCAGTAACATATTCTAGGATAAGAAGCACATCTATGGGTGTGAGAGCCCCGTCATTATCCACATCTGCGTTTGCCCATGCCTGTTCTTCGAGGGCTGTTAATTCTTCTTCTGTCAGTTCGGATCCTGCTGCCGCTGCCGACACCCCCGCTCCGGTCTGGAGCGTAAAGGTCAGTGCAACTGCCGCCGAAGAAAGTCCGGCTGCTGCACGTGACAGAAATGTTTTGCCTTTCTTTTTCATCCTTGTGACCTCTCTTTACTGAAATTTGCCTGTCCAGATGAACCGCGCGCCAGCATCTGTGCAGACATCTATACCAGAAAGCACACCTGTGCTTTCCAATATACGCTATAGCCCAAGCGCCTGCTCCATCAGCCGGAGCGTGTCGTCTTTGGAACGGAGTATCCCCCATTTTTCGAGCTTTTTGAGATGATCGACAAACATATCCGTGATGCGCTTGTTATAGACCACGGAAATATAGCATTTTCCCTCAAAATCGACCATGACCAGAAGCATGCCGTTTGTCCTGAGGTTGACGACCGTGTTGTCCGACATCCGTATCGCTGGGAAACGCAGAGCATTGTAGCTGTTCGTGTCCGTCTCCCTTGCCACTTTGACGGCTCTGTGCAGCGAATCTTCCCGCAGTTCGAGCGGGATCTCTTTCGTAAAGGACAGCATTTCCCGCAGCTTTTTGCCCTGCAGAATGATCTCTATCCCGTCCTCAAAAAAGATATCATGTGTGACAGTCGCATCACCGAGATATTGCCCCAGAAAGCGGATATAATTTTACGCGATCAGCTCCTTGTTGTCAAGATCTGCAATGTACTCATAAATGTACCGGACGTTCGCCTCCATGATGTAGCACGGGGTCTTTTTGAGGAGATACAGTTCTCCGCCGGAGACCATGTCTTTCCCGGTCGTCATCATATCCTGCAAAAAGACAATAGGATCGCTGTACACGCTGATGAACGGAGCTGCTTTTTCGAGGAGCGTGTCAAAGTGCTGCCTTTCGGCATGGACAAAGCTCTCCTCGTTCAGGAACACGCCATTTTCGGTTTCCTTATCGAACAAGATCATGCCCCTGTCCGTGATGAGCCGGAAACAATACCGGCTGCTCTCGATAAAGCTGTTGACATCCGTCTGAAAGCCGCACGGTGCGACATTCTTGACCAGCAGCGCCGGAATGGCATTGACGATCGAGAGAAAGTCCATGCCGGTCTCGTTTTTGTCGAGCGGTATCAGCCATGTGACCGCACAGTCCTCGCCGAGTAAAGCAAACAGACATTCCACGAAGGTCTCCCTTGCATAAACGGGCGACTCCAGAAGACGCACCTGTGCCGCCCCCTGACAGAGCCACACAGCGGCGGCGGTCAGTTCTTCCAGACCGCAGATGTCCTTGCCCGGCTGGGGCGCACGGGCTTTCAGGTAATTTTCCGGTATGGTCGGGTAAGTAATGGAATAGAGCTTGTTGAATGCCCGGCTGACGAACTGGTTCGCCGGGGAGGAACGGTCATACTGAAAGGCTTCTGCCAGCTCCAGTTTTTCCTCGGGGGCAAGGGACATCACCTGTGAGATCTCCTCGATCATGTCATAGCTTGCCAAGAGCAGATGTCCGTTTTTGATCTTGCTGAAATGCGACCGTTTCATGTTTAGTTTTTCACACAGTTCTGCGGATGAAGTATTGTGTGCAAGCATGACCGCACTTAATTTTTTCCCAAATTCCGTAATGATCATCTCCTGTTACCATAATTCCCCCCACCCGCCTTGACAATAATTATTATAGCATGTCAAAAAGTGCAAGTCAATACAGAACGGGGTGGTTTCCATTTTTTGAAATACTTTTGGAAACTGCATTTTTGCTGACCGCCCTCCCTGTGTCCGTTTCCTTTTTCTGCAAAATGAGGGGACACAGGTGTGTCCCCTCAGCATGCTTATTGATCCAGTACGAACCGCCCGTCCCGATGATCGACGGTGAGCGTCGTCCCCGGTGCAGGTACGTCCGAAAGGATGCGCCTTGCGATCAGCGTTTCCAGCTTCTGCTGGATGTAGCGCCGCAGCGGTCTTGCCCCGAAGCTGACATCATAGCTGTTGTCCACGACCGCCTGTTTGGCGGCATCGGTCAGCTCCAGACCGAGCTGCTGTTCTTGCAGGCGGCTGCGCAGATCATCGAGCAGAAGTTCCACGATGCGGAAGATCTCTGCTTTTTGCAGCGGCTTGTAGAATACGATCTCGTCCAGTCGGTTGAGGAATTCGGGGCGGAACTGCCGATGCAGCAGGGCATTGACACGCTCCCGTGCCGCCTGTGAGATCTCCCCGTCTGCCTGTATGCCCTCCAGAATGTCCGGCGAACCTAAGTTGGAAGTCAGGATGAGGATCGTATTCCGGAAGTCCACCGTCCGCCCCTGCGAATCGGTGATCCTGCCATCGTCCAGCACTTGCAGCAGCAGATCGAACACGTCCGGATGTGCCTTTTCCACCTCGTCCAGCAGCACCACGCTGTAGGGCTTGCGGCGGACGGCTTCGGTGAGCTGACCGCCCTCTTCGTAGCCGACATAGCCGGGAGGCGCTCCGATCAGGCGGCTCACGCTGAATTTCTCCATATATTCGCTCATGTCGATGCGCACCATATTGTTCTCATCGTCAAACAGTGCCTGTGCCAGAGCCTTGGCAAGCTCCGTCTTGCCCACGCCCGTAGGTCCTAAGAACAGGAACGAACCGATCGGTCTGTCCGGATCCTGAATGCCCGCACGGGAGCGCAGGATCGCTTCGCTCACCTTCGTGACGGCTTCGTCCTGCCCGATGACACGCTGGTGCAGCACGTCCTCTAAGTGCAGGAGCTTTTCCCGTTCGCCCTCCATCAGCCGGGAGACCGGGATACCCGTCCAGCGTGCCACGATCTCGGCGATCTCCTCGGCTGTCACCTCGTCACGCAGCAGGGCGGACTTCGTTTCTGTTCCGGCAGCTTCGCATTCCTTTAGCTGCTTCTGGAGACCGGGGAGCTTGCCGTATTTCAGTTCCGCAGCTTTTTGCAGATCGTACTCCCGTTCTGCCTTTTCCATAGCAGCGGTGGTCTGTTCGATCTCTTCCCGGAGCTTCTGGACTTTATTGATACCGGAGCGCTCGTTCTCCCACTGGGCTTTCATGGCAGCCAGTTTGTCCCGCAGCTCGGCGAGTTCTTTCTGGATCTCCTGCAAATGCGCCTGTGAAACGGCGTCTGTCTCCTTTTTCAGGGCAGTTTCCTCGATCTCCAGCCGGATGACCTGCCGTGAGATATCGTCCATCTCCTGCGGCATGGAGTCCATCTCCGTCCGGATGACGGCGCACGCCTCGTCCACAAGGTCGATCGCCTTGTCCGGCAAAAATCTGTCCGAAATATACCTGTCCGAAAGCGAAGCCGCCGACAGCAGCGCACCGTCATGGATGCGCACACCGTGGAACACCTCGTAGCGTTCTTTCAGCCCACGCAGAATGGAAACGGTATCTTCCACGGTCGGTTCATCGACCATGACGGGCTGAAAACGGCGTTCGAGCGCCTGATCTTTCTCGATATACTGGCGGTACTCGTTGAGGGTAGTCGCACCGATGCAGTGCAGTTCCCCACGGGCAAGCATGGGCTTGAGCAGGTTGCCGGCATCCATTGCACCGTCCGTCTTGCCTGCCCCCACAATGGTATGCAGTTCATCGATGAACAGGATGATACCGCCCTCACTTTTCTTGATCTCGGCGAGGACAGCTTTCAGCCGTTCCTCAAATTCGCCCCGGTACTTTGCCCCGGCGACCAGTGCCCCCAGATCGAGGGAGAACACCTTGCGGTCTTTCAGGCTGTCGGGTACATCGCCCCGGACGATACGCAGAGCAAGCCCCTCGGCGATCGCAGTCTTGCCGACACCGGGTTCTCCGATGAGAACGGGGTTGTTCTTGGTCTTGCGGGAGAGAATGCGGATGACATTGCGGATCTCAGCATCCCGTCCGATGACAGGGTCAAGCTTGTTCTGCCGGGCAAGTTCCACCAGATCCTGCCCGTACTTGGCAAGCACATCGTAAGTCTCTTCCGGGTTTTCGCTGGTGACACGGGTATTGCCCCGCACCTGCATCAGTACCTGCAAAAAGGTATTTTTCTGGATGCCATGCTGCCGGAACAGCTTCTGCAAAGTGCTGTCGGGATGTTCGGTCAGGGCGAGGAAGATATGCTCGACCGAAACATATTCGTCTTTCATGGCGGCAGCCTGCTGTTCGGCAGCATTCAGGACAGCTTCGGTCTCTTTGGAGACATAGAGCGCATTCGGCTGGTAGCCGCTGCCGGAGACTTGCGGGAGCTTTTCCGCTTCCGTCCGGAGCTGACTGAGCAGTTCCTGTGTGTTCACGCCCATTTTCTGCAAAAGCTGCCCGATCAGACCGTTTTCCTGTCGGAGCAAAGCAGTCAGCAGGTGGACTTGTTCCATCTGTGGGTTCTGTGCGGTGCGCACGAGGTTTTGCGCTTCCTGTAAAGCTTCCAGTGACTTCTGTGTGAATTTCTGCATGTTCATAACAAGACCCCCTTATATTGTGATACCGGTTTTCTGTGCCTGTACAGCGAACGCAGTGCCGAGCTGCTGTGCCGTTTCCTGCGGGCTGGAAATGCCGGCAAACCATGCTTTGAGATAGCTGTCAAACTGTCGGATATAGCTGCTGATGCACCTGCCGAGCGCTTCTTCCGGCAGACCGGTGTCCCGTATCGTGCGTTCCAGTCTGCCAGCCGTGATGCGGCAGGAGACTTGTGCGAAAGCGCTTTCCCACTCCGTCCAGAGCCGGAAAAAGCTGTCAAGCACGGCAAGGAGCGATGCATTCTGGGTGCGGAGCTGCACCCGGAGCTTTCCGGCTGCGCCGTCTTCCGGGACACGGTACAGCTCCACGAAATACTGCACGGTGGGCTTGTACTTGTAGTCCAGACGGCTTTGCAGGGAGAGCAGGTGGGCGGAAGTCTGCTCCAGCACCCGGAACTGTTCCGTCAGGGCATCCATGGCGGAGAACACGGACTGCATGCGCATTTCCGGCGTGGTGCAGGAGAGCCGTTCGGCAAGCAGCTGGTTGATCAGGTTGGAACGGCTGGTGTGCAGCTCGTAAGCCATCCGGTCAACGGCTGCGACCACCTCGTCCGCTAGGACAAGGCTGTAGATGCTTTTCTTCATGGGACCCGCCTCCTGATAATTTGAGGAATAAATTATTAACTTTTCCCACAAGTTCATAATACCACATTTCAGAAGATCTGTCAAGGGGTTTTTGAAAAATTTTTTCAGATCATGCGATAAGTTTTTTATTTTTTCAAAATACTTGACAAACCACAGCGTTTCGTGTACAATAATAATGTACACATGCGCCCTTTCGGGGGCGGACGAAGCAGTACTTTTCAGAGAGGGGAAGATACTATGAAAAAATTGACGGCATTCCTTGCCGGGCTTGCTGTGTGTGCTGCTGCACTGACCGCACCCATGCAGGCGGCTGTCCCGCTGACCGTCAGGGCAGAGGGAGACTATAACTATGCGGAAGCGCTCCAGAAGTCCATGTTCTTCTATGAGGTGCAGCAGTCAGGCATCCTGCCGGAATGGAACGAGGTCTCATGGCGCTCCAATTCTATGGTAGACGAGGACGGCAAGGAAACAGATGTCGTTCCCGGCGGCTGGTTCGATGCGGGCGACCACTTCAAATTCACCCTGACAAATGCCTATAGTGCATCTATTCTGGCATGGGGCTATATGGAGTATCAGGATGCTGTAGACAAGGCAGGGCTTGGTGAGCTTTACCGGAACAACATCCAGTGGGGCATGGATTATGTCCTTGGCGCAGACCGAGGCGGCGGGAAAATGGTCGGCACGATCGGCGACTTTACCGGCGGCTCGACTGACCATAATATTTGGTGCAGTGCCGAAGTTTACCTGAGAAAGCATCACCTGAACAACGACGACTGGGAACGTCCCTATGACATCATCGAAAACTCCACCGTTGCTGCCCTTTCCGCAGCGGCGCTCGCACAGGGGTATATGATCTTCCAAGACAGCGACCCTGACAAGGCAGCGGAATACCTTGAACATGCAAAAGATCTTTTCGAGGGCGCAGATGCGATCCGTGATACGGAAGATGTCGGCGGTATGGCAGGGATGTACAATACTTCTACATGGGTCGATGACTGCATGTACGCCGCTTGCTGGCTCTATAAAGCGACCGGCGATCAGAAGTATCTGGACAAGATCGAGAGCGACTATATCCCGAATTTCCCCACAGAAAACCAGTCGAACGACCGGAAGTACACATGGGGGCTTGCGTGGGACGATACGACACAGGCTGCTGCGCTCCTCTATGCGCAGATCACCGGGAAAGAAGAATGGATCGACCATATCGACAAGCACATCCGCTACTGGATGAATGAGGGCGAAGCTGCCGGGCTGAAACCCTTTGAGGGGAAAGTTACCCCCGGCGGGCTTTCTCACCTCACCAACTGGGGCTGCCTGCGCCATGCTACCAATACGGCATTCCTTGCGAAGCTCGCCAGCGATACGATCTTCAAGGACGATGCCGCAAAGGTGCAGAAGTATAACGACTGGGCTGACAGCCAGATGGACTACTGCTTCGGCGATAATGAGGAAAATATGAGCTATGTGCTGGGTATGGGCGATAAGCAGCCTACCGCCATCCACCACAGGACTGCTTCCGGCATCCATGACGACCATTGGAACGAACTCGGTCAGGAAACAGGCGGCGAAGAGGGCTGGCAGACCGAATATGCACATACCCTTTACGGCGCACTGATCGGCGGTCCGGACAGCACGGGCACTTATGGCAGCTATAAAGTTTCGGACTACCAGTATACAGAGGTCGCTATCGACTACAATGCCGGATATACAGCTTGTCTCTGCGCTATGATCGACGACCACGGCGGAACGCCGCTGGCGGATTTCCCGCCGACAGAAACGCCAAAGTGGGCGGAATGGGAAGTGGCAGCCGTCCTGAACGGCTCCGGCGACAGCTACACGGAGATCAAGGCATGGGCAATGAACCACACGGCATGGCCGGCAAGAGTGGAGAAGAACGTTTCCTACCGCTACTATTTCGATGTTTCGGAAGTGCTGGCGGCTGGGCTCTCGGTGGATGATATTTCCATTATCTGTGGTTCTCAGCAGTATCAGGAGGGACAGCAGGGCTTTGCCGAAGTCTCTGGTCCTTTCCCGTACGACGGCGACCCGACAGGCAATACCTACTATGCACTGATCCAGTTCCCGGACGGACGTGCCATTCAGCCGACCGGACAGAGCGAACACCGTGACGAGGTGCAGTTCCGGGTCTCCATTCCCGATGCCGTGGACGGAAAGCCGACAACGGGCGCATGGGATCCCACGAATGACTACTCCTATCTGGGCGGTATCGAGACTGCTACCGACCTCAAGAGCAGCGATTCGCTCAACGACCATATCACCATGTACGTGAATGATGAGCTGGTATGGGGCATCGAGCCGGACGGTACAACGCCGGATGCGGAGACACCGACCCGCCCTGTGCCGGTCGAGCCGGAAGATACGACCTCCGGCGGTGATGCTACTGGATCTGCACCGGACGGTGTGGTCTACGGCGATGTGAATTTGGACGGCAGAGTAACGCTTGCGGATGTCGTTGAGATAAACAAGTTCCTGCTGAATCTCACGGATCTGGACGACCAGCAGGCAAAGAACGCTGACGTGGACAGGAATGAACTGCTCGATCCGGTCGATGCGCTCAACATCCTGAGTTACGTGATCAAGCTGCTCACGGAGCTGCCTGTCTGAAGCTTTCCTAGGTAAGCAGCCTTTCCCTCGGGAGAGGCTGCTTTGTATATTATGCACAAAAATTGTGACCGTATATTGGAAATTGTACCAAAGTTCAAAAAAAAGCTTTACTTTTTTGTGTATCTATTATATAATGATAATGATGAGTTGGACTGTCCGCAGTCCACGTATATCTGCTCGTCAAGAAACGTGGAGATGCTGTGTGTATTGCACTGGCATACAGTATGTCTGAAACCTAATTTTCAAAAGGGAGGGTGCTGAAATGCATAAGAAATTTTCCAGAGCTGTCATAGCCGGGATCATGGCTGTGGCAATGCTCGCACCGATGGCTGCAGAATTTGCGCCGATCGATGTTTCAGCAGGTCAGGTGCTTGGTGAAACGTCCTTCGATTACAAGGCGCTTCCGTGGCACACCTGTGAGACAAGTCCCGCAAAGCAGGAGTTTGAGCTGACCAAGGAAGGTGACAACGGTGTAGTTCACCTGAAAGTCCTCGTGCCGGAGGGCGGCGACGGTGAGAAGTGGGATCTGCAGTTCAGATGCAGAAACCTCAATTTCAAGGCAAATCATGAGTACAAGGTAAGCTTTAAGGTAAAGGCAAAGAGAGCCGGTATGCAGCTCTGCTCCAAGATCGGTAATATCAAGGGCGATGAGGAGTACTTCGAGCTGGACGGCAATCAGGGCAATATGCACATGGGTCCGCACATGGGCGGTCAGTACGGCAGTGCTGCTGTCCTTTCCACGGACTGGCAGACCTATGAGGGCATATTCAAGCCGACCCAAGATCTGGAAGGTATTGAGTGGGCATTCCACTATGCAATGGGTCACCAGTATGAGGGTAATGCACAGGAGGGCGACGAGCTTTGGTTCGATGATATGTCCATCGAGTGCCTGACCTGCGACGACTGCGATGCTGACCCGGGCAAGTCCTACGGTGCAACAGACCGTAACTACAGCGTAGTAGGACATCCGGAATTGCAGGTAGACGGTGAGCCTGTCAACTTTATCTCCGTAAACCAGATCGGTTACTACTCCAATCTGGCTAAGATCGCTACACTGGGCGACAACCAAGGCGACATCGTATATGGCGCTACCAAGATCTCTATCGGCGTAGGCGATACTTACGACTTCGAGCTGGTAGATTCTAAATCTAACAAGGTCGTTTATGAGGGAACGTCCGGCAAGGCATTCAAGGATCCGGATTCCGCAGATACTGTCTGCAAGCTCGACTTCTCCGATTACACCACACCCGGCAGATACTTCCTGCGCATCAAGGGCAAGGATTGGAGATCGTTCGATTTCAACATCGGCGACAACATCTATTCCGATGATTCGCACGACTTGCTGACCAATGCGGTCAACTACTTCTATCAGAACCGTTCCGGTATCGATATTGAAGATAAATATTGTACATCCGGCGGATCTGACGGCAAGGGCACAGGCATGGGTCACGAAGGCGGTCACAAGATAGATACGGCTACCGTTCAGACCATCTGGAAGAATGAGTACGCAAGCAAGGAAGAAGCTACCAACACATATAAATCCACCACTATCACCGCAAGCGGCGGCTGGTACGATGCCGGTGACCATGGTAAGTACGTTGTAAACGGCGGTATCTCCGTATGGACGCTCCAGAATATGTACGAGAGAGCTATCAAAGTCGATCCGGATGCAGGTAACGAAAAGTTTGCTGATGATTCTGGTACAATTATTATCCCGGAGAACGGCAACAAGTATCCGGATATCCTCGATGAGTGCGCTTACGAACTTGACTGGATGTCCAAGATGGTCGTTCAGGAAGATGATCCGACATGGGGCAAGTATGCAGGCATGGTCTACCACAAGCTGCATGACCACAAGTGGACCGGTCTGGCTACAAGACCTTGGGACTATGAAAAGGAATGGGAGACTGTTCGTATCGTAAAGCCTCCGACGTTTGCAGCTACCCTGAACTACGCAGCTTGCGCAGCACAGGCAGCAAGACTTTGGAAGGATTATGATGCTGAAAAGGCTGCCTTCTATCTGGATGAAGCAAAGAAGGCATATGCAGCTTATGAGGCACACTATTATCCGGCTGTCCTGACACAGGGCACTCACTACACGAAGGAAGAGGAGAGAGTAGATTCTCTCTATGCGCCGATGTATCAGGCAAAGGGCGGTGGCCCTTACGGTGATACCGAGGTCAAGGATGATGCTTACTGGGCAGCTTGCGAGATCTTCGTTTCCGCAAAGGAGATGGAAGATGCTGATGCCTCTAAGTATTTTGACAAGCTCTCCGAATACGCAGATGCTTTCAAGGTAACGACAAGATGCACCGGCGGTGAGAACAAGGGTTCCTTCACCTCCTTCAACTGGGGCAACACGGCATCTGCTGGTTCTCTGACACTGGCTCTGCATAAAGATCTGCTTTCCCCTGATCAGCAGAAGACGCTGGAGGATTCCATCGTAGAAGCTGCACAGGCTTATGTGGATGAAGAAGCTGTACAGGGTTATGGTATCCCTTACAAGTATGACGGTCCTGCTTACAACGACCCGAACAACCTGCCTGAGAACGTTATGATCAAGGGCTATGAGTGGGGTTCCAACTCCATGGTCATCAACAACACGATCGTCATGGCTTACGCTTATGATCTGACCAATGATGTGACCTACATGAACGGCGTTGTTTCCGCTCTGGACTACCTGCTCGGCTGCAACCCGCTGTCCTTCTCCTACGTTTCTGGTTACGGTTCTTACAAGCTGACGAACCCGCACCACAGATACTGGTCTTACGAGCTTGACAAGACTCTGCCTATGGCTCCTGACGGCGTTCTGTCCGGCGGTCCTAACGCAGGTCTGCAAGACCCGTATGTACGTGCGCTGGGCTTTGTTCCGGGCGATGACAGCAACCCGTCCCAGAGATGCTATGTAGACTCCATCGAAGCATGGTCTACCAACGAGGTAACGATCAACTGGAACGCACCGCTCGCATGGATCGCATCCTTCATGCAGGATGAAGCTGCTGAAGCTGGTGACGGCGAAGTACAGAAACCGACCACGCCGACCGAGGAAGCTAGCGATCCTACTCCGACCGAGCCTGATCCGACGGACGGTGATACCAAGCCTATCCCGACGGATGTTGTTTGGGGCGACGCTGACTGCAGCGGATCTGCCAATCTGCAGGACGTTGTTCTGGTCAACAAGATGCTGCTCAACATTGACGGCACTGAACTGACCGATCAGGGTGTTACCAATGCGGACGTAGACGTAGACGGCGCTGTTACACCTCAAGATGCACTGAACATTCTGTGTCTGGTCATCAACCTGTACGCACCGACTGATTTCCCGATGACAGCACAACAGTAATGTGACTGACTTATCAAAAAACAGGACTGCTCCGGCAGTCCTGTTTTATTTCTGGATGTAGAAATCCGATACTGCCCCGATCTCACCCTCTACCCGGTAGTGCAGGCGGCAGGTGATGCCGTCCTCGCCGGGTATGTAGTCAAGGGTCCTGTCCAGTATCGTCACATCGGAGAGCAGATTTTTTTCATAGCGGACGACTGCCGCATGCAGGGCAAGACGAACTTCCTCTTCGGTGCGTGCCGTCTCGGTGGTAACGGTCTCCGTGACGGTGCGCTGGAGGATGCCGCAGGGCAGTGTCATGCCCAGAAAGGAGAAGGGGGTCTCTGTTTCCGCTTCGGTACTTTCCGCAAAGTCCGGCTGTCGGAATGTCAGGGGGAGCTTCAGCCCGAAGATCCGCAGCCATTTCTGACGGACAACATTTCCGGTCGGCACAGTCTCCGTGACGGTGAAAGGTTCTGCCAGCTCTGCCTCCCGTTCATAAATGCCCGTCACCGAGGCAATGGCATGATGATAGGACATCTGCCCCCGTTCGTCCGTGTACATGCCGCTGACCAGCAGATCGCCCTTTGCGACACCGTCTCCGATCAGACGCTCCAGATGTCCGCAATACACCCGAACGCCCGTGATCTGGGCATTTTCGGCGGCGATGATGTTGCAGGGCGTGCGCTCGTGGAGCAGTTCCGGGGCATGCTTGACCTCCGTCACCTCCACCACAAGGCGGTTGCCGGTGTGCCGGATGCCGACCCACGCAAGATCAGGCACGGCAGCCCGCAGCCGCCTTTCGCAATGGAGCATGTCAATGTCCGGGATCCACACGCCCCGGTGTATGCCCTCTGCATCCAGAATGCTGAGAATGACGCTATCGGCAACGGTGGTATTGCCCTGTAGTTCAATGGTCTCCACGACATTGGACTGGTAGAACAGCAGCGCCGTCCCCAACAGGATGCCCGCCGCCAAGCCGAGCCGAGCCCGATAGCGCCGGAGAGTACCCAGTACCGAACGTTTCCGGCGGATCTGGAGCTGCATGCGGCAGCGGTCGGCAATTTCCCGAAATTCTGCCAGATCGGACTGTGCGATCCGGCAGCAGAATACACTGCCCCGGCAGTGCTGACTGCCGCAGGCAATGGAACTCTGCCGGATGGCATTGATGAAAGGGTAAGGGTTGCCGCCGGAAGCTTCAATGTCACAGTATTCCCGGAAATTCATGTGCGTTTCCTCCTTTCAGAAAGGTGGACGGAGGTAATTTTTCCGGTAACGAGGACGCTGTTGTCGTTGTAGTCGAACACCCGCAGCCCCGTTCCCCAGACCTCGACCGTCATATCCGGTGTCTGGAGGCGGACGAGCACATCGTTGTATTCTAAAATTCTCCGGCAGTTTTCCAGCCGGAGGGATTCGTTGCCATGGAGGCTGATGTAACTGTCCAGATACATCCAGCTCATGAAAGTGCGTTTCAGACCCTTGCGCAAAAAGATCACCTCTGTTTCAATGTATGCGGCAGAATGCCAGATCATGCGGCATAATGCCCGCAGCGGGGACATATGCTGTATAGGTGATCTGTATGAAAAAAATAGTTCTTGCGGTATCTGTGGCATTGCTGACGGTCGGTGCGGTGGTGTACCATACACAAACGGCTGCAGGGGTCTATGCGGCAGGGGAGCGCTGTTTGCGGGTGCTGCTGCCATCGTTGTATGTATTTTCGATCTTGGCAGCCTGCAGTGTGAAGATCGGGGCGCTGGAGCTTTTGGCAAAACCGCTGCAGCGCATCAGCGGACGGTACGATGCAAGGCATGTGGCAGTTTTGCTGTTTTCGCACGTGGGTGGGTATCCGGTCGGGGCGCAGCTGCTGCATACGATGCGGCAGGAGGGCAGCATCAGCGCCGCAGAGGAGCGAAGGCTCTTGTGCGTGTGTATGGGATGCGGTCCGGGCTTTTTGCTGGGAACGGTCTGCGGGAAACAGTCGGTCGGAGTGGGACTTTGGCTGCTGCTTTCGGTGAGCCTGCCGGATCTGCTGCTTGCGCCTTTGGTTTTACCCCGGAAAGCTGCCGATACGGTCGCTCCCCCTGTCCGCAGGGTGGGCGTGCAGCTGTTCACGGAGGCGGTAGAGAGCGCTGCAGAGGCAATGCTGAAGATCACGGCAATGGTCACGGCATTCGGGGCAGTGCTGGGCATACTGGATGGCATGGGATTGCCCGATGTGCCTGTGCTGCGCAGTCTGTTGGAGATCAGTTGTGTGACTTCGTTTACCGCTGCGGGTGGTTCGCTTCCGGGCGCAGCGGCGCTGCTTGCATTCGGTGGGATCTGTGTGCATTTGCAGGTAGCAGCGATCTGCGGGGGAGATCTTGGGTGGCTGCAGTTCTGGGCATTCCGGGCGGCAGCGGCGGCAATGGCATATGTGTTTGCAGCGGTCGGGATGCAGTTTCTAGGAGTAGAACAGGTGTTCCTGCCGGAAATGCGCCCCGCTGTGTACGGCGGAAGTGCCCTGCCGGGGCTGTGCCTGCTGCTGATGTCGGTGATGCTCTGTAGGAAGAAGGGGTATGGACAGGAATAAACGCCGCTGTTTATCCACTTTCGCTTTTTGCCGGATGCTTGACAGAAAGGCTTTTTTGTGCTATGCTATAAACAGGACGACCCGGAGAGCCGGGTATTTCAAAGCAAGGAGTGACAACAATGAATATTTGTGCCGGACAATACCGGTATCTGCTGTGCATCTACCGGCTGCAAAAGGAAAAGAAACGCATTCGCTGTGTGGACATTGCCGCAGAACTTGGCGTGACCCGACCCAGTGTGAGCAAGATGATGAAATGTATGGTACGTATGGAGCTTGTCGAGCCGGAATATTGCGAGGCGGTACGCCTTACTCCACAGGGACATGTGCTTGCCGAGCAGCTGAATGAGAATTATGACCTGACCTATGCCTTTTTCCGGCGGATCCTGCGGTTATCGCCCTCTGATGCAAAGGAACATACCTTTCTGTTCCTGTCGGATTTCCCGGATCAGACCGTTCGGAAACTGGGCAGCCTTACCATCAGGAGCATTGAACTGGCACGGCGCAAAAACAGCGGTGTGCCTTCCGGATCATAGGACTTTGTACAAAATGCCGAAACGATGCCGACCCACTTGACAAATTGGTCTTGTTGTGTTACACTAATGAGTGGAACATGGCTTATATTTCATGATATTGCCAAGATAAATAAGCCATTGCTAACTAATTTATGGAGGCGGTCGCTGTGGGAACATGGGTCATAGCAGGCATCCTGCTTGTCATTGTATGCTGTATCGTGCGGTATCTTGTCAGACAGTGGAAAGCGGGACACGGCTTCTGCGTGGGCGGAGACTGCAAGCACTGTGGGCACTGCACACCGGAAACAGGCTGTTCCGGGAATTGTGCATCCTGTAAGGGCTGCACCGCTGCGAAACAGCAGAAATAAGAAAGGCATCCGCCGGGCAGCGGATGCCTTTTGTTCATGTCGGGAGTACCTCGTACATCTGCGAAGCTTCTGCTTTCATGACATGCTCCGCCACGGTGAGTACACGCACCTTGATCGGGTGTGCCCCCATCTGGATCTCGAGCACGTCCTGTTCTTTGACATCGTAGGAGGCTCTTGCTGCCTTGCCATTGACCAGCACCCTGCCGGCATCGCAGGCTTCGTTAGCAATGGTCCGGCGCTTGATCAGCCGGGAAACTTTCAGGTATTTGTCCAGTCTCATTTATTTTGATCCTTTTTGGGGTCAACTGCATCCCGCAGACCTCTGCCGGATCTGAAAACGGCTGCTCTGCCGGGCGGGAGCTGCATGGGTCTTTTGCTGCGGGGATTCAAGCAGCGCTTCCCCTTGCGGTCCTTGACATTGAACGTCCCGAAACCCGTCAGTACGACCTTTTCATCTCTGGCAAGTGCTTCTGTAATAGCATCAAAGATGAAATTGACATCTGCTTCGGCTTCCTTTTTTTTGCGGTTGCGGCTTTTGGCATACAGTGCGATCAGTTCAGATCTGGTCATGATCCATTCCTCCTTCGGGGGCTATTGAGCGCAAGGCGGCAGCTCTCTTTGGCATCTGCCCAGTATCCATCCATCTCATCCGCAGACAGCTCAGGCATTTTTTTCCCGTCCCTGCTGATCAGTGTTTCGGCAGCGGCAAAGCGCTCTATGAATTTGTTGGTGGCTTTTGTCAGAGCTTGTTCAGCGTCTATGCCCAGATGTCTTGCTGTGTTGACGCAGGAGAACAGCAGGTCGCCCAGCTCCTCTTCCATCATGGAAGCATCTCCCGCCGCAATGGCAGCCTGTAATTCCGCACGTTCCGCACGCACGCAGTCAAAGGCATCTGCCATACTTTCCAGATCCATGCCGGCTCTTGCTGCCCGTTTGCCGACTTTCTGTGCCCTTGCAAGGGCAGGGAGAGACTTGGCAACGCTTCTCAGGGTATCGGCATAGGTTTCCTGTCCCTTTGTCTGTTTTTTGATCGCATCCCAGTTTTTGAGAACGGTCTCGCTGTCCTCCGCTTTCACATCTCCGAATACATGCGGATGCCGCACGATCAGCTTTTTGCACACTGCATCGCAGACTGCATCAAAGTCAAAAGCTTTCGTTTCCTCCGCCATGGTGCAGTGGAACACGACCTGTAACAGCACATCTCCCAGCTCCTCCCGGAGCAGTGTCATATCTTGCAGATCGATCGCCTCCGCTGCCTCATATGCCTCCTCCAAAAGGTCATTCCGTACAGAAGCATGTGTCTGTTCCTTATCCCACGGGCAGCCCTCCGGGGAGCGCAGCAGTCTGACGATCTCCCTCAGATCAGCGATCGTATACTGTGGTTTCTGCTCAAATTCTACCATACTCTACCTCCCGGAACATCGTTCCTTCAGTGCAGCTCCGATCGTACAAAGCCGATCTTTCTGTATACCTTGTTCAGAATGCGTGTGGAATAGCGGAGCGCTTCTGCACCGCAGCGGGTGTAGCATTCTTTCAGGTATTCCTTGTCGGCGATCAGCCGTGCGTAGGTTTCCCGGACAGGTGCAAGGTGATCGGCAACGGCTTCCCCGACAGCGAGTTTGAATGTGCCATACCCCTGCCCGTCAAATTCCTTTTCTGCCTCCGGTATCGTCTTGCCCGTCACAGCAGAATAAATGGTGAGCAGGTTGTTGATGCCGTCCTTCCCCTCACGGAACACGACCTCCGAACCGCTGTCTGTGACAGCCCGCTTACACTTGCGGATGATGGTGTCCTTATCATCGAGGATAAGAATGACAGCATTGGGGTTTTCATCGGATTTGGACATTTTTTTGGTCGGCTCCTGCAAGCTCATGACCTTTGCGCCGACCGGCGGGATATATGCCTCCGGCACGGTAAAGGTGTCGCCGTAACGCCCGTTGAAGCGCCTTGCAATGACTCTTGCAAGCTCCAGATGCTGCCGCTGATCTTCTCCCACCGGAACGAGGTCGGCATTGTAGACGAGAATGTCCGCAGCCATCAGTACCGGGTAATCGAACAGCCCGGCATTGACATCGTCCGGATGTTTCTGGCTCTTGTCCTTGAACTGTGTCATCCGGGAAAGCTCCCCGAACTGCGTGGAGCAGTTGAGTACCCAGCTCAATTGTGCATGGGTCGGCACATGGCTCTGGATGAACAGCAGTGATCTTTCCAGATCGATGCCGCAGGCAAGGAGCTGTGCATAAGCCTCGAGGGTCTTTTGCCGCAGCTTTGCCGGGTCGATGCGGACCGTAATGGCATGTTCATCGACCACGCAGTAAACGCAGCGGTATTCCTCTTGCAGAGGCGCCCAGTTCCGGATCGCCCCGATATAGTTGCCGAGCGTGAAAGTGCCGGTCGGCTGGATACCGCTGAAGATCAGCTTCTTTTCGGCAGGCTTCTGTTCACTCATCCCGCTTACCGCCTTCCGGAAGTCCTTCCTGATCCCGCAGCTGTGCCCTGCGCAGCGCACCCATGACCTGCTGGTACAGGTAATAGACGACACGCTTTTCATTCTCTTCCGTTCTGATATTGCGGGGGTCTAGCTCCGTCTTGAACGTGCCGCGCTTGGTCATCAAATAGATAAAATGGCGGTCGCCGACCGGCAGCGGGTACTGTGAGGTACGCTTGGACAGCGCTTTCAGCGGGGTCGCATTGAGTACGAGATCACGGGCTGCCTGCACAACGGACTTGTACCTTGTGGAAGCACCGGTATATTCACCGCCATTGTTGAAATAGAGATTTGCTGCGCCGTTGATGAAGCAGACCATCGTGCAGAGTACAGCCGCATTCATCGGGATGTCGATGATAACGCCGTATACTTCATCTGCCTTGAATTTCAGACCGGAGAACTGTGCCGGGGGGATGTGCAGCGCACTGCTGCGGGTCGCAAGATACTTTGGTGTCACCGGATAGGGGTCAAGCGGTGAACGTCTTACTACTGCCATAATTGAAGATCCTTTCCTGATAAAATTGCTGTGTTCAGCAGCCGAACATGTCTTTGGTCAGGCTGCCGAGCATGGTGATGCCCTTGTCGATCGCATCGTCCGTCGGGGTGGAGTAATTCAGACGGAACGAATAGGTCACATCGCTTTCTGCCACCATGAAGGCATTGCCGGGAACGACAGCGACCTTGTAGTCTGCCACTGCCCGCTTGCAGAAGCCGGGCATATCATTGCCTTCCGGCAGTGTACACCAGAGGAACAGACCGCCCTGCGGACGTGTGAAAGCAACGGCGGACGAGAAACAGCTTTCTATGCCGTGGATCATCCGTTCCGCCTTCTGCTTGTAGATCTGCCGAAGCCCTGCTAGATGTGCGTCAAAGTCCGTCCCTGTCAGGAAGCGGTAGGCAAGCATCTGCCCGTAATTGCTGGTATGCACATCGGAGACTTGCTTGCAGACCACCATTTTGGAGATGATCTCCTTGGGGGCGATGGCATAGCCGACACGGATACCGGGGGAGAGCACCTTGGAGAACGTGCCTGCATAGATGACCCTGCCGTCTGTGTCCATGCTCTTGAAGGAAGCAACATCCTCTCCTGCAAAGCGCAGATCGCCGTAGGGATCATCCTCCAGGATGAGCACGTTGTATTTCTGGGCAAGTGCATACAGCTCTTTCCGGCGGGCAAGCGTGGTCGTCTGTCCGGTCGGGTTCTGGAAATTCGGGATGAGGTAAATGAGCTTCGTGTTAGGATGTGTCCGGAGCGTATCCTCCAGCAGAGCCGGATCCATGCCGTCCGCATCCATCGGGACACCGACCAGATCGGCATTGTAAGACTTGAACGCATTGAGCGAGCCGATAAAGCTCGGTGCTTCGCAGATAAGGGTATCTCCGGCGCTGCACAGGGATTTGCAGGCAAGCTCCATGACCTGCTGTGCGCCGGAGGTGATGATGAGTTCATCAGTATCTGCCCGGAACCGATCCAGCTTTGCCATGCGTGCCTTGAGCAGGTCACGCAGCGGTGTATAGCCCTCCGTAATGCCGTACTGGAGCATCGTGATCGGTTCTTCGGCGATAATGGCATCGGAGCATTTCCGTATCCGTTCTACCGGAAAAGCTTCCGGCGCAGGATTGCCGGCTGCGAAGGAGATGACCTCCGGGTCGGAGGTGAATTTCAGGATCTCACGGATCGCGGAAGCCTGAAGCCCGGCGACCCGATCGGAGAATACATAATTCATAGGATCCGTTCCTTTCACATAAAATGCTTTTGAAAGTCAGCTTGACCGGAGCGATCCTCCGGAAAGCCCATATGTATATTTTACACCAAAACCCCGTTTCTGTCAAGAGTAATTTTGCAATGTTCTGCTGAAAAGCTTGCGCAGAACGGCTGTGAGAGGAGTATTTCATGAAAAAACAATCATTTCTGACCGGTTCTCTGCTCCTGACTGCCTCCGCCCTGACTGCCAAGCTGCTGGGGGCACTGTTCAAGATCCCCCTGACTGCGATGCTCGGCGGGACGGGGATGGGATATTTTAGCTGTGCCTACGGGCTGTTCCTGCCGCTGTATGCGGTATTTGTGACAGGGGTATCCACGGCGGTAGCCCGTCCCACTGCGGATCATGCCGGAAAGGGAAATTTTTCCGCTGCCCGTTACGTACGTAAGGTCGCAAGGACACTCTTCTTCTGGACAGGGCTTGTGGGAACGCTGCTGGCAGCCGGTTTTGCAAAGGGCTTTGCCGCACGCACCAGCCCGGGATCCTACCCGTCGGTGCTTGCCATTACGCCTGCTGTGCTGCTCTGCTGCCTGACAGCGGTGGAACGGGGGTATTACGAGGGTCTATGCAGCATGACACCGACTGCTGTCTCACAGGCAGTGGAGGCATTGGCAAAACTGGTCTGCGGGCTTATCTGCTGTTCCTTTTTTCTGAGACATCCGCTGCCCGGCATGACCCGTGAAGCGGCAGGGGCATTCGGGGCAGTGCTGGGCGTGACAGTCTCCACGCTGGCAGGTCTGCTGTGCATGGTGTTCCGGAATTGTTTGGGCAGACAGGACACTGCCGGCAGTCAGCCGCACCCGTCAGCCGGCACGGTTATCCGTCTGCTGCTGTCTGTCATGATACCGGCAGCTTTGGGAGCGCTTGTAACAAATCTGACATCCCTGATCGACCTGATGACGGTCATGCGGTGTTTTTCAGAACTGCTGCGGACCGACCCGGAAGCCTTTTACAGGGGGGCAGCCCTTTCCGAAAGCATACCGCCCGAAGAAGCGGCAGCCTTTGTGTACGGCTCGTTCATGGGCTTGTCGGTCACGGTGTTCAACCTTGTGCCAAGCCTGACAAATATGCTTGCGAAAGGTGTCCTGCCCTGTACGGCACAGGCATGGGCAAGCGGCAGCCGCCGGGAAGCAGCCGGCTATGCAAGGCAGGTGCTGCTGCTGACGGGGCTTGCGGCGATCCCGGCAGGGTGCGGCATCTTTGTTTTGGCAAGGGGCGTATTGGAATTTCTGTTTGCAGGACGGGAGGCGGAGATCGATGCCGCTGTGAGCAGCCTGCAATGGCTCGCACCGGGAATGGTGTTCCTGTGTATGACGTTTCCGGTGTTCAGCCTGTTACAGGCAGTGGGAAAAGAAAAACTCCCCGTCCTGCTGATGCTGCCGGGTATTGCCGTAAAGCTGGTCGGGAATATTTTGCTGATCCCGTACCTGTACACGGCAGGCGCAGCACTTTCCACAAGTCTCTGCTATCTGGTGATCCTGATCCCGGCTCTGATCTGTTTGAGAAAGGCACTCGGTGAAACTTTGCAGCTCACAGGGATCTTGACGGCGCAGTGCTACAGCGGGGCGATGTGTGCTGCGGCAGCGTGGCTCTGCTATACAAGATCCCCGTTTCCTCAGCGGCTTTCTCTCCTGCTGGCAGTAGCAGCGGGGGTGGGGGTGTATGTGATCTGTATGCTGCTGTGTGCCCGGAGGACATTGACGCAGATGCTTCTTCCTGCTGCACGGTATACTTGTGATCCGGATACCTGATCGTTTCGCACCTATCGGCAGGCGCTAGGCTGCCAAAAAGTGCCGCCTCGTTTGGGATGAGACGGCACTTTTCTGCTTTGATCTATAACGCTGTTCTTCCTACTCCCAGTTCCGGACGGCATCGTTGTAATACTGTATCATGACGGGTCTGGTGAGCTGATTGACCGCTACGCTGTCCGTCATTTCGTCCTTTCCGAACATGAACAGCCCGGCAAGATCTTCCTCGGTGAGAAAACGGGTATCTTCCGGCAAAGGATGCTGCTGTGTCAGGGCCTCCCTGCCAGCCATGTTGAACCCCCAGTCACCGAAGGCAGGCACTTGCAGATGATAGGGCAGCACCTGCAGCCCTTCGCTTTTCAGGGTAGCATTCACACACCAGAAAGCCTTGGTGGCATAGTAGGGGCTGGTGGACTGCACGTTCAGCACACCGCCCGGTGCAAGGTGCTGGGCACAGAGACGGTAGAAAATGTTCGTGTACAGCTTGTTGAGAGCTTCGTTATTCGGGTCGGGCAGATCGACCAGTATCACGTCATAGGTTTCCGTACAAGTCTCCAGATATTCGTAGGCATCTTCGTTGATCAGCGTCAGGCGGTCACTGGTGAGGGAATCCTGATTGAGGGCAGTGATCAGCGGATGTTCACTGCAAAGCGCCGTCATGCCCGGATCCAGATCGACCAGCGTGATGTGCGTTTCCGGGTAGCGCAGCAATTCCCTTGCCGCAAGCCCGTCGCCGCCGCCAAGTACCAGTACCTCGTCCTGTGCAGCGGCATATGCCATGGGGATGTGTACCAGCGCTTCATGGTAGCGGTATTCGTCCATCGTGGAGAACTGACAGTTCCCGTCGATGTAGAGGCGTATGTCATCTTTATGCCTTGTCATAACGATCTTCTGATAGGCAGTCTGTTCGGAGAGGATGATATTGTCCCGGTACAGTCCGCCCTCAATGACACTTCCGATATTTTCCGAAAGCAGCATACCGCAGAACATGCACCCCAGCAGAAAACAGGTCAGGATACGGAGCGTTCTGCCGTGCCGCATCCGTTCCCGGTAGCGGAACAAGATCAGCACTGCCGCCGTCAGATTGCACGTCCCTGCCAGAAAGGCAGTCGCAAAATAGCCCAGATGCGGCAGCAGGAGCAGCGGAAATGCGATCGAGCCGACTAGACCGCCGATGTAGTCAAAGGAGAAGATCGCAGAAAGCGTGATCCGCAGGTCTTTGCGGTCGGCTTCAATGATGCGGGTGAGCAGCGGGATCTCTAAGCCTGCCAGTGTGCCGATGAGGATGATCTCCAGATACATGACCAGAGCGTAGGAGGCGAGATACAGATTTGCCAGAAACAGGATGAGGGAGCTGCATCCGCCGACCACGCCGATCGCGATCTCCACACAGGTAAAGCAGTTCCAGAGGTGTTTCCGGATGTATTTGGAGAGGAACGAACCAACGCCCAAGGCGCACATGTACAGTCCGATCGTGACCGAATACTGCAAGGTCGAGTCGCCCACCAGATAGGAACTGACCGCACTGATGATCAGCTCATAGACCATCGAACAGCCTGAGATCATCAGTGTGGTCAGCATTAAAAGTCTGTATGGCTTCATCACATGATAACACCGCTGATGAGAATGGCAAGCCCTGCAAAAATGCCGGCTACCATGATGCCTGCGGCAGTGTTGCCGCTGCCGATCTCATCATTGAGGTTGTACTGCCTGTTGAAATACCGGATCACCAGATACCCCAGCATAAAGAACAGGATACCGGTGAGGAAATAGATCACACTTCCCAGCAATCCGGTCAGGAGCGTTTCTTTCACGGCTTCAGCGGGTGCGGAATAAATGGCTGCCCGCAGCAGGATGCCGATGCCGACAAATGTGCCTGCCGACACAAAACCGACTGCCTGATTTCCCTTTTTGATCTCCTCCGGGAAAGAACAGGGAATGATCAGGTCGATCAGGAAATTGCCCGCCAGCATCAGCACGATGCCCAGACAGGAATAAATTGCCACATCCAGCAGATCATACAAATAATTCATATCATTTCCTCCTTGCTATCTGGGTAGATGATCACTTACCGTCGCTCAGACCGCCGCCGGAGCTGGAACGGGAAGCGATGCTGCTCTGACGGACACTGTTGGAGTAGGTGTTATAGGCGTTGGAGCTGGAATAGCTGATCGTGTCCGCAGAAGAGTAACTGCTATAGGGAGAGGCGTAATGGTAAGACGACGAGTCCGCCGTATACCCTGTGGAATAGTAAAATCTCCGGTAATACCGCCTTGTACGGTCACTGGACTGGTAGGGGTCATCGTCCGTTGTGTAGGCATATTTCCGGTTGGAGATCTGTACGAGCACCTCATCGTTCAGTGAGCTGTAGACCAGACAGTACTCCTTATCCGTCAGAATGGCGATCGCACCCTCTGTTTCCGCATCGTCACGCTGCACATATTCTGTGTCTCCTTCGATGGCATTGATGATATCTGTCGCTGCGGCATCCACGGTGGCAGAAACTGCCTTGTAAACATTCGCTTTCTGTTTTTCGTTCCCGGTGATCGAGGTCACATAAGAATAGTAGGCAGAATTTTTCTTGAGGTATTTTGCGATCGTTCCATGTGTCGGCAGCAGCGGGGGGATAAAATTGAGCAGGACGGTCAGAACGAACACGACCGTGATGACGATAAACCCGGCGTTCTTCCTGACGGTGTTCCCGGTCACAGTGACGGCAGTCTTGGCAGCATTGCTGCTGACCTGCCAGAATTCATCCGCATCTAAGTAATAGCCGACAGAAGTCTCCCGTTCTCCGTCCCATGTTTCGTTGGAAATGATCTTTTCCTCTGTCTCGTCCTCAAATTCCGAAAAGAACGCCCGTTCCCCCGTGGATACATCCACATCCCCTGCATGGGAAACGACTTCCTCCGTCCCCTGATCGACCTGATGATAGCCTGTCATATCCGGTGTAGCTGTGACTTCCCAGAGGGAATATTCCTGATTTCCCTCATCGACGGTCAGCCAGCGTTCCGGACCGCCGCCTTCCGGGCGCAGGCGATACTCGTCCCACGTGCTCCCCTCCATGGTATCCCGGAAAGAAATGCGCCCCAGCACTTCAAACAGCATACCGTCTGCACAAATGGTATCGCCGACCTGAAATTTCATATGCTGCCCCCTTTTATAATGTCACGCCTGATCTTGCGGATACGGTGTTCCGTGCATCCGATCGCTTCTGCAAAGGCGACCGCAGCCGCTTCCGGAATGTCCTCGGCGCAGGAAAAGATATCGACTGCCGCATATCCGTATTCCGGCCATGTGTGAATGGAAAAATGCGAAGTCGTGATCACTGCAATATACGATACCCCGATCGGTGTAAACGAATGCACACATTCACTGACGATCTCTGCGCCGATGGCATGCACGACGGAATGTGCCATTCCGGCGAGTGCTTCTGCATCGTTGAGCAATGCCGTGTCACAGCCATAATAATCTGCTATCATCTGAACTGCCATGTATCCGCCTCCTTTGGTAGAAATTATTATAAGTATTATATCATTTCCCGCTGAAAATGTCAATAGCTTTTTGAAAGAAGGAGTGGACAATAGCGTTGTTAAAGAAAATCAACGACAGAGAAAGGAAGTTCACCGGTCTTCTTACGTTGACGGTATTTATATTTAGCTAAGCCAAAGCGATTGTAAGCATCAATGAATACAGCCACAACCGCATAAAGTGT
Organism: uncultured Clostridia bacterium; assembly: GCA_947625155.1. Classification (GTDB taxonomy): domain Bacteria; phylum Bacillota; class Clostridia; order Oscillospirales; family Ruminococcaceae; genus UBA3855. The sequence goes on from CANQNG010000005.1 coordinate 63,573, forward strand.
TTCAATTTTTCGGGCAAAGCATCTGCTTCTTCTTGCAAGAACAGGAATATAATGGCGTAAATCAGCATTTATGCTTTCAACATTATGTGTATCTTTTTTATCTCGTATATTACGAATGTGCCTGCCCGGAAAAACAACATCCATGTATCCGAAGTATCCATCAGTATAATAAAAATCAGCTTCAGGTGAATTGTCAACAATATTTTGTATTCGTTCACTCGATTTATCAGACGCAGCATCAAAACCGACGATCAAACGTGGATCTCGGCTTATCATCGTTATTAAATAAACATTTTCACGAGTTTCCGAATTACCTTTTCTTCCTACAAACCAATAGAGTTCATCTAATTCACGCTCTGATGGCAAATTTTCAATCTCAACATCAACCTCAACGTCAAGATTTAGTTTTTTTTATCCAGTTATAGACATTAGCCTTATTCATACCTAAAATTTTGCCTACACCACGTCCGCTTACTCTGGAATAATACATTTTCATTGCCAGTTTCTTCGTTTCATCAGAATATTCATGCTTTTTGGGATCAATGGTATACCTTATGCCGCAGTCTTTACACCTACAACGCTGCGTTCCCGACCTATTATACCCTATCTTGATTTGATTTTCTTGTTTCTTGCAATTTGGACATATTTTTCCTTCTTCTATTGTTGCTTTCCTCATTTTCAACATCTCCTTGTGCTTTTTATTTTATTATATCATAATATTCGCATTTTATCCACTCCTTGAAATTTATTCGTGCCAAAGTTCCGGGCATTCGTGCCAGAAGTATTGACTTTTTTTCTAAAATGATCATAATAGATAATAACAGAAAGCTTTCTGGTATACCCCACAATGAATGTGGAAAGGAATGATGTCTTATGATGAAACAGGTGCTTCGCAATATAGGGAGAACGATCTGTCATGAGAAAATGATCTTTCTTGTGATGTGTGTCTGTATTTTTACTTCTTCCGTCATTCTAAATTTTGCATATGGACTTTATCGAAATTATGATCAGGAAAAATATGAAGCTGATCTTGATCTGCAAGAAATTGAAGTCGAGATCGATCCGGATATGATATTACGGAAAAAGGAGAAATTTCAATATTCTGTCCGTTTTATTTCCAATGAAGAAGAGAGCCAAGGCGCATATGTCACGGTCGTAGCAAACACAGATGGAAATGGGTGGAACCACTATACAGAGGATCTTCGTGTCGGTGAGAATGAAATTGAAATGTTTGGCAAAACCTATGAAGTGATCGGTGAAACAAGACAAGGCGCTGTTACACCTATTATTCCATTCCTGACCGTTCCGGATGATTTCGTTTTTGATGATATTATGATATTAGATCTTGAACAAACTGTTAATAGAAGGATCTATGACGAATTAAAAGATCAGGCTGAGACTATCATTCCGGGGGCATTACAATTCCCGGATCTGGATCTTCCAGGTCCAGACAGCATGACACTTTACAATAACATTATCTGGATCTCACTGTTCATTTCCATTCTCTCCGTTGTTAATTTGGCAATGGAAATGGCTGATGCACTATCGTATTACACAAGACTTGACGAAAGCGGGCAAACATCCTCTTCCGGTGAGTTGCTCACCGACAAAGGCGTGTATGACTGGGATCACGAGTACAAGCCAGTTGCAGGCATCCCACAGATAGAAGAACATCACACATATGGTAATGCGAAATTAAGTGAAGACAAACACTCCCTCGAAGCCAACACCCCCTACACCAAAGACGTTGTCAACGCCGCACTGGCTCTGGAACTTTTCGTGGACGGGGAGTATTTGAATGCGGATCCAGTGCTCAACCCTAGCAGTGGAACTAAAAAAACATTTGAATTTATAGCTACACGCTACTACGACGATGGCGGCACTACGGATGGCGCTAAAGGCGTAGGCAGAATTGAAAATAAGGAAACCGACTACGCCAACGACCGTCTTGGTATCATCATGCTGTCAGCCGACAATAACTCCCTTACGATCTCCAAAGAAGTAACGAATACCAAAGAAGATGAAGATCTTGATAGAGAATGGAAATTCAACATTACCATCACAACAAAGGAAAGCGAATGGTTTACTACCCATGATAAACTTGAATACACTTTGTACAAACGTGGAACAGGCGGAGACTGGGATACTGGTACAGTAGGAAGTGTAACATTTGAAAAAACTCCTGAAGGCAGTAGCGAAATGTACACACTTACTGCTACATTACTATTAAAACACGACCAAAAAGCCGTATTCAAAGACTTACCCGACGGCACATGGCAAGTAAAAGAAGAAAGTCCCACAGATGATCCCCTGTACACCCCCCACAACAACGCAAACAGCTATAGCGAAGAGGAATGGATGTATCGAGACTCGAACGAAACGAGCGTAACCACACTGGATCCCATTTCCCAAGTGGATCTCATCAACGAATTCCCCTATGAGCTTCCTTCTGCAGGCGGCAAGGACATCGACCGCTATATCTTCTTCGGCACAGCGGGCACAGTCGCTTCTGTGTTGCTCGCAGCCATGCTGTGGCACGACCGCCGAAAGCGCCGGGCAAGGCAGGCATGACCGCCGCTGGGCGTATCACCTGCCAAACAGCGATATTTCGGCATAGAAAGGTATCATGATCTGGAAAGGTCTTATCTCTTGCATGGGATAAGACCTTTTCTTTGCAGCCTTGACATTTGCCGGGCAGTATGGTACAATAAGAATAAGAAAGGCGGTGAGGGCATGGAACTTCCCCTGACAAATACGGTCCTGCACGATCCAGTCTATGCACAGACCATGGAGACCCTGCAGGAACTAGAGCAAGACCGCATCTTCTGCCGCCATGGCATGGCGCATTGTCTGGATGTGGCTCGTATCACCATGCTGCTCTGCCGGGAGCATGGGGTCGGGGCAGAGCCGGATATGGTCTATGCCGCCGCCCTGCTGCATGACATCGGCAGGGCTGCGGAGTATACCGGCGGCATCCCCCATGAGGAAGCCAGCATACCGCTTGCCCGTACCATCCTCACCGAATGCCATGCCCCCGCAGCGGTGCAGGAACAGATCCTGCACCTGATCGCCTGTCACCGCCATGCCCGGAAGGAGGACGGCTCGCTCGCTTATCTGTTCAGCCTTGCCGACAAGCGTTCCCGGTGCTGCTTTGCGTGTCCGGCGTATGCGGAATGCAGCTGGGCGGAGGAACGGCGTAATCTGACTATCACGGAGTAAAACATGAAGATCGGGAACAAAACATTTGACCTTGCAGAAAATTGCTATATCATGGGCATCCTGAACGTGACACCGGATTCCTTTTCGGACGGCGGAAAGTTCAGTACGCTGGATAAAGCCCTGTACCACACCGAGGAAATGCTGGCGGAGGGCATGGATATCCTCGACATCGGCGGCATGTCTACCCGACCGGGCTATACACCGGTCTCCGAAGCTGCCGAGACCGAACGCACTGCCCCGGTGATCGAAGCCGTGAAACAGCGCTTTGATGTACCCGTTTCACTGGATACGTACAAATATAAAGTGGCACAGGCTGGCATCGCTGCCGGGGCGGACATGATCAATGACATCTGGGGCTTGCGGTATGACGGCGGCGAAATGGCTTCCCTGCTTGCCCAAAGCGGCTTGCCCTGCTGCCTGATGCACGACCGGGAACAGGCAGGGTACACGAATTTCTTTGCCGAAATGCTCTCCGACCTGAAAGAAACGCTCCTGATCGCCGAAACAGCCGGCATAGACAGGGAGCAGATCGTGCTTGACCCCGGTGTCGGCTTTGCCAAAAGCTATGAAAACGACCTCGAAGCCATTGCCCGGCTGGGAGAACTGCGCAGGCGGCTGCATATGCCAGTCCTGTTGGGTACGTCCCGGAAATCTGTGATCGGTCTTACACTTGACCTCCCGACAGGGGAACGGCTGGAGGGAACGCTTGCCACAACGGTGATCGGCGTGATGCAGGGCGTTTCGATCGTCCGGGTACACGATGTCAAAGAAAATGCACGAGCCGTCCGCATGGCACGGGCAGTGAAAGGATATATGCATGGACAGGATCTGTATTGAGGGATTACAGCTATTTGCACGGCACGGGGTATTCCCGGAGGAAAATGAAAAGGGGCAGCATTTTGTTGTCCATGCCGCTTTGCTGGTGGATACCGAAGCGGCAGGCATACAGGATGATCTGTCGCTTTCGGTGGATTATGCAGCCGTCTGCGAGGTCATCCGGGATACCATGACGAGCCGCATTTACCAACTCATCGAGACCGCCGCACAGGAGACAGCGCTTGCCATACTCCATGCGTTCCCGTCCGTGAACAGCGTGGAACTGGAAGTCTGCAAGCCCGAAGCGCCCATCCCCATGGCATTTCGCTCCGTTTCCGTGAAGCTGCAAAGGGGCTGGCACACGGCAGTGATCGCCCTCGGCTCGAATATGGGCGACAGTGAGGGTTTCCTGAACGGGGCAGTACAGGCATTCCGGGAAAGCCGCTATTTCCGGCATGTGCAGGTCTCGGACTTCCTGTGGACAAAGCCCTACGGCTACACGGAACAGGCGGATTTCCTCAATGGCGTGGTGCTGTGTGAGACAGTGTATTCGCCGCATGCGCTGCTGGATGTTCTACAGGCTGCCGAACAGAGAGCCGGACGGGAACGGAAACTGCACTGGGGTCCCCGCACACTTGACCTTGACCTGATCTTCTACGAGGACAAGATCATTTCCGATGCAAGGCTGCAAGTGCCGCACCCGGGTGTACAGGATCGGACATTTGTGCTTGCGCCACTGGTGCAGCTTGCACCGTATTACTGGCATCCCGTCCTGCACAAGACCGCTGCACAGCTGCTGGAGGATCTGGCATGATCTGCCTGATCGCAGCAGCGGCAAGAAACGGTGTCATCGGCGCAGGCGGCAGGATGCCATGGAACATCCCGGAGGACAGGGCATATTTCCGGAAGCTGACAACGGGCGGCACGGTCATCATGGGCAGGCTCACGTTTGCGGAGGTCGGCAGGGCGCTCCCGGACAGGCTGAATATCGTGGTCTCCCGCAGTTTGCAGGCTGTGCCGGGTGTCCATATCGTGCCGGGACTGCCGGAAGCGATCGCACTGGCGGAACGCTTACGCCCGGAAGCGGACATCTTTCTGTGCGGCGGAGAGCGGATCTACCGGGAGGGACTGTTCCGGGCGCAGCGCATCTACCTGACGGAACTGGCAGAGGACTATGCCGGAGACCGCTATTTCCCTGCGTTCCGGAGCATGTTCACCCTGCGGGAGAGCCGGACTTCTGCCGGGGCGCACCTGCGCTACTGCGTGTATGAAAGGCTGCCCGGCAGCATAGCGCAGACCGAGATCGCCGGCATCCGTGTGCCGCAGACTGCCATGCTTGCCCCGATGGCAGGGGTCGCAGATACGGCATACCGGCAGCTTTGCCGGGAGATGGGCGCTGTGCTTTGCGTGGGCGAAATGATCTCCGCCAAGGGGCTTTGCTATGACAGCAAAGGCAGTGCGGACCTCTGCCGCATCACCCCGGCGGAACGTCCCATGGGCTTGCAGCTGTTCGGGAGCGAGCCGGAATGTATGGGACGGGCGGCTGCGCTCGTGCAGGCATATCAGCCGGACTGGATCGACATCAACATGGGCTGCCCGGTGACAAAGGTCGTCCGTACCGGAGCAGGTTCGGCGCTGCTGCGGACCCCAGAACTGGCGGCAGAATGTGTCCATGCAGTCATCAAAGCATCCTCTGTTCCGGTAACGGTCAAAATGCGTATCGGCTGGGATGCGGAAAATATCTGTGCCGTAGCATTTGCCAAGGCGATGGAAGCTGCCGGCGCTGCTGCCCTGACCGTACACGGACGGACGAAAACGCAGCTTTACAGCGGAAAAGCAGACTGGTCTGTCATCCGGCAGGTAAAGCAGGCAGTCTCGATCCCGGTCATCGGGAACGGAGATGTAAAAAGTGCGGCAGACTGCCTTGCCATGTACCGGGAGACCGGCGCAGATCTGGTCGCAGTCGGCAGAGCGAGCTATGGGGATCCGTGGGTATTCCAGGAGATCGACTGCGCCCTGCGGGGGATCCCCTATACGCCGCCCACACCGGAGGCACGCATGGAGATGATGCTCCGGCATATCCGGATGATCATGGACTACAGCGGCAAACCGCCGCAGCTTGCCATCCGGGAAGCCCGGAAGCATGCCTCGTGGTATATGGCAGGCAGCAGATCTGCGGCTGCTTTCCGGGCAAGGTGTTACCGGCTCACCTCTTATGCAGAGGCAGAGCAGCTTGCAGCAGATCTCATCAACGAGAACCAGCATACAGAATGAGGAGGAATAGAAATGCGGCTATCAAAATGTCTTATCCCGCTGGTAGTGTGTGCCATGCTCCAGCCGATCCATGCAAAGGCAGAACGGGTCATTCCGGATGCTGCTGCGGAGCTTGCCTATTCGGTCGGGGAGCTGGAGATCCGTTTTGACAGGAATTATAACGGAGCATCCTTTGCGGTGTACCGGGTACTGCCGGAGGGAGAATTTCAGTATTACCGCTATCAGGCAAGGCTGGCGGACGAGTCTGAGTTGGTGTGTCCGCTGATCGAGGGAGATTATCAACTGGCGGTCACACTGCCGGATGAAGATACACAAGGACATACGACAAAGGTATACGAATTCACGATACCTGACCCGGATATGGACGAGATGCAGTCGTTTGACAAGACCATTCAGACCTATACATTTACCACCAGCCCGGATATTGCGGAGGATGTGTTCTGTGCCACAGAGCTGGAAAATACAGGGCGTACTCTGTACAGGAGCGTACAGTGTACCTTGGCAAGGCGTGATTTTGTTCTGGGGGACGTGAATGGAGATGGTCTGATCAATGTCAGTGATGCCAGCGCCATTCTGTATGAGACCACAGGGCGTTTGATGGGTGTTGCATCCCTGCTGACTGCTTTGCAGACAGTGGAGGGAGATGTCAACGGGGATGGTGATATCAATGTAACGGATGCCCGTGAAGTGCTTGTTTATTCTTCGATAAGGCTGATGGAGGATCTTGACGGAGATCTGCTGGATCATGAACGGCAGCTCGTCACGCCGCCCATGCCGGAATAGGAGAACGAAGATGTACCCATTTCAGGACACGGCATTGTCTGCACAGGAACGTGTGCGTGACTTGCTGGAACGGTTGACACTTGAGGAGAAGATCGGCTTTCTCTCGACGCATGAGCCGCCTGTGGAGCGCCTTGGCATCGGGGAATGGTATGTCGGGCAGGAGATCGCACGGGGACTTGTCAACCGTGAGCCGGAAGCCCCCTCGACCGTATTTCCGCAGCCGATCGGGCTGGCTGCGACCTTTGACAAGGCGCTGATGCGTGAGATCGGCAGAACGGCAGCACGGGAAGCAAGGGCTTACTACAATGAAGGGAAAAATAGCGGACTGATGGTCTGGGGACCGACAGTAGACCTCTGCCGTGATCCCCGCTGGGGCAGGACGGAGGAGTGCTACGGCGAAGATCCCTGCCTGACCGGTGAAATGGCTGCCATGTATACGAAAGGTTTGCGGGGAGATGAAACGGTCTGGGCGACCATCCCGACCCTCAAGCATTTCTGCGCCAATAACCACGAGCAGGACAGGGGAAAAGACAATGCTGCGCTCACCCCCCGCCTGAAACAGGAATACTATTATGCGGCATTTCGTACCCCCGTGACAGACGGCGGCGCTCACAGTGTGATGACCTCCTACAATGAGATCTGTCATGCGCCTGCCGTCATGAACCATGACCTGAAACGGATCCTGAAACAGGAATGGGGACTTGGGTTCGTGGTGACGGACGGGGGCGATTTTGTACAGAATCTGACCGCACACCATGTGTTCTCTTCCCATGCGCAGTGCCTTCAGGCATGCCTGAAGGCAGGGGCGGATGTGATGACGGACAATACCCCCTGCGTCATAGCGGCAGCGAAAAAAGCACTTGCGGAGGGTCTGCTGACGGAGGCAGACATTGATACAGCGGTCGGGAACTTGCTGGAGAGCCGGGTGCTGCTGGGACACTTCGACCAAGAGACTCCCTTTGATACCCTTACCCGGGAGAACGTAAATACAGAAGCCGACCGTGCTTTGAATTTACGGGCAGCCCGGGAGCAGATGCTCCTGCTGGAAAATGACGGTACACTGCCCCTTTCTCCGGAGACCTGCAAAACGGTCGCCCTGTTCGGGAACAATGCGGACTGTAACTTAAAGGACTGGTACACGGGGATCAGTACCTATCAGGTGTCTATCAAGCAGGGACTGGAGGAGACTGGCTGCAAGGTGCTGTATGATATTGGCTGGGACATTGTTTGTCTGCAAGCACCGAATGGGCGCTATGTGAGCGTTGGCGAGGACGGCTGCCTGTATGCAGGCGCAGAAAAAGAGAAAGCGGCACAGTTCTATTACTGTATCCATGATGCACAGGCACGGTGGGTAGATCTCCGGCATGTGGAAACGGGGCGTTTCCTGCACATCCCGGGCAATGCACCGGTACTCGGGACAGACGAGGTATACGGCTGGTTCACCTCTGAAACGCTGCATATCGACCGTTATGGGGACGGGGTCGTGCTTTCGGACTACCTGCTCGGCAGGCAGTTCACACTGGACGGAGAGCGTGTGGTCTGCCGCCCCAAAGCAAGACCGGACAGCCGTGTGGTATTCCGTCTGGAGACCGTCAGCTCCGGCGCACAGCGGATCACGGCGCTTGCAGAAGCGGCAGATGCCATCGTTTACTGCGGCGGCAATGACCCCGAACAGGTCGCACGGGAATGCTATGACCGGGATACCCTTGCGCTCCCGCCGCATCAGGATACCTGCATCCGTGCCCTTGCAAAGACCGGGAAACCGCTGGTCTTCGGCATCGTGTCAAGCTATCCCTATGCGCTGGGCGGACTGGAAAAGCGCTGCGGCGCAGTGCTGTATACGACCCATGCAGGACCGGAACTGGGACATGCTTTTGCGGAGACATTGTTCGGGGAGAATGTCCCTGCCGGACGCTGTCCGCTGACATGGTATGCCTGTGATGCAGACTTGGCAGACATCAAGGACTATGACATCCTGCGCACGAAAATGACATACCGCTGGTTTGACGGGAAAGCGCTCTATCCGTTTGGCTATGGGCTGAGCTACAGTCAGTTCTGCTATGCCGAGCCGGAGAGCAAGCTGACGGAACAGGGTGTGCAGATCACTGTACGGGTGACAAATGTTTCCAAGCGGGACGGGGATGAAGTCGTGCAGGTCTACGCCTCGAAGCCGGAAAGTGCCGTGCTTCGTCCCAGCCATTGGCTTTGCGGGTTTGAACGGGTGCATGTGCCGGCAGGGGAGACAGTGACAGTCGCCGTGAAGGTACCGTTCCGGGAATTATGGATCTATGATGTGAGCCGGGAAAAGCTCTGTCTGGAAGCGGGAAGCTACATTTTTTCGGTCGGTGCATCTTCTGCGGACTTGCGGCTGCACATCACATTGGACATTCCGGGAGAGCGCATCCCGCCTCGTGACCTGTTCCGGGAGACCCGGGCGGAACTGTGGGATGCACAGGAAAATACGGAGATCTTCACTGACCCGCTCACAGGGGAGAGCCATGTGCGGGGCTTGTTCTGGTCGAATTCGCTCACCTTCCGGAACTGCTGTCTGGACGGGGCAGAATATCTGACACTGCGGGCAGCCGCACCGGTGGATCCGCTGCAGATCGCTGTGTATCTGGATGACAGTCCTGCGCCCGCTGCGGTGCTGGAGTTCCCGTCCTGTGACGGCTATACAGATCTCCGGGAGCTGACCGTGCCGCTGAAAGCGGACGGCATCCACGATGTGCGCCTCGCATTCCCGCAGGATGCCTGCGTGCAGAGCCTTTGGTTCACAAAGAAATAATGCCAATATTACGCCGTAAATTTTAGCCGTCACACTTTTCTCCGGATGTCATACTATGTACTATGGACGGCGGAAGAAACGCCCTCCAAATACAATAGTCAGAAGGAGTTAAGACTTATGAACGGATGCTTTGATGGTGGCTGCTGCTGGATCATTATCCTGCTCATCCTCGTTTGCTGCTGCTGCGGCAACAACAATGGCTGCGGCTGTGGCTGTGGCTGCAATAATAACAACAACGGCTGCGGCTGCGGCTGCTGACCCCCCTTGCAGAAAAGCCCTGCTCTTTCAAGAGCAGGGCTTTTTTCTGCTGTTCAGGCGGAGACAGGCTGTGCAGTGAGATGCCGGTCGGAAAGCTGTTTGCATGTTGTCAGGATCACAGCAAAGGAAAGCAGGGCTGTCAGAAGATCGGACACAGGCATGGAATACAAGACACCGTCCAGCCCGAAGAACACCGGCAGCAACAGGGAAAAACCAACACCGAATATGATCTCACGTACCATGGAGAGCATGGTGGATGCGGCAGCCTTTCCCATCGCTTGCAGGAAAATGAATGCTGCCTTATCGATGCAGGCAAACACGATCATGCACAGATAGATGCGGAATGCTCTGACCGCAAATTCGGTATAATAAACGCTTTCATTTGCAGCTCCAAAGACCTGTATGAGCTGCGCCGGGAACACCTCTACAATGACAAAGGAAATTGCTCCTACGATCCCCTCGGCACACAGCAGCATGGTGAAAAGCTTTCTGACACGTCCTTTCAGCCCTGCTCCCATGTTGAAGCCCACGATCGGGATACACCCGGCAGCCATGCCGACGACAATGGAGATCACGATCTGGAAGAATTTCATGACGATGCCGACAACTGCCATGGGGATCTGTGCATATGCCTGCTGCCCGAATATCGCATCCATAGCGCCGTATTTCCGGATCATGTTGTTGATCGCTGCCATGGCTGCCACAAGGGAGATCTGGGAAAGGAAACTGCAAATACCAAGCGTCAGGGTATGGCGGATGATGCCGCTATCGGGGATAAGATCTGTTTTGGCAAGAGGAATGGTTTTGGTGCGGAGCAGATACCCGGCGGCAAGGACGGCTGTCAGGCACTGCCCGATGATGGTGGCAAGCGCTGCGCCCATCATTCCCATCCGGCATACAAAAATGAAAACTGGGTCTAAGAGAATGTTGACGAATGCGCCTGCCAGCGTGGAAAACATGGCAAATTTTGGACTGCCGTCTGCACGGATGACCGGGTTCATCGCCTGCCCGAACATATAAAACGGGATCCCCATGGTGATCCAGAAGAAATACTCTTTGGAGCAGCGGAATGTCTCCGCATTGACCGTACCGCCGAACAGAGCAATGAGCTGCGTATTACCTATCAGATACACAGCCGTCAGGAGCAGCCCTGCGAGGATACTCAGCACTACAGCGTTTCCGATGCTCCGGGCAGCATCTCCGGGCTTTTCCCTGCCAAGGCTCAGGCTGACAAAAGCGCAGCACCCGTCACCGATCATGACCGCAATGGCAAGGGCGATCACTGTCAGCGGAAATACGACTGTATTGGCAGCATTCCCATAAGACCCAAGATAAGCAGCATTGGCGATAAAGATCTGATCGACAATGTTATACAGCGCTCCCACGAGCAGGGAAATGATGCAGGGGACGGCATATTTTTTCATCAGTGTGCCGACTTTCTCCTCCGCCAGATACCGGTTTTGTTCCATAAAAGATACCTCCTTGAAAATAAAAAAGGCGTAAGTCCAGAAAGCTGGACTTACGCCTGATGGCTGCGCACTGTTATTATTATACCACAGTTTTTCGCTTTTGGCAAAGGGCATTTTGCACAATTTTTTTGCGGATATTGCCGCTTCCGTTTGCAGGATCGGCATGGAGCGGCTGGATCCGCAATGTACGAGATAAAAAGATACCCATAATGGTGGACTTCCTTTTTCAGCTGCCGATCGCCTTTACCAACGTTTTTAGCCGCTCCCGCCGAAAATTTCCTCTTGCAATTTGCGCCGGGATAGTGTATAATGAAAGAACAGGAGCATTAGCTTTAGCTGTGACAAGAGTGGGAGGTATACTATGCAGGAAAAAGTAAGAGGGACAGAGACACTGCCCATGATCCCCCTGCGGGGCGTGGTGGTGCTTCCGCATATGATATTACATTTTGATGTGGCAAGAGAAAGATCCGTCAATGCTGTGGAACAGGCTGCCTGCACAAACAGAAAGCTATTCCTTGTGACACAGCGGGATGTGTTTGAGGAAGATCCCGGGGAGCAGGATCTGTATGAGGTCGGTATCGTCTGTGAAATGAGACAGGCGATCCAGACGCAGGAGGGCGCAATGCGTGTGCTCGTGGAAGGACTGTATCCGGCAAAGGTGCGCTCCATGGAAATGAACGGCGAGTGCATGGAAGCCAGTGTGCGCCGCTTGCCGGTCAGCCGGAAAGAGCAGCATGATGAGCCGGAAATGTCCGCACTCATCCGGGCACTCAAGGCAGCCTTTGAACGCTACAGCCAGTTGTTTCCCCGTATGCCGAGAGAACTTGTGATCTCCGTGATGTGTCAGGATGGACCTCTGAAAGTGTATGAGGAGATCGCCTTTCATATGATGCTGGACTATAAGGACAAGCAGCAGCTATTGGAGGAAAGCAGCCTGTACAAGCGGATGCGGCTGCTTTACGACTTTCTGTGCCACGAGACGATGGTGACAGAGCTGCAAAAGAACATCAGCGAACAGGCACAGGAGAATCTGGACGAAGGGCAGCGGGAATATTTCCTGCGGGAACAAATGCGTATCATCTCCGGGATGTTACAGGAGGAAAACGGCAGCGGCGACGGATCCGAAAGCGATTATGTACAGCGGATCATGGATCTGAAACTGCCGGAGGAATGCACGGAAAAGCTGATGAAAGAAGCTTCCCGGCTTTCCCAGATGCCGCCGGCTTCACAGGAGGCATATGTCATCACAAGCTATCTGGATACGGTGCTGGAGCTGCCGTGGCATACCCAGTCGGAGGAGAGCTGCGACCTGCAAAAAGCAGAGGAGGCGCTGGAGGCTGACCACTACGGACTTGCCAAGGTCAAGGAACGCATTCTGGAGAGCCTTGCCGTCCGTGTGCTCAAACCCGACCTGAAAGGGCAGGTGCTCTGTCTGGTCGGACCGCCCGGTGTCGGCAAATCCTCCATTGCCAAGTCCATTGCTGCGGCATTGGACCGGAAATTTGTCCGTGTGTCGCTCGGCGGCGTGCGGGATGAAGCCGACATCCGGGGACACCGCAAGACATATCTTGGTGCGATGCCGGGGCGGATCATTGCAGCTTTGCAGCAGGCACATACCAATGACCCGCTGATCTTGCTGGATGAGCTGGACAAGATGGGGAATGACTACAAGGGCGACCCCTCAGCAGCCATGCTGGAAGTGCTGGACAGCGAGCAGAACGCTGCGTTCCGGGATCACTACATAGAGCTGCCGTTTGACCTCAGTCAGGTACTCTTTGTGGCGACTGCCAATACATTGGACACCATTCCTGCGCCGCTGCTGGACAGAATGGAGATCATTGAGATCACCAGCTACACCCGTGAGGAAAAGTTCCAGATCGCCAAGCGTCATCTGGTCTCTAAACAGCTGAAGGCACACGGACTGGAGCAGACAATGTGCCGGTTCGATAATGAGACACTTTATGCGATGATCGACCAGTATACCAAGGAGGCAGGTGTCCGCCAACTGGAACGGACGATCGCTGCGGTCTGCCGCAAGGCAGCCAAGGCTGTCGCTTCCGGGAAACGCAGACGCATCCGTGTCAAGCAGCAGGATCTGCAAAAGTACCTAGGCATCCCGAAATATCTCCCCGATGCCCAAAGCACGGAAAACACGGTCGGACTGGTCAACGGGCTTGCGTGGACATCCGTGGGCGGCGTGCTGATGCCGCTGGAAGCGCTGGTACTGGAGGGAACAGGGAAGATCGAGATCACCGGTTCGCTCGGCAATGTGATGCAGGAGAGCGCCCGCCTTGCCGTGAGCTATGCAAGGAGCGTGGCAAAGGACTATGGCATAGCGGCAGATTTCTACCAGAAGAAGGACATCCACATCCATGCCCCGGAGGGCGCTGTCCCGAAAGATGGGCCTTCCGCAGGTGTGACGATGGCAACTGCCCTGATCTCAGCGCTTTCCGGGATCCCGGTGCGGGCAGATGTGGCAATGACCGGCGAGATCACGCTGCATGGCAGGGTGATGCCGATCGGCGGGCTGCGGGAAAAATCCATGGCAGCGTTCAAGGCAGGCATCCGCACAGTGCTGATCCCGGAGGGAAATGCGGCTGACTTAGAGGAGGTAGACGAGGTGGTCAGAAAACATGTCAAGTTCATCCCCGTCAAGCACCTCTCACAGGTACTGGATGCGGCACTGGTCAAGCCCAAGCGCTCCCGTACAGAAAAGAAGCAGAAACCGGCATCCGCTGTCTGCGCCTGAGGTGAAGCATGAAATTTGAGAATGCAGCATTTGCCCTTTCGTGCGGGAAGCTCTCGCAGCTCCCCGCTGCGGAAAGGATGGAGTTCGCCTTTATCGGGCGATCCAATGTGGGAAAATCCACCCTCATCAACAAACTCACCGGACGCAAGGCGCTTGCCCGTGTCAGCGCCGTACCCGGCAAGACGGCGACCATCAACTTTTACAGTATCGGGGCGGTCTATCTGGTCGATCTGCCCGGCTACGGCTATGCCAAGACATCCAAAGCCGAACAGGACCGCCTGAGACAGCTCATTCAGGGCTACCTGACGGCGGACAGGGATCTGCGGCTCGCAGTGCAGCTGATCGATATGCGCCATGCCCCCTCAGCAGAGGATGTCGCCATGACAGACATGCTCATCGATGCGGAGATCCCGTTCCTGATCGTGTTCACCAAAGCGGACAAGCTGAACAAGACCGAACGGACAAAGCGCATGGCAGCCTTTGCAGCGGAGATCCCGTGCTATGCGGACATCCATACGATCCCGTTCTCGTCTGTGACACTGGAGGGACGGGATGCGCTCCGGAACGTGATCGCAGAGATCGCGGAAGAATAAACGGACCCCGCACAGCTTTTGGGCTGTGCGGGGCGTTTTTCAGATGAAATCTGTGATCTGTACAGAGGTGTCAAAGAGTTTCGCAGCAAGGTAACGGAGAATGATAGTGGCATCATCGACTGTCAGCGATCCGTCTCCGTTCACATCAGCGGCTTTGAACTGGGCATCCGTGAACTGACTGTCCCCGAAAAGCTGTATGGAAATGTCTTGCAGCAAAACAGAACTGTCATCTACGCTGATCTCCCCGTCTCCGTTCACGTCAGCCATATCCTGCGTTGTTTCAGCCTTTTCGAGAAGCTCGAATTTGTAGCCGTATTTCTCCGCATAGGCTTGTGCGGTAGAATTTTCGTAGCCGCAGATCGTGCCGGTGAAGGTGCTGGTGTCAGATAAAATGTCATGTGTATTGCAGATCGTTTCTGCCGAATCATATATTTCGCAGTCCGGGTCTTCAAAGGTGATCGAAGTCAGGGCTGGGCAGTATCCAAAACCCATTGGTCCGATCTCTTTTGCATAGACGGTCACGGAAGTCAGCCCGCTGTCCTTAAATGCCATGTTCCCGACAAAGCCGACAGAGCTGGGGAGCACGACCGTGGTCAGACCCGTGCAGCCCTCAAACGATCGGACATCTAAGGATATGCCCCTCGAAGCGTCTGTGGTTTCCGGAAATATGACAGAAGTCAGACCGATGCAGTCTTTGAAGGCGTATTGCTCGATCGCTGCAATGTCGGGAGCTACAACATATTCCCCTTTGAGATCCTCATCTACAGCTTCCAGAGTGTGTTGCCAGATCCAGGAAGGATCTTCCTCAAACTTTGCTTCGAGCCACGGTGTTTTGTAAAAAGCCCTTCCCTGTATGGAGAGATCTGCAGCATCCTCCGGGATCGTCACAGAAGTCAGGGAAGTACACCCCGCAAATGCATTGATTCCGACACTGAGCACTTCACCCGGGATCGTTACAGAGGTCAGGGAAGTACAATTCTCAAATGCAGAGTCTGAAATGAACCGCAGACCGTCCGGGAAGGTCACAGAAGACAGTGCCGTACAACCGCAGCATAAGCTGTATTCGATGTCTTCTATGTTGGGCGGAAACGTGATAGATCTCAGACTGCTGCAATGATCGAATGCCGAGAACTGGATAGTCGTCACAGTATCCGGGATCGTCACAGAGGTCAGGGAAGTGCATTGACTGAATGCATTCGCTCCGATGCTGGTCACACCGTCCTCGATCACAGCCGATGTGTACTCCAGAAGGTCCCATGGTCTGGTCACACTGTAGTCGTAAGCATCCATTTCCCCCGTTCCGCTGATCGTCAGTGTGCCGGTAGTCTCGTCAAATACCCATGTCAGGTCCTCGCCGCATGTGCCGGAAGTGGGTCTGTCCTCCTTCTGCACCGAAGCCGCAGTTTCCGGCAAAGTGAACGCCGCCGCTGACGCAGGCAGACTTGCCGCCCCCACACAGAGAGACAGCATTGCTGTCAGAACTTTAGATCTGTTCATTGCATTTTTTCCTGTTTTCCACTTTATTTCATGATGTGCATGATATATATATAGCATACCTGTTTTTTCTGGATCTGTCAAGCAGATCTCTCCGGAATGTTCAATGTTCACAAAATTTCCCGTAAGGTATTTACTTTTGTACGATACTATGGTAAAATAAGAAAAAGACCATGCGGCAGCACCGCAGAAAGGAAGTCGTGCTATGAAACGAGGCAGACAAAAGCCCTCCGCACTGGATGAGCTGTATAATGCGATCCTCTGTCTGGAAACCAAAGAGGAGTGCAGTGCGTTCTTTGACGATCTGTGTACCGTGCTGGAATTGCAGACCCTGTCCCAGCGCCTGCAGGTCGCCAAGATGCTCCGGGAACACAAAGTCTACAGCGACATCGTTGCCGCTACCAGCGCCAGCACTGCCACCATCAGCCGTGTCAACCGTTCGTCCAATGTGGGCTATGACATCGTGTTCACCCGCCTGCGGGAGAAAGGGCTGTACGTCCCGGCAGAGGAAAAGAACACCGGCGGGGAAGCCTGACAGATCGCCCATTGTACGGGCGTTTTTACATGATATTATCTAAATTTGCCCTGCAATACGCTGAAAGATCTGTGGAAATGCCAATTTTTATAAAAAACCTTGACAAATCGGCATGAATCGGATATAATACAAGTATATTCTATTATTTTTACTGGAGGATGTTTGTATGAAAAAAGCTGAATTGATCCAAGTTGTTGCTGAAAAGACCGGCAAGTCCAAGAAAGATGCTGCCGTGTATGTAGATGCTGTTTTCGAGAGCATCAAGGAAGCACTTGTTGCGGGCGATAAGGTAACACTGACCGGCTTCGGCTCTTTCGAGGTACGTGAGCATGCTGCCAAGATGTGCAAGAACCCCCGCACCCATGAGATGCAGCCTGTCCCGGCTTGCAAGGCTCCGGCATTCAAGGCTGGCAAGACCCTGAAAGAGGCTGTGAACAAGTAAGACAGACCCAAGAAAAGCAGCAGCATCCCGCAGAGGTGTGCTGCTGTTTTTGTATATCCGGCAGCAAAGCCCCCTCTTGCCTAGGCAAAAGGGGGCATCTCACAGTTCAATTGAATTTGTACAGCTTTTTGGCGATCCGGTAGCCGTTGCCGAGAATATGCCGCCGCCGGATGATCGGCATATCCGCAAAGCCGCAGATGTGCCGATAGCGAAGCTGCCGATACAGGGCAGGATCAATACTTTGGATATCCCGCCAGAGCTTGCGGCGCTTCTCCTCGTTCTCCTCTTTGCGGCTAAGTACGAGGAACACAGAGGAGATCAGGATCATCATAGAAAGGTAGTGCAGCATGTAGTCCTGCAGCCGTTTGGGGAGCTGCATCTGCATGGGATCCCCGAGCCGGAGCATAAAGTAGGTGATCTTTAGCTGCTGATCGACCCGCCCGATCATGACTTCCTCGTTGACGGACTGGTCGCTCCTGCCGATGAAGTAGCGGTAGAAGTCCACATTCAGGTAGTACAGCGTTTTCACAAGCGGCAGGGGCTGATAGACGAAGATATTATCCACGTAGAAGCAGTGTTCCGGCAGATGCAGACAGCTTTCGTGCAGCAGCGCCGTCCGGAAAATGACCGAGTGCATGAGAATGTGCTGGTCGGGACGGAAATGCCCCAGTTCCTCCCACCCGAACACCCGGTCTTCCGGCATCTTGCCCCGGTAATCGAGGGTGCGTGTCGTGCCCTCATTGGTGTGTTCGTAGGTGTAGTTGGCGATGAGCATATCCACGGGCTGCTCCTGCTGTGCGAACGTGCGCAGCGTATCCAGAACTTTCCGGTAGGCTTCCTCGTCCACCCAGTCGTCCGAATCCACGACCTTGAAATACAAGCCGCCCGCATGGGCAAGCCCGGTATTGACAGCAGCGCCGTGTCCGCCGTTTTCTTGGTGGATCACTCTGACGATGTCCGGGTGCTCCGCTGCATAGCGGTCGGCGATCTCCGCTGTGTTGTCTTTGAACGAACCGTCATCGACGATGATGACCTCCACTTCTGACCCGCCGGTCAGGAGAGTATTGATGCAGTGTTCCATGTAATCTGCTGAATTGTAGCAGGGAACTGCGATCGTAAGCAGCTTCAAGGCAGATCCTCATTTCTGTATGGTATTGAGCAGGACAAATTTCCTTATCTAATAGTATACACGATATGCCGAAAAAAATCAAGCCTTTTCTGATTAAAAAGCAATTAAGAAAGCCCAGATCAGGCTTGCCCGACAAGACTAAACTCCCGTTTCACCGCATATACTCTACAGGATCCCCACAAAAGGGGAGAAACAGAAATGGGAGTGAGGTTATGCGCAGTCAGCCGAATGACAGGGCAGTGATGCTCGGTACTTACATACTGGAGAACAGGACGACCGTGCGGGCAGCGGCAAAGCAGTTTGGTATTTCCAAAAGCACGGTGCATAAGGATGTCAGTGAACGTCTGCCCCATATCCGCCCGGAACTTGCCGAAGCCGTACACGCCGTGCTGCTCCGGAACAAGCAGGAGCGCCATATCCGGGGCGGCATGGCGACCAAACGGAAATATGCGCTTCTTGCCGAACACCGGGGCAAACAGTAAGCGGCGAATTTCGACACATATCGCAGGCAGAATGTGGTATACTGGATAGGAAGGCGTTTGAAAGGAGGCAACTGCATTGCAGAATGCAAATTATGATATTGACCGGTTTTCAGAGAACGTCCTGCTGTCCTTAGAGTCTGCCATGATGCTTGCCGGGGAACTGGGGCATACCTATATTGGTACGGAGCATTATATCATCGGTATGCTCCGCCAGCAGCCCAATACTGCCGAAAGTCTGCTCCGGCAGGCGGGAATGACCGAGGAACTGCTGCTCCGGCACGTGGTGCAGACGGTCGGCAGGGGCAATCCCACCGCACCCGGCTACAGCAGTATGACCCCGGCGCTGCACCGTGTTTTCCGGGCGGCACAGGGGCTTGCGGCGGAACACGGGGAAGTGCTTGTCGGTACGTCCCGGATGCTGCTGGCGATCGTACAGGACGAGAACTGCGCTGCCTATGAATTGCTCGAATGCGCACAGGCGGATCTGTACCGCCTTGAACAAAGCTGTCTTGGCAGGGCTGTCAGCCGTTCTGCGGCAAGCTGCCCCACGGAACAGGAGCTGCCCCAACTGTTCCGCTATGGGAAACTCCTGCTGCCGGACGAGAAAGCCGACCCCCTCATCGGCAGGGAAGCCGAAATGGAACGTGTGCTGCAGATACTTGCCCGCCGGAGCAAGAACAATCCCTGTCTGGTCGGAGAACCGGGCGTGGGAAAGACTGCCATCGTGCAGGGCGTTGCGGAACGCTTTGCACGGGGGGAAGTGCCGCCGCAGCTGACGGGGAAATTTGTGTTCTCGCTGGATCTGGGGCTGCTGTTGGCAGGCGCAAAGTACCGAGGCGATTTTGAGGACAGGGTGAGAGCGTGTACGGATGAAGTCATCCGGGACGGAAGGATCATCCTGTTCATTGATGAACTGCATACCATTGTGGGAGCAGGTGCGGCAGAGGGAGCGATCGATGCGGCGAATCTCCTCAAGCCTGCTCTTGCACGGGGCGAGCTGCGCCTGATCGGGGCTACCACCCCTGCCGAATATACCCGCAGTATCGAGCGTGACGGCGCATTGGCAAGACGCTTTCAGCAGGTGGACGTGCAGGAACCGTCTGCGGAGGAAACGCTGCATATGCTGGAGGGCTTGCGGGAGAGCTATGCAGCATACCACAAAGTCAGACTGGACAGCAACGTGCTCCGGGAATGCGTGACACTTTCGCAGAAATATATCGGCGACAAGCATTTTCCAGACAAGGCGATCGACCTGCTGGACGAAGCCTGTGCAAGGGCAGCGCTCCACGGCAGGGAAGCTGCCGTCACCGAAGCGGACGTGGCAGCCGTTGCCTCTCTGCGGACAGGCATCCCACTTTCGCAGATGACAGCAGCGGAGCAGGAACGGCTTTTGCTGCTGCAAAATGCCTTGCAGGAGCAGATCGTCGGGCAGGAACAGGCAGTCATACAGCTCTGCGATGCGGTATGCCGGGCAGGGAGCGGCTTGCGGGATATGCATAGACCGGTGGGGTCGTTTCTGCTGCTCGGTCCGACAGGTGTCGGGAAAACGGCACTGGCTAAGGCACTGGCAAAGACGCTGTTCGGGGGGGACAAGGCGCTGCTGACCGTGGACATGTCGGAATTCATGGAAGCCCATGCTGCCTCGAAGCTCATCGGTGCGCCGCCCGGCTATGTGGGGTATGCGGAGGAGACAAAGTTCTGCGAGCATCTGCGCCGGCATCCCTGCGGTGTGGTACTGTTTGACGAGATCGAAAAGGCGCATCCGGACGTGCTGCATCTGCTGCTGCAAATGATGGAGGACGGTGTGATCACGGACGGTATGGGCAGGCATATCAGCCTACAGAACGTGCTGATCCTGCTGACATCCAACTGCGGGATGCATGAACGCTCGGCGGGTGTCGGATTTCTGGAACACACGGCAGAAAAGCGGGAACGGGCGCTTGCCGGTCTGCGGCAGGTGCTTCCCCCGGAGCTGATCAACCGAATGGATGAGATCCTGATCTTTGAGCCGCTCGGCAGGGAGAGCCTTGCAGCGATCGCCGGGAAACAGCTGGCAGAGCTGGCACAGAGGGCAGCCGGGCTGGGTGTCACTCTCACCTATGACGAAGCGGCAGTCCTTGCCGCTGCCGACTGTCCCGAAACGAAACAGTATGGCGCACGTCCCATCCGCCGCCGGCTGATGCAGGAGGTAGAAAGCCCCTTGTCCCGTATGTGGCTGCACGGAGAGGTACACAAGGGCGATACGGTGCTGCTCACGGGCGAGGGACAGAAGCTCCTGCTGAAAGCGGCAGTGACCGTATAGCTTACAGGGCAGCGGCGGCAGGCTGCCGCCTTCGTGGTGTCGCCCAATGCGCCTGACGGCGCAAAGGGCGACTGCTTTCAGGTAAGATAAAAGCAGCAGTCATGCAAGCCGACCTTTGTGGCGTAGCCGCATTGGGAGGCAGGACGGGTGCAGTGTCACGCTGCCGGCGAAACACTTCTATACTTCGCCCTTTTCAGGGGGTGAAGTCCAAAAACAGCGTGGATGCTGTTTTTGGACGAGGGGGCACTTTTAGCAAAAAAGTGCCCCCTTCTTTTCTCTTCTTTGCACTATCCGCACCGCCCTTGGGCGGAGCAGCATGATGCACATTTTACATATAGTATCACGGCGAAACAAATGAGAAATGTGCATTCTGCCGAAAATGATACAAACCCCTTGACAAAGTAGCAAAAGTATACTATCATAGAAACAGAAGGCAGCAAAAAGCTGCTAACAAAAGAGGTGATGTGATGACCGAGTCCGAATTCCTGCGCCGCTACCGCAGCAGCGATTACCCGAAACCGTCCGTGACCGTGGATACGGCGCTGTTCACCGTCCGGGACAATGCCTTGCAGGTGCTGATGATACGGCGGCAGGAGCATCCGTTTCAGGGAAAGCTCTCTTTGCCGGGCGTGTTTGTGGGTATGGCGGAAACGCTGGACGAAGCGGCGGCACGGGCGCTTTACAGCAAGACAGGTCTGCGGGACATCTACACGGAGCAGCTCTACACATGGGGCAGCCCGGAACGTGACCCCCGTATGCGGGTGATCTCTGTCTCCTACTATGCCCTTGTCCCAGAACAGAGCCTTGCTCCGCCGGAAGGACCTGCGCTGTTCTGCCCGGCAGCGGAGATCGCAGCTTCGGGGGATATTGCCTTTGACCACAGCCGCATCGTGGCTTGCGGGATAGAACGCATCCGGAACAAGGTGAATTATACCGACATCGCCTTTTCTCTGGTGGACGAGGAATTCACGCTCCCAGAATTGCAGCGCATCTATGAGATCTTGCTGGGGCAAAAGCTCTATAAGGCGAATTTCCGCAAGAAGATCGCCGAAAAGATCATCCCGACCGACCATTACACCAGCGGCGCACCGCACCGCCCCAGCCGTATGTACCGGAAAAGACCGGAAACGGCAGGATGAAGCGCATGGAAAAAATGCCGCTGTATCGGGTATGGGGGAGTTTAACGTTCGTATCTGGAATTTTCCACAAAACACTTGACGATTTCCGGAAAAAGTAGTAGAATAGAAGTGTACGGCGCAAGCCAAATTCTACATACGGAGGAAATTGTCATGTCCAAGAAGTTTATCATTGAAACATCCGCACGTCATGTCCATGTGACACAGGAACATCTGGAGATCCTGTTCGGCAAGGGTGCATCCCTCACCAAGAAGAAGGATCTCTCCCAGCCCGGTCAGTATGCCTGCGAGGAGCGTGTGACCATCGTCGGACCGAAGAGAGAGCTTGCCAATGTGTCCATTCTCGGTCCGGTACGCCCGGTGACACAGGTGGAGCTTTCCGCAACGGATGCCCGTTCCATCGGTATTGCCGCACCCATCCGGGAGTCCGGTGATGTTGCCGGTTCCGGTGCGTGCAAGATCGTTGGTCCCTGCGGCGAGGTCGAGATCACCGAGGGTGTCATCGTGGCAAAGCGCCACATCCACCTCACCCCGGAGGATGCCGAGGAACTGTGTGTCAAGGACAAGGACGTTGTGTGGGTAAAATGCGATACAGACGGCAGGAAGGCGATCCTCGGCGATGTGGTTTGCCGTGTTTCCCCGAAGTTTGCAAGAGCCATGCACATCGACACCGATGAGTCCAATGCCATCGGTGCAGGCAGGGAACTGTACGGCGAGATCGTACAGATCGGGAACTGAGCTGACATGTGCCGTCCTGTGCGCATCGCATAGGGCGGCATTCTGCCGTCAGAAATAGGAGGTAAGGTATGGAACAGGTCTTGAAAGCATGGAACGAGCAGCTTGCTGCCCTGCCGTCCGTAGAGGCGGGAACGCTCTGCGATGGCAAAACGGCACTCGTCATCGTGGACATGGTCAATGGTTTTCTGACAGAGGGTGTGCTGTCCAGTCCCCGTGCAGCTTCCGTGCTGCCGGCAGTGGAGCGGCTGCTCCGGTTTGCCAAGGAACATTTCCGGTTCCCGTCTGTTGCCTTTGCGGACTGTCACGAACCGAACTGCATCGAATTTCAGAACTTTCCGCCGCACTGCATCCGGGGGACGAGCGAGTCGGAGCTTGCCCCGTCTTTGCAAACGATCGGCGGCTATCAGCTGATCGAAAAGAATTCCACGAACGGCTTTCTTGTGCCGGCATTTCAGGACTATCTGGATCGGCAGCCGGAAATAGAACGCATCGTGGTCTGCGGGGTCTGCACGGACATCTGTGTCCTGCAATTCGCCCTCACGCTGAAGACCTACTGCAGCCAGAACGACCGGAAACTCGAAGTCCTGCTCCCCGTGAATGCGGTGGAGACCTATGATGCCCCCGGTCACGATGCAGATCTTCTACAGGCGGCAGCCTTGCGGATCATGCAGCAGGCGGGCATCACACTTGTGAAAGAGGTGGCTTACAATGGATGAACGGAATCTGACGATGCTTGTGGATTTCTACGAGCTGACCATGGGCAACGGCTTTTTGGAAAACGGCTGCGGAGAGGAGATCGCCTATTTTGACATGTTCTACCGCAAAGCCCCGGATGATGCTGCCTATGCCATTGCAGCAGGTCTGGAGCAGGTGATCGCCTACCTGAAAAAGCTGCACTTCACCGAGGAGGACATTGCCTACCTGCGGGGGAAGAAGCTGTTCTGTGAGGCATTTCTCGAGTATCTGCGGCATTTCAAATTTTCCTGCGATGTGTGGGCGATCCCGGAGGGGACCCCGATCTTCCCGTCCGAACCTATCCTGACGGTCAGAGGTCCTGCGATGCAGGCACAGCTCATCGAAACGATGGTGCTCCTCTCCATCAACCACCAGAGCCTGATCGCCACCAAGGCGAACCGCATCGTGACCGCTGCCCAAGGCAGACCGGTCATGGAATTTGGTTCCCGGCGGGCACAGGGGTATGACGGGGCTATCTATGGGGCAAGGGCGGCTTACATCGGCGGCGTGGCAGGGACTGCCTGTGCCATTGCGGACAGGGCGTTCGGTATCCCGGCACTGGGGACAATGGCGCACAGTTGGGTGCAGCTCTATGATTCGGAGCTGGAGGCATTCCGGGCATATGCCAAGGTCTACCCGGATGACTGCACGCTTCTGGTGGATACCTACAGCGTCCTGCGGTCCGGCGTGCCGAATGCGATCACGGTATTCAAAGAACTGGAAGCACAGGGACACAGGGGCAGAGGCATCCGCATCGACAGCGGCGATATGGCTTATCTCTCCAAGAAAGCAAGGAAAATGCTGGACGCAGCCGGGCTGGACTATGTGGGCATCGTGGCTTCCAATTCCCTCGATGAATATATCATCCGTGACCTGATCATGCAGGGCGCACAGATCACGAGCTTCGGCGTAGGCGAACGGCTTGTCACCTCAAGATCCGAACCGGTGTTCGGCGGTGTTTACAAGCTTGCGGCTGTCGAAAAAGATGGACAGATCATCCCGAAGATCAAGATCTCTGAAAATGCCGTCAAGGTCACGAACCCCTCTTTCAAGACGGTATGGCGCTTGTTTGACAACGAAAGCGGCAAAGCGGTCGCCGATGTGCTGACACTGCACGATGAAGTCATTGACGACACGCAGCCGTATGAGATCTTTGACCCGATACACACCTATAAGCGCAAGACGGTGACGAATTTTACAGCCAAGCGGCTGCAAGTGCCTGTTTTTGTGAACGGCGAGTGTGTATATGAAAGCCCCACACTGCCGGAGATCCAGAAATATTGCAAGGAACAGTTGGAGACCATCTGGGAGGAGGTCAAGCGCTTTGAGAATGCGCAGACCTATTTTGTAGATCTGAGCCAGAGGCTCTGGGATCTGAAATACAGTATGCTCAACAAAAAATGGTAAGGAGAAAAATATGACCATCGGCATTATCGGCGCAATGCCTTCAGAATTGAAAGACATCCAGAATACACAGAAAGACCCTGTGAAAACAGAACTGGCGGGCTACACTTTTTACGAGAGCAGCCACGGCAGAAACCATATCGTGACCGTCTGCTGCGGTGTGGGAAAGGTCAATGCAGCCTGCTGCACCCAGATGCTGATCGACCGTTTTGGGGCGGAATATATTCTCAACACCGGCATTGCGGGCGGCATGAAGGCTGGCATCAACGTACTGGAAACGGTGATTTCCGTGAGTGTGCTGCCGCACGATCTCGATGCGCATTTTCTAAACGACTATCCGCCGTACCACAGCGAATTTGAAGCGGATGAAAAGCTCCGCACCCTTGCGGAAACGGTCTGCAAAGAAATGGGTATCGTGAGCCATGCCGGAAGGATCGTTTCGGGAGATGCATTCATCACAGACAGCACCGTCAAGGCGGCACTGGCAAAAGCCTATGACCCCTATGCGGTCGATATGGAAAGCGCTGCTGTCGGACAGTGTGCATGGCGCAATGGCATTCCGTTTGTGAGTGTGCGTTGTATTTCGGATCTGGCGGACGATGACGGCGCAATGTCCTTTGACGAATTTGAAGAACGGGCTGCCAAACGTGTGGCGGACATTGTTTTGAAAATGGCAGAAAGACTTTGAACAGGACAGCCCCTTTCTTTCCGGAAAGGGGCTGCTTTTTTGGCTATGCGCTGCAGGGCGGCAGAATGCAAAGGGATACCGCTGTGAAAACAAGCCCCTCTCATGTGTCCATGGGAAGGGCATCCTGCTGTGATGTGGCATGCTCCAGCAGGGCAGCATGGAGCGTGGAGCGCATGGTGCTGATGAGGTATTTGCTAAATTTCTCCTTGTCATAGGGCTTTTTGGTGCGGAGCACTTCAATGATCTGTCCTTCTAAGGCATTGGTGAGAAAGTCACATAGAAATTCCTTGTATTCCGCATCCGCACCTGCGCCATACAGGCTTTCTGCCTCTTGGATCAGTCCCATGACAAGTGCAAAAATATCCTTCCTGAAAAAACGCCTCAGCTCATCCCGTCCCATGGAATCATGCACGCATTGGAGCATATGCTTGTTCTGCTCCACATAGTTCAGCACAAAGGCGATCACTGCCTCAGGATCTTTCACCAGATCAAACTGCCTGACGATCTCGATCGTTTCCTGCTCCAGCATCCATTTCAAAAGATCCGGGATATCCTCAAAATGATAATAGAACGTTTTCCGGTTGATGCCGCAGTCTGCGACGATCTCACTGACCGTGATCTTGGAAAGCGGTTTGTGCATCATGGATCGTTTCAGGGAAGCGGCGATCATTTTTTTGGTATTCAGGCTTGTGACTCTCTGTTCCATGCTATCATCTCCCCCTTGTATTATACACCTGTTCACTGTATTTTGCAAGCAGTTTTTTGTGCCACAATAGGAAACGACTGTCCGGTTTTTACACATCTGTGTAAAAATGACCGTTGCAGATGTCAGCATTTTGGAATATAATGACTGACATAAGGAGTGATGCGCATGAAACGAAAAAAATCAGGCAATGCCCTGCAAGGTTTTTATGAGACAGTCACAGCAGCGCCAAAATGTGTGCTGTCAGTTTTTTTGATACTGACAGCAGTCTGTGCTGTGCTGGGCAGTCTGGTCTCAGTCAATTATGACATCAATGATTACTTACCGGCAGACAGTCCCTCTACAGTGGCACTGGATGTCATGGAGGACGAATTTGACGGCGGCATCCCCAATGTCCGTGTCCTGATACAGAATGTCTCCATTCCGGAAGCCCTCTCCTACAAGCAGCAGCTGCAGGAGATCGAAGGTGTCACAGAAGTGACATGGCTGGACGATAGCGTAGAGATCACAGCACCGCTTGAGACCGCCGACAAGGAAACGGTGGAAAGCTATTACAAGGACGGCGCTGCCCTGTATTCCGTGACACTGGAGGAAGAACATATCCTCGACGGCGTAGAAGCCATCCGCAGCACGATCGGAGAAACCAGACCCAAAGCGGAATTTGCCCTGACCGGCTCTGCGGTATCCACTGCCGCAGCCACCACCAACACGGTGACGGAAGTCACCAAGGTCGCTGCATTTGCGGTGGCGTTTGTCTTTCTTGTGCTGCTCCTGACGACCAGTTCATGGGCAGCACCGATCGTCGTTTTGCTGGGGCTTGGGGTCGCCATTCTGCTCAACAAGGGTACGAACTTGCTGTTTGGCGAGATCTCCTTTGTCTCCAATGCAGCGGGTGCGATCCTACAGCTTGCCGTTTCACTGGATTATTCTGTATTCCTGCTGCATCGGTTTGAGGAAAGCCGGGAGAGCAT
Organism: uncultured Clostridia bacterium; assembly: GCA_947625155.1. Lineage (GTDB taxonomy): Bacteria > Bacillota > Clostridia > Oscillospirales > Ruminococcaceae > UBA3855. The sequence continues at coordinate 91,278 of CANQNG010000005.1, forward strand.
TCCGGATGTACGGGAAGCGATGGTGGATGCCCTCTGCAAATCGACCGGTTCGATCCTTTCCAGTGGACTGACGACAGTCATTGGCTTTGCAGCATTGTGCCTGATGCGTTTCCGCATCGGACCAGATCTTGGCATGGTGCTGGCAAAAGGCGTGGCATTGAGTCTGATCTGTGTCTTTGTACTCATGCCGAATTTGATCCTCTGTATCTACAAGCTGCTCGACAAGACCCGTCACCGCAGCTTTGTACCGGATCTCGGAAAAGCCGGCAGGCTCATCTCCCGGCTGATGATCCCGTTTGCCTGTATACAGGCATTGCTGATCGTGCCCTGCTATCTGGCATCCAATGCCAATTCCTACTATTACGGTGCATCCCATATCTTCGGGGAAAACACGGAACTGGGTGCAGATACGGCACTAATTGAAAATACATTTGGAAAAAGCGACACTTATGTCCTGCTTGTCCCGAAAGGTGACAGGGAAATGGAACTGGCACTATCCGCAGAACTGAAGAAATTTCCAGAGGTGACGGACATCATTTCCTATGTGGACACGGTCGGTGCAGAGATCCCGGAAGCCTATCTCGATGATGCGACACGCTCTAAGCTGTATTCCGAAAACTACAGCCGGCTGGTCATTCAGCTGGATGCCGACTATGAGGGAGAAAGCACCTTTGCACTGGTAGAGGACATCCGTTCCACAGCACAGCAATTTTGTGATGCATATCATCTTGCCGGCAATGGGGTCTCGTCCTATGACCTGATGGACACCGTCACCGCCGACATGGTGAAGGTCAATTTGATCGCGGTGGGGGCAGTTTTTGTGGTGCTGCTGCTGACGATGAAGTCTCTGACACTGCCGCTGATACTTGTTCTCAGCATCGAAACGGCGATCTGGCTAAATCTGTCTGTTCCCTATTTTGCAGGGCAGCCGATCTTCTACATTGCCTACCTGATCATCAGTTCTGTGCAGCTCGGGGCAACGGTGGACTATGCGATCTTGCTGACTGACCGCTATCTGGAGGACCGTAAGACTATGAACAAACAGCAGGCTATCTCCTCGGCACTTGCCTCCTGCATGGTATCCATTCTGACATCCGGCAGTGTGCTGACGGTCGTGGGTTTTTTGCTGGGGAAATTCTCCACACACGGCTTATTGGCACAGCTCGGTGTGCTGCTGGGGCGGGGGACACTGTGTTCTCTGGCGCTCGTTACACTGGCATTGCCGGGGCTGCTGTATGTATTTGACAGACTGATCCGGGTCACAACGAAAGGAGCTGTTTTTTATGAAGAAAAAAGCGTTTATCAGCACCATTTCCGCCGCCGCCGCTATTCTGTTGACCACTAATGCCGCTATGCCGGTTTTTGCGGCAAATAATACGCCAAAGGAAGAAGTCATCTACATTATGACCGATGCGGCAGCGGATGTCCGGGATGTCTATGCTGTCAACATTTACAGCGGGACGAGGATCACTGACTACGGCAGCTATTCCGATCTCAAACTGCTGAATGCAGAGGGGGATGTCTCTGTGAACGGGGATAAGATCACCTTTGAAAACCATGCCGGTCGGGTCTATCTGCAAGGGAAAATGGAAGCACCGGAGATCCCTTGGGATATTCAGATCCAATATTTTCTGGACGGTAAGGAACTGACAGCACAGGAACTTGCCGGAAAAAGCGGCAGGCTGGTCATTCGGTTCTCGGTGGCAGAAAATAAGAAGTGCCGGGAGGGTTTCTTTGATCAGTATGCTTTGCAGGCATCCTTTACGCTGGACACTGCCCTTTGCGACAATATCATGGCTGAAAATGCGACACTGGCAAATGTAGGCAGTGACAAGCAGATCACCTACACGATCCTGCCGGGAAAGGGCATAGATGCTGAAATTACGGCAGATGTACATAATTTTGAGATGGATGCCGCTGCGATCAACGGTGTGCGCATGGGGCTGGATGTAGACATAGACCGCAGCGAACTGACAGAACAGATAGATGAGCTGACGGACGGTGTCACCAAACTGGATGACGGTGCAAAGGATCTGCAAAGCGGCGCAGAGGAATTGCAGGACGGCGGCGACAGCTTGAAAGACGGAACGGCTGATCTGCAGGAAGGCGCAGTGGCGTTAAATGCCGGCATAGCCGCACTGTCGGACGGCATTGCCCAATTGGAAACGGGCATGGAGACACTGAAAAGCAGATCCGGCGAACTGACAAAGGGTTCGGCAGCGGTAAAAGCCGCCCTGTTACAAATGCAGACAGCCCTGTCCTCGGTGTCGGCAGATACTGCGCAGTTACAGCAGCTAACTGCCGCCTCCGGTCAGCTCAAAACGGGTATCGCAGACCTGCAAACAGGGGCAGAGCAATTGTACACAAGCGCTGGCTATGATGCCTACAAAGCGCTGATGCAGCAGAATGGCTTGGATATAGATGCGCTGTCGCAGAACAATACGGCAACGATCAACACTTTGACAGCACAGATCGCAGACCTGAATGCTGCGCTGACACAGATACAGGGTATACCCGGCTATGAGGCACAGGCTGCACAGCTGACGGAACAAATAACAAGCCTTGAGGGCATTGTCCGCCTGCTGACCGGCAATAATGCGATGATCTCGGGAACGAGAACCTATCTGGACAGCCTTGCCGAGGGCGCAGGAACGCTTTACACGGGTATCACGCAGCTCAATGACAGCTATGTGCAGTTCGATACCGCAGTGGGAGAACTGGTGGATACGCTTTCCGGTATGCTGACCGATCTGGAAAAGCTGTCCACGGCTATTACGGCGCTGTCGGAACAGTACGGGACATTGGATGATGGCATCCAAGCCTACACAGACGGCGTTGTACAGGCAGCATCCGGTTATGAAACGCTGGTCAGCGGCATGGCACAGCTCACAAGCGGCAGCAAGGCGCTCGTGGACGGTTCGGCAGCGCTTGACAGCGGTGCATCGGAGCTGCGTTCCGGACTGGGGGCGCTGCTGGACGGCTCATCGGAATTGTCTGACGGGACGGGCGAACTCAAAGAAAAAACGGCTGATATGGACGGACAGGTAGAAGATAAAATAGATGAGATCCTTTCCGGTATGCAGGGAGATGCGGGAGAAGTATGCTCCTTCGTTTCGGAAAAGAATGACAATGTGACATCTGTGCAGTTCGTCATCAAGACGGATGCCATCGAGATCCCGGAGCAGGAAGCGGATCAGCAGGAGACCACGGAGACACTGAGCTTCTGGCAGAAGCTGCTGAAGCTGTTCGGGATCTGTTGATAGCGCAAGGGGACGCTTTTGCAAAAAAGTGTCCCCCTTCTTCTCTTTTTATGGCATTTGAGAGAACCGAGCAGCTACTCGATCTTTGTCAGGTCACTGATCCAGATCCCCTTCCGGATGAGCATGCAGCCGACCAACACCTTGATGAGGTCCGCTGCCTGTATCAGCGCATAGATCACAAAAATGGAGATCCCTGTGTACCGGCAGAGAACAAATGCTGCCGGCACTGCCACGACCCAAGAATACACGCTGTCAAACAGGAAAGTCACAAATGTTTTCCCGCCGGAGCGAAGTGTGAAATACACCGCATTCACCAGCCCCTGCACAGGGAAGAATAAAGCGGTGAGGATGATGAACTGCGTTCCGTAGTGCCGGACTGTCTGTGTCGTCTGATACAGTTCCGGAAAGATACCGGAAACAGCGACCAGAATGACCGTCAGAAGCAGGCTGACGCCGCCAGTGAACAGCATCAGCCGGAACGCATCCTGCTTTGCCTTTTCAAACTGTGAAGCCCCCAGTGTCTGCCCGATCAGAATGCCGACCGCTGTGCCGAGTGCCACAAAGACGACATTCAGCAGGTTGCAGATAGCGTTAGAGATGTTCAGCCCCGCAATGAAGTCCAGCCCCCGGACGGAATACGCCTGTGTCATGGCAGCAATGCCGCCTGCCCAGAGGAATTCATTGCAGAAGATCGGCAGTCCCTTGGGGAGAATGACCTTGACAAGGGACAGGGGGATGCGGAGCGTGTGATAGATCTTCTGACGGTTCCTGTACACTGCCCATAGCACAACGATCAGCATTTCCACAGCTCTTGCGGCAACGGTAGCGATCGCAGCGCCGGAAACACCGAGCGCCGGAAGCCCCAAGTTCCCGTAGATCAGCCCCCAGTTCAGCACGATGTCCACGACGACTGAGATCATTCCGGCTGCCATTGGACGAATGCTGTCTCCGACTTCCCGCAGGCTGCTGGCATAGACCTGCGTCAGCACGAACGGGAAAAGCCCGGTCAGCATGATCAGAAGATACTGCCACGCATACTGCATCGTCAGCACCGGGTCGATCTCGCTGCTCTCTCCCCGGAGGTAAAAGCCGATGAGCGGCTGCCCGAAACACAGGAACACTGCCAGCCCCAGCAGCAAGATCACCATGCCGATCCAATGTTTGAGGCGGAATACGTTCCGCACGCCTTCCATATCCTTTTTCCCGAAGAACTGCGCCGCATAGATCCCCGGTCCAGACAGCCCGCCGAATACCGCAAGATTAAAGACAAAGATCAGCTGTCCGCCGATCGAGACACCCGTCATCGCTTCCGTTCCCAGTCTGCCGACCATCACATTGTCCACAAGACTTACCATGTTGGTGATGCCGTTTTGCAGCATCATCGGGACGGCGAGCGCACAGGCACGCCTGTAAATATTCTGCTGCATGTGTCACACCTCTTTTGGTGTCACCGCAGTATTTTGCTGTCCCGGCTGCTTGCGCATGGTGAGGGAAATGCGGCTGCGCTTCACGTCCACATCCAGTACCCATACCCGGACGACATCGCCCACCTTGACCGCTTCCAAGGGGTGCTTGATATAGCGGTCACAGATCTGGGAAATGTGTACCAGTCCGTCCTCATGGACACCAATGTCCACAAAGCACCCAAAATCCACGATGTTCCGCACCGTTCCCATCAGCTCCATGCCGGGCTTGAGGTCGGCAATTTCCATGATGTTCCCGCTGCGCAGCAAAGGCGGGGGGAGCAGGTCACGGGGGTCACGCCCGGGCTTTTGCAGCTCCATGACCATGTCCTCCAGTGTGTACCCGCCAATGCCGAGCGTTTCTGCGAGGGCGTTGCTGCCGGCTTTCTTCACGCAGTCGCCCAAGCCTCCCAACTTTCCATTCGCCGCATCTTGCAGGGAGAAGCCGAATTTTTCCAGCAGTTTCTCTGCTGCCGGGTAGCTTTCCGGGTGTACGCCCGTGTTGTCAAGGGGCTGTTTCCCGCCCGGAATGCGAAGAAATCCGGCACACTGCTCGAAGGCTTTCGGACCGAGTTTCGGCACTTTGAGCAGCTCTTTCCGGGTCGTGAATGCGCCGTTTTCCTCCCGGTATCTCACGATATTTTTCGCAACAGCCGCACTGATGCCGGCAATATGTGAGAGCAGCGGCGCAGAAGCCGTGTTCACATCCACGCCGACAGCGTTCACGCATTCTTCGACCACGCCGTCCAGAGCCGTTTGCAGGTCTGCTTTCGGCATATCATGTTGGTACTGCCCCACGCCAATGGCTTTCGGGTCGATCTTTACCAGCTCCGCAAGCGGGTCCTGTAAACGCCTTGCGATCGAGACCGCACTGCGCAGCGCCACATCGTATTCCGGAAATTCCTCCGCTGCCAGTTCCGAAGCGGAATACACCGAAGCACCTGCCTCTGAAACGACCATGTACGAGACTTTGTGCGGCAATTGCGGCAGCAGATCGGCAACGAAGCTCTCCGACTCCCTCGATGCCGTTCCGTTGCCGATGGAAACGGCTTGAATGCCATATTTCTGCACGAGAGAGGAGACCTTTTTCTCTGCCTCTGCGATCTTGTTATGCGGCGGCGTGGGGTAAATGACACCCGTGTCCAGTACCTTGCCCGTGCCGTCCACGACTGCCAGCTTGCAGCCCGTCCGATATGCCGGGTCAAGTCCCAATGTCACCGTATCCCGCAGCGGCGGCTGCATGAGGAGCTGTTTGAGATTGGAAGCAAATACTTTAATGGCTTTCGCACAGGCATCTGCAAAGAGGGCATTGCGCACCTCCCGGATCACAGAGGGGATGATGAGCCGCTTGGCACTGTCGCAGGCAGCCTGCCTTACCAGTTCTCCGGCAGGGGAGCTGTTTTTCACATAGGGCTTGGTGCAGACCTGTTCCGCAAGCCCGTCAGCGACTGTGATCGTGACTTTCAGCAGTTCTTCCTTTTCGCCCCGCTGGATGGCAAGGATCTGATGCCCCTGCAGCCGTGGCACAAAGCTCTCAAAGTGGTAGTAATTGCTGTACACGCTGTCCTTTTCCTCGTCGGCAGCCGTACAGGTCATCGTCCCGAACCGCTGGTACAGATCACGCATTGCCGTGCGTACCTTGGCATCGTCCGCAATGTCCTCCGCCAGAATGTCCATTGCGCCCTGCAAAGCGGCAGCGGTGTCCGGGACTTCCTCGGTCAGGTAGGCGGCTGCCTCTGCTTCCGGGTCGGTCGTTTCCGCCTGTGCCAGCAGCAGTTCCGCCAGCGGTGCAAGTCCCTTTTCCCTTGCCATCGAACCTCTCGTGCGCCGCTTTTCCTTATAGGGGCGGTAAATGTCCTCCACCTCGACCATGGTCATTGCCGTGTCGAGCGCCGTTTCGATCTCGGGCGTGAGGGCATTCTTGTTGGCGATCGCCGTGCGCACTTCCTCTTTGCGGGCTTCTAAATTGCGCAGTGTCTGCAGCCGCAGTGCGAGCCGCCGGATGGTCTGGTCATCCAGTGCGCCGTGCATTTCCTTGCGGTAACGTGCGATAAACGGGACAGTCTTGTCATCGTCAAGTAAATTGACAACATTCTGCACCTGTTCGGTACGGATGCCGAATTCGTCCGTCAGGACTTTGATAATATCCATGTGTTCCTCCTGTTAAGTCGTTTTGTGTGCCCGTATGATGTCCATAAAGGCAGTGCCGTATTTTTCCAGCTTGACGTGCCCCACCCCGGAAACGGACAGGAAAGCCATATCCGAGACCGGCAGTTTCCGGCACATATCCTGCAAAGCCGCATCCGTAAAAACCACATACGGCGGCACGTGTTCCCGTTCGGCGATCTCTTTCCGGACGGCACGCAGCTTCTGGAACAGGCTGTCATCGATGTCCGCCGGGACAGCTTTGGCGGCTGCCCTCGGCGGCTGAGTCTCTTTCTGGATGTGCATGATCAAGGTCGGGCGCTCTTGCAGCAGGCGGGCGGAATTGCGGTCAAGGGTCAGCACCGGGTATTTTCCGCTTAACGTCAGCCATTCTTCCGCCAGCAGAAACCGGATGATGTCCCGGCACTGCGCTTCGGAAACATCCTGTAGGATGCCGAACGTGGAGAGCGTTTCCGGAAACCGATAGCGTTCGGTCTTTTCCGTCTCTTTGCCCCGCAGGATGTCCGTGAGCGCATTGACACCGTAATACAGCTTGCGTTTATGTAAATGATAGATGCAGGAGAGGATCTTCAGGGCAGCTTCTGAAATATCCAGCTCCTCATAATTGGCAAGACACCGGCTGCAATTTCCGCAGTACTGCCCGGATGTCTCCCCGAAATACCGGAGCATATAGTGCCGCAGACAGCCGGTCTGGGTGCAGTAAAAGGTCATGCGTTTCAGGCGTTCCTCATCCTGCTGCCGGATGCGCTGCTGTACCTCTTCCGGGAGCTTCTCATTCCTGCCGGATGACTCGATCAGGAACTGATTGAGCCGCACATCGCTGCCGTTATAGAGCAAAATGCAGTCCGCTTTGCTGCCGTCCCGTCCGGCACGTCCTGCCTCCTGATAGTAGCTTTCCAGATCTTTGGGCATATTGTAATGCACGACAAAACCGACATTGGATTTGTCGATGCCCATCCCGAAAGCATTGGTCGCCACCATGACCGACACCCGGTCATAGAGGAGATCGTCCTGATTCTTCCGGCGTTCCTCATCCGACAAGCCGGCATGATAGCGGGTCGCAGAGATGCCCAGCGCTTGCAGGTCTGCCGTGACCTGTTCCACCAGTTTCCGGGACAGGCAGTACACGATGCCGGCAGTATCCGGGTGTGCCCGGATGATCTCCACCAGCGCCCGGAACTTGTCCCTCGGCTGCTCGATGCCAAAGAAGAGGTTCTTCCGGTCAAATCCGGTCGTGACCCGGAATGGCTGCTGCAGTCCGAGGATGCGGACAATATCCTCTGCCACTTCCTTGGTAGCCGTTGCTGTGAAAGCGCCGATGACCGGACGGCGGGGGAGCTGCTCTAAAAATTCTGCTATTTTCAGGTAGCTCGGTCGAAAATCCTGCCCCCACTGCGAAACACAGTGGGCTTCATCGACTGCCACCAGCGGGATCTCCGTCTCTTGGCAAAGCGAGAGAAAATGCTGCGTTTCCAGCCGTTCCGGGGCAGCGTAGAGGATGCGCACCTCTCCCCGGCGGATGCGGCGCAGGGTCTCCCGGTAGTCGGCATCGTCCATTGCCGAATTCAGACAGCCTGCCGGAACACCGTTTTCCCGGAGCGCATTGACCTGATCCTGCATCAGCGAGATCAGCGGCGAAATAACAACTGTCATGCCCGGCAGCAGCAGGGCAGGCACTTGGTAGCAGATGCTTTTCCCCGCACCGGTCGGCATGATGCCAAGCACATCCTGTCCGTCCAGCAGGTGGGTGATCAGTTCCTCCTGCCCTTTGCGGAAGCTGGCGTAGCCGAAATGGTGCTGTAAAATTTCCTGTGGTGTCAAGGCATTTCACCTTCCCGCAGTCCGTTCCACAGGCAGCGCTCCATGTCCACGCAGCCGTCCTCCCGGAATGAAACGCCTTCTGCTTCCAGCAGCGCCCGCTGTCTGCCCTCGCCCCCGAAAGCAAATCCCGGCGCAGGTCTCCCGAAACGGTCTACTACCCGGTGACAGGGGATCACACCCGGTTCGGGGTTGCTGTGCAGGGCATAGCCGACCACCCTTGCCCAGCGGGGGTTCCCGGCAAGCTGTGCCACCATGCCATAGGTAGACACCTTCCCCCGTGGTATCTGCCGGACGACAGCGTAGATCCTTTCAAATGCGTTTTCCATGTGCCCTCCTTGATAGAAATGAAAAGAACTGCCGCAGGACTTGCAGCAGTGTCTTTTCTATGTTCTTTCTTATAGAAAGCTTGATGTCGGTCCGTAGTATGTTGAGTTCCCGAATGCCAGTATCAGCATAAAGATCGGTGACAGTAAAACCAATCCAATACCGAAGCCTGCATCCTTTCCGTATGCCTTTGCCATGCGGAAATACAGGCACAGCGGAACGATCCAGCCGACAACAGGTATCAATGTCAGGAACATTTTCCAGCCTGCACCATACACGATATCAAACAGATCCCATGTGTTCAGGAACGGGATCAGACTATGCCAGCCCGGCTTGCCTGCTTTGGCAAACAGTTTCCACATTGCTGCGATAGCGATCACACCGATCACGATCGCAACCATAGAATCCACACCGGATGCGGCAGCTGCAACAGCAGTTGCTGCCTCTGAATCAGCGTAAGAATAATCGTACATGATATACCCTCCTTTCATTTGGTATAGTTTTTTATACCTGATGAAAGTGGTTTTGTCAATGAAATTGTGAATATTTTTTGAAAATATAGTGATAATATTGTGAAATAGAAAAGATGCTATTCTCTTTTTGGCGATTTTGCCGGAATGTTGTAAAACAGAATTTACCTTTTGGCACGTTCGCATACGATGTCAGCCATTTCGCCGACATTCTTCATGCCGCTGACCTCTTTCATGGTAAAGCGCATTTTGAAAGCTTTCTCCACGGCAGCGATCAGGTTGATGTGTTCGAGACTGTCCCAGTCCTCGATGTCCTTAGCGGATGTCGTTTCTGTCAGGACGATCTCATCATCGTCAAACACATCCCGGAAAATGGCTGTCAGCCGTTCCATTGCTTCTTTCTTGTTCATACGGTCATCTCCTCATTGATCTGAATGACATGGTTCTGCTTCTGATAGCCGCTGACCGGCAGCCGCCAGACGGTGCTGCCGTCCTCGTTTTCGCTGACGAGCGTGAAACCGAACTGCCGGTACAAGTCCTTGACCATGCCGTTCTTGGCGGTCGGGCAGTAGTACCCGATGATCTCCTGTATGCCCTGTGCAGCGGCAGTTTCCACGAGCGTGTCGAGCATGGCAAGCTCCATATCCCGCTTGAGTACCCGGCAGCTCATCAGCCACAGCTCCATGTGGAGCGCCGTGTCCTCTTTTCTGCCGATGACAACGGAAACGATGCCGTTGTCCCCGAATCGATCTGTCAGCCTGCCGCATAGCCGGATATGCGCCGGACTTGCGGCGGCAGCCTCCATTTCCGGCAGGGTATAGCGTCTGGTGGTGAGGTTGAACTGGTTGCTCTTGTTGGTGAGCTGCGTAATTCGTGGCAGATGTACGGGGTCGAAGTCCGTGATCTGTGCGTGCATATCCAGACTTTTCAGGAATTCGCTGTAGTCAGCAAACTGTGCAGCAGCCTGCTGCCGCTGTGCATTGGCAAGGTACATTTCGCTGCGTCTGGCATCGTCTGCCGAAAGCTCCGTGACCTCGAAATAGCCGCTTCTGTCCAGTGCCAGCAGACAGTCCTCGATGGACTGAAATGCCACCACAGCGGTATCCGGGAGCTGTGCCCGTACAATGGCACGTTCTGCCGGGTTGTCGTCCAAAAAGACAAAGCTCTCCGGAAGCAGGTCCAGCTCCTGAGCCATGTCGAGCAGGTTCTGCGATTTGGGCTGCCAGTTCGCTTTGATCGCAGCAAAGTCGGCAGGGCGCAGCACACCGTCCGGGTGTTCCAGTCCGGCAATGGCATTTTCGTAGTCATTTTTCGAGCAGACCGTCAGCAGTACGCCGATGTCCTTATGCGCTTTCAGGTAGCGCTGCAATTCGAGGTAGCCCTGTCCGACAGGCGTTTCCTGCCCGATCTCGATACCAGCCTGCCCGTCATCCCCGATGACACCGCCCCAGAGGGTGTTGTCCAGGTCAAGGGCAAGCACCTTTTTGTTCCTGCCCATCAGCGAACAGAGGATATTGGACAGATCATAGGCAAATTCCGGGATCGCCGGGACTGCCAGCGCATATTTGAACAGATGCCAGTAGGACGGCTCGAGCCACTTGTCCAGCCCGTAGCAAGCCGAAAGATACTGGATGTCGTGGATATAAAAATGCTTGTGGGAAGCCGCATAGTCATAGAATTTGCAGTTCAGCCGGGTGATGAAGTCAATGCTGCCCTGCGGACAGCCGGCTTCCCGATTGCCGAGCAGACGGGTGAGGGGCAGTTCAAAATTATTCTGGATAATGGGGCAGCTGTACACCTGCGCCAGCCGTTCCCACATATCCGCAAACTGCCGATAAGCCTGTTCCAGCTTGTGTTCGCACAGTTCCCGTGGATCCTGCACACCGGGCATATCCAGCAGGTTGCGTGCCGTGGTGTGGATGAAGATGACCTCCGGCTGGAAAGCTTCCAGAGACGGATTCGGGAACATGGCATCCTGCAAATACTGATCATACTCCGACTCCCAGAATTCCGGAACGATGCCCCTGTTGCGCAGGAACAGTTCCAGCATTTTGACGATCAGGTCTGTTGTCGAACCGCCAAGCACGGCAATGCGCAGTGTGACAGCACCGGGCTGCTCTTTCAGGCGGCGCAGGAGTTTCCGGCGGTCTTTCAGGACAGCGTCACTGTCAAACGGGTAACATAATTCTTCCAGCATGAAAAGTTCTCCTTTTCTGAGATCACTGATCCAGCAGAGTCTGTAGTTTCTTGGAGTTGCCGCCGGTCGCACTGTAGGTATTCATGGCAAACAGCAGATCTGTCACCCCGTGTTCTTGGATGAACGGGATGGTGCTTGGCTTGAAATAGCGCATGTCGATGACCCAGATCTCCTCGAAGGAATTCGTCAGGCAGGGCACGAGCGCATTGCCGTAGCTGTCCTTGATGATGCACAGCACACGCCCGTTGTGACAGTCGGTCGTTACGTGCGTGATACGCTCATCACCGCCCATGAACACCAGATACCAGCTCACCCTATCAACCGTGTCCAGGTTCAGCAGCAAAGAGGCTTCCCGTTCCCGTGTCATGTCGATGTCATAATAAGTGGTCGTGTATTCATTTTGCGGCACGTAGTAGGTGAAATCTTCCGGGTTGTCGAGCAGTGTCTTGCTGTTGGTCTGTCCGTAAAGCGTGCCGACATAGCCCTCTTTGACGACTGTTTCATAGTCTGTCAGCGGGGCAAAGGGAACATCTGCCACTTTGGCAAATTCCTCAGCCGCATAGTAAGCACCCAGCGGCTGCCAGTGGTGGTCTGTCCGGGAGTAAATATGCTCGTCCTTGTGCGGGAGCAGAGCGCTGTAGACATCCACAGGCGTGACACCGTTCAGGAAGCTGTTGATATGGTCGATATTTTCCGTTTCACTTGCGGAATACTGCTGGTATTTTTTTGGAAGATAGTACGAAACCGAGGTCGGTGCGACCATGGAGTAGACATTCACATCCCCCAGTCTTTCCTTGAACTGGTTAAGCGTTTCCGCATATGCCTGTCCGTTGGAGAAACCGCCGCCGTAGAGCATGATTGCCCTGTCTTTGACGATGAGAATGTTATTGGTCAGCTCACCCTCCACATCTTCTTCCGGTGGTTCTGTAGGGGCTTCGGTCACAGGTTCTGTCGCCGGAACAGTCTCCGAAACAACAGGCGCAGACGGTTCTGAACTGTGGATGACCGGCACGGGCGGTGCTGTTTCCACAGGCGCTTCGGTGGGCGGTTCCGTGGCAGGCGGGGGTGCATTTTCGAGCGTGGGAACATTGCCGAACAGCTCCACGCCCTCGTAGGGGATGCCTAAATGCCCCCGGAAACCTGCAATAAATTCCTTGAAAGTACTCCGCAGGGGTACGGTATCATTAAAGAATGCGGCGAACTCCGAGGTAAATGTTCCGTCCAGATAGGAGGAAATGCTGAACTTCGGGCATTTTGCCAGCTCACGCTGTTCCTCGTTGGAGACCGTAGGACGTTTCCCCAAGATCAGAAAGCATGAGATCAGCAGCATGATCGCAATGATCGTCAGCACATTGAATTCCAGCAGCCAGAAATCCTTGCCCCGCTTTTCCCGTTTCGGCTTTTCGATGGAAATGTCGATATTGTTGTCCCGTTTTCTCGTATTCACGTTTCTATCTCCTTATCAGAATCTCCAGTAGAGAAATGCCTTCGTGGTGGAATCCACCAGCAGGATGCTGCTCACGACCAGAAGCACTGCACAGACGACAGTGCCGGCAACAGAAAGCGGCGCACGCATCACGGGCGCTTTTTCCTCGATCAGCTTCGGGAGTTTCAGCAGCGGGAACGTGCAGAGGATAGCTGCAATGATCAGGTACAGATTATTATACAGGGAGATCTGCTCTGCCACGCTGAAAAAGCCATTGGGGTTGAAGAATGTCAGGTTCCGGAAGAACAAGCCGAGCTGCTTGACATCCTCGAAATAGAAGATGCCGAAGCCGATGATGATCACGAGCTTATTATAGATGTGCCGCAGCACAAGGGGGATCTTCCGCATTTTTTTCTTGCCGATCTTTGTCTCCAGCAAAATAAATGCGCCGTAGTACACGCCCCAGAGTATGTAGTTCCAGCTTGCCCCGTGCCAGATGCCCGTGCAGAGCCAGACCAGTCCCAGACTCAGGTACTTGTTGCGGATGCCGAACACCGGAACAGGCAGCAGATAATCACGGAAGAAGCTGCCCAGCGAGATATGCCACCGCTGCCAGAATTCTGTGATATCCTTGCACAGGTACGGGTGGTCGAAGTTTTCATCGAAGTGGAACCCGAAGATCAGCCCCAGCCCGATCGCCATATCCGAGTATCCCGAAAAATCAAAGTAAATATACATGGAGTAGAGGATGATACCATACCAAGTCCCCAGAACGGACAGCCCGCTGATATTATCCCCCAAAAAGGTATCGACAACACGGAACAGCTGATCGGCAAGGATCACTTTTTTTGCCAGACCGGTCACGAATCGTGTCAGCCCCCTGCTCAGGTCGCTGAGGGTCGTGGTACGTTCTGTGATCTCCTTGGAAATGGTGCTGTACCGGACGATCGGTCCTGCGATGAGCTGCGGGAACAGCGCCACATACAGCAGAAACCAGAACGGGTTTGTCTGCGCCTCCACCTTTTCCCAGTAGACATCAATGACATAGGACATCACTTGGAACGTGTAGAAGCTGATACCGATCATCTGCACGATGCCGGGGTCGGGGATGTGCGCCCCGAAAATGGCATTGATGTTTTCGATCAGGAAGCCGCTGTACTTGAACACCACGATCATGCCGAGGTTGAAGATCAGGCTGACCGTCAGCGCCAGCTTGCGGAGCGGTTCTTTCCCGGTTTTCCCGATCAGCAGACCGCAGAGATAGTTGACCAGCGCACTCAGCAGCAGGTATTTGATGCGTGTCGGTTCTCCCCATGCATAGAACAGCAGGGAGAATACGATCAGGACAGCATTGCGTGTCCATATTTTTTTACAAGCTGCATAACACAGCAGACAGAGCGGCAGAAAGCCGTACAGGAATATTAAACTTGAAAAAACCATGAATTTGTTGCCTCAATTTATCTTTCTATTTTTTAGAGGGTCTCAAAAAGGCATAATTTTTCCAATAAAACCCATTTTTGTATATATTTGTGCAGGTTTTAACGAAAAATTTACGTCAACTGCAATTTGCGGCAGTTGAACACCCTCTATGAATATTGTACACCATTCTGTTTTTTTCTGCAATAGGTAAATACAAACTTCAAAAAAATCAGCGTTTTTCACAAAAAGGCGGAAGAAAAAGTAACATTATTCACAAGTTCGACAATGTTCCCGAAACATAGCCAAAAAGCAGCTCTGCGGCAAATTCCAGCTCCGTGACATGGAAATTTTTGTCATTGCTGTAGAGATAGTAGCAGCAGTTCTGTGTGGAGAGGACAAGGCAAGCCCCCTTGCCCCGGTAGTTGTATTCCGTCTGTGCAGATGCCAGCAGCCGGGAGGGGATATGCAGGGGGAACGTATCTACAGCCCCTGCCGGAACGCTGTCCGGTGTCAAGGTAAAACCGCTTCGGTCATGGGTCAGCATCCCATCACCCATGGGGATGAAGCCTTTTTCATTCGGGAGCGCTTCGATGCGGACACGCACCCGCAGCCCATAGTGCCCGGCAGCGATCTCGGCTCTCGTTTCCGCACGTTCCCAGCGGTACCAGTCCGGAATGTCCACAGCACAGCCGTCCGCCGCAAGAAGCTGCCCGTTCTCCTGCAATTCCCAGCGTTCCCCGCAAGCCCGGCAAAACAGAAAAGTTCCCTCGCTGTCCATGCTGCCTTTTGCATGGCAGTTCCGGCAGCGGTACAGCGGCAGATGCAGCCCCTCTGCCCGGTGTGCACCGCCGATACGGATGCTGTTCTCCCGCTGATAGGCGTATTCATCGTATTGCAGGCGCTGTTCGATCTCTGCCTGCATGACGGCAGGGGAGAGCGTCCGCACCTGTTCCTCGGTGTAAAGCAGTTCCAGCCTTGCCCGCAGCGGCACTTTCCGGGCGTGTGCCTCGTCCCAGAACGGGTTTTTCAGGTAGCTGCCGTGCATCGTGAGCAGCATGACCGGAACGCCCAGCACTTTTGCCAGCCTGCCGAGGTCGTCGGGCAGTACGGAAGTGATGCCCGCATCACAATGTCTGGATTCCGGGAAAAGAACGACCGGCTGCCGCAGCGTGAACAGGGCATAGCGGATGTTGTTCATCACGGAAATATCAGGCACATACCGCCGTTTCCCGATACAGCCGCCATACCGGTAGAGCATTTTCCCGTAATTGGCAAATCCCTCTATATCGGACACATAATTCGCCCTATGCGGAAACAGGGCAAGCGGTGCAAGAAAATAGTCCGAAGGTCCCTGATGTGTGGCAAGCACCAGAAACGGCGGTCTTATGCCCTTCATGCCGACCCGTTCGATCGTTAGCCCGTCCTTTGCCGTGAGCAGCCATGACACGCCCCACAGCAGCGGCAGCAGCAGGGGATGCTGCTTCACGGGCTTTTCCGTCATGGCAAAGGGGGTGAAGTCCCCCTTGCAGTCATTCAGTCCCATGGTATCCTCCTAAAAGGAAAGCACGGATGTTCCGTGCTTTTCGCTTATATGTCGATCTCCAGCCCGACCGGGCAGTGATCGCTGCCCTGAATTTCCGGGTAGATCTCTGCCGCCCTGATCTTGTCGGCAATACGATTAGACACGAGGAAATAGTCGATGCGCCAGCCGACATTCTTTTCCCGTGCTTTTCCCATGTACGACCACCATGTATAGGCATCCCGGCGGTCGGGGTAGAGATAGCGGAACGTGTCTGTAAATCCCGCTTTCAGCAGCTCCCCGAATTTTCCCCGCTCCTCGTCGGAGAAGCCGGCATTGCCGGCGTTGGACTTCGGGTTGCGCAGGTCGATCTCCTGATGGGCAACATTCAGGTCGCCGCAGAGGATGATCGGTTTGTCCTTGTCCAGTTCCATGAGGAACGCCCGCAGATCGTCCTCCCACTGCATCCGGTAGTCAATGCGTGTCAGTCCACGCTGTGCATTGGGGACATAGAGATCCACCAGCCGGAATGTCTCGTATTCGGCAATGATCGCCCGTCCCTCGTCCGTGTGTCCCTGAAAATTGAACGTCACTTGCAGCGGTGTGGTTTTCGTGAACAGTGCCGTACCGGAGTAGCCTTTCTTCACGGCACTGTTGAAATACTGCTCCCACCCGTCAAATCGGGTCGTGACCTGTTCGGGCTGCATTTTGGTCTCCTGAATGCAGAACATATCCGCATCGAGTTTCCGGAACTGCTCCTCAAAGCCCTTGTTCAGGCAAGCCCGGAAACCGTTGACGTTCCATGAGATCAGCTTCATCCTGCATCATCCTCCATGACAATGACCGTGCAGCAGTTCGTGGAAATGGCATACAGGAGCTTTCCGTTCCTGTCCTTGATCGAGATCGTATTATTTTCTGTCTCCATGCACACATCTTCAAAATGCCATTCCTGTGTGCAGTCAAATTTGCTGTTGTACGCATAGAGTGCATAATTTCCGTACATAGGCGCTCCTTTCAGGCTTCGAGGAATACTTTGAAAGCCCGGTAAGCGGCATAGACATCCGTCTTTGCGACCAGTTCAAAGGGGGCGTGCATGGAAAGCACCGGGACACCGATGTCAATGGTATCAATGTCTAAATTGGCAATATAGGCAGCCACCGTGCCGCCGCCGCCAATATCGACCTTGCCGAGTTCTCCGGTCTGCCAGATCACGTCCCCGGCATCGAGGATACGGCGCACTTCACCGACATACTCCGCCGAAGCATCCGATGTGCCCGATTTGCCCCGTGCGCCCGTGAACTTTGTCACGCACACGCCGTGGTTGAGGTAGGCGCAGTTGTTTTTCTCCAGTACATCGGAGAATGTCGGGTCGAATCCGGCATTTACGTCCGCAGAAAGGCATTTGGATGCCCGCATCACTGCCCTGCCGTTTGCCCCGAAGCAGTCCGCCAGATCGTAGAGGAAGTATTTCAGGTAAGAGGAGCGCAGCCCCGTGTTGCCGTCACTGCCCGTTTCCTCCTTGTCGGTCAGGATGACGACGCTCGTATGCACCGGGGCAGGGGTATCGAGAGAAGCCATGAAAGCCGGATAAGCGCACACCCTGTCATCATGCCCGTAAGCCCCGATCAAGCTCCGGTCAAAGCCGACATCCGCAGCCCGGAATGCCGGAACGGCTTCCAGTTCGGCGGAGATGAAATCCGCATCCGTGATACCGTATTTTTCGTTGAGGATCTGCATCAGTCGGAGCTTTACAAGCTCGCTGCCCTTGTCCGTCCGGAACGGCATAGAGCCGATGACGATGTTCAGCTCCTCGCCCTTGATGCCGTTGGCAAGGGTGCGCTTCATTTGTTCTCCGGCAAGGTGCGGCAGCAGGTCGGTGATGCAGAATACCGGATCTCCGGCATCCTCACCGATACGGACTTCCACGGAAGTGCCGTCCTTGCGGATGACCACACCGTGCAGGGAAAGCGGCATCGCCGTCCACTGATACTTCTTGATACCGCCGTAATAATGCGTCTTGAAGAACCCGATCTCGTTGTCCTCGTAGAGCGGGTGCTGCTTGAGGTCGAGGCGGGGGGAGTCGATGTGTGCAGCGCAGAGCCTTACCCCGTCCGTAATGGGTGCTGTGCCGATCGTTGCCAAAATAACAGATTTCCGGCGGTTGTTGAGATAGACCTTGTCGCCTGCCTTCAGTGTCATGCCGGGCGTAAAGGGCACATAGCCCTTCGCTTCGAGCTGCTTGGTAAAGAAAGCAGCCGCTTCCCGTTCCGTTTTGCAGCAATTCAGGAATGCCGTATAGCCGTCGCAGAATGCGCCGCAGGCAGCCAGTGCCTCCTCCGACATACGTAGTCCGGCGTGCTTGTTTTCCGGGAACAGCTGCTCCCGGAGTACCTGTGCTTCGTTCTTCTCATTTTCCATGTGAAATTCCACCTTTCAGAAATGTCAGCCGCATACGGCTGCTGTATAGTATGCCTTGATCTTGTCCGCTACTTCCCTTGACAGGGCGCAGAGTGCTGTCTGGTCGGTATTGTTGCGGATCAGGTAGTCGGAATGCTCCACAAAGAAGCTTTCCGGCAGCTGTGCGCCCATTCGCTCCCGTGCTGCCTGTTCCGTCAGGCTGTCCCGCTGCATGATACGCTGCAGGCGCAGCGGTGCATCTGCCAGCACCGAAATGATCAGGTCGCAGAGATCCGATGCCCTGCTTTCAAAGAGGGTCGGCGCATCCAGCAGGATCAGCCGTTTCCCCTCATCCCGGAATCGGTCGATGCGGGCAACGATCTCCTCCGTAATGAACGGGTGGCAGATACTGTTGAGGCTTTCGAGCTTCTGTTTGTTGGTAAAAGCGATCTTTGCCAGTGCCTTTCTGTTGAGCGAACCGTCCGCATCCCGGATCTCCTCGCCGAAGAAATCGAACAGTTCCGCCAGACAGGGCATGCCCGGCTGTGTGACATAGCGTGAGATCTGGTCGGCATCGATGAGCGCAAAGCCCTGCTCGGCAAAGATAGCAGATACCGTGCTTTTTCCAGCTCCGGTCTGTCCGGTCAGCCCGACAATGACTGCATGGCTCATACCGTGATCACCTCGAATCCTGCCGCCCGCATCAGACGGTTGTATACGGAAAGTCCTGCGCCCGTCTGACCGGGCATCCTGACGTAGACGGTCTTTGCCCCTGCTGCATCCAGTTCCCGGAACCGCAGGAACAGATAATGCGCCTGTGTTTTCCCGTCATCGCCGTAGCGCATGGACGGAACGCCGGGCACTTCGGGGTCAGAATCGAACAGCAGACACCAGCAGCCTTTCTCCGCATGTGCCTGCACCCAGTCCGAAAATGCCGCATGATCCGGTGCATCCACCGGGAGGATCTTGGCTTTCGGGGCGTAGTGCTTATATTTCATGCCGGGCGAAGCAGCTTTCACATCGGGTGCAAGCTGCTTGTATACGGCTTCATCGATATAGACCTGCTTGGCATAGGGTCTCAAGTCTTCTGCTGAGATCAGACCCGGACGCAGCAGGTGGATCGTCTCCGCATCATCCAAGCAGATGACCGTGGACTCCACACCGCCCTCACAGATCCCCCCGTCCAGTACGGCGGAGATCCTGCCTTTCATGTCGTCCATCACATGTGCGGCAGTGGTAGGGCTTGGCTTGCCGGAACGGTTGGCAGAGGGGGCAGCGATCGGACAGCCGGAACGCTGGATGAGCGCCCTTGCCGCTGGATGTGCCGGCATCCGGATACCGACCGTCTGTAAGCCGCCGGACGTGACAAGCGGTACAGATCTGTGCTTCGGCAGCACGATCGTCAGCGGTCCGGGCCAGAACCGCTGCGCCAGCCGGAGCGCTATGTCCGGCAGTTCCGCCGCAAGATTCGCCAGCATGGCGATATTGCTGATGTGGACGATCAGGGGGTTGTCTGCCGGTCTGCCCTTGGCAGCAAAGATCGAGCGCACCGCATCTTCATCGAGTGCATTCGCCCCGAGCCCGTAGACGGTCTCGGTCGGGAATGCCACGAGCTGCCCCGCCTGTATCAGGTCGGCAGCCCTGCGGATGTCAGCGGGATCGTCGTGTAAGAGCAATGTCCTCATGCTTCCTGCCCTGCCAGTCTTGCCGCCTGATCGGCAGTGGCAAGGGCATCCACGATCTCGTCCAATGCCCCGTTCATGACCGCCTCGAGCCGATAGATCGTCAGCCCGATGCGGTGATCGGTCAGCCGCCCCTGCGGGAAATTATAGGTGCGTATCTTTTCTGCCCGGTCGCCCGTCCCGACCTGCGAACGCCGTTCAGAGGCGACCTTGTCGCTCTGCGCCTGCTGCATGGATCCGAGCAGACGGGAGCGCAGTACCTTCATTGCCTTGTCACGGTTCTTGTGCTGGCTGCGTTCGTCCTGACATTCGACCACCATGCCGGTCGGCAGGTGGGTGATGCGCACGGCGGATTCGGTCTTGTTGATATGCTGTCCGCCCGCACCGCTGGAACGGAATACGTCAATTTTCAGGTCAGTGGGGTCGATGTGCAGTTCCACTTCTTCCGCTTCCGGCAGAACGGCAACGGTCACGGTCGAGGTCTGTATGCGCCCCTGCGATTCGGTCTCGGGGACACGCTGGACACGGTGTACGCCGCTTTCGTATTTCAGGCGGGAATAGGCAGCCTCCCCCTCGATGGAAAAGCAGATCTCCTTAAAGCCCCCCAGTTCTGTCGGGGAGGCACTGATGATCTCCGTCCGCCAGCGGTGCGCTTCGGCGTACATCGAATACATCCGATACAGCGAATTGGCAAAGAGAGCAGCTTCCTCACCGCCTGCGCCTGCCCGCAGTTCCATGACGACACTTTTGTCATCATCCGGGTCTTTCGGGAGCAGGAGGACTTTCAGCTCCTGTTCCCGTTCTGTCAGGGCAGCATTGGCTTCGGCAAGCTGGTACTGTGCCATTTCTTTCAGTTCCGCATCCTCCTCGCCGAGCAGTGCTTTGGCTTCTGCGGCATCGGCTTGTGCAGCACGGTATTGCCGGAACACCTCGATAATGGGTGTCAGGCTCTTGTGTTCTTTCATCAGGGCAGCATACTGTTCCCGGTCGGTGACGACCGCCGGGTCAGAGAGCCGCCGGGCGATCTCCTCAAAATGTGCTTCCATGGCAAGCAGCTTTTCAAACATACTTATTCTCCATCCGGACGTGTGATCTTTTTGATACGCTTCTCTATTTTCAGGCGGGGAACTAAAAATTCCCGTCCGCAGCCCACGCAGCGCAGCCGGAAGTCCATGCCGGTGCGCAGTACGAGCATTTCCTTTGCGCCGCAGGGATGCTGTTTTTTCATCAGCAGTACATCGCCGACTCTGACATCCATGCTGTCACTCCCTTCTTCAAGGATCTATCTTTTATATTATACCGCATTTTTGCACAAAAGGCAACAGTCTGACTGCTTTTTTCTGATTATTTGTTGAATAATTATAAAAAAACCACCCATAACATAGACAATGCACCCAAAGCGGGCTGCAAATAAAGGAGGATATGTATGACACTTTGCAGGATCTACGGGGAATTTGCTTCGGAGGAGCTGGCAGAACTGGCTGCCGGGCGGATACGGCGGAATGTCCGGGGCATCCGGCGCATCACGACCCGCCGTCTGGGGAAAGCCCTGCATCCGGCAGCCGGCAGGGAACAGTACACCATGCTGCCTGCCAATCTGCGGATGATGAATTACGCAACGGACGTGCTGATCTCCGAAATGAGTGATGCCGGCATCCCCGAACCGAATTTCCGCCGGAGTACGGAATTGCTGATCGTCTGCGACACACAGGCAGCCGGACGGGTCTCAGCACTGATGCAGGCAGCAGGTGCGATCGACATGCGCCGTACAGACGGGAACGGGGACAAAAACGCCTGATCGCCCTATTTTTCACTAAAAAGTGACATATTGTGTACTTGACAAACGCCCGGAATTGTGGTAGCATAATAAGTGGGAAACGTGATCGTCTGGATGTATAAAATCGAGTCTGCACCGCCGGTCTATTTTGCCAATGTCCGGCATAGGATGCAGTAAGACATTTCCTGAAGGGTCATGCCGCAGGAGGCGGCCCGAAACTAAGAGATCGGAGGTCAAAAGTTATGTATGCAGCGAAATTTTGTCCGGAGGGTACACTGCTTGCCACCCCGGAGAACCAGTCAGCCATTGCCACGCCCAAGGGGCTGATGCAGGCATATCTGTCCGGCAGCATTCTGGAAGCCATGGTGACTACCTGCGATGCGGATCACAACCTGTGGGTCGATCTGCCCTGCATGAAAGGCATGATCCCCCGTGAGGAGGGAGCTATCGGCATTGCCGAGGGCGAACTGCGGGATATTGCCCTGATCGCAAGGGTCGGCAAGCCTGTCTGCTTCCGGGTACTGCGCATTGCGGCAGGGGAGGACGGCGAGGAGCTTGCCATCCTGTCACGCCGTGCCGTACAGGAAGAATGTCAGGCGCAATTCCTTTCCGCTTTGCAGCCGGGGGACATCATTGACGCACGGGTGACACACCTTGAGCCGTTCGGGGCTTTTGTGGACATCGGATGCGGCATTGCATCCATGGTGCCGATCGATGCGATCTCGGTGTCGAGGATCTCGCACCCGTCAGACCGTTTCACGGTCGGGCAGAGCATCCGGGTCATCATCAAGGGCACACAGGGCAAGCGCATCTGCCTGTCCCACAAGGAGCTGCTGGGCACTTGGGAGGAGAATGCAGCGCTTTTCCATATCGGGGAAACGACCTGCGGCATCGTCCGTTCGGTGGAGAAGTACGGCGTATTCATTGAGCTGACACCCAATCTTGCCGGGCTTGCGGAACTGCGCCAGCCGGTCGAAGTCGGACAGCGCACGAGCGTCTATATCAAGGCACTGCTCCCCGAAAAGCTCAAGGTCAAGCTGATCCTTGTGGATATTTGTGAGGGGCAGAGCAGACCAGCGCCTCTCCGCTATTTCTATCAGGGCGACCACATTGACAAATGGGTCTACACCCCGGAAGGTTCTGCGAAGTACATAGAGACCGTGTTTGACGGCAATATAGAAGAAAGATCCTGAGATCTTCAAAGCATTCTGAAAAGCCCCCTGTCTGGGGGCTTTTTTCATTATAAAACAATGCTCCCCCGGTGACGGGAGAGCATGCGGTTCATTCGTTTTGGTTGCGGACGGGCTGTCCGATGCTTTCGTAGTAGCGCTGCTTTGCCTCATACATGCGCTTTTCAGCAGTTTTGATCATGTCGGGGACTGTCATGTCCTTCTCCCGCACGCAGATACCAGAGGAAACATGATAGTTGTTCCGTTCCAGTTCCGTGTTGACTTCCTGCATGGTCTTGGCAAGTCCGTCAGCCGTTTTGCCTTTCTGGAGCACCACAAATTCATCGCCGCCGATGCGGTAGACCGAACTCTCCCCGAAAGCGACTTTCAGCGTATCGGCAATGAAACGCAGCATCTGGTCGCCGGCAAGGTGTCCTCTCGTGTTGTTCAGTTCATGCAGCCCGTTGGCATCGAGGTAGATGCAGGCAATGTCATAGCGCTTTTCGAGGCGTTTGCAGTACGCTTCGTAGAGATTGCGGTTTTGCAGTCCGGTCAGCACGTCAATATTTGCCTGTTCCTCGGTCGCCTGAATGGAACGGCGGTTGTTGTACATCAGCCACAGCAGATACAGTACCAGCACCAGTCCGCCTGTCATCAGAAACAGCCGCAGGGAGCGCCGCATCTGGTCAACAAAGGAAAAGACATCGCTCTCCTTGGCGGTGATGATGATCTGCCAGTCCTCCATTTCCATCGGCATATAGGAAAGGTAAATGGTTTCCCCGGCGGCATCCTGCATATGGGAAAAGCCCGTTTCCCCGCCGCAGAGTGCTTCTGCAAGCGCTGTATCGTTCAGGTCTGAGACATTCTGCACGGACGTGTCCCAGCTATTGACGAGGAAGCCGCCGCTGCTCCTGTCCACGATACAGAACGAAGCCGAGTCGTCATAAATATCCGGCGACCATGCTGCTGCGATCGCTGCGGGATCCATTTCAATGAACAGGATACCGGCGACCTTGCCGTTTTTTTTGATCGGCACGAAGCTCCGCAGCACCTTCGTATCGGCGTTAGAGAGCGAGGGGTGCAGACCGCTCATATGCTCTCCCATGCGGCTGAGTGCTGCATAGTCCATGATGCCCTCCGCAGAAAGCACACCGCCCCGCACCGGCATGATCCTTCCGTCCGGTGTCAGGACGGCGATATTAGGGATCATACTGCTGACATCATAGCTCGTCAGCAGGTGGGTGACAGCATCGGGATCCAATACATCCTCCAGTGCAATGACACGGGACAGCATCCGCAGAGAGGTGCGGTCACTGCGGAAGTTATTTTCCACGTTCGTACAGACCTCACGGGTCGAGGAGGAAAGCAGGGAAAAGCACTGTTCTCTGGTCAGCTGCTGGATGCGCAGTGACAGCAGAACAGAGATCACCGCAATGCAGATCACCAAGATCAGCGTAGAGAGCACACCGCCGCTCTGAAAAATACTGCTGCCCTTTCTGGATGCTTTGGTCCTCATGTGCGCTCTCCTCTGACTTGATCTCCGGTGCCGGGATCCTTTTATTTGACAGGTGCGGAGACGTCCTGCTGTCCCTTTGTCCATGCGGCGTTCCAGTCGTTGATGATGTCCTCAAAGCTTTCGCTGCCGGTATAGGCAGCATCCACGATCCGCATCACATGGTCAGGATCCGTTTCCAAGTTGATGCCGGATGCCTTATTGACAAGGTCATACCAGTCTGTTTCGCCCTCCGAGATCGTTGTGTCTTTGATCAGCACCGTGTCCTGAAAGTCTGCGAACACATTCGGGTATCCCTGCCCCTTGACGATCGGGATGCCGCCCTGATCGTAGGCGAAATTCGACTGCTCGATCATGAACTTGATGTACAGCCGTGCGGCGAGTTTTTCCTCATCGGTAGATCTCGTGTTGATGGCATAGGCATAATCGCCGCCGGCGCAGGCATACTGCACGCCGTTCACCGTCAGCGGGAAAGGCATGTAGCCGATGTCCTCCGCATGGTCACCAGCCTGCTGCATTTGCGGGACAGCCCAACTGCCCAGCACCATGCAGCCGATCTCGCCGTTGTTGAGCCTTGCCTTGCACATTTCCCAGTTGGTATTGTAGGGATCATCCTCGATCAGTCCACGGCTGACAGCCTGATACAGGACGCTGTAGACTTCATAGGGACCGGTGTGGTCTTCTCTCTGGGAAAAGGGGTCCTTCTCAAAGGGGATGACATCCTTGTGATAGTCCGGGTCTCCGGTCGCTGCTCCGAAGCAGTAGTAATCCCATGCGCCCATTGTCCAGCGTGCCGCATAATTTGTGTAAAGCGGGATGGCATCCGTGTTCGCCCTGATCTTTTCCAGTGCGGCAAGGAAGTCGTCCGGCGTTTTCGGGACATCCGTGATACCGGCATCCGCAAAGACTTTCTTGTTATAGACGATACCCTGTGCATTGCCGGCAACGGGGATACCATACACTGTGCCCTCATAGACCTGTGCATCTACAAATTCATATTTATCCTGATATTCTTCCAGCTCGAACAGCGGGTCGAAATAGTTGGAAAATTCAGCTCTTGGCGTAGAGCCGGGAATGGAGCACACATCCCAGTCCCCGCTGTTCAGGCGGGTGCTCATGTCAACGTCGTAATCGGTAATGCCCTCATACATGACCTCGATACCGGGATACATGGCATTGAATTCGGATGTGTAGTCGTGAAGATCCCGGACATTGGGGTCGTCATCGATCAGATCGGTACGGTAGGTCACGACAGAAATTTTCGCTTTCAGGTCGGTAAAGCTTTTGCCTAGCTCTAAGTCAGCATAGGCAGTGGATGCGTCTGCTTCTTTCTGACAAGCTGTCAAGGACAGCAGCAGTGCAGAGAGCAATAGACTGCATGTTCTGCATCGCATTCTCATAACAGGACCTCCATGAATGCCAATGATCCACCTATATCTTGTAATAGTATACCACATTTTTCATGGTTTGTCAATAGGTTTTATCTAAAATCATGAAAACCTCCAAAAACACCCTCCCTATTTCAAACAGAAGATGCCGGGTGATCTGATCCTGCTCCAAGTAATTACGCCCGAGACCCCGTGCGCTGGAAAGGTTTTTTGTTCGATATTTTGACTGGGAAAAGAAAAGCGGAGCGCTTTAACGCTCCGTATCAGTATCTGATCAAGGGAGTATCGTATCGTCAAAAGTATTCTTACATTGAAACGATATGCAGATCCTAAAATTCGCAATGTATCCATATTCCCTTGCAGTCTTATCTTGCGTTTATCTGTTGTTATAGATGATGTCATTTAATGAGCGCTCTCCGAAACGATCATATGTTTTCTTCTCTTGCACCTTGATGATCTGCGAGTGATCATATCTTTTAGGCTTTTCGCACCTTTTGTCACACAAAAAGCCCAAAAGGTGCATGATCCATACTCCGAGAGATCTGAACTTTCAGCATTTTCAGCACGATCGAAAATTTCTGGATCCGAAAATGCCGATAGTTCATGCTCCCAAAATTGAAAGCGTGACTGGGAATATATACACTGTCACGTTGTACTGTTCTGATATACATTGCTTTTCCGACAGATCAGAATTTGCAGTATCACAAACGGCAAAGCATGATGTATTCTTCTTCATTTTCATCCACGATCTCAAATCCCACTTTTTGATACATTCTTACAGCATAGTTTGTTTTTTGAACAGCAAGCGATGCTTGTTTATATCCCCTATCTTTGAGAATACGGAGCATTTCTTTCATCAATGCAGTACCTATTCCCATTCCCCGATGAGCGTTATACAATGATATTGCAAATGAGGGAGTATCATCATCTATGTGCCCATAATCATTCATAATGCGTACCCAAACAGCGCCGACAGGCTTATTGCCAATTTCCGCAGCCAAACCAATATCGTCCTTTTTCGTCCCAAAGTCAGTTACATACACTTGCAACTCAGGCTGATGGATAATTGATCTGGGCGGCGCAGGAGTCCCCTGTGGCACAAAAATAGCTTCGTATAAAAAATCTTCTAGTATGCTATATTCTTCCTTCAATATTGGTCTGATCTTGTACTCCATAGTATTCTCTCCATCAAACAGCGATCTGCAGTGTATCTCTCTACTTTATAATTATACCATACAAGGCGGTAAATGTCAACCTTCTGAAAAGAAAAAGAGCATTACCTGTCTGCGTTGTCAATAGATATGACCCAAAAAGGGAAATTTTGATCGCTTTTTCCAAAAAGCCGTCCCACCGATCAAGAATTTCATCAAACTGTGTTCAGTTGTCAATGATCAGGCAACGGGGTACAGTGCTTGTCCCTTCTTTCAAAGGAGTGGACAAAATGCGAATATTATGATATAATATAGAAAAAGCACAAGGAGATATTGTAGATGAGGAAAGCAACAATAGAAGAAGGAAAAATATGTCCGAATTGCAAGAAACAAGAAAATCAAATCAAGAT
>CANQNG010000006.1 GCA_947625155.1 uncultured Clostridia bacterium
TCTCAAATATTATGTTTGAGTGCCTTATGGATCCACTGATGATTTCAAGGGTGATTTTTGAAAATTGATTTCCGTGGCAACAGGCTGCCCTGATCCGGGGCATCCTATATTTCTATTATACTGCACTACCAGTCATGCAACTCAATTAAAAAATACGCTTGACAAAATCCAAAAAACATGGTATAGTAGTATATGTGAGTACATATGTACGTTATACACGGACGATTTGGGAACAGGAGGTAAGGATACAGTATGGAACACCCCTCCAGACTGATCGTGGTCGATGCATCCGTACTGCCGGATGTCATTGGTAAGGTGCTCGAGGTCAAAAAACTGCTCGCCAGCCGGCATGAAAAAAGTTCCGCTGCCGCTTGCAAGCGTGTCGGTATCTCCCGGAGCGCCTACTATAAGTATAAAGACTGCGTCTTTTCCTATGAGGACAAGCTCACACAGCACATCGTCAATCTACATGCCACCCTGCGGGACGAAGCAGGCGTGCTTTCCAATGTGCTGTCGGCACTCTATGCCCTTGAAGCCAATATTCTCACTGTCAACCAGAATATCCCCATTGACGGCGTAGCTGGTGTGACGGTTTCGCTCCGCCTTGCCAACGGTATCCAAAGCCCCCATGTGCTGGAAACGCATTTGCGGGAGATCGACGGCGTGGTGGATGTCAAGATTCTGTCCGGCGAATGAATGAACAGGAGGATTTTTCAAATGGACAAATTAGCGGTACTCGGCTGCGGTGTAGTCGGCTCCGGTGTGGTGGAATTGTTTGCCAAAAATCAGGCGCTCATTGAAAAGCGCTGCGGCAAGAAGCTGCAAATGGCTTACATCCTCGACCTGCGGGACTTCCCGGACAGACCCTATGCAGATCTGCTCGTCAAGAACATTGACCCCATTTTAGCCGACCCGGATGTCACAGTCGTTGCGGAATGCATGGGCGGTGTGGAACCTGCTTTCACATTCGTGAAAGCTTGTCTGGAAGCCGGCAAGAGCGTTTCGACCTCAAACAAGGAACTGGTCGCTGAAAAGGGAGACATTCTCCTGCAAACTGCCAAAGCCCATAATGTTAATTTTTTCTTTGAAGCAAGCGTCGGCGGTGCTATTCCCATCATCCGCCCCCTGCACAAGTGCCTCGCTGCCAATGATTTCTCGGCGATCGCCGGTATCCTCAACGGAACGACCAATTTTATCCTGAACCAGATGATCAAGGAAAACATGGACTTTTCCACAGCCCTTGCCCTTGCACAGGAAAAGGGCTATGCGGAAAAAGACCCTACTGCCGATGTGGACGGACACGATGCCTGCCGGAAGATCTGCATCCTTTCGTCCCTTGCCTTTGGAAAGCATGTGTACCCGGATCGGGTGCATACCAAGGGCATCCGGGAGGTCACGCTCCGGGATGTGGAGCTGTGCAGCCGGCTCGGCTATGCCATTAAGCTGATCGCCCGTGTGCAGCGGCTCGACAACGGCAAGATCCTGCCGACCGTCATGCCTATGGCTGTCGAGGAGGATGACCTGCTCTCACATGTCAACGGCGTGTACAATGCCGTCATGGTACGGGGTGACGGTATCAGCAAGGCGATGTTCTACGGACGAGGTGCAGGCAAATTCCCGACCGCAAGCGCTGTGCTCGGCGATATGATCGAACAGGTGCAGCTTGATCACACCATTCCCTCACTGACATGGGAAAATGCAGGAAATTCGGACTTTCTTGAGGATCTCACAGCGTTTACAGCAGAACGCTATATCCGAACAACGGCAGCGGACGAAATGCTGCTAAAGGAAGTTTTCGGGGCACTCAAGGAAAACTCCGTCTACACGGAGGAGGACGAAACAGTCTGCATCGTCAGCAGACCCATGAACGAAGCGGACGTGGAGGCTGCTGCCAAAACTCTGACACAGAAAGGTGTCACGCTGCTGGCACAGTATCCTGTACTTGTGGACTGAGCATTGACAGACGATCGAGCCGTCCTTTGCTGCTTTTGCGGTAAAGGGCGGCTCGCTGTTTATTGGCTTTTCAAGACCGTGCATCCCTAAAAAAAGCAGATACCCACGAAGGGTATCTGCCTTTTTGTTTTTCATTGCCTACTGCTCAAGCCAAATACAAAGCTTTTACACAAGTACCTGACGGAAAGCAGGAGTCACTTACTGGGTATCAAGTCACGAATTTGCAACTTCCCATTCATGGATCTCAGAAGTGAACTTCGGCAGAGTGTCTGCATTGAGGACATCCGTTGCCCAGTCAGCAGGCTCGAACAGGCTAACTGCAATATACTTCAACTGACCAGTTGCATCATCCGGTGTCAAGCTTGACGATGCATTTGTCTTACCATAGGCATCTGTCGCACCATGATCCATGGACTCAGCATCCACATCAGACAGGAAGTATACAAAGTTCTCCATCGTTTCATCGCTGTTATCGGTGAGATAAGCAGTCTCAAAGAGCGAACTTGCAATGTACTTCAGAATACACGTCGCATCATCCGGTGTTACAGATCCATTCAGGTCGGTATCGCCCTTCACGCCGATGTAAGCATTTACGATCAGCGGTATCTTGGAACCATCAGCGTCCGTCGTAACGACCTCTGCCGTGAGTTCCTTTGTGCCGCCCTGTCCATCCGGAACATTGTCGGTAACGATCACCTTGAGACCTAATTTGCAATACGGCTGACCAAGGCTCTCGTAAACAGACTTCGGATTGTTCAGCGTGACATCATCGGAATCTTCGGGTATGATGTTCATTGTTACAGAACCAAGCGGCACATTCGTAGCTGTACCGATAGCGTTCCCCTCAGCATCCAAAGCCTGACGCTTCAGCGTGCCGTTCAGGGTAGCCAGATCAAACGGTCTCGGATCATGCGACAGGTAGAACATGTCTTCCCCTTCGCCTTCATACTCATAGCTGTACTCATAATCAACAGGTGTATCAGCTACGATCTCGATCCAGCCGTCTACCGTGGTAACATCCACGATCTCGTTGTCAGCGATCCTGCTCACTTCGAGAGACTGAAAGTTGATCTCATATTTGTCGCCAACCTTTGCACCATCAGGTACATCAAATGTCAGTGTGATGATCGGAGCACCGTTCTTGCCGTCCAGCATGGTCACTGTCGGATCATTGATCGTACCAGCAAATACAGCATTTGCAAAGTTCGGCTCAATAGACAGGAGACTGCCATAAGCCGTACCCTGTGCATAGGTATCAGCACTCAGTGCGGGCAGACGGTCGTCAATTGCCAGATCCAGCAGGAAGGAATTCAAAGCCGTGTCACCGCTTGCGGTGATATTGATCTTAACGTCCTTCTGATCGGGTGTTGCAGTTATCTGATCAGCAGACCATGTTACCGCATAATGCTCTTCACTCGGTTCAGGAGTCGGTTCGGGCGTGGGTTCTGGAGTTGGCTCCGGTGTCGGTTCAGGTGTCGGCTCTGGAGTTGGCTCAGGTGTCGGTTCGGGCGTTGCATCAGGGGTCGGCTCTTCCGTTGTCTCTGATGACGGCTCATCCAGATCACCTTCGACCTGGATCCAACCATCTGTCAAAGCCGGTACCAGTCGGAGCATGTCAACATTATAAATGTCCACATTTGCGAATGTAACAGGATATGTGCCTTTCTTAGCAGGTGCTATGATCGTGAAGGTGAGCAGCGTGCTGTCAGCTGACTGAGCAACTACGTTGCCCTCAAACATCGGCTGTGTACCTGCAGCGATCATTTTGGTAGTTTCCTTAGATCCCTCTTCAGGTTTGTCAAGATTCGACTCAAAGTTCAGGTCTTCATAAGCATCGCCTGCTTTTACGCCTTTTACGTCCAGAGCATTGTCTGCTGTAAAGGAAGCGAGATAGGAGTTCAGACCTTCTGTATCGTTGTTGACCCATACATGGAGTTCAACTTCCTCAGTCGGCTGGGCAATGTAAGTCTCGATCACCCACTCAGCATCCACGTTCTTGGTCTCATCCTCGAACGGGATCTGCGGATCAGTCCAACCCACGTTTCCGGTAGCATCGGGATTAGTGGTCGGCTCTACTGCTTCTGTTGTCGGCTGGGGTGCTTCTGTTGCCTCGGTCGTCTCGGTCGCTTCCTCAGTGGACTCTTCCGTCTCTTCCGTTGTGTCGGCTACGACATTGATCCAGCCATCGATCAGATTCTCGTCGGACGGGATCAGCTGTACCATATCCTTGTCGAAGATCTCCAGCGTATCGAACATTACATCATATGTGCCCGGCGTTTCCGGTGCAGTAAATGTGATCGTAAATACGCACGGAGGTTCATCTCCTGTTGCTGTTGCTACAACGTTTTTGTCGCCAAACATCGGCATCGTTGCGCCGAAGGTCAGGCTCTTCACGTTGTCCACAAAGTCGAGCGGCTCGTAAGCATCGCCCTTCTTTGCATCACTTGCTTTCAAAGGTTCTTCTGCTGTCAGGGATGTCAGATAGGAATTCAGACCTTCTGTATCACCCTTGACCCATACATGCAGATCGACCGTTGCGCCGGGTGCTGCATCGAGCTTCTCGATCTCCCACACAGCATCAAGCGCTTTGGTCTCCTGCTCGGTATCGCCCAGGATCTCGATCCAGCCAGCGACCAGATTCTTGTCGGTGGGGATGAGCTGTACCAGTTCACCATTGAAAAGCTCAAGGCTCTTGGTGGTAACGGCATACTTGCCGGGTGCAAGACCGGTCGTGTCAAATGTGATCGTAAATACGGCAGTATCGCCTGTGATATTGACATCTTTTGTGCTGTTGGGTGTGCCGCCAAATGTCAGCGTACCCAGATTCTGCTCAAAGCCAAGGTTATCCAGTGCAGAAACAGCTTTGGTCGCTTTTGCAGCATTCCCATTTTCATCAGCCTCAACTGCCATCTTTGCAAGATAGCTATTGAAGCCCGGGTTGCCGGAGACCGAAACTGTGATCTCTGCCAGCGGGTCGTCAGCAGTGACAGTATCAGAACCTACTTCCCATTTCAGACCTGCTACGTCGGACTCTTTCTCACCGGGATCGACCGGCTGATCACCGGGCTGGGTAGGCTTCTGCACGGGTTCGGTCGGCTCAACCTGCGGCTGGGTCGGCTCTACCTGCGGTTCTGTCGGGTCTACCTGCGGCTGGGTCGGCTCAACTTGCGGTTCAGTCGGCTCTACCTGCGGTTCTGTCGGCTCTACCTGCGGCTCTGTCGGCTCTACCTGCGGCTCTGTCGGCTCAACTTGCGGTTCAGTGGGATCTACCTGCGGTTCGGTGGGATCTACCTGCGGCTCTGTCGGCTCTACCTGCGGTTCAGTTGTATCTTCCTGCGGCTCGGTCGTGGCATTTGGATCAGCATCCACACGAAGCACACCAGGTACGATCAGATCCGGATTATGTGTCGTTCCATCGATCTGCGTTACATCGAACTTGGGATCGTCTTCCGTGCCTGACATATCAATGGTGACCGCATAGTCGATGTAATCGAGACCATTATCGGGTTCTTTGGTGTTTGTTACGCCGTCCTCAGCGTACAGATAGAACTCGCAGAAACATGTGCCATCATCCAGTTTTCTGTTTGCGCCCTCGCCCGAAGTTTGACCGGTCTGCGGATCCTTACCGCCTACAGCGCCTACACCAAAGTTAGCATAATTGGGAGCAAACGTTTCAAACTTATAGCTGCCCTCCGGCTGCTTGATGAGATCGCAGCTGAGACCCAGCTCTGCCGGACTTTTCCCATCGATCAGGAGGTTACACTTGTAACCAAAGATACCGATATCGTTTGCTACATACAGCCTGATCACAGCACCCTTGTCCTCGTCATACTTCGTCTCTTCGATGATCCACGTGAACTTGTCGCGGTTCTCCTCGCTATTCTTTAGCTCAGTGACCTTTTGTTCTGCGGACACCAAAGGCACTTCATCCGCCTGCGCCTGTACTGCTTTCGGGTTCGTCATTCTGAGCGCAGATACCGGCAGAGAGGAAGCGACCAGCGAGGTACACATGCTGAATGCGGTCAATGCTGATAAAAATTTCTTCATCACGCATATTTCCTTTCTAAGAAATTCATTTACGATAAACCGTGTTCAGCCGCAAGGGGCTGAACACAGTTTTCTGTCATGTCAATATCTGCTTACTTCTGCTGGACCGGGAGATCCTTCTCAGCTACATTGCCGACCAGGACCTTCAGGATCGTCAGGGAGTCATCCACTGTCAGGTTGTCAATGGTGGTATCTGCGTCGCTCTCACCGCTGCGGGAAACGTTCGCATTGATCACGCCCTGTGCAGAAAGCTGCTGATTCTGATAACCAGTCAGGAATCTGTTGAGCATAACAACGTCACGAAGCTGTACTTCGCCATTGACATCGGTGTCGCCATACCTAGCAGTGCCGGGTGTCGGCTCATTCCCATCTGTTGTGGGCTGCTCACCCTGAGTCGTCGAAGGCTCTTCTGCATCCGTTGTAGGCTCTACGTCTCCGGTAGGTTCGGGATCAGCAGCATCTTCATAGTAGATAACACCGTCGATCACCTTCGGCGATTCTGCCGCACCATCGACCTGAGTTATTTCAAACCCTTCAGGCACGATGGTAACTGGAAGTTGTTTTGTATAACCACCGTTATCATCCTTAAATAATTCCTTGCCCTGGTCAGAATACACATAGATCTCGATGAACTTAGTTCCATTATCCAGCTTTCTGTCGCCAGCTTCGCCCAAGGTATCGCCGCTTTCCGTCTTACCAGTTACAGCGCCTACACCAAAGTTAGCATAGTTCGGTGCAAATGTCTCAAACTTATAGCTGCCCTCCGGCTGCTTCATGACGTCGCAGATAAAACCATCCTCCTTATTCATCTTCTTGCCATCGATCAGGAGGTCAAACTTGTAACCAAAGATGCCGATGTCATTATAGACATACAGACCGATCACTGCACCCTTCTTATCATCGTACTTTGCATCTTCAATGATCCAAGTGTATTCGCCATTTTGCACGTCTTGAGAATTTTCAGCCTTATCAGCTGCTGTATGATCCTTAGACGGCGTGGTCGAAGGACCCTGAGACTCTGTCGGTGCTTCTGTCGGTGCCTCTGTCGGCTTCGGTGCATCTGTCGGGTCGGGGTCGGAACCGCCATCGCCAACTTTGATCGTGAAGCCGTCCTTCACACTGATCGTCTGCAGACTACCCTTACCGCCGATGTAAGTAGCATCTACTTCATCTCTGGAAGTATGATACGTATCTGCATATCCGATCGTATATGTGCCCGGCTTTGTTCCTGCGGGAACAGTGACCGTAAATTCTGTCAGCGGCAACTCATCCGACTGATCCGTGATGAATGTAAGTTCCTGATTGGTCGTAGCCCAGTTCCAGACCGGCACCCCATCCACAGAAATGCCCCAATCACCGCTGGAAGCACAGTTGTTGGTCACTTCTTCCAAACGAACATTATATCCATCGAAGCAGTTGACAAATCTTTTGCTGGTAAAGCTTGCGCCGTTGGACAAATTGTATGTCCTCTCCTCTGCGCCGTCAGCATTAGAGGATGTGCCGCTTGTAAATGTGATACCGTCGGGCATGTCAAGACCAACACCAGCCGTCAGGATCTGGGTAGGAGCAACATCGGTGTCACAGTCGATGTAGGACTGGATCGTGATAGTCGTATCCTTTGAAGTGTCTTTGACCTCGATGCGAGTTGCCTTGTCATCTCCAGTCGCAAGGTAGTAACGAACAGAGGCTGCATCATAAGCAGCATAAGCGCTCATGACGCCTGCGGTCATGCTTGCGACCATCGTGGCAGCTGTCAGTGCAGAAATTACCTTCTTCATAGCTATTTTTTCCTTTCTTTATGTGGGTTTTTGCAGGATCTTGTCATTCATCTGCAAAGGTGGCATTATGTCGGACAGGTTGTCATTCAGATCCGCAGATCCGTCTGTTTAGAGCGGGAATTCCGACTGATCGATCAGATCGATCACGCAGCACAGGATGTTCAGCGCATCCATCGGATCAACTGCACCGCTGGCATCTACATCGCCGTTGGCATTCGCCTGTTCACCGAATTCTGTCTCATCCGCCAGATTCAGCAGGAAACGGTTCACAAGGACAACGTCATCCAGTTTCACAAGACCATCGAGCGTGACATCGCCGTACTTAGTGACTTTGACATCTCCCTCTCCCTCGCTCGGCTTGCCAGTGGGATCTCCGACCGACACAGAACCAGCCTTGGTGGTGACAGCATACTTCACAGCAGTAGCCAGACCGCTGCCGTCACCTGTCAGATAACCAACCTTAGCGCCGTCGTTCTTTTCTGTCGAACCTTCTGTCGCTGCACGGTCGATGCCGACGATCTCTACAGAGGTGCTGTCGCCCTCCTTCGCATTATCAGCAACTTTACCGGATACGACCAGAAATACGCCATCCTGCATGATACGGTATCCCGGATCAGTAAGACCTGAAGAATAGGTAACGGTGACCAGACCAGCAGTTGACATATCCGTCATGAAAGCGGTTACCCCTTCCCACTTTTCTGCTTCGTCCACACCGCTGGGCGCAATGTCACCCAGTTTCACGTCAGAGATCGTGATCACGCTCGGGTCGTATGTCAATGCAAATTCACATACGGACACACCGTCTGCCGGTACACCGGTCATTTTAACATCGAGTGTAAATTCATCGCCTCCTGCGGCTACTGTCACGTTCTCCCCTGTAAGAGACACCGTGTCTGCTGCGGCTACAGCCTGAGCCGAAAATGCTGCCAACATGGTCAGAGCTGCTAACCCGGCAGCGATTTTCCTTACCTTCATTAGTCGTTCCTCCTTCAATTCAATTGGTTTTGGTATTTAGAAAGTAATACAAGCCATATAACCAAAGGAAGCCGCACTTCCTCAAATTATATCCTCATACCATCGGCAGATACAGGGCATACTGTCCCCACATATCTACATACTGTTATTATAGGACAAATATTCACATAAGTCAAGAGAAATTATAACATTTTGTGTAAAATGTAGGATCTCGCTGCACTGCTTTGTACATCCTGTACGATCAGTGCGGCATATTTGTCCTTGTTCCATACGTTCCTTTTGTGCTGTACACATACCACAAATTCTCTGCCAACTTAATTATATAACGATCATGAAAAAAAGTAAATAGTTTTTGAGAAAATCATCATAATCCACAAAAGCAGCTCATGGTTTTTTCGCTTTTTCACTAGACAAAAGGCAAAAAGCTGCCGGTTCACTCGGTCAGGCGGTAAGCCCCCGGCACATTTTCCTCGATAATGGTGCGTATCACGTCCCTATTCCAGACTTTCGCCGTTCCCCACGGGGAATACGGCAGTCCGTGCTGTGCGACCAGCTCGTCCGTGTACATGTTATACGGATAGACCCGCACATTGGAGAGGTTCCCGTCGTCGTACTGCGTGATGACCGGCATCAAGCCCGGCGCTTCGATCGTGACCACGCCGTCCTTGCGCACGATGTCAAACTCTGCCATTCCGCCGACCATGTTGAAACTGTCCGTCTGCCCGGAAATGAAATTCCCCAGCGAGTAGTACACGAACCCCTGCGTGCCGTCGGGTCTTGTCAGGTATTCCATCGTCTGGAGCGTGTGCGGTCCTGTGCCGATGATCACATCTGCGCCCCAGTCGATCAGATCCTGTGCCAGCGACTTCACGGCATCCGTGACCACGTGTGTATCCTCCACGCCCCAGTGCGCCGAAACGACCACGCAGTCCGCCTGTTCTTTCAGTTCCCCGATCTGCCGCTGCATCAGTTCCCGGTCAGAGGTATAGGGGATCTCCATTTCCGAATCCGCCGGCAGGGAGTAGCCGTTCGTATGCTCCGTATAGCCAAGCACCCCGACCTTGATGCCGTTCACTTCGGTAATGCGGTAGTCGTCCCTATCCGCCGCATCCCGG
This sequence comes from uncultured Clostridia bacterium, assembly GCA_947625155.1. Lineage (GTDB taxonomy): Bacteria > Bacillota > Clostridia > Oscillospirales > Ruminococcaceae > UBA3855. Next base: position 9,869 of record CANQNG010000006.1, read on the forward strand.
TAAGCCCCCAGCACCAGCAGCCCCGGATGCGCACTGACCTGCCTGTCCCAGTAATCCAGACACGCCCGCATCCCGTCAGAACCCTTGTCCAGTACGTGGTTATTTGCCATGTTGATGATGTCAAAGCCGAGGTCGATCAGCTCGTCCCCCAGTTCATCCGGGGAGCAGAAATTCAGGTTCGAGCCGGAGATCTCATACTCGCCGCCGCAAATGACCGTTTCCTGATTGATAAAGGCAAGGTCGGCATCGGCGATCGTGTCTGCCACATTCTGGTAGCAGTAGTGAAAATTGTAGGCTTCGCCGTTTTCGGCATGTTCGGCAGCCGTTTCATAGACCCTTTTGTGGATGAGGTCATCCCCGACCGCCACGAAGCTGACCTTGCTGTCCGCAGCCGTATCCGGGGCGGCAGTTTCTGTTTCGGAGGCAGTTTCAGCGGGGATGGTCTCCAGCGGTACGGGCGTTCCGGTCTGCGGGAGCGTTTCGCCCTCGGCAGGGGTGCGGACTTTACTGATACTGCCGCAGCCGGTGCAGAACACCAGCAGCACGGCAAGACATAAAGACATGCGTTTCATGGTATCTTCCTTTCCGGTTTTTCTTTAGTATACCACATCTTTCCGGAAATTGCAACAGGGGCGCAGCTAATTTTTCAGCCACTGGATCAATACCGGGATCTTCCGTACCCAGCACATCCGCAGCACGCAATGTTCATCAAAGGAATGCCCGTCAAAAAACAAGATCACACGGTCCTGTTCACTCAGCTGCTCTAAAATGCGTTTCTTGTGTACGAACCAAGCTCCCTTTTCCTCGTGATCTTCCGGGAGCAGCTCTGACACGGGGATACTGCGCTTTTCTGCGATCTCCCGGAATGCCGTGAACAGGCTGCCCGTCCCGGCACAGATCAGCCTTTCCGTCTGTGCCGGCAAGGCGATCCCCGGGATCCCTGCCGCCGTACCGCTTGGTGCAAAGACTGCAATTTTCATAAACATCTCTCCTTTAGATATGTTTTAGATATATTTTATATCTATATTTTTCATTATAACACATAATGATGTTAAAATAAAGTCAAAATAGATACAAAAAGGAGTTTTTTCTATGAAAAGTCTTTCCATCCGCATTGACGAGACGATGCTCGACAAGCTGCATGTGATCGCTGATTACGAGGGGCGGTCGTGCAATTCCCAGATCCTCATCCTGATCCGGGACTGCATCCGGGCTTATGAAGCGGAACACGGTGTCATCGGTTTCGGCAGCCCGGAGGAACAGGCACACGGCTGATCGCTTTTTTTCAGAAATTGACATCGCTTTCACAGTTCTGACACTTTCCCCTTGTAAAATAAGAAAAGATATGCTATAATGAAAGAAAGCATCGGAAAGGAAGTGCTGCACATGAGCAAGCTGCTGATCGTGGACGATGAGGTCAATATCCGTGCCGTCGTCCGGGAATATGCCGAATTTGAGGACTACGAGGTCGATGAAGCTGCCAACGGCATGGAAGCCGTGGAACTCTGCAGGGAGAACGACTACGACCTCATCATTATGGACGTGATGATGCCTAAACTGGACGGCTACTCCGCCAGCAAAGAGATCCGCCGCCGCAAGGACATCCCGATCATCATGCTCTCGGCACGGGGTGAGGAGTATGACAAGCTGTTCGGCTTTGAGATCGGGGTCGATGATTACGTCGTCAAGCCCTTTTCCCCCAAGGAACTGATGGCTCGTGTCCGTGCCGTGCTTGCCCGCCGGAAAGCCCCTGCCGCCGCCGAAGCCCCTGCCGAACACCTGAAATTTCAGGGGCTGGAGATCGACATTCCCGGCAGAGAAGTCTACGTGGACGGCAAGAAAGTCTCCATGACCCCCAAGGAATATGACCTGCTCTTTTTCCTCGTGCGCAACAAGGGGCTTGCCATGACACGGGACAAGCTGCTCGAATCCGTGTGGGGGTACGATTTCTTCGGGGACGACCGGACGGTCGATACCCATATCAAGATGCTCCGGGGCAATCTCGGCAAATACCGCCGCTTTATCGTCACGCTGCGGGGTATGGGGTATAAATTCGACGATGCGGAGTAAAAAGGGGTTCCTGCGGCGCATCCCGCTGCGGATGCAGTTCGCTGTCAGCTTCTGCGTGTTCACCATCCTCATTTCCGGGCTGCTGTGGCTGTTTGAGATCGTCCTGCTCGAAAAATTCTACTCCAACAGCAAGGTCGCCGAAACACGCCGCATCAGTGAATCCCTCGTGCAGTCCTACTACAACGACCCCATGGCGGATTTCCTGAAAGAACTCAACAGCGCCGCCATCAACAATCAGATGTGCATCACCGTTCTGGACGAAAGCCACCGCTACAAGCGGGACGTGATGAACAATACCTGCCTGCTGCACGGGGTCGGGAACTTGCAATATGCTTTTCTGGAGGAACTGGAAAACAGCAAGGACGGCACGATCTCCCTACAGGTCTACAATGAGCAGATCGGCATGGAAATGCTGGTCTACGGCACGACGTTCGGGGAGGACGGCGAGGTGCAGGGATGCATTTTCCTGAATGCCATCCTAGAACCAGTCGGCTCGACCGTGAAGATGCTGAAACGGAGCATCCTGATCTTCAGCGGCGTGGTGCTGGTCATTGGCTGTGCCATTGCCTTTTTGCTGTCCAGCCGCCTGTCTGTGCCCATTGTACGCATCACCGGCTCTGCCAAGCGCATGGCGCACGGCGACTATGCGACACGCTTTGAGGGCGGCGGCTGCCGGGAAGTGGACGAGCTCGCCCGTGCGCTTGCGTATGCGGAGAAGGAGATCTCACGGGCGGATGCCATGCAGCGTGATCTGGTGGCAAACGTATCGCACGATCTGCGCACCCCTCTCACCATGCTGAAAGCCTATGCCGAAATGATACGTGATCTCTCCGGGGACGATCCCGTCAAACGCAATGCCCATTTGCAGGTCATCATCGACGAGACAGACCGCCTGACGGCACTGGTGAACGACATCCTCGACCTCTCCAAGCTCGAAAGCGGCAGCCAGAAGCTGGAACTGGAAACGATCGACGCTGCCAACTGGCTGGCGGACATCGTGGAACGCTACAAGGGCATTTCCGGGCAAATGGGCTATCACATCGACTTCACGCCGGATGCCCCCAAACAGATCACCTGCGACCCTGCCAAGCTGGAACGTGTCGTCTGCAACCTCATCCACAACGCCATCAACTACACCGGCGAGGACAAGCAGGTCTTTGTCCGTCAGATCAATACCGAAAAGGGCGTGCGCATCGAAGTGCAGGACACGGGCGACGGCATCGAGGAGGATAAGATCTCCCGTATTTTCGACAAATACTACCGCAGCGAGAACCACAAGCGGGAAGTCGTCGGCACGGGGCTGGGGCTGTCTATCGTCAAGGCGATCCTGAAAATGCACAATTGCAGCTACGGGGTACGATCTCGTCTGGGGGAAGGCTCGGTGTTCTGGTTCGAGATCACACAGGATGCAAAACGATAGTTTCACAAAACTATCACATAACTGTCATATCGTTTTCACATCGTGCTGTTAAACTGAATATGTAGTCGTAAGGCTACTTACTTTCTTGGTAATAACGTTTTACCCCAACGTTATTATTAAATCCCCAATAATCCCTATATCATGCACAAACCCCCTCTGGCTGACCGGAGGGGGTTTGTGTTTGTGGTCTTTTGTTTTACTTGAGCCAAAAGTCTGCCCTCTGATAGGCGAGCTGCTTGCTTTGTAATTTTACGCTCATCTGTGAATTGACCGCAGCGATACGGGCATACTGCGCTGCCACAGCCGTATTGTTCTCTGTCGACCGGGCAGTTTCCAGAATGTCCTGATTCGACCGCTGGATGTCTTCCAGTCTGGCATTTGTCTCTGCCTGCTGGATGATGTTTTCTTTCTGAAGCTGTATCACGGCATCCAGTTTATCCTTGATCGCTTGCAGATCTGCGTGCATCAGGGCATCGGTCAAAGTAAGCTGTGAGGTGGACAGGAAATCATACAGGTAATAAATGCCCTCGATGCTCCGGAATTGCAGGGGGATGATGTCCGCACGATATGCCTCTTCCAGCATTTTCCGGTATGTGTCAATATCCTCCTGAATTTCATCGCTCGCCTTGGTCATTTCCTGCTTCTGCTGTTCCACTTCATTTCGCCTGTCCGCATTTTCAATTCTGATCTGTCTGGATCGCTGTTCATACTCTTTCATCCTTTTCTCGTATTCTTCAACTTGATAATTATATGATCTCATTTCCTCTTCATAGGATCTATTCTGTTTTATTTGTAATGGAATAAAAACAGCCAAAAGGATCGATCCGGGAATAAAAAAACAAACAGCCAATACAAACACAGCCTCCGTATCCAAAACCGAACCCGAAAACAATGCCAAAACACCCCGTATCAATAATAATATTCCGATCAAGATCCCTACCTTAAATCCTGCGTGAGGTTTATCAGGAAGGGTTGGTTTTGGAGGTCCTTCGATCGTAATTACCTTTGGTTTCAGTTCATCCCGCTTGCTGATCAGCTGATTTTTCTTGCCCGTACTTTCGTTGACAATGGTCTCCAACGTCCGCAGGTCTTTCAGGTAGATCAGCATTGCATCCCGTGAAATTGCCATACCAATACCGCCTTTCCATGTTGATTTTTCCTTTTTGACAAAAAGGTTGGCATAAAAGTTATGCAAAAAGCACAAAAACCTCCTGCTCACCGCAGAAGGTTTTTGCATTATCAACAGTATAGCACAGATCAGCCGAAAAGTATAGAGGCATTTTCGATGCACAAATGATTACTTTTCCTGCCCCTCCAACGAAGCCCGGATGAAGTCCGCAAACAGTTTCTGCGGGCGGTTCGGGCGGGACTTGAATTCCGGGTGGAACTGCACACCCACGAACCACGGATGCTCCAGCAGCTCCACGATCTCCACCAGCCGTTCGTCCGGGGACAGCCCCACGATCTTCAGACCGGCATCCTGTAGGACAGACCGGTAGGCATTGTTGAATTCCCAGCGGTGGCGGTGGCGCTCGTAGATCAGCTCCTCGCCGTACATGTCACGCACCCGGCTGCCCTCCACGAGCCGGCAGGGATACAGCCCCAAACGCATCGTGCCGCCCTTGTTGGTCACGTCTTTCTGGTCGTCCATGATGTCGATGACGTTCTGCCTGCCGTCCGGCTGGAACTCCGAGGAATTTGCCTCGGTCAGCCCGGCAAGATGCCTTGCTGTCTCGACGACCATCATCTGCATGCCCAGACAGATGCCGAACACGGGGATCCGGTTCTCCCGCCCGTAGCGGATGGCTTCCACCATGCCCTCGATGCCCCTGTCCCCGAAGCCGCCCGGCACGATGATGCCGTCTGCTCCGCCCAGCATCTCCGGCGCTGTTTCGGGAGTGATCTTTTCGGAATCGACCCAAAGGATCTGTACGGTCGCATCATTGACGATGCCCCCGTGCCGGAGCGCCTCTGCCACGGACAAATAGGCATCCTGCAAGGAAACATATTTCCCGACAAGGGCGACCGTCACCTGCTTGTCCGCCTTGTTCTGCCGTTCGGTCATGGCGATCCATTCCGCCAGATCAGGACCCCGGTTGATCAGTCCCAGATGATAGCAGACTTCTCTTGCCAGCCCCTCACGCTCCAGCATCATGGGGACTTCATAGAGGGACGGGGCGGTCATGTTCTGGATGATGTCCTCCCGGCGGACATTGCAGAACAGGGCGATCTTTTCAGCGACTTCCCGGGGGATCTCCTGCTCCGTGCGGCAGACGATGATATTCGGCTGGATGCCGATAGAGAGCAGCTCCTTGACGGAATGCTGCGTGGGCTTGGATTTCAGCTCATTCGACCCGGCAATGAACGGCAGGAGCGTCACGTGGATGTAGACGGCGTTCTCCCTGCCGACCTCGCCGACGAACTGCCGGATCGCCTCCAGAAAGGGCGTGCTTTCGATGTCACCGACCGTGCCGCCGATCTCGGTGATGACCACATCCGCACCGCTGTTCTTGCCGACCCGGTAGATGCGTTCCTTGATCTCGTTGGTGATGTGCGGGATGACCTGCACCGTGCCGCCGAGATAATCCCCCCGGCGCTCTTTATTGAGTACCGTCCAGTAGATCTTTCCGGTGGTGGCGTTGTTGTTGACGGACAGATTTTCGTCGATAAAGCGCTCATAATGCCCCAAGTCCAGATCTGTCTCGCCGCCGTCCTCCGTCACGAACACCTCACCGTGCTGGTAGGGACTCATCGTGCCGGGGTCAACGTTGATATACGGGTCGAGCTTGAGTACGGTGACACGGTAGCCCCTTGCTTTCAGCAGTCTGCCGAGCGAAGCGGCAGTGATGCCCTTGCCCAGTCCCGAAACGACACCGCCGGTCACAAATACATACTTTGTATGACGTTCTTCCATGATTGACCTCCCTTGAAAAAGCGTATGCTCCGCCGCCCTGTCCGGAAACAGGGGAAACGGAGCGCCTTTGCCCGCTGTTATGCCTCCGGCAGACCGCCGGACAAGTAGAAATTCTTCATCAGCACCAGAGAGCACCCGGCAAGGAAATCCGTCTTGCCCTCTACATGGCTCAACTCGATGCGTTCTGCCACATCATCCCCGGCATACTCCCGCACATGTGTCCGGAACTGCATCAGCCCCCGTTCACTCAGCCCGAAGCCGTGCAGCACCACTTTCTGCGACTGGTAGCAGCAGACAAGGTTGTGCAGCAGCACGCTCCAGTCCTGCATGATCTCCCGCACGACGGCTTCACAGCGCACATCACCGGCAGCGACTGCCTGATACATCCGTTCCAGCGTGACATACCCGATATACCCCTCTGTGGAGGTATACAGGAACGGTGTGCGCTCCTTGCTGTAGACTTCCGCAATTCTTGCCTGCATCGCCTGTAACGAGAGCTGCGCCCGGACAGAACCTGCCGGGTAACCGTCCTGCTGTCTGCCGCCCGGACGGACGATGCAGCGCTCCGTCAGGTAGCTGTAGGTCAGGTAGTCGCTCTCCTGCTTCTCCGGGCGGAGCAAAGCGATGTGGATATGGCTGCCAAGGTGCAGATAGACCGTATTGCCGCCCTCTGCGCCGCTGCGCTGGAGATCCGCATTGGCAAGGGAGAGCAGCCAGATGGCATTGCCGCAGAACACCGGCGGCAGTTCCGGCACGGAGAGTGCCTTGGTCAGCTCCCCGAAATCGAGCATACCGTCCTTGTAATACACCCGCATCCGCCCGATCATGACGGGCATCACGCCCACACCAAGCCCCAGAACGGCATCCGGTTTCAGGCAGGCGTTTTCCATGACTCGCACGGCAGAAGTGAGGATGAACTGCTGGATCTCCTTGCGGCTGGTGTGGTCGGTACAGGGCATGCTCACCTTGTCTAAGATCTCCATGTGCATGGTACACAGCCCGACCGTGATCTCGTCCTCCCCGATCACCGCACCCAGCACGAAACGGTAATTGGCATTGATGTCCAGCAGGATCTTGCGCCGTCCCTTCGGGAGCTTGTCCTGCTGGCTCTGAAAGGGCGCTTCCCCGATCTCACTGAGCAGCCCCTCCCCGATCATGGCATTGGTGATCTGTGTGATCGAGGCACGGGTGATCTGTAATTTCTGTGACAGATCGACCCTTGAGATCGGTCCGTCCTCCCAGACAGTGCGGAGCACCTGCATCCGGTTGATGCGTTTCAGATCTAGTTTACTGATACCACTCAACATGTGCGCATGCCCCCTTTCCCACGGTATCACCTATCATTATAACATATTTTTGCAGGGAATGCAAGCCCCTTTCCGGTTTTTGTCCAGTTTCCAGAAAAGCCAAAAAATATGGCAACTGGGAACGCCCTCTCAGGCGATCCACCCGTACACCAGCATTAGGAACGGCATGGTCGCCATGGAGAGCAATGTCGTCACCCCGAACAGCTCCGAAGCATATGCCGCATTGCGCTTGTACATCAGCGCCATCATCGTGCAGATGGCTGCGCTCGGGGCAGCGGCAGCGGCTACCACCGTCATCTTGACGATCTCTTCTGCCGGGAACGGGAGCAGGATCAGAATGGTCAGGAACGGCACGAGCAGCAGTTTCAGGCATGCGACATAGAACACCCTCGGCTTGCGCAGCACTGCCGGCAGGTCGGTCTGCGCGATCGTTGCCCCTGCCACGAACATGGCAAGCGGGGTATTCAAGCTGCCGACCATCTCCAGTGCTTCTGTCAGGACAGCCGGCAGCGTGATCTGTGTAAAGAACAGCACCAGCCCGACCACGATAGCGATGATCGCGGGCGAGTACAACACCCGCACCAGCGACCGCAGGGAACGGCTGCCGGACATCTGCATGACCCCATGCGACCACACCAGAAAATTGAACAGCGTCAGGAATGCCGTCACATAGAATACGCCCTCGTACCCGAACATCGCCTGTACCAGCGGGATGCCCATAAAGCCGCAGTTGGAATAGACTGTGGAAAAGCGCTCGATCTCGGCTTCCCTGCCCTCTTTTTTCCGGATGAGGAGGTAGGCGGTCAGATAGGCAGCCGCAAAGGAAAGCGCTGCCAGCAGGAACGTCCACCCCAGATTCGCCACCAGCTCCGCTTTCAGCTCCCGCTGATAGGCGAGCAGGATCACCACCGGATTGACGACTTTGAGGACAAGGGAGCTGATCTCGCTGACGGTGTCCTTGGAGAGCAGTTTCAGCCGGAAACAGCCTGCCCCCACAAGGATCAGGAACAGCATGATACAAGCCTGTTTCAGAATGACAAGTGCCATATCCCAGCGCCTCCGGTCAGTTCTTGGCAGGTCTTTCCCTGCCCGCACAGCAGCCAGCCAGCATCCAGAACAGCGGTGCGACCGTCAGGGCGCTCGCCCCGATCACCATGACAAGCAGGTACAGCACCACAGCCCCGAACATGCCTGTATCGACCCAACTGCTGCCCTTTGCGCCCTTGCCGCCCCGTACCAGTACGATACCGAGCAGTGCCAGCACCAGCACCAGCATGGGAATGCCCATCGTGGCTGCCGTATGCAGATAGAAATTATACGCACGGTCAAAGGCGTTCGGGTTAGAGCCGATCTGCATATTCTGATATAGCTGGGGATAGACCAGACAGTCCGGTCCGGTGCCGGTCAGGGGGAAACGCCCGATGATCTTTGCCGTTCCCTTCCACAGGTAGCCATAGCTTGCCACGAGGTCGGTATTGTCAAAATGTCCATTCGGGTTTCTCGTGCCGCTCTTTATGTAGTAGCCGCTCGTGCCGAGCCGATAAGCGCTGTCCTCCCACTGGATAGCACCGTCATACAGCGCAAAATGGGCAGAGACTTTCACATCTTCGCCATTTTCCCTGCCGTAAGTCCCGTTGATGACCGGGGCAGCGAATGCCCAGCCAGCTCCGATCACGCACCCGAGCAGCGCTGCGCCGCATTTCAGGAGCGCCGCTTTGCCGGCTTTTTTGACGAGCAGGCACACCAGTGCCGCTAGAACGGCAAGCACCATGCCGCATACGCCGATCAGGCACTGTGTCCGGATGCTCATGACCGCAAATACCACCGCACAGACAGTGTAGAATTTCTTCTTCTCCCCGAAAACAGCTCCCAGCAGTGCCGGAAATTCCAGCATGACCAGCAGTGTCCCCAGAAAGATCGGGCTGCCCGTCAGCCCGGACGGCAGGCAGACCCGGAACAGCAGCAGCGGTTCCAAATTTTGATAATACCCCAGCCCCGTCGGGAACGATTGCAGAAAGCCCCACACGCACTCCGCAAGCCCCATCCAGAGCATCCCGTCAAGGAGCATGATGCGGTTCTTCTCCTTGCCGAGCTGCGCACCGAGCAGGAAGAAGCACCCGTAGAACAGCACCGACAGCAGCCCTTCGCTCCGTCCGTCCGAACCAAATATGGCAACGGTCGGGAACGTGTAGTAGTAGGAATTGACCGTGCTCACGGTCGCCCAGATGACCATTGCCGCAAGGATGCCTGCCGGAACGAACAGGCGCTTCGGGGTGACGTTCTTCATGAAGCCGATGAACATGAACACGATCGCAAACACGCCCGTAATGGAAAGCGCCATGCCCGGCACGCTGTACACCTTGGCAAATTCCAGTGCGATACTGAACAGGGGCATCAGCACGAGGAACAGCAGCAGGATGCGCAGGTTATACTTGTGGTAGTCCTCTGTTTTCAGATTGAGGATGAAATTGGATCTTTCTGTTGTACCGAAAATCGTCTTTGGCATATGTCCACGCTCCTAAAATGACAGAGACGGCGGAAATCCGCCGTCCCCTTTCCTTACTTTGCATAATCCACAGTCCGGCTTTCTCGAATGAGGTTGACCTTGATCTGTCCGGGGTAGTCCATTTCGTTCTCGATCTGCTGTGCGATCTGACGGGCTACCAGCACCATTTTCTCATCGTTGATGACTTCCGGCTGCACCATGACACGGATCTCACGTCCTGCCTGTACGGCGTAGCACTTCTCCACGCCCTTGTAGGACTTGCAGATCTCCTCGAGCTTTTCGAGGCGCTTGATGTAGCTCTCATAGTTCTCGCTCCGGGCGGCAGGTCTTGCAGCGGAAATGGCATCCGCTGCCTGCACGATGCAGGCGATCGCCGTCCTCGGCTCAACGTCATTGTGGTGTGCTTCGATGGCATGGATGACCTCCGGGTTCTCATGCGCCTTGCGGCACACGTCCACACCGATCTGTACATGCGAGCCTTCGACCTCGGAAGTCAGCGCCTTGCCGATGTCGTGCAGCAGTCCGGCACGCTTTGCCATATTGACATCTACGCCCAGTTCCGCAGCCAGCACGCCCGAAAGCTGTGCGACCTCGATAGAATGGGTCAGGACATTCTGCCGGTAGCTCGTTCTGAAACGCAGCCGTCCGAGCAGCTTGACCAGTTCGTGGTTGATGCCGTGGACATTGGTCTCCAGAACGGCACGTTCGCCCTCCTGCTTGATCTTATGTTCGACCTCACGCTTTGCCTTTTCGACCATTTCCTCGATGCGGGACGGGTGGATGCGCCCGTCAGCGATGAGGCGTTCGAGTGCGATGCGGGCGATCTCCCGGCGCACCTGATCGAAGCAGGACAGCGTGATGGCTTCCGGCGTGTCGTCGATGATGAGGTCAACACCGGTGAGCGTTTCGAGGGTGCGGATGTTGCGCCCTTCCCGTCCGATGATCCTGCCCTTCATCTCGTCGCTGGGCAGTGCCACCACGGAAACGGCAGCTTCGGAGACCTGATCGGCAGCGCACTTGGCAACGGCGAGGGAGATATAGCTGCGTGCCTTCTCCTCGCAGTCGTCCTTGATCTGCTGCTCGTAGGCAGAGACCTTGACTGCCTTTTCATGGATCAGTTCGTCCTCCAAGCTCTGGATGATGTATTCCTTTGCCTGTTCCCGGGTCAGACCGGAGATGCGTTCCAGCTCCTCCATCTGTTTCCCCTTGATCTGTTCTGCCTCTTCCTTGAGGGTATCGGCTGCTTTCAGTTTTTCCTGCAGCGCTTCTTCCTTTTGTTCGAGGCTGTCGATCTTTTTGTCAAGGGTCTCCTCTTTCTGGTGGATGCGCCGCTCCTGTTTCGAGATCTCACTGCGGCGGTCACGGATCTCCTTTTCAGCATCCTGCCGGAGCTTATAGATCTCATCCTTTGCTTCGACGAGTGCTTCTTTCTTGCGGGCTTCTGCTTCTTTTTCTGCATTTTGTATCAGCATCTCTGCCTTTGCGATACGGGCAGAAGCTTCTGCGATCTGGCTCTCGGCTTCTTCCGCCTTAGCCTTTGCCTTTTGTTCGGCTTCCCGCAAAGCTGCTTCGTTTTCCTGCCGGTTGTGGGCTGCGCCTTTCTCAAAGCCCCTGCTTTCTGCCAATCTGCAGAGCATGACCGCTGCCACGACAGCGACGACGAGCGCCACGGCAAGGAGCACGATCACAACGATCGCGAGCATGTTGTCCATGTGCATTACCTCCTTCTGTGTTTGTAAAGCTGTGTGCAGACAGTGCTGGACACAGCCCTGATCGCATGGAACTTCACGCAGGCGGTAAATGCCGCTTCTTTATTCATTTTCGGCAGGGCATCAGCGCTGCCTTTTCAAACTTCGGGCAGGGAAAAGCCTGCCATATCGTAACCGCATGACTGCGGGATCCAAAGGAAGTGAATGATATAAAGTACCGGAGCGTTCCGCCCCGAAGCTGCAATTACGGCTGCGTATCTGGTATGCGGGGCATACCATTGCAGATCCTCGCCGCTGCGGCAGCAGGAGCGAGGCATTTACCCAAGGCGACACTGCGCAAAGACCGTGCGGTGCTGCCTCAAATATCATACAACATTATTATTGTAAACTTTTTTGCAGCATTTGTCAAGGGGGTAGGCAAAAAAACTTTCACAACATCCATTTTCTGGGCGGTCTGCACAGCCCTTGTTCGTTCAGGACGGACATCTGCACGTTACAGGAGCACAAAATCAACGTTATCCTCCACATGAATTGCAGACAAAATGCCCGGATTTTCGTATAAAGATACAAAAATTCCGGAAAACTGTCCCCGGCAGCTTGCAAAAAAAGGGGCATCGCTGTATAATATAGTACGGAACATACAGCGGCATCGCCGCTTTCAGAAAAAGGAGTCGATGAAAAATGGAACTTACCTCTTACAGCGAAGCAGAGCTGAAAGCCTTTTACGCAGCCTGCCGGAAAGACTATGCCCGCTATCAGGCAGAGGGACTGAAGCTGGATATGTCCCGGGGCAAGCCCTCGCCGGCACAGCTCGACCTGAGCGCCGGGCTGCTCACCTGCATCACGAACGAGGACTTGCAGGGCGAGGCTGGCGACTACCGGAACTATGGCATTCTGGACGGCATCCCGGAGGCGAAACGTATGTTCGCTCCCATGCTCGGGGTCGAGCCGGATGAGCTGTTCCTGCTCGGGAACGCCTCGTTACAGGCAATGTACATGACGATCAGCTATGCCTATTCCCACGGACTGCTTGGGCATACCCCGTGGGGACGGCTGGAAAAGGTGAGATTCCTCTGCCCTGTGCCGGGCTATGACAGGCATTTCAAGATCACGGAATTTTTCGGGGCAGAGATGATAAACATCCCCATGCACGAGGACGGTCCGGATATGGACATGGTAGAACGCCTTGTCTCCACCGACCCGGCTGTCAAGGGTATCTGGTGCGTGCCGCAGTACTCCAACCCGACTGGCATCGTCTACAGTGACGAAGTCGTCCGCCGCTTTGCTTCGCTAAAGCCTGCTGCAAAAGATTTCCGCATTTTCTGGGACAATGCCTACTGCATTCATCATCTCTGCGATACACCGCACTGCATCCCGCCCATTTTAGAAGAGTGCAAGAAGTACGGCAACGAGGATATGGTCATTGAGTTCGCTTCCACGGCGAAAGTGACATTTGCCGGGGCAGGGGTGTGCATGATGGCAGCTTCCAAGGCGACACTTGCTGACCTGACAAAGGGGCTGTCCTGCTTCACGATCTGCTTCGACAAGACGAACCAGATGCGGCATGTGAGATTCTTCGACGGCAAGTTTGAGAACATCCTTGCCCACATGGAAAAGCACCGTGCCATTCTTGAACCGAAATTCCGGACAGTCCTCACTGCCCTCAACACCGAACTAAAGCCCCTCGGTATCGGTTCATGGACAGAGCCGAAGGGCGGCTACTTTGTCTCGTTCAATGCGCCGGAAGGCTGTGCCAAGCGCATCGTGCAGCTTTGCAAAAATGCCGGTGTCGTGCTGACGGGTGCGGGGGCGGCGTTCCCCTACGGGGCAGACCCGGCGGACAGAAATATCCGCATCGCACCGAGTTATCCGGAGATCCCGGAGCTGGAAAAGGCAATGGCACTGTTCGTCCTCTGTGCAAAAATGGCAGCCGCCGAAAAGCGGATGGACTGAACCCTGAAATAACAGACACCCCTGCCTATGTTGCAGGGGCGTTTTTTTCAGCCCGTAACGGAAAAAACAGACGACCCCACCTTAACAGTGGGGCCGTCTGCCATGATATAGGGATTATATAGGGGATGTCATTAACGTTTGGGGTCCCGTTAATGACAAGTTTATTATAACCGCCCAATGTGAAAACTATATGAAAACCAGTTGAAAGATTCGGGAGAATGGCTGTATAGACCTGCCCTTTCCGGGCATACTGCTATCATGGAGGTGACAGTATGCCGAAACAAATTGGTTCCAGCATCCGCATGGAACACCCACCGAAGGTGACGAGCTATGCTGCCATTGTTGGCAGCAAGGAGGGAGAAGGACCGCTCGGGCGCTGCTTCGACCGGGTAGAGCAAGACCCCTATTTCGGGGAAAAGAACTGGGAAAAGGCAGAGAGCCGTTTGCAGTCCGACACGCTGGCACTGGCGCTGCGCAAGGGTATCTTACACAATGCCGACTTAGACTGCATCGTAGCGGGCGACCTCATCGACCAGTGTACGGGTTCGTCCTTTGCGGTGCGGGAGACAGGCGTGCCATATCTGGGGGTCTACGGGGCTTGCTCGACAATGGCAGAAGCGCTCCTGACGGCTGGCATCCTCACGGACAGTGGCTGCTGCCGGCGGGCTGCGGCGGTGACTTCTTCCCACTTCTCAACGGCGGAACGGCAATTTCGCTTTCCCCTCTCCTACGGCGGGCAGCGAACGCCCACTGCACAGTGGACTTGTACCGCCTCTGGTGCCGCTGTGGTGTCCGCCACGGGAGAGGGTGCTGCGCTATCAGGCGGCTGTATCGGGCGGGTCTGCGACCTTGGCGTGACGGATGCCAACAACATGGGAGCTGCCATGGCACCGGCGGCGGCAGATACCATCCAGCGCTACCTGACGGACACGTGTACAAAGCCGGAGGATTATGATGCCATCGTCACGGGAGACTTGGGCAATGTCGGTTCGCCTTTGCTGATAGACTTATTGCTGAAACAGGGCATCGACATTTCCAAAGTCCACAAGGACTGTGGGATGCTGATGTTTGACGACAAGGCGCAGGACACCCATGCAGGGGGGTCGGGGTGCGGCTGTTCGGCAAGCATCCTGTGCGCCTATTTCCTGCCGAAACTGCACAGCGGCTCACTGCGGCGCATCCTCTTTGCGGCGACGGGGGCGCTGCTTTCGGCAATGTCGCCGCAGCAGGGGGAGAGCATTCCGACGATCTCGCATCTTGTGGAGCTTACCGCATAAGGAGGGGTAGTATGTTCTGGGATATTGTCAAGGCATTTCTGGTCGGCGGTGCGATATGCGCTGTCGGGCAGGTGCTGATAGACTACACAAAGCTCACGCCCGCAAGGATACTGACCGCTTTTGTCGTAAGCGGTGTGCTGCTGTCGGGGCTGGGGCTGTATCAGCCGCTGGTGGACTTTGCAGGGGCAGGAGCGACCGTGCCGCTGACAGGCTTCGGGCATTTGCTGGCGGACGGTGTCCGGAAAGCCATAGCCGAGGACGGCACGATCGGCATCCTGACCGGGGGCATGACGGCAGCTTCGGCAGGTATCACGGCTGCGCTCGGGGCAGGATTGGTCTCGGCGGCTGTGTTCAAAAAGCGCACTAAAGCGTAGCGGCAGGCGGCAGGCAGGCGGCAGGCTGCCGCCTCCGTCCCGCCTCCCAATGCCGGGCTATGCCCGGCAAAGGTCGGCTTGCTCGACTGTTAGTGCAGTATATAAGAGCAACTCAAAAAAATGGCGTATCGGCAGCGGCAGGCGTCAGGCTGCTGCTGGGAGGCACAACGGGTGCAGTGTCACGCTGCTTGGGCGACAGATCGGGCGTTCAGACTCTGCGCCGCTGCCCTGACCAGAGGAGATCCAGCGCCAACGCATCTGCCTGTTCCAGACTGTCGGTGATGTCTGCCAGCCGTTCAATAGTTTGCCCGCTGTGCCGGGCAATTTCCACGCTGTAGCGCATCGTGCCGTTTTTCATCCGTCCGGTGACACGGTACAGGCAGCCTACATAGCCATGTACTTCCATGAATACCGTTTCCCGTTCTGTTTTGGTGTTCCGCATTTGCATTTCTGCACGCTCCTTTACTTATGATAAGATAAGTATACCACAGAATACATGCGAAATTTGTCGAAGCAGCGGCAGGCGGCAGGCTGCCGCTTGTTTTTTTGCATCCTGTACGATTTTTATGGAAAATGATAAAATTGAAAAAAACCCTTGCAAAATTTCGGGAAGTATAGTATAATGGATATGTATGCTGAAAATTCAATTTAGGAGCGTGAAATTATGCAGCTAATGCTATCCACAAACTGTCTGCCTCTGCTGGCGGGCGGGTCTATCCCCGGAGATACGCACATGGACGGGGCACAGGTCGCCGGTGTGCTGACGGCTGGTCTGGGCGTTGTGTTCGCAGCGCTGGTCCTGCTGGTCGTCCTGATCTTCCTCTTTGGGAAATTGTTTGAACTGATCAACGGCAGAAAAAAACAAAAAGAGACTGCGAAAGTCACCGAAAAAGCTCCCAAGGCTGCTCCGGTGCAAAAAAAACCTGCGCCTGCCCCGGCTGCCATGGCAGTCCCGGCAGAGGATGCGGACGAGGTGATCGCTGTGATCTCCGCTGTGGTCGCCATGATGAGTACACAGGACGGCACGACTTATCAGGTACGCTCCGTCAAGCCCGCTGCACAGTCCCTCGGCGGCAGAGCTGTCTGGGCAATGGACGGCAGACGGCAGAACGTTGCACCATTTTAACGTGTCCAGACCACAGTAAAGGAGTTTTCTATCATGCTTGACATTCTAATGGGTATTCTTGCAGGACTTTGGGAAAGCAGCGGTCTTGCCGGGCTGATCGAGCAGCCCCAGAAACTGATCCTGATCGGTGTTTCCTTTCTCCTGATGTATCTGGCGATCGTCCAGAAATGGGAGCCGCTGTTGCTCCTGCCGATCGCTTTTGGTATGTTTTTGTCAAATCTCCCCGCCGTGCTGGAAGAGGACTACATGTTCCACGCAGCGTTCTGGACGCAGGAACAGACGGCCGACTGGTTCTGGTCGGTGCTGCATGACGGTGGCTTGCTCGACAAGCTGTACTTAGGCGTAAAGCTGCAAATTTATCCCTGTCTCATCTTCCTTGGCATCGGCACGATGACCGACTTTGGTCCGCTGATCGCCAACCCCAAGAGTTTCCTGCTCGGGGCGGCTGCACAGGGCGGTATCTTCTTCACGTTCGTGGCTGCGGCTGCACTGGGCATGACTGCCGCAGAGTGCGGTGCGATCGCGATCATCGGCGGTGCGGACGGTCCTACTTCCATTTACGTCTCGAGCAAGCTGCTCGACGGTGCGAACACCAACCTCACCACAGGTACGATCGCGCTGGCTGCCTATGCGTACATGGCACTTGTTCCGGTCATCCAGCCGCCTATCATGCGGATGCTCACCACCAAAAAGGAACGTGCCATCAAGATGCCGCAGCTCCGGCAGGTCTCTAAGACCGAAAAGATCATCTTCCCGATCGTTGTCACCCTCATCGTCACTTTGCTCGTGCCTTCCGCTGCTTCGCTGGTCGGTATGCTGATGTTCGGCAATATCCTGAAAGAAAGCGGCGTGTGCGAACGTCTGGTGGACACGGCACAGAACGCCCTCATGAACATTGTTACCATCTTCCTCGGCATTTCTGTCGGTGCGACCACGACTTATGATAATGTATGGAACATCCAGTTCATTTTCGTACTGTTCCTTGGCGCAGTTGCGTTCTCGCTGGGAACTGCCTGCGGTCTGATCATTGCCAAGATCATGAACTGGCTCAGCGGCGGCAAGGTCAATCCCCTGATCGGTTCGGCTGGTGTTTCGGCTGTCCCGATGGCGGCAAGGATCTCCCAGAAAGTCGGCGCAGAGACCGACCCGACCAACTTCCTGCTCATGCATGCCATGGGTCCGAACGTTGCCGGTGTTATCGGTTCGGCGGTCGCAGCGGGTGTCCTGCTCAGCGTGGTAGCCTACTAAAACCAAAAAAACAAGGTGCTTTCCCGGGCGGGAAGCACCTTTTCTTTCTGTATCACGGCATCACCCGAACAGCTGCTCGACAACACATCGCAGGATCTCGCTGGCATCCGTGGTATCTACCGCTGAACCGTCTGCGCCCGCATTGGTAGAGTTCCCCACCGTATCCGCCAAGAAATAGACGAAATCTTCATCCCAGTCCGTCCCAGCAGAGATCTGGGCATCTGCATCAAACAGTTTCCTTGTCACATAGCGCAGCACGGCGGTGGCATCATCCACGGAGACCACACCGTCCATATCGGCATCCCCTTTCAGACCGATGCAGTAGGTACCGGGCAGCGAGCTGCCTTCCGCCGTCAGCACAGTGTCCACCGTCTGGGGGGCGGTGACGTGCAGGTCGGCAGGGCTTGCAGCGCTCATCTCCGGGGTGTAGCCTGCTGCCGCAAGGGAGACCGGGGCAAAGCTGCCGTCATAGTCCCACAGCACCTGTGCGGAAAGATCTGCCGCACGGAACGGCTCTGTTTCGTCCGCATACCGGAACCCCCTCGCTTCCCCGAGCAGCACCGGCGCATCCGGGACAAGGATGTCCAGCCCTTTCATGGTCGGGGTGACCTTGCTGTATCGGGGGGTGGCATCTACGCTGATGTCGCTGGTGATGACGGTCGCCGGATCCTCTTGGGTGGGTCTTGTGGGGTCAATGGTCAGGAACTGGATGCGGTGCGTTCCGGTCTCCGTACCGGGTGCGATGGTCAGGTCTACATCCGTAAAGCTGAACCAGTCCGACTGCCCGCCCAAAAATGCTGTCAGGTCGCCCCCGCTGCGCATGTACATCAGCTTGAAGGCGTTATAGTCGGTCATGAAATTCGGGGAGTACCAGAAAGCTTGCGGGTCATACTTCCCGTCGGACGTGAACGTCCCGAAGCAGTACGGCTTCTTGTCCGTGGTAAAGGTCGAACCGTCCGGCAGGGCATATGCCGCCTCGCTCCCTGCCGTCACAGCGCTGATATAGCTGTCCTCGCAGAACGTGATGCTGTCGCAGTCCGACTGGAGCAGCAAAGACACCGCCGAGACCATGCACTTGTCCGCCTCCACGAACACGCTGCACGGGAGCGTTACGCCTGTCCGGGCGGCGGTGGGGCTGAGGTAGACCGTGTTGTCATCGGCGATATAGACCCCCTCCGGCGCAGAGGTGGCTTTCAGGTCCAGGGCGATCTCGGAGCTGTCCGTATAGCCGGAAGCCTGTGCAGGCAGGGCAGAGAGCATGGCGGCGGTCAGCAAAGCGGCAGTGGGTATCGATAATTTTTGCATGATGTATCTCCTTTATAATAAGTTACCATTGAAACTACAAGTAGGGGGCGGCAGCGTGACGCTGCACCCGTTGTGCCTCCCACCGGCAGGCTGCCGGCTCCGTTCTGCCTCCCAATGCGGCTGCGCCGCAAAGGTCGGCTTGCACGACTGAAAGCGTAAAAAAGGGGGTGCAGGGGGCGAAGCCCCCGCAAGAACTCCCCCTTCCCCCTTGGGGGAAGGGGGGCTTACTTAAGTATATCATGTTTCAGCTAAAATGTCAATTGTAAATTTCGTCCGGAGCGCTGTCCTGCAACAGGTCGAACAGCGCCCGAGCATAGCTATCCAACTGTTTCAGGTCTGTGCCACATGCGGAAACATAGACCCGGAACTGCCCTGCATCGAGCAGGAACTCGGTCGTAAACAGGCTGTTCTCTTCGTCCCAGTCCGTATACGGCGCATTTCCCACCATAGCTGCATCCCACTCTTCCGGGGAGAGCAAATGCTCCGTTCCGACCGCCTGTGCGGATGCGGTCGTAAATGTGACACCTATCCCCCAGTCAGTCCCCTCGTAATTCACACGCAGCTCATCCCGGACACCGCTTTCGCTCTCCGGGTCGGGTATCGTCTCCCGCCAAAGTGTCTGCGGCTCGCCCCACTGCGGCACACAGCCCTGAAAACACGGTATCTCATTCGCTTCCTGTAGTGTCAGCTCCGGATATGCTCCGGCACAGTGATCGGACAGCTCCCAGATACCATCCTCTGTCAGCTCACCGGAAAAGCCCACATAACACCCGTCATCCCGGGGGAGCTGGAAGTGGACAGAATACCCGTCACCGCTCGGGGTGCTGTATGGCTCTTGCAAGACCTCCGCCCAGTCCGACAGTTCCGGCAATTCGGGGTCTTCGAGACTGCAACAGGCAACAAATGTCCTGTCTGCTTTCTCCCACGTCTGCACCAGTGTCACATCGTTCTCCAACCGGCAGAAACACATCGGCATGCCGTCGATGCTCTCCGCCTGTATCACATGCCCATAGCAGAACGTCAGGTATACCGCCTGTTCCAGTGAAATTGTCCGCATATCCCCTACGAGCGCCCTTTTCTCCGGCATCTGTGCTATTTTCTCATCCTGTAACACATCCACGGCTATCTGCAATATCTCCCGCTGTGTCAGCCCCGTGGTGCGTATCTCACAGGACACCGCATCCCCGAACGCATACAAGGTATCTGTCTGGCTCTGATGCGAGGGCGCACAGAGATACATGCCGTCTGTCAGTTTCAGGTAGCTCTCCCGGTAGGGGTCGGCTGCGGCATATACCGTCAGAGTCAGGGAACGCTCCCCGTCCTGCGCCTTGATACGGACACGGTCGATGGTATCGCCCGTGTTGAACTCCCCCGCACTGTAATAGACCGCCACATCCGCAAACGGCAGATAGGACAGCTCCGGCACTGTGGGCGATGTGTAGGCAAGGCAGGTATCCGGGAAGAGAAATCCATCCCCGAGCGAAAAGCTCTGTTCCCTTGCATCCGCCAAGATATTCCCGACCTCTCTGTCCGTCAGTCCGGCGACCAGACCGCTTTCCGGCTCTGCCGGGCGGGACTGCTCCACACTGCTCTGCGGCAGGGGAGAACGCTGGATGTCCGAAAGCAGCGAATACCCGATACCCACGCAGCATGCGACCATAGCTGCCGCCGCCACAGCACTGTACCAGCGGCGGCGGATAGGCTTTTTCCCGGTCTCCGTCAGTTCGTCCCCGGTCAGCTCGGCAATGTATTTCTCATCGACCTGCGCAAGCATGCGCTCCACGTCATTTCTATCCATGGTAAAAGCCCTCCTTTCTGAGGTGGTCTTTCACCTTTTTGCGTGTGCGGCTGAGTATCACACTGACATTGCTCATGGAGCAGCCTGTCTCCGCTGCGACTTCCTCCACGGACAAATATTGCCAATACCGGAGCAGGAAAATGCGGCGGTGCTTCGGTCTTAGCGTGTCCAGAAAGCCGTTGATGGCTTCCCCGAGCTGCCCGTCCGATGCGCCGCTTGCCCGGTCGTCCGCAATGCTCTCACACAGCTCGTCCAGAGACAGGACGGTCTCTTCCGGTTTTCGTTTGGCAGCATTGTTATAGTCCAGACGGCGAACGGCAGTATTCCGGGCAATGCGGGCAAGGTAGGCTTTCAGGCTGACAGGGTGATTCGGGGGGATGGAACGCCAAGCGGCAAGGTAGGTATCGTTCTCGCATTCCTCGGCATCGAGCGGGTCATGCAGGATGCTGCCGATGACATGCCGCACCGTCTGCCCATAGCGCATGCGTGTTTCCGTGACCGCCTGTTGGGAACGCTCCAGATACAGGCGGATGATCTCTGTATCCTGCAAAATACTCTCCCCCTTTCACCGATGATAATATGCCCCTCTACTATATAAGTACGGAAATGGATAGGAAATCTTACACTTTTTCAAAAATTTTTTGCAACAGTAGGTATAAAAAGGGGGGTGCAGGGGGCGAAGCCCCCGCAACATAGCTCCCCCTTCCCCCGTGGGGGAAGGGGGTCGGGGGGTCAGGGGCAAATAGCGGTGTTATCCCCCGGATCAGGGCATACTATATAGTAGCGACTGCCTGCGTTTCCGCCCAAGGGCGGAAAGGATAGTACCCAATAATTGGAAGAAGGGGCACTTTTTTTGCCAAAAGTGCCCCCTCTCTTGACCAAGATAAAAAGTAGCAGTCAAGAAAGCCGACCTTTGCCGCCGTAAGGCGGCATTGGGAGGCGAAACGGGTGCAGCGTCACGCTGCTTTTTGGACTTCACCCCCTGAAAAGGGCGTAGTATAGAAGTGTTTCGCCGCCTGCGGGCGGCGACCAGAGGGCGCTGCCCTCTGGACTTCCGCCAGCTTTTTGAAAAAAGCTGGAGCAAAAACTTTTATCCTGTCGCCCAATGCGCCTTGCGGCGCAAAGGGCGACTTGCCCGAATGTTACTTCTCCGTACAAAAATCAACCTTTTCCCCATTGAGTATCATATTCGTCGTCCGCACCGCACACATCTTGCCGCACATGGAGCAGGTATGCCGTTCAGCGGGCGGGACGCTCTCATAATATGCCCTTGCCTTGTCGGGGTCGATGCAGAGCTTGAACATTTCCTCCCAGTCCAGCGCATGCCGGGCGGCTGCCATGGCATTGTCGGCTTCTCGTGCGTGGGGAACGCCTTTGGCAATGTCTGCCGCATGGGCTGCGATCTTGCTCGCCATGATGCCCTCTTTCACGTCATTCACATCCGGCAAACGCAGATGCTCCGCCGGTGTCACGTAGCACAGGAAATCCGCACCGCTCGCCGCCGCGATCGCTCCGCCGATCGCCGAAGTAATATGGTCATACCCCGGCGCAATATCCGTCACCAACGGACCGAGCACATAGAACGGCGCATTGTGGCAGATGCGCTTCTGCAAACGCATATTGGCTTCGATCTCGTTCATTGCCATGTGTCCGGGACCCTCGACCATGACCTGCACGTTTTTCGCCCAAGCCCGCTCCGTGAGTGCGCCAAGCTCGATCAGTTCAGCGATCTGCCCAGCATCCGTCGCATCGTCGATACACCCCGGTCGCAGCGCATCTCCCAGACTGATGGTCACGTCAAATTCCTGCAAGATGTCCAATACCTCGTCATAATGCTCGTAGAACGGGTTCTCGTTCCCGGTCATCATCATCCACGCAAACAGCAGCGAACCGCCCCGGGAGACAATGTTCATCTTCCGCTTGTCACGCATGAAGGCTTCCACCGCCCGGCGATTGATCCCGGCATGGATCGTCATGAAATCCACGCCCTCTTCCGCATGGGCACGGACGACTTTCAGGAGGTCGTCTGCTGTGATCTCCAGCAAGTCCTTTTCCAGATACCCGATGGCATCATACATCGGCACTGTACCGATCATGGCGGGGGACTTTGCCACGAGCTGCTCCCGGAAGGTGTTCGTCTTGCCGTAATTGCTCAAGTCCATGATGGCTTCCGCCCCGCAGCGGATCGCCATGTCCACCTTTTCCATTTCCATGCCATAGTCCTTGCAGTCGCCGGAAATGCCGAGGTTGACGTTGATCTTTGTGCGCATCTGCTTACCGATGCCCTCCGGGGAGAGTGACTTGTGCCGGATATTGCAGGGGATGCACACTTCCCCCGCTGCGACCAGCGCCCGGAGCGCTTCCGGCTCGATGAATTCTTTCTTTGCGACAATTTCCATTTCCGGCGTGATGATGCCGAGCTTTGCCGCCTCCATTTGTGTTCTGTATGTCATATCAGAACTCCTTTCTGTTCAGGTACATATGATCTAACGGTCCGTTGCCGTGCCCGAGGTGCAGCCCTGCCGCAATTGCACCCGTCAGGTAAGCTTTCGCCCGCCGGACAGCCTCCGGCAAAGGCAGCCCCATCGCCAAAAATGCCGCAATACCGCTCGACAGCGTGCAGCCCGTGCCGTGGGTGTTGGGGTTGGCGATGCGTTCGCCACGCAGCCACGTCATCCCCTCCGCCGTGCAGAGCAGGTCATCCGCCCCTGCCGAATGTCCGCCCTTGAGCAGCACCGCACAGCCGTATGTTTCCCGCAGGAATGCCGCCGCCGTGCAGCGTTCGGCTTCCGTCCGGACGGGCAGCCCCGTGAGCTGTTCCGCTTCGGGAATGTTCGGGGTGATGAGTTCCGCAAGGGGGAACAGCGCCTGCATCCCCTCGGAAAGCACTGCCCCGCTCGTCGCACGCAGCACCGTGTCTATCACGATATGCGGCGGCGGAAAGCGGCGCAGACAGTCTAGGATGACTGCCGCCTGTGCTGCATTGGCGACCATACCGACCTTGACCGCATCTGCCGGAATGTCCTCCAGCACTGCCGTGATCTGCGCCCGGAGCAGTTCCGGCGAAACGGCTTCCACCGCCCGAACGCCGCAGGTATTCTGCACGGTGATCGCTGTGACAGCCGTCATGCCGTACACCCCGAGGGCGGTCAGCGTTTTCAGGTCTGCCTGTATGCCCGCACCGCCGGAGCAGTCACTTCCGGCAATGCTCAACACGGTCTTCATGTCAGCCCCTCCGCCACAGCCCGGAGCTGCTGCGCTGCTGCTTTCACATCCGCCGCCCCGAACAGCGCCGAAACGACCGCAATGCCTGCCGCACCGCTGCCTTGCAGGACTGCCGCATTTTCTGCCGTAATGCCGCCGATAGCGACCGCCGGGATGCGCACAGCATGGCATATCGTCCGCAAAGCTTCCGGGGTGATGCGGACAGCATCGGTCTTGGTCGGGGACGGGAACACCGCCCCCACCCCGAGATAATCCGCCCCTGCCGCTTCCGCCGCCCGGGCTTGTTGAACGGTCTTGGCAGTCGCCCCGATGAGGAACTGCGCCCCGGCGGCTTTGCGAATCTCCGCAGCGGGCGTATCCGTCAGCCCGACATGGACACCGTCCGCCCCGGCAGCAAGGGCAGCCCGGTAATTGTCATTGAGGATGAGCGGAACGCCGTATTTGCGGCATATCGCTTTGATGCGGATCGCTTCGGCGATCAGTTCCTGCTCCGGCATATCCTTTTCCCGGAGCTGCACGCAGGTCACGCCCCCGGCAAGGGCATGTTCCACTTCGGTCTCGAGGTCTCTGCCGCCGAGACAGTGCCGGTCTGTCACGGCATATAGGGTCAAAGCTGTTCTTCGCATGGTGTAAAGCCCTCCAGAAAGGCAGCCGGGTCAGCACACCGCATCAAGCCGCTGCGCACGCATGCGCCTGCTGCGCCCGCCGCCCGCACTTCTGCGATATTCTCCGGCGTAATGCCGCCGATGGCATAGACCGGAACGCTCACGCTCCGGCAAATTTCCCGCAAAAACGGAATGCCCCTGCCCGGCTTGCCCGGCTTGCAGGACGTGGCAAAAATATGCCCGGCGATGAGATAGTCCGCCCCCAGCGAGACCGCCTCCTCCGCCTCTGCCAAGGAATGCACGGATGCGCCGAGTACTTTATAGGCTGCCCGCTGTTCGGGCTGCAACCCCCGCAGCAAGGGCAAAGGCAGGTGTATCTGTGCCGTTTCCGTCAGCAGTCCGCCCTGCCCGTGCAGAACGCAGGGAACGCCATGTGTACTGCATATCGCCCGGACCTTTCCGGCAAGCACCGGGTAGCCGACCAGCGGATATTCCGGCGCACGCAGGATGACACACAGCGGCTTGGCAGCGGCAATGGCTTCGAGCCGGGCAAAGAGATCGCCCACGCAGCATTCCCTGTCCGTGATGCAGATGATGTCAGACATAGAGATATTCATTCAGCACGGGCTGAAGTCCCTCCTGTTCCAAGTCCGTGTACATGCGGGACAGACTGCGGCTGTCATTGATCTCGAACTGCCCGTCGCCGCTTTCTCCGTCCTGCCTTCCGGTATATTTTTCCTCGTGGTCACCGATCCCGGTGGAGACACCTGCGGAAATTTTGGTGGCTGCGATCTTCACGATGCCATTGCGGAACGATGCGCTTTCCCGTGAAGAGACCGTAATGCCCGCAAACGGCAGGAACATCCGGTAAGCGCAAAGCACCTGACACAGCTCCTTTTCGCCCACGTCACGGGAACAGATGCGGTCGTTGTTGACGATGGGGCGCAGACGGGGGCAGGAGAGGGAAATTTCCGCATGGGGGTATTTTTTCTGGAGCAGACAAGCATGGAGCGCCGTGGCAAAAGCATCTTTCCGTAGATCCGAAAGCCCCAGCAGCGCCGAACAGGCAACGCCCCGCATACCGCCCAGCAAAGCCCTTTCCTGCGCCTCAAAGCGGTACGGGAATACCCGCTTGTGCCCGGCTAAATGCAGCTGTTCATAGCGGTCGGCATCATAAGTCTCCTGAAAGACCGTCACATAATCCACGCCGCATTCATGCAGATAGCGGTACTCGTCCGTGTTCACCGGGTAGATCTCAATGCCCACCAGCCGGAAATACTTCCGGGCAAGCTTGCATGCCTCCCCGATGTAAGTAATGCTGCTTTTCGCACGGCTCTCCCCGGTGAGGATGAGGATCTCTTCCATACCGCTTTCCGCAATGACCTGCATCTCGTGTTCGATCTGTTCCGGTGAAAGCTGCATCCGGCGGATGTCATTGTAACAGTTGAAACCGCAATAGACACAATAATTTTCGCAGTGATTCGCAATATACAGCGGCGTGAACAGGTAGACCGTGTTCCCGAAATGCCGCTGCGTGACAAGGCTCGCTTTCTGCGCCATCTGTTCCAAAAACGGTGCCGCTGCCGGAGACAGCAGCGCCTTGAATTCCTCTAAACTGCACCGTTCGTCCGCATGGGAGAGTGCCCGCTGCACGTCCAGTGCCGTGTACTGTGCCGGGTCGTAGGCGTTCATTTCCGCCAGTACCGTTTCCCGCAAAGTCGGGTCTATCTGCTCCATACCGGGCAGAAATTCCATGTGACTGCACCGGGAAGACGGGTCGTTTTCCAGTTCGTGCTTGCGCTTGCGCTGTGCCTCTGTCAGGTCAGCAGAGTCGATGTAATACTGTTCGTCCATAGCTGCCCCCTCAGTCATGCAGGAAACCCGTGAGCGTATCGGACGGCGCACCGCCCCGCTCCAGCACCCTGCCCAGCCCCGAAAGATAGGCACTGCGCCCGGCTTCTACGGCTTTGCGGAACGCCTCTGCCATTGCCGGGAGGTCACCTGCCGTGGCAAGTGCCGTATTGCTCATGACGGCAGCCGCACCCATTTCCATGGCTTCACAAGCCTGTGAGGGTCTGCCGATCCCGGCATCCACGATGACAGGCAGGTCTATCTCGTCAATTAAAATTTGTATGAATTCTCTGGTCGCAAGCCCCTTGTTTGACCCGATCGGCGCAGCAAGCGGCATGACGGAGGCAGCCCCCGCATTGACAAGATCCCGTGCGGCATTGAGGTCGGGGTACATATAGGGCATGACGACAAAGCCCTCTTTGGCAAGGATCTCCGTTGCCTTGATCGTCTCCGCATTGTCCGGGAGCAGATACTTCGTGTCCCGCATGATCTCGATCTTCACGAAGTCCCCGCACCCCAGCTCCCTTGCCAGCCGGGCGATACGGACAGCTTCCTGCGCATTGCGTGCGCCGGAAGTATTCGGGAGCAAGGTCACGCCCTTTGGGATATAGTCAAGGATATTTTCGTGTTCCTGTGTGTTGGCACGGCGGACAGCAAGGGTGATGATCTCTGCCCCTGCATACTGCACAGCTGCCTCGATGAGGGAGAGCGAATACTTCCCCGACCCGAGAATGAACCGGGAATGAAATTCCCGCCCGCCAAGTTTCAGTGTATCTTCCATTGCATACGCTCCTTTCGCTCAACCGCCGCCGACAAAGCGGACGATCTCCACAACATCGCCGTCCCGGATGACCGTGCTGCCAAGTTCTGCCTTCGGGATAATTTCCTCGTTGCATTCCACAGCGACCTGCGCACAGGCATAGCCCTGCGCCTCGACCAGTGCGGCAGCGGTCATGCCTGCGGCTTCGACAGGCTTTCCGTTGACTGTTACCATATCCACGCTCCCTTCCAAAAGAAAAAGCTGCCCGAAACGGCAGCCCATGTGTTCGACATGTGAACTCCCTACGCCGGCATGGACCGTATCAGGTGGCAAGGGTCGGAAACTGCTGTTTCCCTCTCAGCCCGGCTGCGGACTCCCCTGTTCTTTTTTATTATAGCACAAAGTTCCGGAAATTGCAAGGGGGAAATGAAAATTTCAGCCATCCTGCCCTCTTAAAATTCATTAATTTTTTCATAAAACACTTGACAAAATTCTTTCCCTATGTTACAATAAATTTATGAAATGTATGGGGATCACACTTTCAAGGAGGCTTTGTCTATGCAGAAAAAAATGAGCCGCACCCTAGCTGCCGTCATGGCGCTCGGCATTGCGGCACTCTCCCTGCCAGCGACCGCTTCGGCGGAACAGGTCGGAG
Organism: uncultured Clostridia bacterium; assembly: GCA_947625155.1. Lineage (GTDB taxonomy): Bacteria > Bacillota > Clostridia > Oscillospirales > Ruminococcaceae > UBA3855. The sequence goes on from CANQNG010000006.1 coordinate 37,972, forward strand.
AGGTGACGACCATCTATGCCACGGACTTTGAGGACGGTGATGTTTCCGCCTTCTCCAAGCGGGGCGATACCGACACATCCGTCATCGGCACAGCAGAGGATGCCGATGCCCCCAGCGGCACAACGGTCATGAGCATCACCGAACGCAGCAACGGCTGGAACGGTCCGCAGTTCTCCGTCAGCGACAACTGTGAACCGGGCGTGAAGTATACCGCTTCCGTCTGGGTCAAGACCGCATGGTATAACAGCTGTATGCTCAGTATGCAGTACACCGATGAAGCCGGCGAACAGCACTACTCCAATCTGGCTACGGCTGTCAGCGAGGGCGGCTGGGTGCAGATCCCGGAGGTAAGTTTCAGCTACAGCGAGGACATGAAAGATGTCTATATCTACGTGGAATGCAGCGATAAGGTAGACCTGTTCGTGGACGATTTTGCGGTAAAGACTGCTCCAGTCTATGCGATCGAAGAGGATATCCCCGGGCTGAAAGATGTCTTTGCCGACTACTTCAAGATCGGCGGCGCTGTCACGGCAAGCGAGCTTGCCCCCAATTCCACCAAAGACCTCATTCTCAAGCACTACAACAGCATCACCCTCGGCAATGAGCTGAAACCGGAAAACATGCTCGATCAGGCAGGCTGTCAGGCACTTGCCGCAGAGGGGAAGAACGGCGAAGTTGCTGTCGCCCTCAACGGGCAGGCACGCTCTATCCTGAATTTCTGCCGGGATAATGACATCGCCGTGCGTGGGCATGTGCTGGTATGGCACTCCCAGACACCGGGCTGGTTCTTCAAGGAGGACTACACCACACAGGGCGAATGGGTGGACAAAGACACCATGCTCTCCCGTATGGAAAGCTACATCAAGGGCGTTATGGCAGTGCTGGCAGAGGAGTACTCCGATGTGAACTTCTACGCATGGGACGTTGTGAACGAAGCATGGCTCGATGACGGCACACCCCGCAAGGGCGGCATGTATGACGAAAACGCCAACAATTCCGGCTGGACACAGGTATTTGGGGACAATTCCTTCATCCCCTATGCTTTCGAGTATGCCCGCAAGTATGCCCCGGAGGGCTGCAAGCTCTACTACAACGACTTCAACGAGTACATGCCCCAGAAAGTAGAAGCGATCGTGAACATGGCGACCGAACTGAAAGAGCAGGGACTCATCGACGGTATCGGCATGCAGTCCCACCTCGATGTCCGGACTGGTTCGGATGCGTTCCCGTCCGTGAACGTGTACAACAGCGCCCTTGACAAGTATGCTGCACTGGGACTGGATATTCAGGTAACAGAGCTGGATGCTACCATCCCGAAGGACACCGGCGACCAGTATTTTGTCGCACAGGCAGAATATTACAAGGGCATCATGGATTCCATCATTGCCCATAAGGACAGCATTTCGGCAGTCGTTTTCTGGGGTACGACAGACGACCAGAGCTGGCGGACAACACAATCCCCGCTGCTGTTCAATGCCGATTACACCGCAAAGCCGGCGTACTATGCCATTATCGAGGGCATCGACTACGACCAGCCCACCCCGCCTACCGAAGAAGATACCACAGAAGCAACGGAAGAAGCGACTACAGAAGCTCCCGAAGAAGGCACTGTGGAAACGCCCGAGCAGCCCACCGAAACAGTCGGCCCCGCTTCCGTCAAGCTCGGCGATACAGACCTGAACGGAACGGTCACTCTTTCCGATGTCGTTGCCGTGAACCGCTTCCTGCTGAACATCGGAACGCTCTCGGATGCTGCCGCTGCCAATGCGGATGTGGATCTCAATACTGCTGTGACACCCATGGATGCCCTGTACATCCTGCAATACGTGATCAAGCTGATCCCTGACTTCTCTTCCCTGCTGATCCCTGACTTCTCTTCCCTGTAAGACCCTGTCTCCCGATGTCGTATAGCATCGGGAGATCTTTTCTTTTGCAAAACGGACTGCCAGACGAATTTTTGAAAGGATGCCGGTCAGGCTATTGACAATCCAAGGGAAATCAGGTATAATAAAGAAAGACGGTGTTCCCGGCAGCCCGTGCCGCACGCTGTCTGAAAATATGAAGGAGGTAATACCTATGGCATTAGAAGGTGCATTGACAAGCAATCAGAAGGTACTCGACTGGGTACAGGAAATGGTGGATCTGTGCAAGCCCGACAGGGTCGTCTGGATCGACGGTTCCAAGGAACAGCTCGAGGCTCTGACACAGGAGGTCACCTCGCTCCCGGACGGCGACCCGAATAAAATGTATTACTTAAATCAGGAAAAGCTCCCCGGCTGTCTCTATCACAGAACTGCTGTGAATGACGTTGCCCGTGTGGAGGACAGAACATTCATCTGCACCAGAACGAAAGAAGATGCAGGTCCGACCAACAACTGGATGGACCCCAAGGAGATGTATGCCAAGCTCACCCCCATGTATGACGGTGTCATGAAGGGGCAGACCATGTATGTCATCCCCTATTCCATGGGTCCTGTGGCTTCCCCGATCTCCAAGGTCGGCGTGGAGCTGACGGATTCGATCTATGTCGTTCTGAACATGAACATCATGACCAGAATGGGCAAGGCAGCTTTCGAGAAGCTCGGCGATTCCAACGACTTTGTAAGAGGTCTGCACTCCAAGGCACAGGTCGATCCGGAGAACCGCTATATCGTACAGTTCCCGGAGGACAACACGATCTGGTCTATCAACTCCGCTTACGGCGGCAACGTTATCCTCTCCAAGAAGTGCTTCGCACTGCGTATCGCTTCTTTCCAAGGCAAGAACGAGGGCTGGATGGCAGAACATATGCTGATCCTCGGTGTGCAGAAGCCGGACGGCGAGACCAAGTACATCTGCGCTGCATTCCCGTCTGCCTGCGGCAAGACCAATCTGGCAATGCTCATCCCGCCGGAGGGCTACCGCAAGAACGGTTACAAGGTATTCACAGTCGGCGATGATATCGCATGGCTCAAGCCCGGCGCAGACGGCAGACTGTATGCCATCAACCCGGAGAACGGCTTCTTCGGTGTCGCACCCGGCACAAACGAAAAGTCCAACCCGAATGCACTCGCTTCTACCAGAAAGAATGCGATCTTCACCAACGTTGCGATCAACAACGACGACAACACGGTATGGTGGGAGAAGCTCACCAAAGAACCGCCGGTCAATGCGACCGAGTGGAAGGGCGCAAAGGTCAACGGTGTAGAATTCACCGCTGCCGGCAATACACTGGCACACCCGAACTCCCGCTTCACAGCTCCGGCAGAGAACTGCCCGTGCCTGTCCCCGGCATTCAACGACCCGCAGGGCGTTCCGATCTCTGCGATCGTATTCGGCGGCAGACGTGCTTCCACAACACCGCTCGTATACCAGAGCTTTGACTGGACACACGGTACTTACATCGGTTCTGCCGTTTCCTCTGAAACGACCGCAGCTGCGACCGGTGCAGTCGGTGTCCTCCGCCACGACCCGATGGCTATGAAGCCGTTCATCGGCTACAATGTCGGCGACTACTGGGCACACTGGCTGGAAATGGGCGAAAAGCTCGGCGACAAAGCCCCGAAGATCTTCAACGTCAACTGGTTCAAGCAGGACGAGAACGGCAACTTCATCTGGCCGGGCTTCGGCGACAACATGCGTGTCCTTGACTGGATCATCAAGAGATGTGAGGGCACGGCTGACGCTGAGGAGACCGCTATCGGCTACCTGCCGAAGAAGGGCGACATCAACGTAGAGGGCATCGAGGACGAAGTGACTCCGGAGATCATGGACAAGCTGCTGACCGTGGACAAGGAACTCTGGAAGAAAGAGATCGCCGAGATGCGCAGATACTACAAGGAGGACATTGCCGACAAGGGCGGCAGGATCCCGCAGGCGCTCTGGGATCAGCTCGACAAGCTGGAAGAGAGACTTGGCAAGTAAGATACACACAGGAAAACGCCGCAGCTTTCTGCGGCGTTACCTGATCTTATGGCTGCCGGTGGTGCTGCTGCTCATGGGGGCAGTGCTGTACAGACCGCTGCTTGCCGTGGAACGTTTTGCAGCGGACTATATCCTGTACTGTCCGCTGCATGCGCTGACGGGGCTGTACTGCCCCGGATGCGGCGGCACAAGAAGTCTGACGGCGCTGTTGCACGGCGATTTTCTGCTTGCCGTTCACGAAAACCCCATTGTACCGGGACTTCTGCTGTTTTTCGTGCTGCTCTGGGCAGAACGGGCAGGCAGGGCGTTCGGGAAACAATGGCGGCTGTACCCAAGAAGCCGCAAATTTTGGTACACGCTGTGCGGCTTGCTGATCGTGTGGGACATCGCCCGGAACTGTATACCGGCACTTATGCCGACAAGTATATAACAGACCCCTTTCCACGCCGGAAAGGGGTCTTGCTGTTACTGGATATGATTTTGCAGCTTTGCCGCCGTGAGGGTGTTGCGCATCAGCATAGCGACCGTCATCGGTCCTACACCGCCGGGAACAGGGGTGATGTAGGAAGCCTTTTCCGACACTTCGTCAAACTGGACATCGCCGCAGAGCTTGCCGTTCTCGAGGCGATCCATGCCGACATCGACCACGACAGCGCCCTCTTTCACCATGTCTGCCGTCACAAAATTCGCCTTCCCGACCGCAGCGACCAGAATATCCGCTTCCCTTGTGATCGCCGCAAGTTCCTGCGTCCGGCTGTGACAGATCGTGACCGTGCCGCTCCGGTGCAGCAGGAGCATTGCCATGGGCTTGCCGACAATATTGCTCCTGCCGATGACCACGCAGCGCTTGCCGGAGACTTCCACGCCCACGCTGTCGAGCAGTTCCATGACACCCGCAGGCGTACACGGCAGGAACGCATAGTCGCCGATCATGATCTTCCCGACATTTGCCGGATGGAACGCATCCACATCCTTGTCCGGGGAAATGGCATGGATGATGGTCTTATCGTCTATCTGCGGCGGAACGGGGAGCTGCACCAGAATACCATTGACCTTGGGGTCGGCGTTGAGCGTTTCCACCAGTTCGAGCAGCTCCGCCTGTGTGGTATCCTCCGGCAGGGCATATTCAAACGACTGGAAACCGACCGCTTCGCAGGCTTTCTTCTTGTTGTTCACATACACACGGGATGCCGGGTCATTGCCGACAATGACGACCGCAAGCCCCGGTGTGATGCCGTGGGCAGCTTTCAGGGCTTCCGTCTCCTGACGCACCTGCTCCTTGACTTTGGCAGAGGTCGCTCTGCCGTCCATTAAAATTGCCATTGTGATCCTCCTCACGTTTCGTCTTTGGTATCTGTATTTTCAGCCTTATCCTCGTCCGGGATGATCGGCGGGGCAGGCTCGTCCTTTTCGGGCTTGGCTTTCCGGGCGGGTTTTTTGGTCTCCGCTGCCAGAAGCTGCCTGTCCGTCTCCTCCATCAGCTTCTTAGAAGCTTTGGAATCCACATACAGCACGTAGTCCCTGCCCATGCGCTTCACCTTGAAGAAGAACACGAGCAGCAGCACTGCCGAGGTGACACAGATCACCGCAGCCAGCGCCTGCGACACCCGGAGCTGCCCGATCATCAGGCTGTCCGTGCGCAGACCCTCTACGACCGCACGTTCCAGACCGTACCAGAACATATACATCAAGATGATCTGCCCGTCAAATTTCCGGAATTTCCGGAAAACGATATACAGCAGCACCGCCCCCAGCAGACACCATGCCGATTCATACAGAAAGCACGGATGTACCGGATAATCGGCACTGACTGTCACGTCCGTATTGTAGCTGCCAAGAGCGCTGTAATTGGATCGGATCCACTGCTGCACCCTGCCGCCTGTCATGGCGAACAAGCCGTCCGTGTTCACGCCGAATGCTTCCTGATTGAAGAAATTCCCCCACCGTCCGATGCCCTGTCCGATGAGGAAACCCACACCGCACAGATCCAGCATCGGCAGTGCCGCTACTTTTCGGAAACGGCTCACGATAAAGCCGACCAGCACTGCCCCGATCAGCCCCCCGAAGATGGCAAGCCCACCCTCACGGGTATTGAGGATGGAGAGGGGGTCGCCCTTGTAATCGTCCCAGCGCAGCAGCACGTAGTACAGCCTTGCGCCCACCAGCGCCCCCAAAGTGCCGCCGATGATGACATCCGTTGCCCTGTCCGGGTGGATGCCCACTTTCCGCATGTTCCGATAGGCGAACACCAGTGCCAGCAACAGCCCTATCACGATGCAAATGCCGTACCACTGCACATCGATGCCGAACACCGTGAACGCTGTCGGGTCAACGTGAATGTCAATACCCAGATTCGGGAACACGATCTCGTTGGTATCGAGGTCGGCGCAGCCCAGTTCTTCCACCGTTTTCATCAGCATCCTGTTTCAGCTCCCTCCGGGCGCACCACGGAAAGCACATACTGCGCCGTGTCGATCTCTTCCCGCAAAAACCGCAGGGCTTCCTCATAGGTGATCTCTGCCAGCACCTCAATGTCCTCAAATGGCTTCAAACCGTTCATCCACGCATTCAGCATGGCAGAGGCATTTGCCTCCATGTTCGCACCGCTGCGCACCCGGCTGCCGTAGTGTACCCGGCGGATGCGCTCGAAGCTCTCCCGGTCAAAGCCTTCACGCCCGGCATCCTCCAGCACTTCAAAAATGCGGTCACGCACGGTTTCTGGGTCAGCCGATTCACCGCTGCAGCTCAGCATGAAGTACCCGTCCCCGCTGAACGGTCCGTCTACCTCAAATTCCGAATTGAGCAAGCCTTTCCGCACCAGATCGTCATAAAACCCGGAGCTTGCACCGAACAGCGTTTCCATGAGCAGCGCAGCAGTCAGTTCCGCACGCAGCAGCTCTCTGCCCTTTCTCGGGCGGAGCTTGAAACCAAGGCTGAACAGCGGTGTTCCCACCGGCATGGTCGTTTCCGTGTAGTGCCGCACCACCGTGTCCGGCTCGTCGGCATACAGTTCCTCCAGTCCCTGATCTTCGCAGGGGCGCAGCAGGCGGTCGCAGATCTCCAGCACTTCGTCCGCCTTGACATTTCCGGCGACTGACAGCACCATGTTGTGCAAATTGTAGAACGTATGATAGCAGCGGTAGAGCAGGTCGGCATCGATGCGCCGGATGCTCTCCTCCGTGCCTGCAATGTCGATGCGTACCGGATGCGCATGGTACATGCTCCGCAGCAAGCCGAAAAATACCATCCAGCTCGCCTCGTCATAATTCATGCGGATCTCCTGCGCAATGATGCCCTGCTCCTTGTCCACCGTTTCCTGCGTGAAATAGGGCGACTGCACGAATTGCAGGAGAATTTCCAGTGACGGGGCAAAATTCTGCGAACACCCGAACAAGTACACCGTCTTGTCGAACGTCGTAAAGGCATTGGCATTCGCACCCGTGCGGGCATACTGGGCAAAGGCATCGCAGTCCTCATTCTCAAAAAGCTTGTGTTCCAGAAAATGGGCGATGCCCTCCGGCACTTCCGCATACGTTTCCTCCCCTTTCAGGCGGAAACGGGTGTTGATCGAGCCGTATTTCGTCCCGAACATGGCAAAGGCGCTGTGATAGCCGGGCATTTCCATGATATAGATGTTCAGCCCGCTTTCGTGCTGCACGTGCAGGCATTGGGTATCGGCAGTTTCACTGCGGATGATCTCTGTGTTTCTGTTCATGCCTGTTCCTCCATCAGATAGACCGTATCCAGCCGCAGTGCCTTGGCAGCGGCAATGATCTCGTCCCTTGTGACCGCCCGGATGCGTTCGATGCGTTCTTCCGGGGTCGCCGGGTCATTCCACTTGTAGCGGTCATGCAGCTCCTGCATGATCGAATAATTGGTATCCCCGATAGAATACAGGTAGTCCACGACCGGTCTCCGGGCGTTTTCCAGCATCTCGTCTGTAAATGCGCCCCGGCACACAGCTCCGATCTGCTCCAGAATGGCTTCTCTTGTGCGCTGTGCATTGGCAGCGGAAACACCGCTGTCCACAAAGAACAAGTCCTTGCTGTACACGGGATGAGAAACGCAGTAGTAGCAGAGGTGCAGTTTCTCCCGGACATTGGAAAAGAGCAGGGAACTCGGCGAACCGCCGACCAGCGCATGCAGGAGCTGCACCGTTTCGACCGGCAGGTCTGCATATTTGAACACCATGACGAGCTTGGACTGCGTGACCGGCATAGGCTCAGTGATCTCCCGGCAGGTCTCCCGGATAGGGCTTGGCGTATGGAATGCTCGTGTAAATGCCGGCTCACGTCCCTCTAATGCGGAAAGGGCTCCTGTGAGCTTACCGGCAAGCCATGGCGCTTCCGTGGGGCTGACATAATAGATGCGGAACACTGCCCGGCGCAGCATCTCCCGGTAAGCTTCATAGGCAGCGGAAGCGGTCAGCGCCTCTGCCTCTGCTCTCGTACCGTGCATCGGGCTGGCATAGGGTTCTCCCTCGCAGGCAGCCTGACGGGCTTTCTGGATGGCATAGCCACGCTTGTCATTGATCTCGGCATCGATAGCGGCGAGCTGTTCTCTCTGCTGGATGCGGAAAGCCTCCTCGTCAAATGCACCGTCCCGGACGTTCGGGTCGAGCAAACAGTCCAGCATCAGCTCGGTCAGCTCTTCCGACAAGTGTTCCCCCTCCAATGCAAAGCGGTCAGCGATCACACTGCCGATCAGACTGATCTGCAAAACATCGCCCGCCAGCCCAAATGAACTGGAAAGGCTCGCTCCATACAGGGCATCCTCTTTCTTCGCCAGCGCAGCAAGACTGGGGTACTTGCGGCAGCCCGTGGACAGCAGCCCTGTGATACGGTCATAGACAGCATACTTTTCCGGCACAGCCGGCAAAAGCAGCATGATGTTCAGCGAGCTGCTGCGGGCATTCGGATTGCACACGGAGACCAGCTCGATCCCTTCGCCCAGCGTCTGTGTAGTTTCTTTCAAACGGGTCACTCCTTTCTGTTCCTTACTATTATACCATGTACTGTGAAAAAATGCAAGTTTTCTGATAGCGGTCAGCATATGCCCGGAGATTGCCCCGGTAGATGACTTCCGCATGTGGGATGCTGAGGAGATCCATGGGCTTGACGATGGCATTGTAGTCGTCCGCATCCAGGATAGCGAACCGGTCGAGCGTATCCCGGACAAATTCCGAGCAGTAGAACCAATTCTTCCGCCGCCAGACGATATGTACACTTGCCAGCACAAGACCGATGAAATTATAATGGTACTGGCGCTTGTTGACATACATATATTCCAGATGATCCGACAGGGCTTTCTGCTGTTCCGGGGTCACAGGAACACGGAGAATGACGGCTTCTGTTCTGTGGAAACGCCGGAACGTCCCGAAAAAGGGACTTTCCCGCACAAAGCCGCCCACGATAGGATTATAGGCATGCCGCCGCCCGAAAGAATACATCCGCCGCATGCCGATGTCAATGCTGATCGAGGCATGATTGTATGCCGACCCGGTAAACAGGGAGAGTACTTTACTGAGCATTGTCCCCGTCCGGCTGATAACGATATAGATCTCAGCCCGTTCGTCCATAAGCGTTCTCCTTTCTCCCGAAGAGAGATACATAAATAGTATACCATATTTCCTACTTGTTGTCAAACTTTTTTGTATTATGCAAGTCTATCGTAATTTGCCCTACCCCCACCCCCCTTCCCAAGGGGAAGGGGGCTGGCAAGCCGACCTTTGCCGCCGTAGGCGGCATTGGGAGGCAGATCGGTGCAGCGCCTCGCTGCCTTTCGTAAAAAGCAAACAAAAAAACTTGCAATTATTTATGGATAATCGCAATAGACATTTTCTGCTTCTTGTGCTATAATAGGTATGTATGCTCAGGGCTTTTTTCATAGAAAGGTAATAACATGAAATATCAAAACTGGCTGCTGCTCTTCTGTGCAGCGCTTTTCCTGACAGGCTGCGACCATGCTGCACCCGATACTTCCTCCGAAACGGCAGGACCCACCGAGGGCGTGGAGATCACTGCCCCGGCAGAGACCGAAACGCTCCCCCTTCCCACCAATGCCCCCCTCGCCGAGGCAGACCCGAACGCCGTGACCTTCGACGAGGTCGGTGCGGACATCGCTGTACTGATCGCCGACGATGCAGCTGCCGTGACCGGGACGCTTTCGGTCGAAGCCGTTGAAGGGAACAACATGCTCAAACTCACGGACACTTCCACCACCGCAGCCAATTTGGAAACAGCCGTGCAGAAAGTGCGCATCAACGTCAGTCCTCTCCTCGCCCCGGAACAATTTGCGCTCGTTGACCGCATCGAATTCGACATCTACGCCGAGGCAAAGGACACGCTGCTCGTCACAGAGGACGGCGAGAGCCGGCAAGCACCTGGCTGGATCGGCGGCGGCGGCGGTTCGGAGATGGCAGACAAGGACTGGTATACCTTTGCGGACTTTTCCGGTTCGGGGCTGAGTGAATACGTTCTCCCCCGCTGTGATGCGTGTCATGTGACGTTCAAATTCCTGCTTGCCGCATCCGGAAAAAAATGGGACGAGACCATGACAGAACCGAATTTCCAGATCATGCGCTGGGGCATGCAGAATGTTTCTGACCTGTATATCGACAATATCACATTCTACGATGCGGACGGGAATTCCATTCCGCTGACCTTGAGCGGTGCAGCCGAAGCGGCAGAAGCGACCTGACCCTGCCGGACAGAAAGGGACAGTTTGTACAAAATGTATAGGTTTTCGGCTGGAGATATGCAGGATACATGCAATACGCTGATATGCTACCGGTGTTTCTTGACAAAGTCGGTCGTCTATGCTATACTAGTAGGGTAAGTTTGATCTACCGGAAAGTACCGGATACATGATGGAGGATATGGATATGAAGAGGAAGATCACCGCTTGTGCGGCTGCCGCTGTAACGCTGCTGTCCCTGACAGGCTGCGGAAATGCCGCAAAGACCTATACTGACTATGTGCAGTCAGTACTGGACTGTACCTATAAGAATATCACCGACAAATACATGGAGCTGACTGAGTCCACCACCGAAGAAGCTGCGGACGTTTATCAGGGCGAAGTCGATTATATGGTACAGCTCATTTACTACTATTATGATGTGTATGAGGACTATGTGGACGACAGCACAAAGACCGGCTACGAGGCACTTGCCAAGGATATTCTGGCAAAGGTGAATTACACCGTAGAACCGGCTGTACGTTCTGGATCGTCCTACCATGTGACCGTGACCTCTCAGCCGATCGACTTCTGGGATATTACCTATGATGCCGTGAATGAACTTTATGATGACAAGTATGCTGATCGGTTTTTAGACGAGTCGTTGAGCGATGAGGACTATGAAGCAGCGGAAGGCGAATGGGCAAGCGATGTGCTGACGACGCTTTCCGGTTACACCTCACAGATCGGCTACAAGGACACACAGAGTACGATCGTGGAGATCACGACAGCCGATGACGGCACATATGGCATTGACGAGAAAATGTGGCTGGATATTGACGATCTGCTGCTGGATGTAGACGGAAATATCAGCAGTGACGAATAAGACCAAAGATCCCTCTCCTTTCCGGAGAGGGATCTTTTATCCCCAAAAACCAAAGGTCACTTGTCCTCCAGCCTGCGCAGTTCCTTTTCCTCTCGGGAGACCCTTGTCCTGCCCTCCCGGAGGACTTCCACCTCGGAACGGTCGATCATGTAGGGTACAGCATCCTCCCCGTCCGGGCGGATGCGGAGCTTGCCGGTGATCAGATTGGCATCTTCCACTTGCCCTCTGCCCTGCGGTGTCCTGACGATCGAACCGATGCGGGGCGTGCATTTTTGCAGCTCTTCATACATTGCCTGTTCATGCTTGAGGCAGCACATCAGCCTGCCGCACGTGCCGGAAATTTTGGTAGGGTTGAGGGACAGTCCCTGCTCCTTTGCCATTTTGATAGAGACTGGCTGGAAATCGCTCAGATAGCCCCGGCAGCAGAATTCCCTGCCGCACACGCCCAAGCCCCCGAACATTTTTGCTTCATCCCGCACACCGATCTGCCGCAGTTCAATGCGCATCCGGAACACGGAAGCCAGATCCTTGACCAGCTCCCGGAAATCCACCCGCTGGTCTGCCGTGAAATAGAACAGCAGCTTACTGTTGTCAAAGGTACAGCTCACATCGACCAGCTTCATTTTCAAGCCACGCTGTGCGATCTTCTGTTCACAGACGGAAAAGGCACGCTTTTCCTTTTGGGCGTTCTGCTCCACCTGACGATGATCTTCCGGGCTCATGATGCGGACAACGTTTTTCAGGGGAGCAACGACCGACTCACTCTCAATACGGCGGTTCGGGATGGACACCGTGCCGCATTCCAGCCCCCGTGCCGTTTCCACGACCACCTTTGTACCCATGGGCAATTGCAGCCCGTTGGGCGAAAAATAGTACACCTTCCCGGTATTCTGAAAGCGTACACCAACGATCTCTGTCATAGGACCTCCTTTGCTTTTCTCCCTTGGTAAGGGAGGACCGCTATATGATAACATGCATACTTCAAACCGACAGCGCTCCGCCCAAGGCAGCAAGGGTGAGCTTCACGCTGACACTTGCCTGCAAGGCATCCGCAGCTTCCTGTACCGCCGTGTGCAGCTTCCGGAACCGTGACAGGGAGAGCTGCCCGGAAAGCAGCTGTGCGCTCCTCTGGTCGCAGCCCATACGGGGGGGATCCGGACGGTACTGCATCACCAGCGCATCCCGGAGCTGCCTGTCGAGCAGCCGGAGCAGCACCGCCGCAGTCTGCCTATCCTTTTCAAAGCCTGCCAAAATACGCAGCACCTCGTAGCTGCTGCGCTTGGCGACTGCCTCTGTGAGGGCAGCGACCTGCCGGGTCAGTTCCTGCTTGTCCGTATCCTCCAGCCATTCCACGGCATTGCCGATATTCCCCCCGCAAGCCTGCACCGCACGTTCTGCATCGGCAGGTGAGCACTCGTGTGCTTCGGTCAGTGCCATGCGGCACTCCTCCGGCGAACACGGGCGCACCGCAAGCGGCACGACCCTCGAAAGCATCGTCGGCAGCAAAGCGTTTCGATGCTCGGCAGTAAACAGCAGCAGCACATGCGGCGGCGGTTCTTCCGTCAGCTTGAGCAAAGTATTCTGCGCCCGTGAGTCCATGCCGTCGCAGTCCGCAAAAAGATAGACCTTCCGTTCTCCGTCATTCGGGGCAACGATGGCATCCTTGCAGATCGTGCGCACAGTCTCCACGGAAAAGCCATTCTTCTTGCCGCTGTGTTCTGCCCAGATCACATCCGGGTGAATGTCCTGCATCACCTTGCGGCAGCTTTTGCAAGTGCCGCAGGGGGCATTGCCGCTTTTACAAAGGGCAGCCATGGCAAAATACCGTGCGATCGTCCGCCGTCCCATGCCCTTTTCCCCGAAGATCAGGGCAGCATGCGGGATCCTGTCCTGCGCTGCCATGGTACGGATGAGGGAGAGGATGGCATCATTTCCGTAGATCTTCATACTTTCTCAAAATGCTCCACATCGGTCACAAAGATCGTAGCACCGCCGGTCTCCACCTCGACCGGGAACTCAGCCCCGGCAGCAAAGGACACGCCGGACGGCACGGTACGCTTGCGCCGATGAGATTTTTCACGGATCACGTCAATGACAGCACGCACCCGTTCATCCTCTACGCACATGAGGAACGTGGTATTCCCGGCGCTCAAAAAGCTGCCGGTAGAGGCAAGCTTCGTGGCGAAAAAGCCGTTCTTCGCAAGGGCTTTGGCAACAGCCTGACTGTCATCACCGCCCACGATGGCAAACACAAGTTTCATAGGATCCTGCTCCTTTCGGTCGCCTATGTTTCTATTATAGCATATTCTCCGTGAAATTGCAATTGTTTTTATGATTTTTTCAGGGCGTGGATCAGCAGATCCAAAAGCAGACAAAAAAAGAGGGTCGGATGCGAACATCCGACCAGAATAGAAAGGGTATTATGAAGAAAAGCGTATCAGAAACCTCCCCGCAGCGACCGGAAACTTTACCCGACTGGCAAAGTATTTTCCTTGCATACCAGTGCTGCCCGGAGGCGCAGCTTGCGGGCGGCTTTCGCCGCCAAAACAGAAGATGATGAATAGGAAGAAAGCTTAACAAAATATCCATGCCGGGAGTACCCCGCTCCCTGACAGGACGTTAAGAAATGATTCCAGAACTCCTATATCCATTTTCTATTTTAACAAATTGTTCAATATTTCGCAACCCCAAAAATGCAGAAAAGGTGGATAATTTGCAGATTTGCCGATGCAAGCCTGATTTTTATAGAAACTGTCAAAAGAAGAAAACGATTTCGTCTAATATTTGGTTTCTATGACTAAATTCCCCGTTTCGGTTGATTTCGACAGTGCGTTGTGCTATAATTAGGATATATTCTCCGTTCTACAGAAAGGAAACGATCATGCTCGCAGCGATCAAGAATTTCTGGCTGCTTCTGAAAAAGCACCAGTTTCTGTTTGAAGAACTCGTCAAACGGGATTTCAAAAAAAAATACAAGCGTACCATTCTCGGCATGCTCTGGAGCCTGCTCTCCCCGATGTTCCAACTGCTCATCATGAGCATCGTCTTTACGCAGTTTTTCGGGCGGGACAAGCCGCACTACACGATCTACCTGTTTGCCGGGAATCTGACCTACTCGTTTTTCCGGGACTCCACCTACGGGGGGATGAATTCGCTGATGTCGAATGCGGGTATCATCACGAAGATCAATCTTCCCAAATATATGTTCCTCCTCTCGAAGAATGTCGCCTCGCTCATCAATTTCGGGCTGACGCTGATCATTTTCATGATATTCATGGCAGTGGACGGGATCGCGTTTTCGTTCCGGTTCCTGATGCTGCTGTACCCGATCTTGTGGCTGATCGTGTTCAATATCGGGGCAGGCTTTATCCTGTCGGCGCTGTTCGTCCTGTTCAAGGATATCCAGTATCTGTACGACATTTTCACCCTGATGCTGATGTACCTGTCGGCGATCTTTTACTATGTGGATGCCTACCCGGAATATGCGCAGAGATTGTTCTACCTCAACCCGCTGTACGTATACATCACCTATATCCGGCACATCGTCATTGACGGCTATATCCCGGGATGGGGGACACATCTGCTGTGTGCGGTGTACGGCATCGGTACACTGACGATCGGGGCATTGATCTACAAGAAGAACAACTATAAATTCCTGTACTATATGTAAGGAGGCGGACAAGTTGCTGACAATTGAACTGCAGGATGTGTCCGTTTCCTATGTGGTGGGCGATTTTTCCACGGTCGGTCTGAAAGACATCCTCATCCAGCGCCTGAAAGGGACATACAAGGAAAAGACCTTCACCGCTGTCAAGCATGTATCTTTCACCCTTGAAAAGGGCGAACTGCTCGGTATCGTGGGCGCAAACGGTGCAGGCAAGTCCACATTGCTCAAGGTCATTTCCGGCATCATGCGCCCGACAGAGGGCAGCATGACGGTAAAAGGCTCGATCGCTTCTCTGCTCGAACTGGGCACGGGATTTGACGGCGACCTGACGGTCAGGGAAAATACATTCCTGCGGGGTGCGATGCTTGGCTACACAAGGGACTTCATGAACCGCACCTATAAGGACATCATCGCCTTTGCGGAACTCGAAGAATTTGAGGACAGGCTGTTTTCCCATCTCTCGTCCGGCATGCGCTCCCGGCTCGCATTTTCCATCGCCTGTCTGGTGAACCCGGATATTCTTATTTTAGATGAAGTGCTGTCGGTCGGGGACGGTGCATTCAAGAAAAAAAGCGAGGAGAAAATGCTGGAGATCATCCGGGGCGGTGCGACGACTTTGCTCGTGTCGCATTCCCTTGACCAGATACGCCGTCTGGCGACCAAAGTCCTCTGGCTGGACAGAGGGGAACAGATCGCTTTCGGAGAGACGAAAGAGATCTGCGACCGCTATCAGGCATTCCTGAACCAAAAATAGGCGGCAGGCTGGCAGCGTGACGGCGGCAGGCTGCCGCATCCGATCTGCCTCCCACCGGCAGGCTGCCGGCTCCGTTGTGCCTCCCAATGCCGGGCTATGCCCGGCAAAGGTCGGCTTGCTCGACTGCTGCTTTTATCCTTTTTCTCTCATTGACATTTCCATTAAATTATGTTATACTTTAGATAGTTCCAAATTTACAGCGAGGTGATACATCATGCCATTCAGCGAGACCGCCGTGCGCAGCGCCATAGCTTCCGGCGCTATGCAGGCATTCTACCAACCCCAGTATGACGCAGTGACAGCAAAAGTCAAAAGTGCCGAGGCACTTGTCCGGTGGATCGGACCGGACGGAACGATCATCCCACCCGCCCGCTTTATCCCACAGGCGGAACAGTCCGACCTCATTATGGAGATCGACTGGCATATGGCACGCTGTGCGTGCGAAATGCTGCTGAAACAGAAACAAAAGCTGCCGGTCGCTGTCAATTTCTCCCGCCGGCACATCAAGGAGACCGACTTTGCACAGCGGCTTTCCGAGCTTGTGGACAGCTACGGTCTGGCGCATCATCTCCTTGAGGTGGAGATCACCGAATCTGCCATGGTCAACGAGGAGGAACACATCCTCGGCTGGATCAACAGCGTCCGGGCAGCAGGATTCAGTGTGGCGATCGATGACTTCGG
Source organism: uncultured Clostridia bacterium (assembly GCA_947625155.1). Lineage (GTDB taxonomy): Bacteria > Bacillota > Clostridia > Oscillospirales > Ruminococcaceae > UBA3855. Next base: position 54,538 of record CANQNG010000006.1, read on the forward strand.
CAGCGGGCTTTCTTCCCTGCAATTCGTCAAGGATATGCCTGCCGATGTCCTGAAGATCGACAGATCCCTGCTCAGTCACAACTGCGAGAACGAAAAGGAACGCATCGTGCTGGAGAGCATTTTCTACTTTGCACACCGCCTGCATATGACGACCATTGCGGAAGGTGTGGAAACCAAGGAACAGCTTGCCTTTATGCGCACCTGTGACTGCGGAAAGATCCAAGGCTTTATCTTTGCCAAGCCTCTGCCCGAAACGGATTATCTCTCCCTCTGCGAGATCAACGCCTCCGCCGACGAGCCATTTGACATTCTGGGAGCGCAAAGCCCCGCAAGTGCCTCGGCGCTGCTCATGGGTGTCGTGTTCCGGAAATATCCGCTCGTCATTTTCTCCAATCTCACCCGGAACACCTTCTACATGATGGCTTACGAATGCTTCACGTCCACAGGCTGCCCGTCCACAGGGGTCTTTGATGAGCTGATCCTGCACGGGGCAAGTTCCATGTACCCGGACGACCAGCAGCCCTTTGCAAGCACCTTTTCCCGTGAAAATCTCCTGAAAGCCCATGCCGCCGGCGAACCGTTCGTCCGCCTTGTCACCCGGCAAAAAGGGGATGACGGCATCTATCGGCGTGTCGAAACGACCGACTATTTCGTGAAAAGCCCCTCCTCCGAGGATGTGCTGGTCATTACGCTCTGTGAAAATTTGGCAGAGGAATAGAACTTTTACTGAAAAGACCCCCTTTCCCACGTGGGAAAGGGGGCTGTTCGTTACGCCTTGACTGCGATACCGAGTACATCAAGACTTTCTTTTTCCACCGGAGAGGGACACTGGCTCATGACCTCGGAGGCATCCTTGACTTTCGGGAATGCTACCACGTCACGCAGGCTTTCTGCGCCGCTGAGTACCATAGCAAGCCTGTCCAGCCCGATACCCATGCCGCCGTGCGGGGGCGCACCATAGCGGTAAGCCTCCACGAGGAAGCCGAATTTCTCCTCGATCTCCGCCTCGCTCATGCCGAGCGCACGGAACATCTGCTCCTGCAAGGCAGGATCTGTGATACGCATGGAACCCGAACTCAACTCCACACCGTTCAGCACGAGGTCGAACGATTTCGCCGTTACCCGTGCCGGGTCGCTTTCGAGGTAGGGGATGCAGGATTCCTCCGGCATCGTGAACGGGTGATGCATTGCCACCCATGCGCCCGTTTCCTCATCCTTTTCAAAGAACGGCATCTGCGTCACGTACAGGAAGTTGAGCTTGTCTTTCGGGATGATGTCAAGCTTCCGTGCGACCTCCAGCCGGAGCGCACCAAGCGTCGGGAGCGTTACCGCATTTTTATCTGCCACGAACAGTGCCACATCGCCCTGTGTGCAGCCGACTGCCTGTAACAGTTCCGCAAGTGCCTCTTCCGTGAAGAATTTCCCGAACGAGCAGGACGGTTTTTCCTCCGTCCACCGCACGTAGGCAAGCCCCTTTGCACCGATACCACGGACAAATTCCGTCAGCTTGTCGATCTCCTTGCGGGAAAGGGTCTTAGCGGCTTGCTTTGCCACGATGCACCGTACACTGCCGCCGGACTGCACCGCACCGGAGAACACCCCGAACCCGGAATCCTTCACCAGTGCCGAAACATCCTGCAGCTCCATCCCGAACCGGGTATCCGGCTTGTCCGACCCGAACCGCTGCATTGCCTCTGCATAGGGCATCCGGGGCAGCGGCAGTGCAACATCCCTGCCGAGGATCTCCTTGACGACCGTCTGCACAAAGCCCTCGATCAGCTCTAAAATATCGTCTACGTCCACAAAGGACATCTCGAAGTCGATCTGTGTGAATTCCGGCTGACGATCGGCACGCAGATCCTCATCCCGGAAACACCTTGCGATCTGGAAATACCGTTCCATGCCTGCTACCATCAGAAGCTGCTTGTAGATCTGCGGCGACTGCGGGAGCGCATAAAATTCCCCCGGATGCACTCTGGACGGTATCAGGTAGTCCCGTGCGCCCTCCGGTGTAGACCGCATCATCATCGGTGTCTCGATCTCAATGAAATCATGGGCATAGAAATACTCTCTGGCACACTTGGCGATCTTATGCCGCAGGATCAGGTTCTGCTGCAGCGGCGCACGGCGCAGGTCAAGATAGCGGTATTTCAGGCGGAGATCTTCATTGGCATTCACCTCGTCCCCGATCACGAACGGGGTCGTTTCTGCCTTTGCTAAAATGCGCAGTTCCTCCGGCTTGATCTCGATCCTGCCGGTCGGCATATCGGGGTTGATGCTTTCCCGCTGTACGGCTGTCCCCTTGACGAGGAGGACATACTCGCTGTGGCAGGAAGCCGCTTTCTCAAACAATTCCCTGTCCGTATCGTCCCCGAAAGCAAGCTGCACTACGCCGCTTCTGTCCCGCAGCGTAATAAACATCAGATTGCCGAGCTTGCGCACACGCTGCACGAAGCCGCCGACAACGACCTGCATGCCCGGTCCTGTGACTTCTCCGCAGCCGTGTGTGCGGCGGAGCGTTCCCATCATTTCTTCCATGTTCCGTTCCTCCTGTCAGTCCTTGGAAAGCCTGTCCGCAATTTCAATTGCCGAAAAGCGCTCCGTAAAGCTGTCGTCGAGTTTCACCGTCAGCTTTTCGCCGGACTGCATATTTTTCAGGGCAGCCTCGCCCTGTTCGAGTTCATTGTCGCCGATCACTGCCGTGAAGCGTGCGCCGATCTTGTCGGCATACTTCATCTGCGCCCGCAGGCTCCTGCCCATGACATCCGTCTGTGCCGCAATGCCCTCTTTCCGGAGTGCTGCCGTCAGTTGCAGGCAAAGGTCGGCTGCCGCATCGCCCATAGGCACCAGATACAGGTCACACCCCTGCGGCTGTGAAAGCGTCATGCCTTGATTTCTCAGCGTGAGCAGCAGGCGTTCCAATCCCATCCCGAAACCAAGTGCCGGAGTTTCCGGACCGCCAAGCTGTCCGATCAGCCCGTCATACCTGCCGCCGCCGCAGACCGTTCCCTGTGCGCCGATGTCGGTCGTCACAAATTCAAAGACAGTCTTGGTGTAGTAATCCAGCCCCCGGACGATCTTCGGGTCAACGGTGTAGTCGATACCCAGCATGGTGAGGTCAGCTTTCAGCTTCTCGAAGTGTTCGCTGCACGACTCGCAGAGATAGTCTATGATCACCGGTGCATCCCGATTGACCGCCTGACATCCCGGGTCTTTGCAGTCCAGCAGGCGCATGGGGTTCTTGTTCAGGCGCTCCTGACAGGTCTCGCAGAGTTCTGCCCGGTGCGGTTCAAAATAGGCTTTCAGGGCTGTGTGATAGGCTTTCCGACAAGTCGGGCAGCCGATAGAATTGATGTGCAGCTGCGTGTTTTTCACGCCGAGGCGCTCTAAAATGCGCCCTGCCAGACTGATGACCTCCGCATCTGCCGAGGGCTGCGGCGAACCGATCATTTCCACACCGAACTGGTGAAATTCCCGCAGCCGTCCTGCCTGCGGCTTTTCATGCCGGAAACAGGACAGTATGTAATACACCCGCAGCGGCAAAGCCTCATTCAGCATGCCATTCTGCAAAATGGCACGTATCGTGCCTGCTGTCCCCTCCGGGCGGAGCGTAAATCTGTCATTGCCTGCCACAACGGCATACATTTCCTTCTGTACCACGTCGGTCGTTTCCCCCACGCCCCTTTCAAACAGTTCGGTCTGTTCAAAGGTCGGGATGCGCATTTCGGAAAACCCGAAAGAGTCCGCCGTCTCCCGCAGCATGCCCTCCAGCACCTGCCAGTCCCGGCTGACGGACGGCAGGATGTCCTCCGTTCCGTTCGGTCGTCTGAGTAACTCCATAACTTCCTCCTTAGAAAAAAATCTGCTGCACGGCTGCGCTACGCAGCGGACAGCAGACTGTATGCGTTTCTATTATAATGCAGGATTGCCGATCTCACGCCAATCCAGATCGCCCCGCTCCAATGCCATGATCAATGCCTCAGCGGTCGCAATATTCGTTGCCACCGGAACATTGTGTACATCACACAGGCGGAGAAGCGTCATATCGTTTGCTTCTGCGGCAGCCGACTTCGTGGCGTTGGGGTCACGGAAAAACAATAATACGTCAATTTCATTGCAGCAGATCCTTGCAGCGATCTGTTCGCCGCCGCCCTGCGGACCGCTGAAATATTTCTGGATCGGCAGTCCTGTTGCTTCGCCCACGACCTTGCCGGTCGTTCCTGTTGCACAGAGCGTATACCTTGAAAGTATCCCGCAATAAGCAATACAGAACTGTACCATCAGCTCTTTTTTGGCATCATGTGCGATCAAGGCAATTGTCATAATATCATTCCCTTCCTCCGCCGCAAGGCGCTTCTATTCTTACTATTATTTAATGACCAGCGGAATGTTGTCGCCACTCAGTCTCTTGGAAATGGCATCAAATGCCGCAAGGCTCGGTGCATTCGGCGGCAGGGGCGTACCCTTGCCGGTGGATTCCTTCAGCGTGAAATCCTCCGGGATCACACCCAGCAGCTGGATGCCGACCGCATCGATGATCTGGTCAAGGTTATCGATCATGTGGGTCTGGATGTCCTTCTTGCTCAATTTGTTGACGAGCAGTCTCTGGCGCTTGTTGCCGCGCTTGTAGAACTCATCCGACATCATCGTAGCGTCCCGGATGCAGATCGGGTCGGGCGTTGTAACGACAAGGATCAGGTTTGCCTGCTCCACAATATCAAATACATGGGAATTGATACCAGCACCGGTATCAATGATGATCCAGTCAAAATATTTGCGGATACGGCGGCAAATGTCCACGATCTCTTCTGCTGTGACCGTCATAAAGGGGTCTTTCGGGGCGCAGAGGATGTTGAGATTGCTCGCCGTGGGCACAGTCGCAACAGCATCGAGGATCTCCTTCTTGCCCTTGAGCACATCGCCGAGATCATACTTCACCTTGCCGGACATGCCGAACATGATGTCCAGACAGCGCAGACCAAAGTCCAGCTCTATGATGAGCGTGCGGTTGCCCTGCTTGGCAAGGGTATAGCCAAGCCCGTAGCAGATAGAGGACTTGCCGGTGCCACCCTTACCGGAAGTGACCGCAATGAGTTTTGGATTATTAACCATGTATATTCTCCTTTCCAAGCTATCGCAAAAAGATCCCCCGGTCCATCCTTGTATATCGCAGCACCCCTATGATACAACAGAGAGAAGAACGGTTTCCCTGCCGTTTTCTGCTGCTGTTGTTGTACTTCAGAAATGCATCACATACCTACTTATAATTATACCACAAATCTACGTTTTGTCAAATTGATTAGGGGGAAAAAACATAAAATTGTGAAAACTATTGCAATTAAACGTATAAATCTTATGAAATATCACGGATCCACTCCGGTTTTACATAGCCCCGTACACATCCTCGTACAATTTGAGGATAGAGCGTATCATATATTTGGAGTATTCACCGCCCTCGATGACCCCTGCGAAAGCGATCTTCGGGTCATCTGTCGGTGCGTAGCCGAGGAACACAGAGTCCTGCACACGGCTGGAAAACTGCGGCGTACCGGTCTTGATGGCAACGGAATACCCTAGATCCGTCAGGGAGTATTTCTTGGGGAAGCCGTTGCCGGATGCCTGTATCATACCGGACTCCACAAATTGGTAGACATCCTCGCTCTTCACATCGATCTGAGCCGCAACAGTCGGCTTTGTCTTGCTGATGCAGTGTTCCATGTTGTAGTCCCAGATGCTGTCCACCAGATACGGCTGGTAGCGAACGCCCTCGTTGGCAATGGTATTTGCCACGCAGGCAAGCTGGAGCGGTGAGACCATCGTTTCGCCGTTGCCGATACCTGCCTGTAGGACCTGTCCTACCGTCCACGGCATGCCCAATTCCCGGTATTTCTCCTGCGAAGCCATGTAGCCCTCTGCATCGGTCGTTTCAATGCCCGTATGCTGCCCGATACCGTAGAGGGCTGCATATTTCGTCAAATTGTCGATGCCCAGCTGCCTTGCCAGCTCGTAGAAGAACGAGTTGCAGGACACCCGCAGCGCTGGGGCGACCGCAATATAGCCGTGATCGCCCGTGCAGTGGTAGTTGATGTCTTTGTAGTGATAGATGCCCTTGTTGCAGAGGAACGAAGTCGTTCCGGTGATGATGCCTTCATTCAGTCCGGCAGTCGCCGTGATCGTCTTGAACGTCGAACCCGGGCGGTACTGCCCCATTGTCGCCCGGTTGAACAGGGGGTTGCCCTCATTGGCGATCAGTTCGTCATACTGCTCGGCATACGTTGTCAGGTCGTAGGTCGGGGCAGTCACCTCACCTAAGATCGCCCCTGTCTTGGCATCGAGGACGACGATCGCCCCCGCATCGCCCCGCAGCCTGCTGCTAGATCCGCCGAGACTGTGGAAATTGGCAATGAAATTGTCTAAAATATCCTGCAAGCCCCGCTGAAATTCGCTGTTGACCGTCAGCTTGACAGTATGCCCGGCATCGACCGGTTCTGTGATCTCATCCGAAACTGCCATGCCGTCCTCAAAGGTGATCGTCCGCACGCCGTCCGTCCCCTGCAGCTCGTCCTCCATTGCCTTTTCAATGCCGCTGATACCGACAATGGCATCCAGTTCATAGCCTTTTTCCAGATATTCTTCCGCATTTTCAGCAAAAATAGGACCGGTCGTCCCGATCTCGTGCGGGATCACATCGCCGACTAAGATCTTCCGCTCGGCGGTCTGTTCGATAGACACGCCCTGCAATTGCAGGCACAGCCCGGATATTTTCAGGACCGTCCGTTCCGAAAGCCCCCGTGCCAGCTCAAATTTATTCGAGATCGAAAAATCATCATCCAGCATCGTGAACCGGATCCCGGCGATCATCCGCCGCTGCGGTTCTGTATAGCTGTCCGAGATCCCATAGCTCTCACAAAGTACATCCATGCAGTTTTCAGCGGTCGCATAGGCATTCACCCCGATCTCCCGCTTGATGGCATCGATCTCCGACTGTTCCGCATCGGGCAGGAACGTGTAGGGATATGTCCGGGATATCGGCAGTGTGTCCGTCCATGCCGTGCTGTCCTGCTCCAGAATTTCAGCGAGCTGTAATAAAATGGCATTGCTCTGTGCATTGTCTGACGGAAAGCTGCTCTCGTCAATGACGACCGCATAGCTGACCGTGTTGCCGACCAGTGTCTCCCCGTTGGCATCTACGATCTCCCCACGGGTAGCGGAAATTTTCTGGGTGTACGTCGTGGTGATGACCTCATGCTTGGTATAAGCGCCCGGATCCACGACCTGCACTTTCATCAGCCGCAGCACACACAGGCTGGTACTTGCCAGCACCAGCAGCACCGCAAGGGCAGTCTTGAGATACTCTGAAACCGAATGCATTGCTTCTCCTCTCACGAATTCCGGATGATCGTCTTTTCCAGCTCAAAGTTCCGCCGGCTGCCGCAGGCAGTACAGAGCTTTTTCACGATAAAATACAGCGGTATCGCCGAAAGCACTGTCAAAATGCCGCTCGGCAGGATGATCCTCGTATAGACCAGCATCACATCATCATGTCCCCAGATCGCATAGTAGAACAGGAAATCCAGATACCCCTGCACCGTTGCACAGACTGCCGTCAGCAGCAGCATATTCAGCAGCTTTTCCCGCAGATAATAGCTGTACAGCAGCGAAACTGCCACACAGCAGATCACCAGCCAGACAGCATTGTACCCCAGCAGCTTGCCGCACGCAATGTCCAGCAGCAGTCCGCTGATCATGCCGACTGCCGTTGCCTGCAATTCTCCCGTATGCGAGGAAATGCACAGTGCCAGCGGGATCAGCAGCAGCGGCTTGACAAAGCTGCCGGACGTTTCCGCCAGAAAGCTAATAAAGATCATCACCGCAAACACCAGCCACTGCACCGTTTGCAGCAGCCAGTAACGGCGGGTCTCCGAACGGTTCATCTGCTCTCCTCTTTTCCCTCATGATCGGTGATCGCCATCACCATGTCCAGATGTGCCAGATCTGCTGCCGGCTCAATGACCGCATAGGCAGTCAGCCCGGTCTCGTCCATGCCGACCTCCTGCACATAGCCGACCGTATAGCCTTTCGGGAACAAACCATTCTCGCCGGATGTCACGATCGCCTTGTTTTCGGAAAGGATAGTGTCCTTGTCCAGATATTGCAGCCGGCATTTTCCCTCCATGGCAAGCGCCACGCTGCCCGTCAGTACGCCCTGATCTTTGGTCGTGCTGCAATAGACGGCAACTGACAACTCCGGGGAAAGGATCGTCGTCACCGTTGCCGTATCTGTTCCGATCTCCGTAATGACCCCGATCAGCCCCTCTGCATTCACGATCGGCTGATAGAGCGCCAGACCGTCTGCCGTGCCGGCATCGATCATAAACGCACCAAAAGGGTCATTGGCAAGATAGCCGATGACCTCACAGGGGGCGGAGTAGGTGATCTCCTTATGCTGCTCCAGAATACCCGTGTACGCCTCCATGCGTTCCAGTTCCGCCTCCAAGACTTCCTGATCGGCGAGCTGCTGCTGCAGTTCGTTGATCTCGGAGCGCAGGGCACGATTCTGTTCGTAGTTCTCCCGGGCATTGCTGTACACTTCGAGAATGTACTCCACACGGGAAGAAATGGCATTGGATGCCCGCTGGAACGGTGCTGCAATGCTCCTGAACACGCCAACCGTGCTGATCGTATAGCCGCCCATGGTCAGCGCATAGATCATCACCCCCACCAACAGTGCTAAAATGCACACGATGATGCGAAATTTGGCGCTTTTCAAAAAATTGCCCATGCCTCTCCCTCCTTTCCCGTGCGGAACGGGTCATTTTTCATAGTATTTCAGGTATTCGACCAGTGTATCTTGGTATTTGTCCATGTTCTCCATGACTTTCCCTGCGCCCTCTGCCACGCAGTCAAGGGGAAATTCGGCAATATAGACAGGCATGCCGGTCTCCCGGTTGATGAGTTTGTCCAGTCCCCGCAGCAGCGCACCGCCGCCCGCAAGGGTGATGCCCTGATCAATGATGTCCGCTGCCAGTTCCGGCGGTGTCTCTTCCAGTGTGGTCTTGATGGCATCCACGATCCGGGACAGCGGTTCGGACATGGCATCCCGCACCTCCATGGAAGTAATGGTCACATTTTCGGGCAGCCCGTTCAGCAGGTTTCTGCCCTTGATCTCCATTTTTTCCTCAGTCTCTCCCGGAAATGCCGAACCGATCGTCAGCTTGATCTCCTCCGCCGAACGCTCCCCGATCAGCAGGCTGTATTTCTTCTTGATATAGTTCATGATCGCCGTATCAAAGGCATCCCCCGCACAGCGCACCGAATGGGAAATAACAGTTCCGCCTAGTGACACCACAGCGACTTCACTCGTGCCGCCGCCGATGTCCACGATCATGCTCCCCGTGGGTTCGGTGGTAGGCAGCCCTGCACCGATCGCAGCCGCCATCGGTTCCTCGACAATGAACACCGGATGCCGTGCGCCTGCCTTTTCCGCAGCCGCACGGACGGCATTGCGCTCGACAGGTGTCACGCCGGACGGGATGCAGATCGTGACCCGTGCCTTTGTGAAGATACGCCCCTTGAGCGCCTTGTGGATAAATTCCTGCAGCATCGTGATCGTCAGGTCAAAGTCGGCGATCACGCCCTCTTTCAGCGGACGGACGGCAATGATCGAACCGGGCGTTCTGCCGATGACCTGCTTTGCCTCCTTGCCGACGTAACGGGCTTTTTCGGTCCGTGTATTGACGGCGACAACGGACGGTTCCCGCAGCACGATGCCCTTGCCCCGCATATACACAAGTGTATTCGCAGTACCGAGGTCGATACCAATATCCTTTGTAAACATGCTCTCGCTCCTTTTCTTCTGTGCAGCATAACTCTGCTTTCTACTATTATACCATGATTTCCGGCGGGAAACAAGTTTTTTTCGGAATTTTTATGTATACCATGAAATTCCGTCAAAGCACCTGCAAAATTACGGCAAGATCAGCTAAAGATCAGCTTTGCCAGCTTCGGGTAGCCGATCAGCGCTGCGAGCAGCAGTACCACCTCCGCAATACAGACCCTGACCTGTATGCCGAACGTCAGCACGATCAGATGCAGATCCAGTTCTGTCGTAGAGATCCCGATCTCGTAACCTTTGCCAAGCCATTCCATGCCTGCCACACCAAGCGAAAGCTCTCCGATCAGGTTGCCGATGAACACGGCGATCATGACCAGTGCGAACATGAGCAGTCCTTTTTTCATGTTGATCTCCTCTTTTCTTTTGTTCTGTCAGGGCATCAGACACCGCTTGACCCGAAACCGCCTGCACCCCGTTCTGTTGCATCCACACGATCAGTCTCCATCATTTCCGGGAACAGCACTGGCACGACCACAAGCTGTGCCACACGCATACCATGTTCCACGGTGAACGGCTCTGCACTGATGTTGTGCAGCGGAACGTGCCATTCTCCCCGGTAGTCGCTGTCCACCACCCCGACCGCATTCGCCAGCGTGATGCCCTTCTTCGAGGCAAGCCCCGAACGGGGGAAGATCAGGAGCGCCACATCCGTTTCTGTCGGCTGACAGGTCAGCCCCAGCGGTATCATGACCGTTTCACCCGGCTGGATCGTCACCGGCGCATCCAGACAGGCGCACAGATCAGCGCCTGCGCTCTGCGGTGTCGCCCGTACCGGAAGTACCGCATTTTTCCGCAGTTTCTGAAACAGCAATTTCATCGCAGTCCTCCTTTTTCATACAGTCCGCCTGTCCGGTTTGCGGGGGCTTTTCCGCCGTGCAGGACTTCCTGCACCCGTTCCGGCGTTTCATCCGTGAAATAATAGTCCGCAAAGTCCGGCTGGTATCCCTTATCGGCAAACCAAAGCACCTCCGCATTCACAAGTTCCTGATACGTGCCGCTGCACAGGAGCGGGAATTTCCTGCCAGTGCGGTCAGTCAGAAAGCAGTTCCTGTTCCGGCAGCCGTCCTGCGCCCGTATCGGGCAGACCCGGAACAGCATCATCGGCAGCCGCCCGTAGACGATCGCCCCCACCGGGAGCGCTTTGCCAAGTCGTTCCAGTGTGTGCATCCGCAGTTCATACGAACCCGTCACATCCTGCAAACCGATTTCACGCAGGCTTGCCGCTGTGAGGGAATTTGTCACATTCAGCCCGAAACCGCCGTGCAGCCCGAAACCCAATTCTCTGCCGATACGTATATCTGCCAAATTATGGCAGACCAATTCCGTAAAGCCCCGTTTCCGGAGCGCTTTCAGTTGTTTCCGGTAAGCATCTTCCTCCCCAATGATCCGGGGTGCTTCGAGCCATTCCGACACGCCGGAAGCCGTTTCCGCCAAAGACAGGGGAATACAGGTAATTTCCCCGTCCGGCACAGCCTGAAGCTGTAATTCTGTCCGCACGTGGATCCGTCTCCGGGTCGGCTGCAACTCACGGAATGCTGCCGGAAATGCGACCGTCCGGATGCGGCGATCCGGGGTGTGCCGGGCAATGCGCAGTTCGTCCATCCGGGAAACGGCTTCCCGCCGCAGCGCATTGCACTGTGCAGCCGAAAGCGTCAGCCCTGCCGTATTATCGAGTATCACCGTTCCGCAGGTGTAGACCGTTCCGCCAAGCTTTTGCAGGCTGCGGGCAAGCTGTTCCTCCGAAAGCGGCGCTTTCCGGGCAGTTTCCGGCACATCGCCCTGCACCGTCACGGTATAGTCTGCCCCGTCGGAAGCCATTAGCACTGCCGGAACATCCGGTTTTAACGAAAGTGAAAAATGCAGCACAGCCGCTTTCGGCATTTCCCGGTACAGCCCAGCAAGTCCGCCGATGACCTGCTGCCCGGCAAGTACATCCTCTTTCCGCCGGAAGCCGAACATATCCCGCTTGTTTCCGGTGAAATACCCATCCGTGAACCCACTCCGGGAAAATACCGCCTGTAACAATTCCCTGTCCGGCTGTTCCCCGGCAAGTGCCTGTTTCAGGGCAGTCACGGCAGCGGCAACATATTCCGGGCGTTTCATCCGCCCCTCGATCTTAAGGGATGCAGCGCCCATTTCCCGCAATTTCCCGACATGATCGAGCAGGCTCTCATCCTTGAGGGAGAGTGCTGCCGGGTTTTTGCCGCTGGGGGTCTTCCACGGCAGACGGCAAGCCTGTGCGCATGCGCCCCGGTTGGCGCTCCTGCCGCCTACCAGCGCCGAAAAGGCACACTGCCCCGAAACTGACATGCACAGCGCCCCGTGTACAAAGACTTCCACCTCGATCGGCAGGCGGCACAGTGCCGCAAGTTCCTGTTCCGACATTTCCCGTGCCGCTACGACACGGCAGCAGCCGAGTGCGGCAGCTTGGAGCGCACCTGCCGGGGTGTGGATACTCATTTGCGTGGAGGCGTGCAGCGGCATATCCGGCAGCATTTCCCGCAGCAGTTTCAGCACGCCGAGATCCTGCACGATACACCCGTCCGCAAAGCGGGCAGCCTGCTGCATAAATGCCTGAAATTCCGGCAGTTCCCTGTCCGTGAGGAGCGTATTCACCGCAAGGTACAGCTTCACGCCGTACAGTCGGCACAGCCGGGACGCATCCGCAAGCGCCGGCAAGTCAAAATTTTCTGCCCCCTGCCTTGCCGAATATGCTGTTGCCCCCACATAGACCGCATCTGCGCCGCAGTACACAGCCGCCTGTAGGGCTTCTCTGCTCCCGGCAGGGGCAAGGATCTCCGGGTCTGGCATCAGAGGGTATCCTTGAGCTTCTTGAGCCGAAGAGAATTTTCCAGCTGTGCGACTTTGGACTTCAGCGCTTCGATCTCTTTGAGCGCTGCATCCCGTTCGATACGGGCACGTCCGGCATCGTCCACATATTCCTTGCTCTGGTCGGCGATCTGGTCGAGCCGTTCCTGTGACTTGTGCAGGTCATCCATTGCCGAAAGTGCTGCCATGACTGCCGCCGTATATTGAGAAGCGCCTTTTTCCATGCTGTTCCTGATCTGCGCTTCGAGTTCCCGGGCAAGCCCGTATACATAATTCGGGGCTTCCTCCGTCTGGAGGACATATTCCTTTCCCAAAATGACTACCTTTACTTTGTTCAGCATAACACAATTCCCTTTCTGTATGTAGTTGTTCAGAAATACCGGATCAGGGAGATCACTCTGCCGAGAATATCGACATGTTTCACGATGATCGGATCCATTTCGTCATTTTCCGGCTGGAGGCGGTAGTGACCGTCCTCCTTGTAGTAGGTCTTGACCGTTGCCTCGCTCCTGTCCACAAGAGCGACCACGACCTCGCCGTTTTCTGCCACATTGGTCTGCTCCACGATGACAATGTCCCCGTCCAGAATGCCGATGTTGATCATGCTCTCGCCCCGCACCCGCAGGGCGAACAGATCCCCGTCATAGTGCTTGGCGGGCAGGAATTCCACATGATCTGTGATGTTCTGGATCGCTGTGATCGGTGTGCCGGCTGCGACCGTGCCCACCAGCGGGATCCCCATCGGTCCTTCCTCCTCGTCCGCAAGGACGATAGCCCGGTTTTTCCCGTCCAGCATCCGGATCTTTCCCTCCTCCCGCAGGCGCTGCAAATAGCGGTGTACCGTAGAGGTGGAGCGTACCCCCACCCCGTCGCAGATCTCCCGCACGGACGGAGCGATCCCTTCGGTCTGGATATAGTCCCGGATAAAGCCGAGGATCTCCTCATCCCTTGTCTGCATACCGTCTTCTCCTTTCTGTTCACGAAAGCTGTTTCAGAAGCATTTTCGCTACCTTATAAATATCTCCGCAGCCCATCGTCAGCACGAGGTCGCCCGCCTGTGCGTGTTCTGCGACATAATGACACACGTCCTCGAAATTCTGATACTTCCGCTCGTCTGTATATTCTGCTGTCTCATCCTGCGGAAAATAGACCGCATTGTCCATGATCTCCGCAAGGTTTCGGGTATAGATGCCGTAGGTGTTCTTCTCCCTCGAACCCATGATGTCCGTCAGCACTGCCGTATCCGCCAAGGCGAGCGCATCCCGGAATTCCTCTAAGTGCTGCACCGTCCTCGAAAACGTGAACGGCTGGAACACTGCCCAGACATGGCGGTAGCCCATTTCCCGTGCCGCTTTCAGGGTCGCTGTCAGTTCGGTGGGGTGGTGGGCATAATCGTCCGCAATGGTGATGCCCCTGACCTTGCCCAGCACCTCAAAGCGTCTGCCTGCACCCCGGAATTCGCCCAGTCCTTTCTGAATGTCCGCAAATGAGATCCCCAGACCGTCACAGGCTGCCACGGCTGCCAAAGAATTCAGCACATTGTGTTCCCCCGGCACTTGCAGGGTGATCCTGCCCAGTTCTTCGCCTTTTTTCAGGACGGTGTAAGCCGTTCCTGCGCCCGGCAGATGTGCTACATCCACGGCACGCCAGTCATTCTGCGCCCCGTAGCCGAACGTGATCATCTCCTTGCCGGAAATGCCCTCGACTGCCTTGCAGGTGTTCGCATCGTCCCCGTTGTAGAGGACTGCCTTGCTCGCCAGTTCGCAGAATGTATGGAACGAACGGATGATATTCTCCACTGTCCCAAAATAATCCAGATGGTCGGCATCGATGTTCAGCACCACCGCCACGTCCGGCGAGAGCTTGAGGAACGTGTCCACAAATTCGCAGGACTCACACACGAAAATATCACTCGTCCCTGCACAGCCGCTGCCGTGGATGACCGGCAGCTTGCCGCCGATGACTGCCGACAGGTCGATGCCTGCCGTGCAGAGGATCTGCGCCAGCATGGAAGTCGTGGTCGTCTTGCCGTGCGTACCGGACACACAGACCGCATTGCTGTACCATGTGCTGACGATGCCGAGCAGTTCGCTGCGCTCCAGTACCGGCACACCGGAAGCCTTTGCGGCGATCAGTTCCGGGTTGTCTGCCATGATCGCTGCCGTATGGACGATCAGGTCAGCCCCCTCGATATTTTCTGCCCGCTGTCCGAGCATGACAGGGATACCCATATCCCGCACTGCCTGTAAAGTATCGGTCTCATTGTTGTCTGAGCCGGTCAGATAGTACCCCTTGGCATGGAGGATCTGTGCCAGCGGATACATCCCCGACCCGCCGATACCGATAAAATGAATGTGCTTTTTTCCGTCCAAAACGGACTTATTCATAAAATACACCTTATTTCTTCATGAATTTGTCATAAATAGGGATTATACTAAGGATATACAGCATAGTGCCAAAAAACGACCGATCCTTCAAATTTCCAACGGGATATGGGCAAAACATTTTTTGGCAAATACAACTTTGGAGGTCAGGACTATGGAAATCACAGACATCAAGATCCGCAAGATCATCACGGAAGGTCGCCTGCGTGCAGTGGTATCGATCACCATAGACCGTATGCTGGCTGTACACGACATCAAGATCGTGCAGGGCGATGACAGACTATTCATCGCAATGCCGAGCCGCAAAGACGAAAACGGCGTGTTCCGGGACATCGTACACCCCATTGTGCCGGAAAGCAGAAAGCTGATCGAGGACAGCATCCTCGATGCCTACCAAAAACATCTTGCACTTGCCGAGGCGGAAGCAGAAGCCGAGACCGCTGCGGCAGCAAACATAACGCCGGGATCAGCCTGATCCTATTTCCGCAGGGGAACGGTCATGCCGTTCCCTTTTCTTTTTTTCGTTTCAGGGCGGCATATTTCAGGACAGCGACCTGTGTCTTGGAGTCGGGCAGTTCATCCCGCAGCACCATTTCCACCGCCTTTGCAAACGGGATGCGCTCCACGTCCAGAAATTCATCGCTGTCCAGCGACTGGCTCCCGTAGTGAAGCCCCTCAGCCAGAAAGATGCGGATGATCTCTGCATCATAGGCAGGTGTGGGATAGACCTTTCCCAGATAGGTGAAGCGGTCGGACGTACAGCCGCACTCCTCCAGCAGTTCCCGCTTGCCGCAGGTCTCGGGATCTTCGCCGTATTCGAGCTTGCCGGCAGGGATCTCCCGTGTGACTTCCTGATAGGGATAGCGGAGCTGCCGGACAAACAGGATCTCCTCCTGATCGGTCAGTGCCAGCACACACACGCCGCCCGGATGCCGCACGACCTCCCGCACTGCCTGTGAACCGTCCTCTAAGAGGACGGTATCTTTTTCCAGACGGAGGATCTTTCCGTCATACAGGACTGTCCTGTCCAGCATTTTCTCTTCCAGATGCTGCATCCTGTTCTCCTTTCCGCAAAGCCTCTGTATAGGCATTTGCCGCACGCACGCCGTCAGACGGCATATAGTCATAGCTGTACGTATGCACCCCGCCCCCGAACAGCTTCTTCGACAGCAGCAGGTACAGCACCAGCAGCACCGCACCGCCGACCGTGATGTACAGCCCGTACCGCAGACCGGGAACTTCATAGCGGAATACGATCTGGTTTGCGCCCGCTTCGCAGCGGACAGCCATGAAACCGTTGCTGACATTCTCCACGGTCACAGGGCTGCCGTTGACCTCTGCCGTCCAGCCGGATCCATAGGGAACACTGAAAAATACCAGCTTAGGCTGCTCCAGTGTGATCTCTGCCGAAAAGCCCTTGGCATCGTGCTGAAAGTTGCTGCACGCCTCTGCCTGATGCTTTTCGCATTCTGCCAGATACTGGCTTTTATTCAGACTCAGCGGCTGTCCCTCGCTGATGTCCTGTGCAATAGCCCCGTACCGCTGTGCCTGTTCCTCGTTCAGGACAAGTGCCTTGATGAGCAGGCGTTCCTTGGCGGTATTCGTCTTGTCCGCAATGGCTTCCGGGGTCACATAATAATCATATGTGAAGCCCATGGGGATGTAGTAATCATTTTTGTAGATGCGGAAGCCGTTCTCCTCTTTGTAGAAGGAGAAGCCCGGCATATCCAGTTCTTCCATGCCGTCCCGGATCTTGTCAAAGTAATACTTCACCGAGAACAGTCCCCGCAGCGTGTAGGAATCCGGCTCGGGGCGGGAGGCGACGTTCCGTTCGATGCCGATGCTCTCGTAGAATCCCATGATAGACGGGTCTACCACGCTCTGAAAGCAGCGCATGCACGACAAGCCCCAGAACATCGGGTAATTGTCATAGTCCTGCGAAACATCCACCCGGAAATAGGCATCCTCGTCCGTTTCGTAGGAGACAGACAGCTGCTCCTTTCCGTGGATGCCCTGCTCCCGGTATTCCTTTCCGGAAGTGCTGGTGATCCCTTTGCCGAACCACACCACCGCAGCCGTACAGCAAACACAGGCGGCTGCCGTGAGGCAGACGGCAGGGCGCAGGATCTTCTTCCCCTCCCGGCGCAGGGCATACAGCTCCGCCGATGCCAGCCAGCACAATGTGCTGATGGCAAGCGTCGCCATGAAGTACGGGAAACTATTCGCAAACAGGAAAAATTCCGTCTGGTCATCCTCTCCCTTGGTCGGCAGGAGCGAAATGATGCCGAAAATAAGCAGCGCAATGCCGCAGATGCGGATGCCCGGTCTCCAGTCAAGCGCCTTGTTGTCCAGTGCATAGGCAGTCATCAGTGCCATGATGAGGATGGGCATATAGTACCACCTTGCGTAATAGCTGCCGTTGAACATATAAAACATACTGTTCAGCCACGGCACAAAGGCGCAGACGATGCAGACCCATGTCAGGACGGATGCCCAGTGTTTTTTCTTGTTCTTGAGGAAGGTGATGACACCTGCCATGGAGAACAGCGGCAGATAACCGCCGATGGATGCCCATTTGGCTGACTTGGTGTCAAACAGATTCGGTCTTGCAGGCGCATCCGGGATCATGAAGAAGCTTTGCAGGATGCGCACGATGCGGGTCTTGTCGCTGTAAAGCACCATATCCTGCCCGAACAGGCTCTGGGATACACGGTCATTTTCCAGTATCGCCAGCGCTGCCGGCAGCAGCACCACACCGGCGATGCAGACACCGATCACAGCTTCGATCGCAAGGGCAGCGAATTTTTTCAGGTCGATGCGGAAATCCCGGCAATTGACACGGATGAAGAAATACAGCGCCACAAACACGACCTGCCCGGTGAAGAAGAAATAGTTCAGCACCGCCATCAGTGCCACGCACGCTGCGAACCAGCCCCGGCGGTCACGGTTCACCAGTTCTTCCAGCGAGATCAGCAGCAGCGGGAAAAATGCAGTCACATCCTGAAAATGATTGAAGAAGATATTGAATACCTGAAACCCCGAAAAGGCATACAGCAGCCCCCCGATCACAGCCGCATCCGGGCTGCGCACAAAACGCCGGATATAGGCATAGGCAGTCGTGGCAGCAATGGCATGTTTCAGGCAGAGCAGCCAAGGGATCGCATACAGCACCCAGCTTTCCGGGAGTATGGTCGTTGCCCAGAAGAATGGGCTGCCGGACAGATAGAACGCATACGACCCGATAAAACTGCTGCCGAGGTCTGTTCCCCAGTCCCAGCCGAATGTCCCGCCGCTGCGCACCACATCATTGGCATGTACGTAGAACGGCAGCTGCTGCGAGACAAAATCCCCGTAGTAGATCATATACCCGCCGTCAAGGATCATCAGCGGCAGCAGTACGATGAGCAAAGACAGGAATGCCAGCCCGAACACAAGCCCGTATTTCTCTTTGCTGTTTTGCAAAGGAGAGAACCGCTTCAAAATAAAACCTCCTCCGGAACGCAACTTTGCCGCCCGTTCCGCATATAGTAAGTAAGGGAGACCTCAGAGCAGTGCGATATTGGTCAGAATGCCCTTTTCCGACACGCTGATGAGCGCATAGCTGGGCTTGCCGCCGTCCCTTGGGCAGCCAAGACTGCCGGGGTCAAGGATGTACAGACCGTCCTCGTAACGGCAGTCCCGCACATGGGTATGCCCGTAGAGTACGATGTCTGCTCCTGCCTGCCTTGCTTCATAGGCAATGCGTGCCGTACCGAATTTGACCTGAAACATATCCCCGTGCGCTGCAAAGATCTTATGCCCGAACGGGAGCGCAATGGTACAGCTTCGCTGTGTGCCGGGGATGACAGTTCCCATATCGCAGTTGCCTTTCAGGTAATACAGGCGGTCTGCCAGTGTAGGGTCGGTATGCAAAAGGCGGGACATCTCCCGTTCCCCGTCTCCGAGGTGGATGAACAGGTCTGCATCGGCATGGAGCTGCACGACTTTCTGCACGGCAGAAAACAGCCCGTGCGAGTCGGACATGACAATGATCTTCACGGCTTCGCCTCCCTTACAATGTCAGGTCTCTTACCCCGGACAGTGTTTCCGGTGTTCTATTTTCTATTATACCATAAACCGCAGAAAAAAACAATACGGTTTTTGAGAAAGAAAGGGTGTTTTTTTATGGATCCGCAGAATTTGCAAGGTCAGAACATGGAGGGGCTGCTGCAAGCGGTCAGCAAAAAGCTCGGCGTACCGGCTGACCGGCTGCGCAAGGAATTGCAGGCGGGCAAGTTTGACAGTGCCATGCAGAGCATGAGCCCTGCCGATGCCGCAAAATTTCAGCAGGCAGTCCGTGATCCGCAAATGGTAGAAAAGCTGATGAGTACCCCACAGGCGCAAGCACTCTACCGCAAGCTGACGGGCAGCAAGTAATGGAAGAAAATTTAGCCGCTAAAATGCAGGAACTGCTTTCCGACCCGGAGAGTATGCAGCAGATCTCGGAGCTTGCTGCCATGTTCAAGGGCAGTTCGGATGCCTCTGCCGCACCCGCTGCATCTGCCTCCTCTGCTCCGCCGTCCGCCGCCCCGCCTCCGGCGCTGCCGGATGGGGGGCTAGGCATAGACCCGGCAATGCTGATGCAGATGGGGGAGCTGCTGAAAAGCTCCGGCGCACCGGACAAAAATGCTGCCCTGCTCCTTGCCCTCAAACCCCATCTCCGGGAAGCCCGTCAGCAAAAGGTGGACAAAGCGCTCCGCCTGCTGCGCCTGTGGAGCATATGGCAAGTCATGCAGAAAAGCGGGATGCTCCAGAAATTGCTGTGACCGGAAAAGGAGTGAGCTGCCGTGTCGCAATACCCGAACCAGAATTTCAACGCCATGCGGCAGGATGCCATCCGCCGTTCCCGTGAAATGCAGCGCCGTGCCCAGCCTGCTCCGCCTGCCTACACACCGCCCGACCCGGAACCGTATCACCCCCCCATGCCAGATGATCCCGCACCCGGACCAGCTCCGCCGCCGGAGCATTCTTCTTTGCAGGGGCTGATCCCGGAGGAGCTGCATTCCTTGCTTTCAGACTGGGACGGGGAAAAATTAGCGCTTGCGGCGCTGCTGTACCTCTTATACAAGGAGGGGGCAGATGGCAGCCTGCTGCTGGCGCTTGCCTACATTCTGCTATAAAACAAAGGAGGAAACATCATGGAATTCTTACAGGAAAACTGCTATCTGCTGCTCTGGAGCTTGGGGATACTCTGTGCGGTGCTGTTCTATATGCGCCACCGGAAGCGTATCCGGGCATTTCTGCTTGGTGCTGTCACGGGGCTGACGGCACTGGTGCTGCTGCATTTTTACGGGGGTGCGGTCGGTTTCACGCCGACGCTCTGCATGACCAATCTCATCCTGTCGGGCATATTTGGTGTGCCGGGGGTCGCGCTGATCGCCATGGGACAGCTTTTTTAGCAGGAAAGGACAAGCCCATAAAACGAAAACCGGAGGACAGACTGCCCTCCGGTCTATGTCAGACGGGAACTTACTTGAGCTCGATAGTTGCGCCAGCTTCTTCCAGCTTTGCCTTGAGTTCCTCAGCCTCAGCCTTGGAAACGCCCTCTTTCAGGGTCTTGGGAGCGCCCTCAACGACTTCCTTCGCTTCCTTCAGACCCAGACCAAGTACTTCCTTGACAGCCTTGATAACGCCCATCTTCTTGTCGCCAAAGGATGCCAGAACAACGTCAAACTCCGTCTTTTCCTCAGCAGCGGCAGCTGCACCGCCTGCTGCGGGAGCAGCTGCAACAGCAGCTGTTACGCCGAACTCTTCCTGAATTGCCTCTACCAGTTCAGCCAATTCGAGAACAGAAAGAGCCTTGATCTCTTCGATAAACTTCAATGTTTTCTCAGATGCCATGATAATGATCTCCTTTTCAAATTGATTTAAGCGGCACACTGACGCAGTACCCTGCGGACAGTCGATCCTGTCATGTCAGGCTGCATTTTCAGGCAGCTTCGCCGTTCTTGTCGACGATCGCCTGCAGCAGTGCAGCGAGCTTCTGGATCGGACCCTGCAAAGAGCCGACGAGCTGTGCGAGCAGCACGTCCTTCGACGGGATCTTGGACAGGGCAATGACCTTTGCCTCGTCGTAATACTCGCCGTCCACGCAGCCAGCCTTGAGCTTGAACGTCTCGGACTTCTCGGCAAATTCGCCCAAAATACGTGCCGGCGCTGTCTGATCATCGGTCGAGATAGCAATGGCAGTCGTACCGTTCAGTACCTCGTCATAGTCCTCCATACCGAGTTCGTGCAGCGCACGCTTGAGCATGGTGTTCTTTTCCACGAAATACTCCACATTTGCTTCACGCAGGCTGCGGCGCAGTGTGGTATCGTCTGCTACGGTGATCCCCTTGTAGTCCACCAGCACGAAAGAAGCAGCACCCTTGAGCTTTTCCGTGAGTTCCTGTACTCTGGCAGCTTTGCTTGCAAGAATACTTGCACTTGGCATTTACATTCACCTCCGATGTCTGATATATCGTATCGGGAGAAACAAAACGCTCTCCTTGTTCACACAGGGAGAGCATGGAATATGCATACACACATCACATCTGCACTCCTCGGCTGGATTTACGGCATATGCCACCAGCTGTCTTTAGAATACGACTTTACTAGTATAGCATATTTTTTGACGTTTGTCAAGGGGTTTTTTCAAAAAAATTGCATCCGGGCTTCGGGAGATATAAAGGGGAAGCGTCACGCTGCCCCCATCCCCCCGACCCCCTTCTCCAAGGGGAAGGGGGCTATGTTGCGGGGGCTTCGCCCCCTGCACCCCCTCTTGCCGGTGCCGGTCAGAATTCTTTTTTCTCTATCCACACATAACTCATCACAAACGCCCCGATGCTGAGCAAGATCAGAAATATCCCGCCCGCAAAGCTGATCCACATCTGCTTGAAATGCAGCGACAAAAACACCATCAGTCCGGCGAATGCGATGATACCGAACAAGATCGGGATTATCAGCATGGATGCCGTCCGGGAATTGAACCGGATCGCCAACGCTGCCGTCCAGATATTATAGACCAGTGCCATCAGCAGCATGATCACCGTCTCCACAAGGAACTCCATCAGCATGAAAGTGTTTCCGACAGAGATCCATGAGACCAACAAATTGACCGCCAGCCCCGGCAACGTCAGTATCAGCAGCGTGATCAGCATATACAGATACCGGGCAGAGACATACTGCTTCCGGGTGGCAGGGGTGACGAAGGCATACTGCATAAATGTACTTGTATCGTCAAAGTAGAACGTGTTCCGGAACGTGGTGACACTGGTAACAAAGGCGAGCACAGCCGGATAGATCGAGAACATGGAGTCTTCCGGGGTGGTCGTGATGCCGGAGATCACAGCAAGCAAAATAATGAGCACCAGCGACGGCAGCAAAGTCTTTTGGACAAGGCGGATGTCTTTCAGGATCAGGCTTTTCATTGTGCAGTTCCTCCTTTTACATAAAGCAGCATGATCTCATCGATGGTCGGGCGGTCAAAGGTGCAGTCCGGGTATTTTTCCTGCAAATGTACCCCGTCCGGCAGCAGGACTTCATACTGAAAGTCCATTTTCCGCCAGACTGCGCCGTTTTCCTCCCGGAGTTTCTGAAACGCAGCCTCCCCGCAGCGCACGATGCGGAATTCGTCCCGCAGCATGTCTTTCGGGTGGGTGAACTGCACTTTCCCCTCGTGCAGGAACGTCACATAGTCGGCGACCTTTTCCAGATCTGCCGTGATGTGCGTGGAAAGCAAGATACCGTTCGTTTCGTCCTGTACAAAGTCTAAGAACACTTCCATCAGGTCGTCCCGTGCGATCGGGTCAAGCCCTGCGGTCGGTTCGTCTAAGATCAGCAGCTTTGCCCCGTGAGAAAGCGCACAGGCAATGCCGAGCTTCATCTGCATCCCCTTGGAAAAGCCCTTGACGGCTTCCTTTTCGGGCAGGGAAAAGCGCTCCAGATACCGGCTGTAGCACGCACTGTCCCAGTTCCGGTACAATCCTTCGTGCAGTTTCCCGATCTGTACTGCCGTGAACGTCTCCGGGAAGTGCAGGGCATCGAACACCACGCCGATCTGTTCCATCTGTGCCTTGTCATTCACGTTAAGGGGCTTGCCGTTGTAAAAGATCTCCCCCGCATCCCGTTTCACAAGACCGAGCATCCATTTGATGAGCGTGCTCTTGCCAGCGCCGTTTTCCCCGATCAAGCCCATGATGCACCCCTGCGGGAGCGCAAGGCTCACATTATCCAGCCGGAATCTGCCATAGTCCTTGACAGCGCCGGAAACTTTCAGAATATCCATGTTAGTCCTCCTCGTAGAACAGGTGCAGCAGTTCCTGCAATTTGGCGAGCGGGATGCCGCAAGCCCTGCCCGTTTCCGCAGCTTTCCGGAGAAATTCCTCCGTCTGCCGCTGCTGCTCTTCCTGATACAGTATCTTTCCGCCGGCAGAGATGAAACTCCCCCTGCCGACCGTTGTCTCCACAAATCCGTCCCTTTGCAGCTCCTCATAGGCACGCTGCACGGTGATGACGCTGATGTGCAGCGATCTCGCCAGTGACCGCATGGACGGGATGGGGTCGCCCTGCTGCAGCTCCCCCCGCACGACCTTTGCCTTGATCTGTGAGGTGATCTGCTCGTAAATGGGCACATTCGTATTGGTGCTGATGATGATCTCCAGCTGCAAACCAACACCTCCCTTTCTTGCGCAAGTGTACTTATCCGGTAAGTACATTATAGCACATTGCAGCACACTTGTCAACCCCTTTTTTCAAAAAAAGAAAAAAAGATCCCGCCGGCTCGCAAAAAGCCGACGGGACTTGTTTCTGTGATCCGTCACAGACTTAAAAGCTTGTGTTTCAGGAGCGCAAGGTCGAACACATCCACCACGCCGTCCTCGTTCAGATCGCCGGAAAGATCGGCATAGCTGACGGATGCGGCATCTCCCAGCACATAACGGTTCAGCAGCACGCAGTCTGCCATATTCAGAGCGCCGTCAAGGTTCGTATCCCCAGTGTTGAGCAGACTAATATCCAGCTCAATATCATACAGTGCCCCGACAGCCCGTTTATGCTCATCAAAATCAGCCTGTTCTACTGTCATCTGCGTGCGGATGACATCCTTGAACGCATCCCCGAAGATCGTGATACCGTTGCCGACATAGGTGAACTGCAAATTGGTATAACCGTCATCCATAACACAAGAATAATATGCCGGGTAACTTGCGGTAGCCTCCCACATACCGTTTACTGCCAACAGATCACCGATCTCCAATGCCCTGTCCACACTTCCACGATAGATCACGCCAATGTCATGATCCTCATTGATGGAAGAAACGACATACCCGATGATCTTTTCATTGGGATCTCCCCACTCATAGTGATACCCGATCACCATGAAATCTGCATCTACAAGGTCGGAGGTCAATGTCATGCCGCCCAGACCAGTAAAACCAATATATGGTGAATACATGAACGTATCTGTTGTGATCGTCAAAGAGGAAACTTCATCTTCCGTCAGTGCAGATGCCGGCAGAGCTGCCAAC
The DNA here is from genome assembly GCA_947625155.1 of uncultured Clostridia bacterium. Classification (GTDB taxonomy): domain Bacteria; phylum Bacillota; class Clostridia; order Oscillospirales; family Ruminococcaceae; genus UBA3855. The sequence continues at coordinate 79,191 of CANQNG010000006.1, forward strand.
ATACCTGTCAGACACATTGCCGCTGTTACAGCAGCGAATAAACGTTTTTTCATCATACAACACCTCCAGTAAAATGTACATTTTTCCTCTTTCCGTATCGGCAAGCTGCTACTTACCTATTCTTATCATACACCATGATGAATGATTTGTCAATATTTTTGTGGAAATTTAGGCGTTTTGCACAAAACGGGGGGGGTAAATTGGCGATGTTTTCCAGATCTCACCTGTCGTGCCGTTCAGTCCAGCTTTCTGTCCGTCAGGTCGATCACAGCCGGGGCGTTCCGGCGGTTCTGCAAATTCTGTTCCTTGCGCAGTCTGCCCGTCTGTATCAGCGCATGCACCCGTTCGGCATCCCCGGCAGCAAGGGCTTCCCGGTATTCTCCTAAGTGTTCCATGAGGATGTCCAGTTCCTTGAGCAGACTCTCCCGGTTCTCCATGAAGAGATCCGTCCACATCGTCTCGTTCATGGTCGCAATGCGTGTCATATCGTGGAAACTGCCCCCCGAAAAGCCGCATTCCAGCTCGATCACAGGGCTTTTCACATAGGAGCTTGACACCACGTGCGCAAGCTGTGACGTGTAGGCGATCATGCGGTCGTGCATTTCCGGGGTGGTGATGACGAACCGCCGGAAACCGATCTGATGCGCCAGATTCTGCACCTGCGCAATGACATATTTCGGGGTGTCTGCCGTGGGGGTCATAATGAAATTCGCCCCCTGATACAGCCCCTCGTCCGAAACATCGTAGCCTGCCTTTTCCTTGCCTGCCATGGGGTGCGTACTCAGGTAGTGAACGCCCTTTGCGGCACAGCACTTTGTCAGCACTTCCGGGATATCCTTTTTGACACCGCTCACGTCAATGACGATCGTGCCCTCGGACATGGTCTCCAGCCGCTGTTCCACCCAGTCCCGGATCTGTGCCGGGTACAGGCAGACGATGATCATGTCAGATCCGCTGCAATCCTGCTCCACAATGCCGTCTATCACGTGTTCTTCCAGTGCCCGCTGTGCCGTAGCAAGTGTCCTGTTCCAGCCAAAAACGCTGTGTTCCGTGTAGGCGTGGAGCGCCTTGCAGATCGAACCGCCGATCAGCCCCAGCCCGGCAACCAGTATTTTCATAGTCGTATGCTCCTTTCGCAGGTCACTGTGCGGCATTCACCAGCCGGGTGATACGGTAGCCGTCACCGTCTTTTTGCAGTGTCGCCTGCATGGTTTTTTCGTTGTCTGTCCCGAACTTTCCGGCATGCTCCTGCCACTGTGCCGTGTCGCTCCGGTAATGCACCGTTACGGTATAGATATCACCGCTGCGCCGTATCTCCTCCGCCTCCGGGGCGTAGGAAAAGATCACCGGAGAATCTGTGACATTATAGCAGCCGTTCTCGCTGTCATAGTAAAATGTCTCACCTGCCGCATAGAGCATTCCCTCTGGCGTATAGCTCACACCGAACATTTTTTCTGCCCGTGCTGTCACATCCGCTTCCGGAATGGTCAGCATCCCAAAGTCTGCCGTATAGCCGGACAGATCGTCATACATCAAAATATCCATCATCGCTGCCGCAAGCGCATTGTCCGCCGGCAGTTCTGCCGCTTCTTCAAAGGCGGGCAAGTCCACCACGACTGCCGGGTACAGCGCATCCTCGATCTCCTCACGCAGAGAGCTGCCGCCGATAAAGCCCCTTGTCCAGCCGATCCCGGCTATCACAAGGGTCACAAGCCCCACAGCCGCCAGCCCGAAGCACACCAGCCCGGCAATGAAATAGGTGTTCCGTTTCAGGAAATGCGTCCGGGGCGTTTCATCGGGTCCGGGCATCGGTTCAGCCCGTATCTCGGCAAGCTCGTCTGCCGTTTCGTCAAGCGCTTCCTGCCAGACGCTCCGGAGCTTCTTCTCCGGCTGCGGCAGGGGCGGGAGCAGCGGTCCTTCCTGCGGGGCAGGTGCTTCCGGCTCTTCCTGCTGTGCGGGGATCCCCGGCTCTTCCCGGAAATACCGTCCGCCATACGCTTCAGGCAGCACTGCTTCGGCTATGTCATCTTCCGGGAACGTTTCCGCCGGGTCTGCCCCGGCATCTTCCTGCTCCGCATCTTCTGTCGTATGCTGTTTCCGCTGCCGGAAACGCCCGAACAGTGAGGGCTTTCTCGGCGGTTCTGCCGGTTCGGCAAGGTGCCGCAGCCGGGGCGCAGCCTTCGGCTCTGGCGGAACAGTCGGCTCGTCCGGCAGACGTTCTTCCGGTACAGCTTCCTCATTCTCCGGCTCTCCGGACTTCCGCAGAAAGCGGAAAAGCCCCTTTTGGACTGGCTTTTCTGCCATGTCCGCTTCCTTCTCCGCTGCTGCGGGAGTTTCCTGCGCCGGCGCTTCCGGCAGCACAGGCGCAGAGATCTCCTGTGCGGCTTCTTCCTCAGCTCTGCGGCGCATCTGCTCCCGTATCAGTTCCGCACGGGAACGCACCTGTTCCTCTCGTTTCGTATCGACTGCCACAGATGTCTGCCGCCGAACAACAGGCGGCAGTGTCCCGGGATCCGTGCTGCGTGAACGGCTCTGTTCCGGCACGATCGGCACGGCTCTCGGCTTGCGGCGGCGCTTGGGCTGATCCTTCCGGGCAGCATGGATCTGGCTGGGTCTGCGGTCGGGATCGGGCTTGGGGAGGGTATCTTCCTCCAGCTTGTCCCGCATCCGGACAGCCGTGTCCGGGGATGGCTCGTCCGTGAAATGGCTCACCGGCGGCGGCACGACCACGGGCGCATGCCGGGGTGCAGGGATCTCCCGCTTAGGTGGCTCGGCTGGCGGTTCATAGGCATCATCCACGTGCTGCCCGATCTCCTCTGCCCGCCGGAGCGCTTCTTCACTGGCAGGCGGTTCGGTATGCAGGGGCTTGCGCTCCTTTTCCTGTAAAAGGCTGTTCAGCAGGGCATCTATTTCTCTGTCCATTGTCTGTCTCCTGTATCTGTTCAGCGGATCTGTCCGTTACCGGTAATGCGGTACTGTATCGTTGTCAATGCCGGAAGTCCCATCGGTCCTCTGGCGTGGAGCTTCTGGGTGGAAATGCCGATCTCAGCCCCGAAGCCAAATTCCTCCCCGTCCGTGAACCGGGTAGAGGCATTGACATACACGGCTGCGGAGTTCACATGATTTAGAAAATACTCTGCGCTTTCCATGGACTCCGTCACGATGCACTCGGAATGCCGGGTGCTGTAGGTCTCGATGTGTTCCACAGCCTGTTCCACGCTGTCCACCACACGGACGGCGATCTCATAATTGCCGTACTCCGTCCGGTAATCCTCTTCCGTGACCGGGATCACGCTGTCCCCTAACATGCGCTGCACGGTCTCATCTCCGTGAATGATCACATCATGCGCCGCAAAAGCGTTCCGGATCTCCGGCAGGAAGGCTTCTGCAATATCCTTGTGGACAAGCAGCGTTTCAATGGCATTGCACACAGAAGGACGCTGTGTCTTGGCGTTATCCGTAATGGCGACCGCCATCGGGATGTCTGCCGAAGCATCCACGTACACATGGCAGTTCCCTGCGCCGGTCTCGATCACGGGCACGGTCGCCTGTTTCACGACTGCTTGGATCAGCCCTGCACCGCCCCTCGGGATGAGGACATCGAGATAGCCGTTGAGCTGCATCATGTCGGCAGCCGTTTCCCGGTCGGTCTTTTCCACCAGCTGCACCAGATCAGCGGGAAGTCCTGTGGCTTCCAGTGCTTCCCGCATGACCTGCGCAAGGCAGGTATTCGAGTGAATGGCTTCCTTGCCGCCCCGGAGAATGACTGCATTGCCCGCTTTCAGGCAGAGAACGGCAGCATCCACCGTCACATTCGGGCGGGATTCAAAAATAATGCCGATCACGCCCAGCGGCACACGCACCTGCCGGATGCGCAGCCCGTTCGGGCGCAGCCAGCCGGAAACTTCCTCACCGACCGGGTCGGGGAGGGCTTTCACCTTGAGGACGGCAGCGGCGATCGCTTGGATCCGCTTTTCGTCAAGGCGCAGCCTGTCCTGCATGGCGGCGGACATACCGTTTGCCTGTGCGGCTCCCATGTCCTGCGCATTTGCCTGTACGATGCGCTGCACATTGGCACACAGCGCCTCGGAGATCGCCTGTAGTGCCTGATCTTTCCGTTCTGTTCCGGCGACCGAACCGGCACGGCTCGCCGTCCTTGCCCGTTCGCCAAGTGTCTCCATATAGTTCATATCGTTACCTCCTCGCCAGCCTGCTTTCCGCAGCAGGCTGTCCGCTTGTGATGTCGTTATGCGCCTGTGTTTGCCGGGAAATATGTGCCGATCTGCTCCCCGTCAAACAGGCGGTACAGATCTTCCGGGTCTCTGCCGTTCATGATCAGCATATCCACACCGGCAGCTTTCGCAATGCGGGCTGCATTGATCTTGGTGATCATGCCGCCGGACCCCAGTCCGCTGCCTGCGCCGCCGGCGATCGCCTCTATGGAGCTGTCGATCTCCTCCACGACCGGGATGATGCTTGCCTGTTCGTCCTTGCGGGGGTCGGAAGAATACAACCCGTCAATGTCCGACAGGATGATGAGCGCTTCTGCCCCGGCGATCGATGCGACCACCGCCGAAAGCGAATCGTTCTCCCCGATCTCCAGTTCCAGTTCGTCAATGGCGACCGTATCATTTTCGTTCACGATCGGGATAACGCCCATACTCGTGAGCGCATCGATGGCATTGCGGACATTGTCCACCCGGTCGGGGGTGCTGATGATCGTTTTCGTGAGCAGGATCTGCGCCACGGTCACGCTGTATCTGGAAAACATCTCGTCATAAATATGCATCAGCTCACACTGTCCGACAGCGGCTGCCGCCTGCTTGCCGGGGGTGTCTTTCGGGCGTTCGGGGAGATTGAGTTTCCCCACGCCAAGCCCTACCGCACCGGACGAGACTAAGATCAGTTCATGCCCGGCGTTCTGGATATCTGCCAGTACACGGGTCAGGTTCGTCATGCGGCGGATGTTGAGCTTTCCGGTCTTATGGGCAAGCGTAGACGTGCCCAGCTTGATGACGATGCGTTTTTTGCTTCTGATGTCCAACATATCAAACTCCTTTGGGGCGGTTCACCCAGTTTTGGGGGTGTCCGTCCAGAAATGCCTGTAAATTGTCCCGCACGATGCCGATCAGCCGCTGTCTGGTCTCCAGTGCCGACCATGCGATATGGGGCGTGATGAGACAGTTCGGGATGCCTTTCAGCGGCGTGTCGGGAGACATTGGTTCCTGTTCCAGCACATCCAGCCCCGCACCGGCAAGTTTCCCGGTACGCAAAGCCTGCGCAAGTGCCGCTTCGTCCACGATGCCGCCCCGTGCGGTGTTGATGAGGAAGGCGGTCGGCTTCATGAGGGCAAGCGTTTCCTGCCGGATGAGGTGTGCTGTCTGCGCATTCAGCGGACAGTGGAGACTCAGCACGTCCGCCGCCCGGAATGCTTCTTCCTGTGAAACGAGCGGATAGGGGCAGTGTTCCGGCACGGAACGGGTATGCACCAGTACACGCATCCCGAATGCTTCTGCTGCCTTTGCCGTGCCCTGCCCGATACTGCCGTAGCCGATGACGCAGAACGTCTTGCCAGCCAGTTCATGCACCGGGTAAGGGAAATACGAAAATGTCTTGCTCCGTTCCCATGCGCCGTCCTCCACAGCCCGGAAATAGGCAGGCAGATCCCCTGCCAGTGCAAACAGCAGCGCAAAGGTATGCTGCACGACAGCCTGTGTGGAATACGTTCCCGCATTGCTCACCACGATGCCCCGTTCCGTGGCTGCCTCCAGATCGATATTATTGTATCCCGTAGCAAAAAGCCCGATGTATTTCAGGTTCGGGCACTGCGCCATGACTGCACGGGTGATGGGGGTCTTGTTGACAAGCACGATGTCGGCATCTCCGATCCGGGCAGCGGCTTCTTCCGGGCGTGTACTGCCGCAGCAGACGACCTCCCCGGATCCTGAAAACGCCGAAAAGCCCATGTCCTCAGCATCCATGGTACTCCAGTCCGGAATGACGATCTTCATGCCTCCTCGTCCTCTGCCGGGGCTTCGGCGGGGGCTTCTTCCTCTGTTTGTTCCGGCAGTTTCCCGGCAGCGGGGAGCGCTTTTTGCCTGTCCACCGTCTTGGAAAGGATGAAAGCCAGCAGCAGCGCCGCCAGTTCAAACACCCCGACCCCGTAGAAGAACGTCTGACTGTCCGTCAGATACGGCAGCAGCGTACACGGCAGTGCAACACCCAGCACCAGATAGCAGACCTTGTGGTAGCGGATGAACTGGATCCCGAATACAAACACTGCCAACAGCGCCAGAATGATATGTACGTGAAGCGGAATGGGAAAAAACGAACTGTCCATACTTCATATCTCCTTTTATCTTGTTTGGATATACTCTTATTTTATTATAGCACAAAGTCTCTGCAAATGCAAGAGCGCAGACGATTTTTTCACAGAAGCCCCTGCCCTCTGCCTGCCGACAGGGGCGGACGGGAAAAAATTTTACAGGCTGCGGATTTTTTTTCAGAAATTCCTTGAATTTCCGCTGCGACTGTGCTATAATAAAAGTATTGCCGTATCGCAAGGAGGTGTCTGAATGCGGTATTATATGAAAGCCTATGAGAAATTTCTCCGGGATCTTCTGCAAGATCCGGATCGAGAAAAGCTTTCTGCTGTCCGGAAAGAAACGCTCGTGCAGATCGGTCTGATGCAGCATGAACGGCTGGTACATTTTCTGGTGTGCATTCTGGTCGGGGTCGCTTTCATGATCGTTCTGGGACTGGTGCTGTACTACAAGACGGTAGGGCTGTTCCTGCTCGATCTGCTCCTGCTGGGACTGCTTGCGCCGTATCTCGGGCATTACTACTTCTTGGAGAATACCACGCAGCGCATGTATGTGCTCTATAACATGCTAGCAGCGATGGAGGACGGCGTGGACTATCCCAACACAGACCCTGATGGGAAAATATAAGGGAGACGAACAGACTGAAGCTCACAGAATGGAGGAAATCATGAACGAGGAAAACAAACTGGATCATGCTGAAACAGAGGAAACGCCGGAATACGAAGGTATTTTAGGCGACTACACGGAGACCCCGGAGGAGGAAGAGACTTCTGCCGCACCGGGATCGGAAGAAAAAGCCCCCGCAAAAAAGAAAAACGGCGGCAAAGCCGCTGCCATTGCCGGGATCTCGGCTGTGGCAGTGCTGATCACCTGTCTGGGCGTGGTCGGCGTGGTCAAGGGTGTCCGGAGCGAACGGACCGCTGCCAGCACTGCCAATTTCAAGATCACGGAAAAAGGCATGGCATGCGCCCTTCAGGGAACGCTGGATATGTACAAGAACTACTTCGGAGAGGAATATCTTGCCAGCAACTATGGGCTGGATGTGAATGCCCCCCTGAAAGATCAGGCTTCCCCCGTGGAGGACTATGAAACATGGTTCGACCTGCTGATCAGCGATGCCAAGCAGACGCTTTCTGCGCAGCTCGTGCTTGCGGAGGCTGCCCATGCTGCCGGGTTCGAGATGAGCGATGCGGACAGGCAGGAAATGGAGAATGCCGTGGCTGCCATTGACATTTCCACTTACGGGTATGGCGTGACAGAAGAAGATCTCCGGGAGGCAATGGAGCTGGAATATTACAGCTCTGCCTACTACGATGCCAAAATGGCGGAACCCGTAGACGATGATGAGGTGGAAGCCTACGCCGCTGCTGCCGGGAACACCTACAAGACCTGCGGTGTCATGGGCTTTTCTTCCATTTATGACACGGAGGATGATGGTTCCGGCGACATGATGCTGCAGTCAGATGCCGAAGCGTGGGCTGACAAGTTCGCTGCCTGCAAAACACCGGAAGAACTGCGGAAAAAGGCAAAGGAATACCTTGAGAAAGAAATGGAGTATTCGGACGAGGACGCTGAAGCTACGGTCTCCACCATCGAAAACCCGAAATTTGCCTATTCCGAGGGCAATGAACTGTGTGAGTGGGCATTTGGCGGTGCAAAGGTCAACGAAACTTATACCATCGAGGAGGACGGTGCTTATTACGTCTATATGCTGACCAGCGAACCGGTGCGGGACAACAGCAAGACCGTCAATGTCCGGCACATCCTGTTCTCCTTAGATCCTGCTTCCGGCGAGGAAAGCCGCACCATGGACGAATGCCGCCAGCTTGCGGAGGACTGTCTGGAAGAATGGAAAAACGGGGAAGCGACCGAGGACAGCTTTGCTGCTCTTGCCACGGAAAAGACCGATGATACCGGTTCTGCCTCTACCGGCGGACTGTACGAGAACGTGTTTGTCGGACAGATGGTAGCCCCCTTCGAGGAATGGTGCTTTGACGAGAGCCGGGAACCGGGCGATACAGGCATTGTCGAGTCCGACTACGGCGTACACGTGATGTACTTCATCAGCGACGGCGACCCGTCATGGAAGATCGATGCCTCCTCCGACCTGAAGAGCGAACGCTATACGGAATGGTACGATGAACAGGTCGCACTGTATCCGGTCACTTTCGATGATGCTGTCATCAACAGTATCGGGGATTGAGGCATGACAAAAGAGGAACGCACCCTCGAGACTATACGGCTTCTGAAAGAACGCTACCCGGATGCGCTCTGCTCCCTCACCTATGAGCAGCCCTACCAACTGATGATCGCCGCAAGGCTCTCGGCACAGTGTACGGATGCACGGGTGAACATCGTCACCAAAACGCTGTTCGTGCAGTACCCCACGCTGGAAGCCTTTGCCGGGGCGGATCTTTCGGAACTGGAAGAAGCGGTCAAGCCCTGCGGTTTCTACCGCACCAAGGCAAAGAGCATCAAGGAAATGGCACAGCGGCTGCTCTCCGTCTACGGGGGGAAGATACCGGACACCATGGACGAGCTGCTCACGCTGCCCGGTATCGGGCGCAAGACGGCGAACCTGCTGCTCGGCGATGTGTACGGCAAGCCTGCGGTCGTGGCAGATACGCATTTCATCCGGATCACCGGACGGCTGGGGCTGACAGAACACACCGTGCCGCAAAAGGTCGAGGCGGATCTGCGGAAACTCCTGCCGCCGGCGGAGTCCTCAGATCTCTGCCACCGGATGGTGCTGTTCGGCAGGGACATCTGCCGGGCAAGGAAACCTCGCTGCGGAGACTGCCCTCTGCGGCACTTCTGCCCGTCTGCGGCACAGGCATGACGTATGCCTTGACAAATCTGTGAAGATACGGTACAATGATAAATAGGTGCACTGCACCGTGCAATCAATAATAAGGCGGTAACATACAATGGGTATTTTAACTTCCATTTTCGGTTCGTACAGTGCCAAGGAATTGGCAAGGATCGAACCTATCAAGAAAAAAGTCCTCGATCTGGAGGAGGAATACAAGGCGCTGTCCGATGCGGAGCTGAAGGAAAAGACCTACGAATTCCGTGAACGGCTCGCAGACGGGACAGATACGCTCGACACCCTGCTGCCGGAGGCGCTCGCTGCCGTGCGGGAAGCCGGCGACCGGGTACTCGGCAAGCGGGCATTTGAGGTGCAGATCATCGGTGCGATCGTGCTGCATCAGGGGCGTATCGCTGAAATGAAGACCGGTGAGGGCAAAACGCTGGTAGCCTGTCTGGCTGCTTATCTGAATGGACTGAGCGGCAAGGGCGTACACGTTGTCACGGTCAACGACTACCTCGCCAAAACGCAGTCGGAGGAGATGGGCAAGGTGCTTCGTTTCCTCGGGCTGACAGTCGGCTGTATCCTGCACGGTCTGACGAATGCACAGCGGCGGGCTGCCTATGCGTGCGATGTCACCTACGGCACGAACAATGAATTCGGCTTCGACTATCTGCGTGACAACATGGTCACATACAAGAAAGATATGGTGCAGCGTGACCCGAATTTTGCCATTGTCGATGAGGTGGACTCCATTCTGATCGATGAGGCAAGAACACCGCTCATCATCTCCGGGCAGGGGGACAAGTCCACCGACCTTTACAAACAGGCGGATGTGTTCGCCAAGAGCCTGATCCCCATGACGGTCGTTGAGATCGACGATAAGGTAAACCAAGAAGAAGTCACGGAGGATGCCGACTATATCATTGACGAAAAGGCAAAGACAGCGACCATTACTCGGCAGGGCGTGGAAAAGGCAGAAAAGTATTTTCATGTGGAAAACCTCATGGCACAGGAAAATATGACACTCCTGCACCACATCAATCAGGCACTGCGGGCAAACGGCATCATGAAGAATGATATTGACTATATCGTGGAGGACGGTGAGGTCATCATTATTGACGAATTCACCGGACGAAAGATGCTCGGACGGCGGTTCAATGACGGTCTGCATCAGGCGATCGAAGCCAAAGAGGGCGTGAAGGTGCAGAAGGAATCCAAGACCCTTGCCACGATCACGTTCCAGAACTATTTCCGCCTGTATCAGAAGCTTTCCGGCATGACCGGTACGGCAATGACGGAAGAGGACGAATTCAAGGAGATCTACAAACTCGATGTCATTGCGATCCCGACCAACCGCCCTGTGATCCGTATCGACCATCCGGATCAGGTCTATCGCTCGGAAAAGGGCAAATTCCAGTGCATCATCGAGCAGATCATCGCCTGTCACGAAAAAGGGCAGCCGGTCTTGGTGGGTACGATCTCGATCGAGAAGTCCGAGATCCTCTCCCAGCTCCTGAAACGCCGTGGTATCAAGCATGAAGTGCTCAACGCCAAGTACCATGCCAAAGAAGCGGAGATCGTCGCACAGGCAGGCAAGCTCGGGGCTGTTACCATTGCCACCAATATGGCTGGACGTGGTACGGACATCATCCTCGGCGGTAATGCCGAATTCCTTGCCAAGGCGGAACTGCGCAAGCGGGAATATGATGAAGCGATCATCAACGAAGCCATCGGCTTTGCAGATACGGACAACGAGGAGATCCTTGCTGCCCGTGCCGTTTACCGGGAACTGTATGCGAAATTTGATGCACAGGTCAAGGAAGCTGCCGTTGCTGTCCGGGAGGCTGGCGGACTATTCATCATCGGTACAGAGCGCCATGAATCGAGACGTATCGACAACCAGCTCCGTGGACGTTCCGGCCGTCAGGGCGACCCCGGTGAGAGCCGTTTCTTCCTGTCCGTAGAGGACGACCTCATGCGTATCTTTGCAGGCGACCGCATGGAGACCGTCATGCGCACCCTCAACGTGGAGGAAACACAGCCTATCGAAAGCAAATGGCTCACCAAAGTCATTTCCTCGTCCCAGAAGAAAGTCGAGGGACGGAATTTCAGCATCCGTAAGAATACAGTCAACTACGATGATGTCATGAACGCACAGCGTGAGATCATCTACAAACAGCGCCGTCAGGTGCTGGACGGCGAAGATCTGCATGATTCCATTATCCAGATGATGGAAGAACTGGCTGCCGGTGTGACTGACCAGTACCTCGGTGAGGAGGAAGTACAGGATCACTGGGAGCTGACCTCCCTGCGTGACTTCTTCTATGGCTGGGTACTGGAAGAGGGCGACCTCGTGTTCTCCGAAGAGGAGCTGGCAAAGCAGAAAAAGTCGGAGATCATCCAGTTCATCACGGACAAGATGAAGAGCCTGTATGCAGCGAAAGAGGAGACTTACGGCGAAAAGATCATCCGTGAGCTGGAGCGTGTGGTGCTCCTCAAGGTCGTAGATACCAAGTGGATGGCACACATTGACGATATGCAGGAGCTGAAGCGTGGTATCCAGCTCAGAAGCTACGGACAGCGCAATCCGGTCGTGGAATATCGTTTTGAGGGCTTTGAGATGTTCGATGCCATGGTAGAGAGCATCCGTGAAGATGTGGTGCGCATGCTGCTGACGATCCAGATCCAGCAGAATGCAGCCCCGCAGCGTGAACAGGTCGCAAAACCCGATGCCCCGAATGCCGGCAGCCCCGAAGCCAAAGCTTCCGGGAAAAAGGTCGGTCCGAACGATCCCTGTCCCTGCGGCAGCGGCAAGAAGTACAAGAAGTGCTGCGGACTGACGGACAACCATTGATGCAGCAGGGCAGGGCATGACCCTGCCCTTTTCCTGTCAGCCAAAAAGGAAAAGCTATGGATTACATGGAATTTGCCGCATTCTACGATCAGCTGACGGAGAATGTGGACTATAGGAAACGGGCTGCAAGGCTGCACGCCCTTGCCCGGCAATATTTGCACACAGAAACGGACGGCACGCTTCTGACCGACCTTGCCTGCGGCAGCGGCGGTTTCAGCGAAGCGCTCGCACGGCTCGGCTATGACGTGATCGGCGTGGACAATTCCCCTGCCATGCTCTCGAAAGCCATGGAAAAGAAGCTGCAAAGCGGACTGCCCATCCAGTACCTGTGTCAGGATATGCGGGAACTGGATATGTTCGGGACAATTGACGTGACGGTCTGTATGCTCGACAGCCTGAATCATCTGCCCTCGCTTGCGGACGTGGAGCAGGTGTTCCGGCGGGTGTCGCTGTTTGCACAGCCGGGCGGGGTGTTCCTGTTTGACATGAACACGCTCTACAAACACCGGGAGATCCTCGGAGACCGGGTCTTTCTCTATGATCTGGAGGACGTGTTCTGCGCATGGGAAAACCGCCTGCAAGCCGACCGTGCCACGGTAGAGATGCAGCTTACATTTTTTTCCAGAGAGGGGGAGCAGTATGTCCGGAGCGATGAATCCATCCGGGAGACTGCCTACCCGGTCACAGAGATCGAAGCTGCCCTGCAGCGGGCAGGGCTGACGGTTTTGGGGGAATTTGATGCCGACAAGGGTCTGGACACCCCGGAAACGCTGTTCCCCGTGAGCGAAACGACGGAGCGTATCCTCTTTGCGGCAGGGAAACCCCGGAAAGGGAACGCACATGAAATGTAAACTCTGCGAACGCCTCAAACCGACCCCCGCATTCAGCAGCTATGCAGCCTATGTGAGCATACAGAACGATATGGAACAGGGCGTGCAGAACGGAGACTTTGAGAAAACCACCCCGGATGCCCTGACGGCTGTCTATCACTGCCTGCACTGCGGCACAGAGTGGTCGCTGGCAAGACCCGATTTTCCGGTGCAGGGATATTTCATAGAAGAGCATAGGAGGAAGATATGAGCATCATTCAAAGAGCCATTTCCGCTGACGGATGTGTTGTTGCTTCGGCGATCGATGCAACGGACATTGCGGCAGCGATCGAACACTGCCACAAGTCCTCGGCGGTCGTGACTGCTGCATTGGGGCGGCTTGCAGCGGCTGCCTCCCTGATGGGCTACGGACAGAAGAACGAAAACGACCGCCTCACGCTGCGCATAGACGGAGACGGTCAGATCGGCAGCATGGTCGCCGTAGCCGACAGCCACGGCAATGTCAAATGCTGCGCAGATCAGTACATTGTGGAGATCCCCCTCAACGCCAAGGGGAAACTCGATGTCGGCGGTGCTGTCGGAAACGGCACGCTGTCCGTCATCAAGGATCTGGGGCTGAAAGAGCCGTATGTCGGCACAGTGCCGCTGCTCTCAGGTGAAATTGCAGAGGACATTGCGAACTACTATGCGGAAAGCGAACAGGTGCCGACCGTGCTCAGCCTTGGGGTGCTGGTCGCACCTGACCTGAGCGTGGTCTGTGCAGGGGGCTTTCTCATTCAGCTGCTCCCCTTTGCGGACGAAAGCTGTATTCCCATCCTGGAAAAAAACGTGGCAGCCATGCCGCCCGTAACAGAACTCCTGAAAGGCGGTATGACTGCCGAAACCATTGCCCTGCGCTGTCTGGATGGTCTGGAGCCGAACTTGCTGGACAGTGCCGAAGCGAATTATCGATGCGATTGCAGCCGGGAGCGCACCTCGAAGATCCTCATCGCCCTCGGCAAAGACGAGCTGAAAGCGCTGTCCGACGAGGGCGAAGATATTGAGGTCTGCTGCCATTTCTGCAACAAGAAGTATGTATTCACCCCGCAGGAGATCCTTGCCCTGACGGAACACTAATTCAAAACATAGATGCCGATCGTCAGATAGCTTGCATAGGCACACCAGAGCAAATAGGGCAGGTCCAGCCACCCGGAAAGGGGCTTTACCCGGAAACAGAGCCAGCACATCCAGCCGACAAGCCCTGTCAGGACAAGGATGAGCACGACCGCTGTGAGCAGTGCCTGCAAACCGAAAAAGACCGGACTCCAGACAAAATTGACTGCCAACTGCACCCCGAAAGCCAGCAGCGCCTGCCGCTTTCCGGGGTGTTTGCTTTCCAAGAGCCAGAACAGTGTCAGCCCCATCAGCGCATACAAAATGCCCCACGCCACCGGAAATACCCACCCCGGCGGCGCAAAGGGCGGTCGGTCAAAACTGTGGTACACTGCCCCGAAGCTGCCGCCTGCCACAATGCCGGACAGCGCCCCCACAAGCTCCACGCTCACGATACACAAAAGCAGATCTGTCAGTCTTTGTTTCTGCATAGCTGCACCCCTTTTCTTTCAGTGGTATAGTCTATGCAGAGGGTGTGGGGGGTATGCCGATTTAGTTAAGATAAAAGTATCATTCGAGAAAGCCGACCTTTGCGGCGAAGCCGCATTGGGAGGCAGATCGGAGGCGGCAGCCTGCCGCTGGGAGGCTCAACGGGAGCACAGGCACTGTGCCCACTCCGTTTCCCGGAAACCGACCAGCACCGTCTCGTCTGTCACCAATATCGGGCGTTTCACCAGCATGCCGTCCGTTGCCAGCAGGGCAAGCTGCTCCGCTTCCGTCATGTCCGGCAGCTTGTCCTTGAGCTGCATCGAACGGTAAAGCTGTCCGCTCGTGTTGAAAAACCGCCGCAGCGGCAAGCCGCTTTTCTGCTGCCATGCGTGAAGTTCTTCCGCTGTGGGTCTTTCTTCCTTGATGTGGCGTTCCGTAAAGGAAATGCCGTTGGCTTCCAGCCATTTCTTCGCCTTCTGACAGGTCGTGCATTTGGGGTAGCAGATAAATTCCATACAAGCCCTCCTATTTCTCCAGTAATGCTGCCGTCCAGCCCTCTGCGGAACGGACTTCGGTCTGCCGGAAACCCTGCTGTTTCAGCACACCTAAAACTTCTTCCGCACGTTCGGTGATGATGCCGGAAACGATCAGTCTGCCGCCCGGTTTCAGGAATGCCCCGAATCGCCCTGCCATGGCGATCAGCACATCTGCCACGATATTGGCGCAGATCAGGTCATACCCGTCCCCGAGCGTTTCACGCAGTGCCGCATCCGTGCAGATGTCGCCGCAGTACGTCCGGTAAACCGCTGCCCCGATGCCGTTTTCCGCTGCATTTTCGGCAGCCGTCCGGACGGAATTGTCCGCAATGTCCACCGCAGCCGCCTCACCTGCCCCCAGCAGCATTGCCCCGATGGACAGGATACCGCTCCCGCAGCCGAGGTCAAGCACCCGGTCGCCCCGGTGCAGCACCGTTTCCACAAATTCCAGACAAAGCCGTGTCGTGTGATGCTGCCCCGTCCCGAAACTCGATGCCGGGTCGATACGCAGGATCGTGCGGTCGTTTCCGGCAGGCACTGCTTCCCATGAGGGCAAGATCAGCAGCGTTTCGCCAACGGGCAGGGGCTTGAAATACTGCTTCCAGTTGTTTGCCCAGTCCTCCTCCCGCACATTGCCGCAGGAGAGGGCAAGGTTTCCGTAAAACGCAGCATTTTCGCCGCTTTTCAGCTGTTTCAGAAGTTCTCGGACCCCTGCGAGCTGTTCTGCCCCCTGTGCATCCTCCGGGAGATAGAACGTGATCTTCGTCTCGCTGTCCGCAAGCTGCATGAGGCTTTCGTCGATATAGTCCCACTGCCCGTTCTTGCCGTCCAGAAATTCCTGAAAGTCCTCCTTATCCTCAATGGCAAATCCACGCACCCCGTAATCCGTCAGCAAGGCGCAGAGGGGTTCAATGGCAGGGGTCTCCGTGCAGATCTTAATTTCCATCCAGTTCATGGTTTGTTCCCTTTCTTGCTTTTTTCGCTT
The DNA here is from genome assembly GCA_947625155.1 of uncultured Clostridia bacterium. GTDB lineage: Bacteria > Bacillota > Clostridia > Oscillospirales > Ruminococcaceae > UBA3855. Next base: position 95,112 of record CANQNG010000006.1, read on the forward strand.
CACGGGCAAGTTTCCGCTGCTCCTTTTCATAGGCGGCACGCTGTTCCTGCCACGTCACATAGCCCTTGGAAAGGCGTTCCGTGGTGCTGGTGTGTCCCGTTCCGTACAGTATCACATCCAGTTCCGCAAACAGTGGCGCATCCGCAAAGAATTTCGCTGAATCCTCACCCAATTCACGGACTGTCGTGCTGTCGGGGAGGTCTCGCATTTTCCGCATCCGGCAGAACATAGCAGCCGCACAGGCTTCGGGCTGCATTTTTGTGATGTCTTTCCGGAATTTCTTTTCCCGGATAGACGGCAGCAGCAGATATACGCCCCCTGTCAGCAGCAGCAGCCCCAGCAGGACAAAGCCCCACTGCATCACGATCTGATTTTCGGCAGTGCCGTCCTCTGTATCCATGGAAGCCACTGTCGGCTCAAAGCTCATCCACCCGTAGCCGGAAATATAGACCTCCGGGAAAGCATGGGCATCCCGTTCCTTGATGACGTAATTCGTCTCCCTGCCGCCCCGGTCAGTGGCATTGTACATCTGGTTCATGTTGTAGCCCTGTGCGAACCGTGTCGGCAGTCCGGCACTCCGGCAGAGCAAGGTCATAGCCGTGGCAAATTCATAGCACACGCCCCGATGTGAAACGGTCAGGAAGTCCTCGATATTCTCACCCTCTGCCTTTACATAGTCCGCATCGTAGAGATACCCCTGCTCCGTGAAATACCGTTCGATGGCAAGTGCCTTGTCGATATCCGAGGTCAGCCCCTCGGTGATCTCCTCGGCAAGCGCATCGATGGCATCGCTGTGCCAGTCATCCAGTAACGTCCTGAAATGATACAGGTCGGCATCGATCGCCTCATCATAGGCAGCATCGAGCAGTTCTTCCCGTTCGGTGTTCCCGGCTTCTTCCGCAATGGTAGAAGCCTCCAGCAGCAGCATCGAGTAGTCGTCTTGGCTCAGCTGCTCCAGTACCGGCAGGACACTGCTGCTCCGGGCGTAGGTGTCCGGATAGTAGGTCAGCGCTGCACCTCGGTAATTTGCCTGAAAGGCATTTGTCGCCGAGATCGTCACATTGGCAGCACCGCTTTGCAGTGCATTTGTCCGTGTCGGCGAAGGCAGCACCCGGAAACCGTACCATGTGTACAGATACAGCTCATTTTCCTGCTGTTCCGGCAATGTCTCCCCGGCAAACTCCGTCAGCCCGTATGTCTCCGCAAAGTCCGCATCCTCCGCAGCCGTGTCTAAAATGGCTTGCAGCAGTGTCTGTGGTTTGTAGGTCATGGGGGCTGTGTATGGCTGATCCGGTTTGTCCCAGCTCTCAAGCACCGACCAGCTGTCGTCCTCGCTGTAGTAAGTAAATGTCTGCGTCCGCAGGCGGAGCGCTTCCGGCGAATTGGCATAGTACAGCGTTCTTGCGCTGTTGGAGATCGTTCCGGTGTTGTCGGTCGTTTCCGTGAACATGGAGATGGCACTCATCAGCACATCGGAGATCGTGCTGTATGCCATGGCGTTATCGATAAATTCTCTGTCCGCCGTGATCGCAGGCTTGGGGATAATGGCAGCTAAAATGCTGAACGCTGCCACATAGACAGCAACAGACAGACCGCTGTGAAAGCTGCTGATGCGCCGTACTTCCTTATTTTCCCGTATCTGCCGGCAGTAGACCATCAGCAGGAAATAGCTTGCGAGCAGGATAATGACCAGCAGTGCCGGCATCTGCGCACCTTCCTTGGCATACAAGCTCAAGGGGATGAGCATGATGAGGAACTGCATCGTCATCCGGTAGCGCACTTTCGCAAAATAATACACCGCACTCGTCAGAAAGCCGATCATCAGCAGATAAATGGCGATCGTATAGATCGGGGAAAAGTCCACAACGCTCTGCGGCGTGAGGAACCAGACACCGAAGCCGATCGGGTAGTTCGTCCTGCCAATGGTGACGAGCATATTCACCCCGTACAGTCCCGCAAATAAATACACAAGATAACAGATCGAACCCAAAAAGCCCTTTTTGGCGACGAAGTCATAGAACCGCATCAGCACAAAGGACACAAAGACTGCGATGATCGTATACAGCCACGTCCAGTCCTCGTGGTAGTAGTACATGCATGTCATCACCAGAAAGACCGCATATGCCTGCACCGGGTCGCCGCAGAGTTTCCGGAGAAACTGTACAGCGGGGTGCTGTGCGGCTTTTTTCAGCGTATCCCACATACTGCCACCTCATTTCTGCACGGCTGTCATGGAGTGATCCTCCGCCAGCAGCCAAAGCGCATCTGCCGTCAGTGCGCTGGTGTCCGAACCGGACGGACAGACACAGCAAACATAGCCCGCATTGCGCAGCGAGACGAGCCTTGCGGAGAGCCGTTCATCCGGGCGGCTGGTATACACCAGAAATGCCCCTGCCCGTTCCTGATCGGCAGAAAGGTCGATACGGTTGCCGTCATTCCGGAAATCCGCTGCCGCCAGTTCCACCGCTGCCATGCGCACGGCATCTTCACTTTCGAGGTAGAGGCAGTGCCATACACCGTCCGCCGCATACCGCAGTGAGCAGACGATCCCCTGCTGCACCAGCAGCAGCAAAAAGCCCAGCGCCCCTTCCATCAGGGTCTGCCGCTTGTGCAGCAGTTCCGCCGTCATCTCCGGCTGCAAGTCCAGCACCACAGACGGTCGCACGGTCGCAGCCGCCTCGTCCATGCGCACCATGAGCTTGCCCCGCTTGGCGGAGAGCTTGTAATTGATGCGTTTCAGGTTATCCCCCGGCACATAGTCCCGGTGGATATAGCCCGGCATGGACTGTGAGGAAAAGGCGGCTGCACTTTCCTCTTCTTCATCGTCCTGTGTCAGCACCACATCGCTGACGGTGTGCAGCATCTTCGCCGCCCCGGAAAGAGACGGGATCGCCGGGATAACACCGACCTTGAGCGTTTCCGCATCGTTTTTCACCGCAAAGCTGAACAGCCCCAGATAATCCGATACCCGCAGGCTTTCCAGAAAGATCAGCCCGCACCCAGCATATTCCGCTGTCATATCAGATCCGATCACAAGCGGCTCGGCAGGGGTCATGGCACACTGCACCATGCGCCCGTCCTCCGGGGTGAAATTGGCATCCTGCCCGATCTGACAGCGCAGGAACGGCACGGGCAGCTTTCCGGTCGCCGTGATCGTAATTTTCACGACAAAGTGCCGTCCTTTCGCAAGACAGGACGGCGATCCCAGAGAAACCGTTATATGCCGGCTCGCATACCACGCCAGCAGCGCCGAGATCAGCGGCGCAAGGAGCAGGAAAGCGCAGATGACCACCCCGATATCCGCATCCAGATAACAGGTAAACACATATGCCATACCCGCCATAGCAGCCAGCCCGAACACAAGCTTCAGCCTGTCTGCCATCACGGCAAACCGTGAACGTTTCATGACATCACGCTCCGGCAGGGACAGGCAGGCTGTCCAAAAGCTGTCTGATCAGTGTCTCCGGGCTGCCAAGCTGGTTGCGTCCTTTCGGGGAGAGCAGGATCCTGTGCGCCAGCACCGGCACGGCAAGGGCTTTCACATCGTCCGGTGTGACAAAGCTCCGCCCGTGTACGAATGCCGAAGCCCGCACTGCCTTGAAGCAGGCAATGCTCCCTCTCGGGCTGACACCCAAGGCTGCCATGTCGCTTTCCCGTGTCGCATGGACGAGAGAGATGATGTAATTTCGTACCCCCTCCGAGACCTGCACGTCATTCACCTGTGTTTGGAGCTGTTCCACTTCTGCCGTGGAAATGACCGGCTCGGAAATATTGTTGATCGGGTTGCCCTCTCCGTTTCTGTCTAAAATGGCAAGCTCTTCCTGCAATGTCGGATAGCCCATGGAAATTTTCATGAAAAACCGATCCATCTGTGCTTCCGGCAGATGATAAGTACCGTAAGTCTCCACCGGGTTCTGGGTAGCAATGACCATGAACGGGCTTGGCAGGATATGGGTCTGCCCGTCCAGTGAGATCTGATGTTCTTCCATGATCTCCAGCAATGCCGACTGCACTTTCGGGGAAGCACGGTTGATCTCATCGGCTAACAAGAAATTACAGATCGCCGCACCCGGACGATACTCCAAGGAACCGTCTTTCTGATCAACGACCGAATAGCCCGTAATATCGGATGGCATGATGTCCGGTGTGAGCTGTATCCGATGAAACTCTCCGCCCACCGAACGGGAAAGCGCAGCTGCCAGCTGTGTTTTCCCCACGCCCGGCACATCCTCGAGCAGTACGTGCCCGTTGCAGAGCATGGCAATGATCGCCTGTAAGATCGTCTCATCCTTGCCGACAATGACTTTCCCGGCACTTTGCAGAATATTCTGAACATCCTTTTGCATCGCTGTTCCTCCTTGCAAGGGCAAAATGCCCCAGATCGTTCTTATTTTACCACGATCATGTGATGATCTTGCGAGATCTGCATGAAAGTGGCTGCGGAAAAGAGGAAGAAGGCTGCTTCTTCCCTTTTCTGTGTTATTTCAGCCCCTCTAAAAATACATCTGCTGCCGCATAGGCATCCTGTTCCGCCAGTGCCGTCTGCACAGCCGCAGTCAGTTCCGCCGGGACAGTTCCGGCAGTGATACCATGTTTCCCCGGTACATCGATCAGCAAAAAGCCCTCTGCTTCCGTCTGCACCCGTAACTGTTCCGCATAGGCAGCCAGTGTTTCCTCCACGGTCGGAGCAGGCGCTGTCTCCGGGGGCTGTGTCTCGCCCTCTGTGGGCTGTGTTTCTGTCGCTGTGGAACGTGTCTCCGCTTCGGCGGGGGCAGGAATGCTTGCCGCAAAATAAACGCAATATTTTTTCGGCAGCGCATCTGCCTTGGCAGTCAATGCCTGTACCTGCTCCATAGAAAGCGTTCCGCTTCGTTCCAGTATCCGTTCCGGGATGCGTTCTCCCAGCGGCAGAAGGATCTCCAGCGCATCGGCATAGCGCCCCTCTACCAGTGCCGGGCTTGCCTGTACAATGGCAAGCGAAACTTTCGCATCGTCCACATATGAGGACACAACGCCCTCCCGGTAAATGCAGTCCTGCCCGGTGTCATTGTTGATGAGCACCAGAAAGCCGCTTGTGCCCGTTCCCCAGAGTGTCTGATAATACGTCTGTGCGAACGCCTCCGGGCTGCTCCCGTTCAGGTCGTTCGTCAGTACCACCGTTGTGTAGAGCAGTCTCGTTTCCGCAAGCCATCCGAGGTAGTCGTTATAGGTCTTTACTGTCTCCCCGTCCAGTACGCCGCACTCGTCAAACACATGCGTTTCCCCGGCTTTCCGCAGGGACTCGGCACGTTGGGCAATATCCCGCACGGGTGCTGTCTCCGTGGAAACTTCCGTTTCTCCGGCGGTCTCCTCCGCTGCCGTTTCAGGCTGTGTTTCCTCCGGAACAGAAGAACTGTCCGTTTTGCTGCACCCCGTCAGGCAAAGCAGCACAAGGAACAGCAGGAGCAGTTTTCGCATATCATTCCTCCGCTGGTTTCGTGTACGCATAGGCACTCTGTTTCAGAATGTCCTGATTCGCTTCAAAATTGACCTGCAATGCCTGCTGCCCGTCCGGCATGGTGATACCCGACCAAGTACCATCCGCTGGGATCTGCTGCTGCTGCAGATCATACCCGATCAGAAGCGGTACACGCAGCGAAAGCACGTACAGCTCTGCCGTGCTCATGTTCGTCGTCAGGTGGGGCATCGCCGAACTGATCAGCTCCGGAATGGCTGTGACAGCATGGGTCTTTGCCTTTTCGAGCAGTTTTTCCATGACCTCACGCTGCCGGGAAGTGCGCTCAAAATCCGCATTTCCCACATACCGTATCCGTGCATAGGCAAGCGCCTGCTTGCCGTTCAGCACATACGTTCCTCCTCCGTTCAGAAGATCTGCCATCGTGTCGTCCCCCATCAGGGCATTGACCTCGCTCTGCAAAATGACATTGACTGCCTGTGCCTCGGCATCCGAAAGGGTCAGTTCCACCCCCCCGAACGCATCGATCACCCCTGCAAATCCCGCAAAGCTCACGCACAAATAGTCATCGATGCGCACATTAAAATTCTGCTCGACCGTATCGAGCAGCAGGTCTGCACCGCCGAACGAGTAGGCAGCATTCAGCTTGTTCATGCCATAGCCGGGAATATTCACATAACTGTCCCGCATCAAAGAGGTAAGATACAGCTCCTGTGTGCGGGTATTGATCGTCAGCAGGATCATCGAATCCGACCGCCCCCGTTCCTGTGTCAGGTCACGGGAGTCCGTTCCGACCAGCAGGATGCTCCGGGTATCGCTCCCCGTTCCGATCTGCCCGGAAAAAACGCTCCGGCTGCCGGACGGTACTTTTTCCAGCCGTGAGATCAGCAGCAGTGCGATCACAGAATACAGCACGAACACGATCACACATAAGCTGAGGATGCCTTTCAGGATGCGCCCGATGCAGCCGCTCCGGCGCTTTCTCCGGCGGGGGGCATAGGGCTGTCCGCCGCCTCGTCCTGCCGGTGTACGCTGTCTCCGGGGCGGAGGTGCTTCATCATAATTCCCATATCCCGGTGTGTCATCATAGCTGTAGTCGTCCTCATATGCCCTTGGGGGGATCCGTATTTCAGCCGTATCGCTTGCATAGGGGTGACGGCTGTCCTGTCTGCGCACAGGGGGAGCAGAAGTACTGCGGCGTGCGGCAGGCTTTCCCTGTGCCGCACGGGAAGGCTTTTTCTGCTCTGCACGGTGCAGTTCGCCCAGCCTTTCCGGGGGCTTCGGCTGTTTGTGCGGCTTCGGCAGATCAGAACCGTTTCCCCGCTGTTCGTCCATCTTTCAGGCTCCCTTCTGTATGTGTATTCAATAGGTGCGCCGGATATTCACGGCGATCAGTGTAATGACCGATGCGGCAAGCTGTACCAGCAGCAGCCGGGCGGGCGAAATGCCCACATTCAGCAGCCCTTCGAGCAGAACAAGCCCCAGCCCCAATAAAATGGCTGCCGCTTGAATGAACACACCGTACACCGCCGCATGGCGGATGACTTTTGCACCGATGATCAGCTGTGCCACCCCGGAAAAGCTGCCGGAACAAGCCATAGAAGCACTCATCTCCCGGACCGGAGCTGTTTCTGCTTCATAGGCTTCATGGAGCTTGGCAGGGATGATCTTCAGGATACTTTGCGGCACTTCCAGAAGCGAGGAGATCCCTGCCAGTGTCAGCATCGGGTCAACGCTCCGCAAGATCAGGCAAATATTATGCCTTGCCGCCTGCTTTGCCCAGAATTTCACATTCTTGTCCGCTTTCAACTGCACCAAAAACATTGCCGACAGGCTGCCCGAAACGGACAGGTACACTGCCTCCTGACCGACACCGACCATCTCGGCTTCTCTTGCACGGGAGGGCAGCCCCTCAATGCTGTGGGATGCCATCAGCTCCCGGTTGCCAAGCAGGACACGCTGGTTGTCGATCCAGCCGCACAGTCCCATGGAATCCTCATAAACATAATTTTCCACACGGAAAAGCTTGTGTTCCTTGCCCTGCAATACCTCATCAAACGCCTTTCCGAATACGCTCGAAGCACACCGGGCAAGGCTTGCGGCAGTGAGCAAGGTCCTTTCCGGCTTGATATTGGCATAGATCTTCACGCCAGCCAGTGTGACCGAACCCTCCGGAAAGAGGGAAGCGGCATCTACCATCAAAGCATTGGTATCATAAAAATCGTCCACGCTCTGGTAGCCAAGCATCAGCGCACCGTTCTTTGCCATCTGCCGGGTCGCTTTCAGCAGCGGCAGATTGACCACGAACGTGACCGCAGCGGCACTGCTCGCCGCAGTGAACATCGAAAACAGCCGTAGCCCGTACACCGCCGTATCTGCCCGCAGCACCGTCAGTGCCACGGCTGCCACAATGGAAAACAACGTCGTCAGCGGTGCAGCATAGCGGCAGAAATGGTCCGCCATGTCTGCCGAATAGGTATATTTCCGGAAATCGATCAGGGAATCCGTCCGGCGCATCGTTGCCATGATCGGGAAGTCGCCCAGCACGCCCCTTGCCAGTGCATCGGCACGCTGTTCATCCTCCACGATGCTCAGACCGCTGCATGTGGTACGGCTTGCGGCAAGGCGGAGGTTCGTCTCCTCCCGGCGGATGATGAGCAGCTTGCCTGCCGTGTGTAAAAACAGCGCCAGCACCGTACACGGCAGATAGTAGGGCAGCGTTTCTGCTCCGCTGACAGCCGTTATGAAATTACCGATGTCTGCTGCAAAGCACCCAGCCAGTGCCACTGCCCCCAAGCTGTCTGTATCTGCCCGGAACCGAAGCAGCCGGGAGAAGCCATTCTTCAAAACAGGCGCACAGGCAACGGCAGCCGCTATTGTCAGCAGGCACTCGATGACGGAGCGCATCACGGGATGCATCTGCATCACCCAATGGAACTGAAAATGTCCGCCAAGCACAAACAGTCCGCTGACAAGCAGCACCAGAAACAGCGCCCCTGCCCGGAAATTGATCGCACTGCGCAGCTCTGCGATGTCATGCCGGATGTCGGATACATTGTCCAGCTCCATGCTGTTGGTGATCTCCTGCCGGCGGCGGTTCTCAGCTTCCGCTTCTTCCTTGGTGCGGCGGATCTCCACGTCGATCGAGTCCGCACCGGCTGCATTTCCGGCACTGAGGTCAATGCTGGTCTTGGCAGCTCTTGGTGCGGGGGAGACTTCGACCGGTCCTACTGTTGAAACGGGGATCGTCTGCGATACGGTCACAACATCCCGCAGATCAAGATGGATCGTCTCCGTTCCGGCAGCCGTCAGATCGGGCACCTGCCGATTTTTCCGGCGGCTCCTTGCCTTACGTGCGCCATGGATCTGGGTATAGAGATACTCTCCCTCCGGGCGCTCCTTTTCGTAGGTATAGTCCTCCTCTTTGCGGGAAGAACGCTTTTTGCGCTTCTTGTCCTTAGCGATCTCCCGTGCCCGGGTGGAATCGCTCATGCGCCGGATCTTCGGCGTATCCGCTGAAAAAACAGGTGTTTTCTCCGCCTCCGGCTCTACAAAGCGCTGCCCGCCGGACGACCCGTTGACACGCATCGGCATTGGCTCGGCTTCGGCAGCCTCAGACTCTAAAAAGGAGATCTTCGTGCGTCCCGTGCCTGCCGGCGGACGGCGCAGCAGGGGCGGATCCGCAGTCTCCTCCTCTTTGGCAGGAGCAGGTGACACCGGCTTGACCGGAGGGGTCTCCTTTTCGGACTGGGGAGCATATTCGTCAAGGATCTCCTCCAGTGTCAGATCTTGTTTCTCCATCTATGTAAACTCATCCTCTCTGACGCACAACTTCATACATAAAAATACCCGCTGCCACCGAAGCATTCAAGGACGTGATCTTTCCTTTCATGGGCAGCTTCACCAGAAAATCGCATTTTTCCCGGACAAGACGGCTGATGCCGCTGCCCTCCGAACCGATGACGAGTGCCACGCCCCCGTCAAAGCTTGTCTCCGTGTACAATGTACCATTCATATCCGTGCCGTAGATCCACACGCCTGCTTCTTTCAGGCGGTCAATGGCGGCGGCTAAATTGGGGACTCTTGCGACCGGGAGCCAGCTCGCTGCCCCGGCAGAAGTCTTGTGTACTGTCGCATTCAGCACGGCACTGCGGCGTTTCGGGATGATGACCCCGTCTGCCCCGGCTGTTTCTGCCGTGCGGATGACCGCACCTAGATTATGGGGGTCTTCGATACCGTCACAAAGTATCAGGAAAGGCTTTGTCCCCTTGTTCCGGGAAACCGCCAGCAGTTCCTCCAGCTCCGCATACTTGGCGCAAGCGCCCAGTGCCACAACGCCTTGATGCACGCCGCCGCCGGATAGCTGGGCAAGCTTCTGTTCCGTGGTCGTCTTGACGACTGCGCCTGCCTCGGCTGCCAGCTTCCGGATCTCGCCGAGACCGCTGCTTTGGCTGACATAGACCGTGTCGATCGGCTGACCGCTGCGCAGCGCTTCCCGGACGGGATTCCTGCCGATGATAATGGTTTCCTCCATGCCCTCACTCTTTTCTCACAGAATTCGTACCCATCTTCTATTATAACATGGTTACAGAAGATTTACAAGCTTTTTTTACATGGCTTCAAAAAAAATTAATTTCTTTTCCGCAAAGCCCCCCAAAAACTGTACATTCCTACACATTTCTACCACCGCAGCAGGCTGATGCCCCACCAGACTGCCGCCGAGACCGCTGCTCCCAGCAGAAACCACAGCAGACCCCGCAGACGTTCCCGTTTCCGTTCCGGCGGTGAAAAAAAAGCTGCGGCTGTCAGTTGTGTCTCGTGCAGCGGGACTTCGTTCACGTCCGGGCGGAGATACAGCACTGCCCGTTCAAAATAGGCGCTGTCCGGGCGGTTGATCTCAATGACTTTCCTGTTCACACCTTTGATCACGGAATTACCTCCTTCCTGTTCAAGGATAGGATCGCCGGAAACCAATAAAATATACAAGCTGTATTGCATTTTTCCACCCGGTTTTCCACAGCACTGTGGAAAACTAAGTGAAAAACCCCTGTGGTGCGCAGGCATGTCTCCGTCCCGATCGTGGAAAACTCTGTGGAAAACGTTGAAAGATCACGTAGACAAGCCCCAGAAACGACATTGTGGAAAATTTCCCGACATTTCATTACAAAATGTAGTAAACGCTGTAACAAATGTTACCAAAACGTCATTTTGTAAATAATAATTTTGCAGGGAGCATTGCCCCCTGCATAGAGGTTACTTTGTCAAATTGCCAGCCACCTTGTCCACCTTGCTCGATGTGCAGCATGCCACGGTCGAAAGGGCAAACAGCAGATCGGTCGCCCCGACTTCCTGCATGAAGCTGACAGCATTTCTGTCAAAATACCGGAAGTCGCACAGATAGATCCTCTTAAATGACTGCGTGAGGAACGGCACGAGCGCATTCCCGTAGCTGTCCTTGAAGATCACCAGCACCCGTTCATTGGGGGCATCCGTGTCCACCTGCAAAATGCAGTCATCCCGTCCGACAAACACCGTATAACTGGAACTGATGCCGTTGTTCTCAAAGAACAGCGACCCAGTCTTGCCGTTGTTGAATGCGGTGTCATAGTAAGTACAAGTGATGCTGTCCAAATTGGCTGGCTTGTAATAGGTGAATTGTTCCGGTGTCAGGCTGATCTTGTTGACATTACAGAATGCGCCCTTGTAGCCTTCTCTTGTAACAGGTGTATAGGTACTCAGGTCAGCATATCCTACACCTGCCGTTGCGGCGAACTGCTGTGCCGCATAGTAAGCGCCAAGCGGCTGCCAATGATAATCTGTCCGGGAATACAGCGGTTCTGCCTTGTGGGCATCGAGGGTCTCATAGACCGGGACACCTGCCACGCCCGCAAAGCCGGAAGCGATCAAGTTATAATACTCCTGCTGGTTCCCGTACTGCCCGGCATAGTCGGCAGGTGTGTAGAATGCCTGTGAGGTCGGCACGACCATGCAATACACATTCACCGCATCCCCCAAGGCAGTCTTGTAGCTGTTGAGGGTCTGGGCATAGCGTTCCGCTGTCTTTTTGTTCCCCGAAAAGAGCTCGATCGCTCTGGGGTGGTCTGTGCCGCTGTTCGTCACCATGATGCCGTTGATGATCTGCGTCGTGCCGTCCGTAGGGATACCGCCTGATGCGGGGGGCGTGACGACTGCCGGCTGTGTGGTCACAGGGGGCTGTGTGGGGGCAGGGGGTTTTTCCGTGCTGGTCTGGGGCGTAGTGCTTTTTCCGCTGCCCGTTCCGCTGCCGGAAGGCTTGGTGCTGCCGCCATGTGAAGATGTTCCGCCGCTGTGCGAAATATTTCCGCCGCCTTGTGAAGTATTCTCCCCACTGTGTGAGGCATTTCCCCCGCTATACGGACCAGTTCCCACGTTTTGGGGAGATGTGACCGTGCCGCTTGCGGCGGGCTGGGATGCTTTGCTCGTGTCTGCGGCATCTTCCTCTGTTGAACGGGGTGTGGTCGCATCGGTTTCTTTTGCCTCTGCGGAAAGGCGTTCTGTCTCTGTTTCTTCTTCGGCTTCTTCCTCTGTCTCGGTGACGAGCATTTCAGCCCGCTGTTCGAGTTCCTCCGAGTCGATCTGCTCCGGCATGCTCCCACAGCCTGTCAGAAACAGGCAAAGCGCTAGGATCCCGGCAATTTTCCTTTTCATTGCTTTTTCTCCTCATATACACAGAAAAAGCCGGTAAACAGTTACCAGCTTTTTCAATTTCCGTTTTCCATTCCGTCACGTGCTTACGTCGATGCTTCTGTCGCCAGTACGGGCGGATGAACAGGCTGCTCATACCCGTTCGTATTACTTGTTGCATAATCATGCAGGAGAGAAATGTAATTGCTCTCATACGAACCGGCTGCACGCTCTACCGTGATCGTACCAACGGTATAATAGCCAACATTTCTTGTGCCACGGCTATTGGCAGATACAGCAGCTTCTACAATGTAGCCATGCACATAGATAGCCCAGTTGGTAGTATCACTGTCCGAAACAGTTCTGAAGACCTGCCTTGCTACATCCTGATACACATTTTCTTCCGCATTGGCAACTAATGCCTCATCCGGACCAAAACTTGAAAAAGTATAAGTCGGCGTATTGTTTGTCGAATCGCTGGCATCCATTACCATACAAGTGATCCTATGCGTTGCCGCATTGTATTCCATGATCAAATCGCCGCCCGTAGAAAAACGGCTCTTCTGATCTGATGTAGCAGAACCCTCAGCACCACAAGCATCTTTCTTCACTCTGTCAATGCTGATATACTTTTGTACCGCTGTCTGTGCGGCATTGTATACCATTTTGGCATCGGCGTTAGCATCCTTGACACGAGATTTCCAGTAATATGTGGACATCGTGGGCGCAAGGATCCCGATCAGGACACCTATGATCGCAAGCACGATGATCATTTCCATCAGAGTAAAGCCCTTTAGTTTTCTGCATTGCTTCATACGAAATACCTCTCTATCCAATTGAAGATCAAAAAGATCCATACTTACAGTATACCATGTTTTAACGGAAAAGTCAACAGATTTAGCTTCGCTGTTTCTCACAAATTTCAAAAGGAAAATTTGTGCAGATTCACGGGGCAGCTGCGTCCCAGCTTCCAGTTTCTGCAAACTTCAAAATATTCTCCCAATCATTTCCATCGTGCGTTTCATTATTGGGGTGCGGGTACGTACCGATATATTTGTCGCCGTCTTTCTTGCAGATCGCTGCTGCGACCGGTGCATCACCATTCACCTTGATCGCCCAGACAACTTTCTCCGCATCCTTGAAATACTCATACACATACTTGTAAAAAGCCTCTGTTTCCGGCTGTCCGTCAGCCTGAAAGTCAGTCAGACCAGAAGATGAAATATTTCCATAATGACCGTTCGGCATCGGGTGGTACACATCATTCTCCCGGCAGGCTGTCATGGCAGCACTGTAAAGCGTCTTGGCGGAGGAATTCATACTGGACAGCTTTGCCTTGTTCACATAGCCCAGCATACTCGGCACAAGAATAGCCGCCAGTACGCCGATGATCGCGATCACCACGATCAGTTCCACCAGTGTGAAGCCTTTCACCCTGTATCCATTTCTTTTCATAACAACACTCCCTTTCTCTCAGATAGACATACTTTCTCTCTGTTTATGTCTTTTTCCATTATAGCACGGAGTTCACAAAATGTCAATAGTTATTTTATACAAACGCCAAAATAAACAGAAAAAAGCAGTTGCCAAATCTAACTTTGGGTGGTATAATATAAATTAGGATCGATATGGACTAAGTAAAGGAGACACTATGCGAAAGTATTTGCGCCTAATGGCAGTCCTGCTGCTCTGCGGACTGCTGTCCCTGCTGACCGGCTGTTTCGGGCGGGAACAGACCGGTGAGGGTTATCTGTTCACGATCGCCCTGCCGGGCAGTCCGGAATGCCTTGACCCCCAGTTTACAGAAAACGCCAACGCCGCCGCCATCCTCCCGAATATGTTGGAGGGGCTGATGCGGCTGGACGAAAACGGCGAGCCTGTTCCTGCCGAAGCGGAGGAGTATACCATTTCCGAGGACGGGCTGCGGTATATGTTCACGCTCCGGCAGGACTGCTACTGGCACGGCAAGGACACGGACGAGGACAGACCGGAACGTGTGACCTCACGGGATTATGTGTTTGCGTTCCAGCGGCTGCTTGACCCGGCAATGCGTTCGCCGTATGCGGAAGATTATTCCTGTATCAAAAATGCCGTGCCTATCATGGCTGGCATTGCCAGACCGGAAACGCTCGGCGTGACTGCACCGGACGGGAACACGGTCATTTTTGAGCTGGAAGCGCCCGAACCGGATTTTCTGCTCCTCCTGACCCGGAACTGCGCCGTACCCTGCAATGAGGCATTTTTCGAGAGCACCAAAGGCAGATACGGACTGGATGAGAATACCGTGCTGTGCAACGGGGCATTCTATCTGACGAAATGGAACTACGACCGCTACAGTACGGGGAATTTCATCACCATGCGGAAGAATGCCCTCTATTACGATAAAGAGGCAGTCGCACCGAGCAGTCTGCAATTTGACATTCTGTCCTCCCGGAGCGAAGCGGAGACTGCCTTTGCGGAGGGGAATGCAGATGTGCTGCTCACGGATACCAGCCCGGACTACTTCCTGCACGGCAAAAACTGCACCATACAGACAAACGGTGTGCGCACCATGGGCTTGATCTTCAACCCGGACAACACCCTCCTGCAAAATACCGACCTCCGGCAGGCGCTTGCCTATGGCATCGACCGGGCTGCCCTTGCGGAGATCGTCAGCGGTGATGTAACACCGGCTTACGGGGCGATCCCGCCGGCAGTCACGCTGCTGGGGCGATCCTACCGGGAATTATATGCCGACGAACCGCTTTCTTTGCCCTATGATCCGACCAAGGCGACCGAATGCTTCTGCGATGCCGCTGCCGTTCTGCGCCTTGGTGCCATGAACACCATGCAGATCATGATCCCGAGTAATTTAGTGGACACGGATGCCATGCTTGCCGTTTGCCAGAGGTGGCAGGATCTGTTCGGCTACTATATCGGCATCGAGACTGTCTCCCCGGAAGAATACGACCGCCGCATCGCCGGGGGCGAGTACAGCATTGCACTCTACAGCTTTCAGCCGGAACAGGACGGCTGCTATGAGGCGCTGAAAGGCTTCGCCGACAAGAGCGAACTGCTCGGCTTGGAAAGCGAGACATTCACCTCCCTGCTGAATGAGCTGGACACGGTGCAGCAGCTTTCGGATACGGTGGAACTGTCCGGACAGGCGGAACAGGCACTGCTGGACACCTGCTGCTTTATCCCGCTGTTCTATAAGAACACCTATCTGGTCTATACGGCAGACAATACGGACATCCTTTGCGATCCTTTTTCCGGAACGCTGTATCTCCGGGAGGCAAAGCATTTCACCTGAGTGTTGCCGTTTCCGGAAAATATCTAAAAAAATTATATTTTCCTCTTGATTTTCTGGCGAAGATGTAGTATAATAGAAGTACAGCAGATGTTCCCCTTACGGGAACGCACGAACCACAGCGCCGTAAGGCAGTTAGGAGCAGGCTACTATGGAAGAATATGATCCTGAAATTTTCACCCTGACCGATGAAGAGGGCGTGGAACGGGAATTTGAACTGATGGATATTATGGAAGAGAATGGTACTGTGTACTATGCCCTCGTTCCCTATCAGGACGACCCCGATGCCATGCTGGAAGAGGACACGGAGCTGGTCATCCTCAAGGTCGGTGAGGAAAACGGCGAGGAATTCCTTGCTACCATCGATGACGATGACGAGTACGAACGCATCGGCAATATCTTTATCGACCGCATTTCCAGAATGCTCGAAGAAGAACTGGACGATGAGGAAGAAGCTGATTAAATAAGCCGTTACTGCCTTGTTCGGGTAAGTATAGTTATTATAATCCAACACTTATTTTCAGGGGATCTGATGCTCTGTCTGGGGATTGCAGACCTCCCGTTTCCGGCTTGCTTGGCTCGCCGGATCCGGACGTTGGGAGCGAGAGACTGATAGGCGGATACCCACCTTGCGGAGACGCTTGGTTTTATACTCTATATGACGGCAAGGCGGTTCAGCCAACAAGAAGACCCCCGGAGTATTCCGGGGGCTTTTTTAGTTATGATCTTCTTCTGCCGCCTTCAGAAGGGCTTTCAGGTCACGTTCGGCATCCTCGTCATGGATGAGTTCCGTCACGACCCGCAGATAGTAGATCGCTTCGTTCCGGCGTTTTTCGTCCGCCTGTGCCTGCTTGGCGAGTTCCCTTGCCACATACAGTACCTCCTTGCCCGGTCCGTGATAGATCTGGTACTTGGCGAATGCCGCATTGATCATTTCACGGGTCGGCGGCACGATCGGCTTGCCGGACAGATGCTCGATATGCCGCAGTTCACCGGGTACTGCTGGGTGGTCGGCAAAATTCAGGCTCTCATAATAGAAAGCGACCGCACTCTTGTAGTCCTTTAGGTTCACGCAGTAGAAGCCTAAATTCGCATAACAGCGGCTGATGGCATAGCCGGATGTACAGATCGGCAGCGTGTCGCAGATCGTTTCGAGCAGGGCATCATTGTCGTTCAGCAGCTTGTATGCCTCTGCCAGTTCAAAGCGGGGGTCTGGGTTCACGGGGTCATAGCGGATGGCATCTTTCAGGACCGGGATCGCCTCCTGTGTCCGGCGCACCTCCACCAAATTATACGCATGCGCCGTCAGGAACCGTGTGAAGTCAAACGGCGCTTTCAGGAGCTTCTTGGTGGGGTGGTACAGGAGCTGGTACAAATTGGATTCCAACAGATTGCGGAAGCTGAAAAAACGTGCCGTGTCTGTTTCCGGAAATTGCTGTATCACATGCTCATAGAGCTGTTTGGTGAGGGTCAGCGCCTTGGCAGTCTGTCCCTTTTGCATGAGTGCCTCCGCCTCCCGGTAAAACTGGTCGAGCCGGCGCTCACCGATGTACATGGTCTTCTGCAAATAAGAAAGCTGCTCCTGCGGGAGAAGGGTATAGGCAAGCTTCAGGATCTCTGCCGGGATCTCGCTCTGGGGATCCTGTGCAGCATATGCCTCCGCCTGCTGCTGTAAATAGACCAGATCCTCCGTCTGTCTGCCGGTCAGGTGACTGCGGAGCTCCTCTATGATCTGCTTTTTTTCCTGTTCGGTCATCATCGTATCCTTTCCTCCAGTTATCAGGAAAGCGCCGCCTGTTCGAGGCGGCGCTCCCGGAATGTCATATCGCATCAAAAGCCGTTCTTTGCCAGTTTCTTCTTGAAGTCCTCGTCGATCTTCTCACGGCGCTTCTGGTCACGCTTTTCTTCCTCGGTCATCGGCTTGTCAGAACCGGACTTAGAACCGCCACGCTTCTTGGAACGGGGCTTGTATTCCACAAAGCCTTCCAACTGCAATTCCGGTTCTTCCTTCTTTTCCTTTTTCTGGAACTGGGAAGTATCCTCGCCCATGGTGGACAGAATAGCCCCAATGTCATCCATGACCGGAACAGCACCGCCCTGCTGGTCGAAAATGTTCCCCTTGGGTGCAGCGGATTTTGCCAGTGCGGAGCGTACCACATCCGGCATTTCTTTCTTGTCCTGATCGACTGTGGAGACGTGGATGCCCTGCAAACTCGGCTGTGCGGGACGCTGCGGCTGTACGGGCTGCTGCGAAACAGGCTGCGGCTGCATCGGTGCGACCGGCTGCTGCGGGTAGGGCTGCTGCATCGGCTGTGCATAGATCGGTTTTCCGCTGGCATCATAGCCCATGAACTGCGGCATTACCTGCGGTGCAGCCTGCGGATAGGAATAGATCGGCTTTCCGCTGGCATCGTAGCCCATGAACTGCGGCTGTACGTACTGCTGCGGCATCATCATGCCGGCTGCTACGCCCATTTGCGGCTGGAATCCCTGCTGTGCGGCAGGCTGTACGGGCTGCTGCACAGGCGGCTGCACCATCTGCGGGGCAGGGACAGACCGTGCTGCGGCTGGCTGTGCTGGTGCAGGCTGCGGCACTTCCGGGATCTCCTGTACAGGAGAAAGCTCCGGTATCTCCACAGCTTCCGGCGCAGGAGCTGGCTCGGGTGCTTCCACAGCTGCAGGCGCAGGGGACAGCTCCGGTACTTCCACGGCTTCGGGCGCAGGGGACAGCTCCGGTACTTCCACGGCTTCGGGCGCAGGGGACAGTTCCGGTACTTCCACAGTTTCGGGCACAGGGGACAGTTCCGGTACTTCCACGGCTGCGGGAGCAGGTGTTTTCACAGCTTCGGAACTGCCGCCGCTCAACAGCATATCATCCGCCGAAAGCGGTTCCGGCATCGGCGGAGCAGTTTCTTCCTGCGTACCGCCAAACATACGGTCGGCAATGGCATCAAAATCATCCATAGTCGGGCGCTGCGGCATCGGGGCAGGCTCTTCCACCACGGGAGCAGGTCCTTCTGCTGCGGGCTGCGGTTCAGGTCCAGCAGGTGTTTCCGGTGCGCTGAATTTCGCCATCAGATCGTCCATATCATCTGCCTTGGGTGCTTCAAGCAGCTCGGCAGCTGCGGCGCTTTCCAATGCAGGGGAAGTATCTTCCGGTGTGCTGAATTTCGCCATCAGCGCATCCATCTCGTCTGTCTCCGGTACAGCAGGTGTTTCCGACACGGCGGAGACCTGCGGCTGTGCGGGCGCATTTACGGCAAACTGTGCCATAATATCGTCCATCCCTGCGATCGGAGAAGCCGGAGCAGGTGTTTCCTGCACGGGAGCAGGTGCGGGCTTCGGGTCTGAGCTGACGGCGGGTACACTGCCCGGAACGGCAAATTGTGCCATGATGTCGTCCATCCCTGCGATCGGAGAAGCCGGAGCAGGTGTTTCCTGTACGGGAGCAGGTGTGGGCTTCGGGTCTGAGCTGACGGCGGGTACACTGCCCGGAACGGCAAATTGTGCCATGATGTCGTCCATCCCTGCGA
>CANQNG010000007.1 GCA_947625155.1 uncultured Clostridia bacterium
TCTTTCTGTTAGTTTTTGTATCTTCATACTTATATTCTATCATATTTTCGTGAAAAAGTAAATGCTGTTGCCGTGGTCCCAGTCCTTTGATGTCAAATACCTCCGACTGATAGTAGAAAAACAAGTTGATCGGACGAAAGCAGTATTTGATAAGATCACCTGAATACACATACTGCCGCAAGCTCCAGTTATTATCGAAGAAGCACTGCACAGGCGTGAGCGAAACAAGTGAAGATCCGTACAGAAACATCATTTCATAGTAGCTCCAGCCGTTAATGGACGGGAAGTTGCGGAATAGTATCCAAAAGCTGACCGCTCCCGAAATATTGGTAAAGATCATACCGACTGTCGCTATAATGAGATCCGCACGATAGCTCATCTTGCTTTTTAAGTCCTGTGCAAGGATCTTGCAGTATATCCGGGCATAGAAGCCCAAGCCTTTCCGTTTCATAACATCAGCCTCCATTCACCGTGATCTGGCGGAGCGATACTTTCCAGAACAGCTTGCTAAGAAGCATCATCACGATACACCACAAAAACTGTGTGCCGAGCGTGGTACATACTGTCTGCGGCTGCAAACTTCCGTCAAGCAGAATGGAAAGCGGCGCATTGTAGATAGACTGGAACGGCAGATGATACACGACCGTTCTCAGAGGCTCAGGGAAAAAGGCGATCGGGATCGTAGCACCCGACAAAAGCAGCACAATGACCTGTTTCATGATGTTGATGCCCCATATTGATCCTGTGTACAGGCATATCGTTCCCACCAGAAAATCAATGCTGTAATTGATCGATACCGACATAACGACTGACAGCACAAAAAACAATAGACCGATACCAAAATGGATCGCTCCATGCGTCACAGCAGCTACAACGATAAAAGTCGGCAGGAACGTGAAAAAGAATTGTGTCACGAACGTTCCTGAGTACGCCCAGAACAGATACCGCCGATATGCCATCGGTCTCAGTAAGTCAAGAACGATCTGCCCTGACTGAATGCTCCGCCCGATCTCCCAGACTGTGTACATTTCCATGAAGTTGAAAAGGGCAGTTGCAAGCACAAGATAGATCAGCGTATCAGAAAATGTCATGCCGTTTACAATATCCGTTCCGGCAGAAGCATAGACCGCTTTCCAGAGAAAGTATACAACAATAAGATAAAGCAGGTTGCCGGTCACCATAACGACTGCCGAAAGGCGGAAATGCAGGGACTCCATGATACCTGCACGAGTGAGGGATAGGTATTTTTTCACCTTCATTGCACTCCCCCCTCGTAGATCTTCTTGATGACTGTCTCCGTGGAGATCTCTTCGAGCTGCATATCTCTGATGTGATGAGATCTTTGAAGCTGCCCGAGCACATCGATCACCTTTGCTCTCTCCTCGTCCACAAGAACAGTGATCCACTCCTCATCCGCAGTTACGGAAAGATCAGGGAGTTCCTTTTGTATGACCGCCTCCTGCGCTTTCCTATCACCGTCCACTCTAATTTTCAGTGTGCGGTACGAACCAAAAAAGCCTTTCAGGTGTTCAATATCGTTATCATAGAGCATTTTTCCCTTATCGATGATAATGATACGCTTACAGAGCGCATCCACATCGCCCATATCGTGGGTAGTGAGGATAACGGTCGTTTTCTTCTCTTTGTTGAGCGCATGGATGAGCGTTCTTATTTTTGCTTTCATGGACACATCAAGACCTATGGTCGGCTCATCGAGAAATACGATCTTGGGATCATGCAGGAACGCCGCCAATATATCGCTGAGTGTCCGTTGTCCGAGCGACATCTGACGAACAGGCTTATGTAACAAATGTCCAATATCCACAAGTGACTGATACAGTGCAAGCATATCGTCATAGTCGGCATCGGGTATCTGGTATATATCTTTCAGGAGCTTAAACGATTCCACAAGCGGCAGCGCCCACCAGAGCTGTGAACGCTGCCCGAAAACGACACCGATCTCCTGTGCGTTTTTGATACGGTCCCGATAGGGGACATTGCCGCCGACAAGTATCTCCCCCGAAGTCGGTTCCAGCACACCTGTCATCATTTTGATGGTCGTAGATTTTCCTGCACCGTTCGGTCCGAGATAGCCGACGATCTCACCTTGCTCGATGCTCATAGAGATATTGTCCACCGCACGGACGATCTTGTGATCACGGGAGAACAAGTCTTTCAGACTGCCCTTTAACCCCTCATGCCGGTCAAGGACTTTGAATTCTTTTGTGACGTTCCTGAGCTCAATAATTGCTGGCATGATTTCCTCTCTTTCGGTAAAAGCAGTACGATGTCCTATGTAGTCATAAGGTCAGTTATTTTAGTATATCATAAATAATTGCCCTATGTCAAGAAAAAATTTTGTACGGATCCGGGCGGCATGGCTTTCCTCATTTATTTTGTAATTCACGTTATACAACATCAGTCATATTATAAGTTACAACACTGTTTTTGTCAACACCCTCATTGAAGAATTTACAAACAATTCATAATTTGGGGTACGGATAGACCACAGTCATTATCTGCCGCTGTATTTCTGCCAAGAAAACAGACTCTGTACCCAATGCGCCGCAAAGGTCGGCTAACGCATGACACTTACCGTTTCCAGCCCATAAAACGCCATCAGCTCTGCCCATTCTGCCGTGATGCGTTCCCCGCTGACAAGCAGGGGCACTGCCGGAGGGCATGGCACTTGCACAGCCCCGCAAATGCCCCCCACAGCTTCCCGGAGCGGTACCGTTTTCTGCGGGGCAAGGGCAGCTTCCCGGAGCGGTACAGCCTGTTCCGGGGGCGCAGGGAGAGGAGGCAGGTCTGCCGCCGGGTAGGCTTCACAGCGGCGGAGGGCTTCCTCCAGCCGACAGAACTCGTCCTCTTCCATCATCCCCGAAAGCAGCAGGACAAGGCACGTCCTGTCCGCATATTCGCACTCGATGCCCTGCTGCCGCAGCCTGTCCGCAAGCCGGATACCGTCCGCCGCCATGCTGCAATGCAGCGGGTCATCCCCGATAGACTGGAATGCGTTCAGCCGTTCCCGGAGTGTCTCCGCACGGGCAGCGGCACGCTGTATGGCATCCCGTCCGCCGCCGTGCGCTATCCAGTGTACTGCCGCTTCCATGGACTGTAAGATCACGTAAGAGGGACTTGTCGAGCCGAAAAGCTGCATATTGTGCTTCATTGCCGGGGCTGCGGGCTTTCGGGAATGGAGTATGGCAGCCCCTGTCAGGGATGGGAGCATTTTATGCAGGGAATCGCAGCAGTAGTCTGCCCCCAATGCCATCGGGTGCTGGTTTTCCTTGAGGAAGGCAAGGTGCGCCCCGTGGGCATTGTCCACCAGCAGCGGTGCATCATACCGCCGGCACAGTGCCGCAAGCCCTGCCATATCCCAGCATTTTCCGGTATAATCGGGAGATGTCACATACACGCAGCAGGGCGTTCCGGCATGTTTCCGGAGTGCAGCCTCTACGTCCGGCAGAGCATAGTCCCCGGCGATCAGTCCGCCGCTGACCGGGAATACCCACTCTACGGGAAGCCCCAACAGCACGCAGGCATTCAGGAAAGCCCGGTGTACGGTCCTTGCGGCGATGACTGTCCGCCCCTGCGCCCGCATTTCCGCCAGCATGGCTTGGATGCAGAGCGTCGAGCCTCCTGCGCTGAAACAGGCATCCCCGCTCCCCCACAGGGCTGCCGCCTGCTGTTCGCTTTCCCGGAGGATGCCGCTTGCCTCAAACAGGCTGTCCGCACCGTGTATCTCCGTAATGTCCCATGCACTGACATCTCCCAGCCCATAGGGCAGGGGCTTTCCGTGGTGTCCCGGCATGTGGCAGCGGAGATATTGGGCTTTCCGGTAGTCCTCCAAAAAGCCTGTTATCGGCATATTTCTAGTAAAAGGAACACCCTCTGCAAAAATTTTTTTCATTTTTTTGTCAGACCCCCTTGACAAATGAAATTTTTTGATGTAGAATAGTAGATAGAACATTTGTTCTGCACGTACTTTCCCGCTTGCAGAACGATGCTCCTATTTTTCCACTCAAAGAAGAACATACGTTCTTATGCGAATATCGCACCCGCACAAAGGAGGTACAGTCATGCAGGAAATGATCAAAGCATACGAAAAGAGCAGAGCGCTCGTCCTGAGCCGTGTTCAGGAGCTGACCGCACTGCTGCGGGACAAACAGTTGGGCAACAAGGAGCGTGATGCCTTGCTTGCCCGGCGGGAGCTTCTCTGGGAAGAGAGCGCCGACTTGTCGCATGCGATCCGGGACATGTATGCCCACTTACAGGAAGGAGGATCACATGAGAGAAAAGGTATCCGAAAAGGCACTGGAGTTCGACAGAGAGTTTCTGGCGGAGATCAGCGGAGAGAACAGCACGAACCGGGAACGTCTCAACGTCGTTTGCAGGGCACTCAAAGAAGCGGTCAGGACAGACCTGACACCAAGACAAAGAGAAGTACTGCTGCTGTATTATCATAAGCAGATGAAAATGTATCAGATCGCCGCTATGCTCGGCACAGACCCTTCCACGGTCTCCCGCACGATCAAGCGGGCAAAGGTACGGCTGAAGAAAAGCCTGCGCTTTTATATGGAATTTCTCAACTGCAAATTCTGAGCAGATACGCAAAAGCAAGAAGCGGAGAAACGGCAGACTGCTCCGCCTGTTCTTTCTGCTTCTTGCTTCTGACCTTATGTACTGGTTGGGACAGCTGGACTCGAACCAGCGACTGACGGAGTCAAAGTCCGTTGCCTTACCGCTTGGCTATGCCCCAGTCCTTTTATAGTATACCATAGAAAACCGGATTTGTCAAGCACGTCTTTTTCAACACCGCATAACATGACAACAGGAAGTAAAAAAAGCGGCAGCTGCATAATTCTGCCCTGCTGTGCCATACTACCAACAAGGAGATCAGAAGATCAAAAGACCCTCCGCAAACCGGAGCGGTCGAATATAAAGGAGTGTTCGTATGTCCGTAAAACGTGGAGAGATCTATTATGCAGACCTAAGTCCTGTCGTCGGTTCGGAGCAAGGCGGCATCCGCCCGGTACTTATTGTACAGAATGATGTGGGGAACCGCCACAGCCCGACCGTCATTGCCGCTGCCATCACCAGCCGCCTTGACAAGGCAAAGCTCCCGACGCATATTTCGCTGAATGCGTCCTCGTGCGGCTTGCAGCGGGACAGCATCGTCCTGCTCGAACAGATACGCACGATCGACAAGAAGCGGCTCAAGGATAAAATGGGTTCGCTTGACCACAATGCCATGGATCAGGTGGACAATGCCCTGTCCATCAGCTTCGGGTTACAATAGTACCTGCCCCTCCTGCCTGTGCGGGAGGGGTTTCCTGTTGAAAAGCAACAAAAACCGGGAGATGTTTTTGTATTCGATCCACAAAGCTCCGTTATCCTTTTGTTTCAAATGTAATCATTCTGTAATTTTTGGAGTTAATTGACTGCTCTAATTAACTGAAATGCAATTTTTCGTTCATGAATGTGACACAAAAAATTGTGCAAGGTGCTGTGTTTCAGACAGGGATGTCCGGCAACTTTTGACAAAACGTAGAAAGAGGCTATAAATCATTGCCTTTTGCGGGAAAATATGCTATGATAATGTCAGTGCTCACGAAAAGCACAATGCTTATTGAGGAAAGGATGAGTTGATGAGAAAAGCCAAAGTCGCAGCTATTGCGGTCGGCATCGCCGCCTCCTGTCTGCTGGGTGGATTCGCTGTTGTAGAAGCAGCTACCGTAACACTCGATGACAGCTCCGCAGCCGAATGCACTGTACTGGTCCCGGAAACGGAACCCGTCACAGAAGAGACCGAAGCAGCTGCTACAGTAACTTCTATCGAAACGAAAGCCGCAGCCGCAACGAGTACAGAAGCTACAGTAACCACGAAGTCCACGGAGATCACAGAAGCACAGATAACTACAGAAGCTGAAACGACCACACAGGTCGTGATGACGACCGCAAAAGCTCCCGTCGCTACGGTCGCCGTTCAGGCACCGATCTATGAGGCAAAACAGACACCTGCTCCCGAGCCGGTCGTCGTTGAGACCAAACCTGCCGCAGTTGCTACCCAAGTGGTAACCGTATATACAGAGCCTGCCCAGCCTGCGGAAACGCAGACAGAAGCCGTTGTCATGGAAGCACCGCCCATGCCGGAACAGCCTGCCGTACCGGAAGTCGTTCCGCCGACAGAGCCTGAAACAGCACCGGCAGCTTCTCCGGTCGCAGGCGGCGTTATCTCGGAAAGTGACTATATCCTGCTGTGCAATGCAGTCGGACACGAGGCTGGCGGAAATTCTGTCAGCATACCGGATAAGGCACTGGTCGTGGAAGTGATCATGAACCGTGTCTACTCCCCGAATTATCCGAATACGATCTACGGGGTACTTACCCAGAAGCTGCAATTCAGCGGTTCGTCCAAGTATGTGGATCTGGGCACGTATTCCGGTAAGGTAAATGATGCGGTCAAGGCTGCTGTTGACCTGTATTTCGCAGACCCGTCTGTATTCAACCACGGGTATCTGGGCTTTACAGGCGACGGAACGAGAAATTATTTCAAGTAAGCCTATCAAACGGCAGGGATGTGATCCCTGCCGTTTTTCTTTGCCCCGTAAGGGGCTTTTTTTATAGATTCTCATTCTTCAACGCATCTATGGGGTTTTCTTTCCGTATCTTCTGCATGGCATAGCCCATCGTTATCAGCACGACAGCGAACACGCTCACCGCCGCCGTCAGCATTGCGCCCCACGGCAGATAGAAGCCCGTATCAAAGCCCTGTTTCACGGTCGTCCAGACCAGTACCGTTGCCCCGATCGAGACCGGCAAGCCGTACAGCAGCGCCTTCAAGCCGTACAACAGGCACTCGAAGAACAGCATCCGCCGCAGTCCGCCCTGTGTCATGCCGACCGAACGCAGCATGGCAAATTCCCGCCGCCGCAATGCCACATTCGTGGAGATCGTGTTGAACACATTCGCCACAGCGATCAGAGAGATCAGGATAATGAAACCACCGCTGAATACCTGCACGATCGTCAGCAGCGAGCGCTCATTCTCCTTATCCTGCGCCCAGTCGTAGAGGTTCGACTTTTCGGGGACTTTCTCCAGCAAAGCGTTATATGCCGCCGCATGGTCATCCGTCAGCATTAAAAAGCTGTAGTACATCCCATGATCACTGCCCATGACCTCTACCACCCGGCTCATGGGATAGACCATTGCCGCAAAGCCGCTTGACAGGTCGAGAAAGTACGGCGCATCATCCGTCACCGCTGCCGAATACAGCGTCACCTCCGCATTGGATTCCTCGTAGGGTACATGAATGCGCTCTCCGGTCGCTTCTTCCTGTAGTATCATGTAAGCCGGAACGCCGTTTTCATCGTACTCCACATCCACATACACATACCCCTCCATCGGGCTTTTCCGCACCTCAGTAACGGCTGTGAACTGCGGGTCGGCAATGACGTGGGAACGGGAATATTTCCCAGTATCGCTGTCATACTGCCGGAAACCGTCCACAGTCAGCGCCGCAGGGGTCGCCCCGTAAAACAGGCTTTCGTCCAGACCATTTGCCGCCGTCCACGCCCGGAATGTGCTGTCATCCAAAAAGCACAGCGCCACCGATGCGGCATACATATCCGGCTTTCCCTTTACTTCCGAAGAGGAGACAAGGGCAGTGCCTGCTTCGGAAACAGCAGACTTTGGTAGATCGATTATGGTGTAATTCGTAGACAGACAGGCGCAGTCCGTAACGTGCGGTTCGGCATCGAACAGGGCTTTCAGACTTTCCGGGGTGGTGTCCTCTTCCATTTCGCCGTCCCGGATATAGTACCGCAGGTCAAAACCCATCGTATCCAGCACCCCGACCGTGGAATCCGTCAGATACATCGTAAATGCCGAGGACGACACGAACAGCACGATGCTCATGAACAGGCTCACAATGGTCGCCCGGTAGCGTTTCCGGCTGCGGCGGAACTGTTTCTGCGCCAGCATGCCCGGCAAACCGAACAGGCGGTACACCCATTTCGGGGTGTGCAAAATGCGGCGGGGCAGTTTAATGTCATTCTGCTGCCGGATGGCTTCTACGGCAGTGATCTTTACTGCCCGCTTTGAGGGGATCCATGCCGAGATCAGCACCGTCACCAACCCCAAAACCGCCGCTGCCATGATCGCCGGAAATGTCGCACACAGGCGAATGGGTATCACATAGCCCGTCACTGACAGAAAACGGCTGCTCATGGCGTGGAGCGTGATGCCGATCCCGGCAATGCCGATCAGGATACCTGCCGGAATGCCGATCAGGCTCACGGTCAGGGCTTCATAGAGGACAGTCATGCGCAGCTGCTTCCGGGTCGCACCGATCGAGGAGAGCAAGCCGAACTGCTTGGTACGCTCCGAAACGGAAATGGAAAATGCATTGTAGATCAGCGACACCGACCCGAACATGATCAGCCCGATCAGGATCGCTGTCATGCCGTACAGTACTTGGTTATAGGCATCCGACAAAGAAACACCAGAAAACCGCAGCAGATCGTCATTTTCTTCCCCCGCATAGGGCAGCTCCGACACGAATGCCCACACCTCTTTTATATGGGACTTCTGCATGGTGAAGTACACATCACAGGCAAGATCGCCGGGCTGCTGCACGGTCAGGCAGGTGTAGCCGGGGGCAGAAAAATTCTCAAAGTATGGGCGTTCGCAGATGCCGACCACCCGGAACGTCCGTGTTTCCCGGACAGCAAGCACTTCCGCATCGGGGTACGGTTCGCCTGTCTCCTCGTCTATGCCGTAGTACGGGTTGTGCTGATAGAGCGCATAGCCGTCCGTTGTCTGCCGTTCACCGATCTGTAACGTGATCGTATCCCCGACCGCATAATGCACATCCCCGTTGTCGGCAAGGTGTGCGGGGAGAAGAATTTCATCCGGCGCATCCGGCAGTTCGCCCTCTGTCACGTGGACGGGCATCATCTCCGGGAAGCCCTCCCCCATACCAAGCACATACACATAGGGTTTATACGCATTCGTGCTGCCGATCTCCGCATAGCCGAGGATCTGGGCAGTCACGGCTGTGTCGATCTTTTCATTTCCGACGAGCTCATCCACTTCCGCAGCCGGAACGCATTCCGCTGCACCATGCCAGCTGCCGTCCCGGTAGGCAGTATTGTCGTAAACAAACTGCCGCAGACTTGCCACCGAGGTCGTGACGGCGCAGATCAAAGATGCCGAAAGCGCAATGCCAACGACCGTCACGGCTGTCCGGGAGCGGTTCTTCTTCAGGGCTGCTACAGCGACTTTGTGAAAAATATTCATTTCCGCACCGCCTCATCCCGGAGGATGCGCCCATCCTCGATAGCAATGATCCTGTCCGCCTGTAAAGCGATGCTCTCATCATGGGTGATGACGATGAGGGTCTGCCCATACATTTTATTGGACATACGCAGGAGGTCAACGATCTCCTGACTGTTTTTGCTGTCCAGATTGCCGGTCGGCTCGTCCGCCAAGAGAACGGCAGGCGCATTCATCAGCGCCCGACCGATCGAGACACGCTGCTGCTGTCCGCCGGAAAGCTGGTTCGGGAGGTGATCCTCACGCCCTTTCAGACCGAGCACCTGCAACAGCTCCGAAAGCCGCCCCTGATTGACTTCCCGTCCGTCCATGAGGACGGGGAGGGTCATATTTTCGGTGACGTTCAGGACGGGGATCAGGTTGTAAAACTGATAGATCAGCCCCACCTGCCGCCTGCGGAACACCGCAAGCGCATCGTCATTCCGGTCGTACACATCCGACCCGTCCATGAATACCTTGCCGGTGGTCGGCTTGTCCACGCCCCCTAAAATATGCAGCAAAGTCGATTTCCCCGACCCGGACGGTCCGATGATCGCCACAAATTCGCCCTTGTTCACCCCAAAAGACACATCATCCAAGGCACGGACGGCATTTTCACCTTTACCATAGATCTTGGAAAGATGCTCTACACGCAGGATCTCCATAACTGCTCTGCTCCTTTCTGTTGTTGCCTTTAGTATACCACACCTGCATGACATGACGGTGACTTTTTCATAACAATTCTGTCACTTTCCCCCGCATACCCCTGCCCCGTGCCGCATAGGATACGGTGAGGAGGGATGTCCATGAGAACGGTACTTTGTGTCCTGCTGTGCCTGCTGCTGACTGCCTGTACGGAACGCCCTGCCACGGCGGAGACTTACTGGCAGCAGGAGATCGCCCATTTACAGCCCTTTGCAGATATTCCCCAAGATCCAGCCCCGGAAGAAGCCGCCGAAGCGGACAGCACCGTGCGTGCTGTCTGGATACCCGTCATGCAGTACAGCGAATGGCTCACCGGCAAGACCGAAGCCCAATGCCGGGAGACGGCAGCGGAAGCCTTTGCCCGGTGCGCAGACTTCGGGCTGAATACGGTATTCCTGCATATACGGGCATACGGCGATGCCTATTACCATTCGGAACTGTTTCCGCCGGGCAGCTACCTGACGGGGGACTACGACCCGCTTGCCGTCCTGACAGAAGAAGCCCACAGGCAGGGGCTTTCCGTTCACGCATGGGTGAACCCCCTGCGTCTGCAAACACCGGAAGCCCTTGCCGCCCTCCCGGAGACCTATCCGACCCGGCAATGGCTCGGTACGGAGCGCATCCGGACGGTGGACGGGCACTGCTGGCTCGACCCTGCCTACCCGGAAGTGCGTGAGCTGATCTGCGCAGGGGTGCAGGAAATTCTGGACGGCTATGCGGTGGACGGCATTCACATAGACGACTATTTCTACCCCACACAGGATGCCGCCTTTGATGCAGAAGCCTTTGCGGAAAGCGGTGCATCCGATCTGGCAGACTGGCGGCGGGGGAACTGTTCCTTACTGGTGAAATGCCTGTACGACACCGTAAAAGCAAAGGACGAGCACCTGATCTTCAGCATCAGTCCGCAGGGCAATCGAAAGACCGACTACGAGGTACTGTATGCCGATATCCCCCTCTGGTGCAAAGAACCGGGCTACTGTGACTGGATGATACCGCAGCTATACTATGGATTTGACAATGCGGTCTGTCCGTTTACGGAGACGTTGCAGGAATGGCAGTCGCTGACAGTTTCCGCAAAGCTGGTGGTCGGGCTTGCTCCCTATAAGATCGGCAGCACAGACAAGTGGGCTGGCACGGGCAGTGAGGAATGGCTGACATGTGAGACAGTCCTCTCCGAGGAGGTGTCCGCTGTGCAGGCAGCAGGGCTTGGCATGGCGTTTTACAGCTATGCGGCGCTCTTTACCCCGGGATCGGCACAAGCCGGACAGGTAGCAGCGGAACGGGAGCGCATCGCACGGCTGTTGGACAAAAAAGGACCCCCTGCCTGATACAGGCAAGGGGGGGAGGTGAACCATTTCAGGCGGATGTGCCGTCCTCGACCAGTTCGGCTTCGACCAGAGGGGTCTCGGCAGCGGCACGTTCTGCCTCTGCTTCGGCGATCTCCTTGCCGAGCAGATCCGGCAGTTCCATACCAGCCTGCTTGAACAGTTCGTTCAGGGGCGGCACGGACTTCATCAGCCCGGAAATAAACCCGGCAGTAGAAGTCTGCCCGTCCGCATTCTGTCCGCTGTCCCACACGGTGATCTTGTCGATCTTGATATTCTTGATCGCTTCGACCTGAATGGAGACCAGATCCTCGAGCTTTTCAGCAATGAGGAGCTTCACGGCAGCATTGGCATCGCCGCCGGCAGCCTCCACGATCTGCCGCATACCTTCTGCCTGACGGGTCAGGATCTCCTGCTGACCTTTTGCTTCGGCTTCCATGCGGGCATAGATAGCATCGGCTTCACCACGTGCCTTGCGGCGGATGACTTCGGCTTCGGCTTCGGCATCGATCTCTGCCTGTTCCTTGGCGATCTCCGCCTTGACGATGACATCCGCTTTCTGGGTCGCTTTTTCCAGCTCGGCACGGGTCAGCTCTGCCTCCTGCTGTGCGGAGTAGGCTTCCTGCTTTGCCTTGGCAGCCTGCACGGCTTCGGCAGCCGTCGCCTTGCGGAGAGATTCTGCTTCCCGTTCCCGGCGGACAGCTTCGGATTCAGCGACAGCGACCTTGGACATATTTTCGCCCTCGATAGCGGCAGCATTTGCCTTAGCAACGGCTACACGCTGTTCCTGCTGGGCATTTGCCTGACCGATCTCACCGTCACGGTTCTGCTCGGCAACGCTGCGCTTGGCATCGTTGACAGCCTTGGCAGCGGCTTCCTTACCGAGTGCGTTCAGGTAGCCGGATTCATCGGTGATGTCAGTGACATTGACGTTGATCAGGCGCAGACCGATTTTTTTCAGCTCGATCTCCACGTTCTTGGAAACGGCAACGAGAAATTTGTCACGGTCGGCATTGATCTCCTCAATATCCATCGTGGCGATGATCAGACGGAGCTGCCCGAAAATAATATCCTTGGCAAGCTCCTGTATCTCCACCAGTTTCAGCCCCAGAAGCCGTTCTGCCGCATTCTGCATCACGCCCGGCTCGGTCGAAATGCCGACCGTAAAGCGGGAGGGCACGTTGATGCGGATATTCTGCTTGGAGAGGGCATTGCGGAGATCTACATTCATGGAGATCGGTGTCAGGTCAAGATACTGGTAGGACTGGATGACCGGCACGATGAAAGCCGCACCGCCGTGGATACATTTCGCACTGCGGGGCTGTCCGTTCTCGTCCGTACCGACCTTACCGTAAACCACGAGGATCTTGTCGGAGGGACACTTTCTGTACCGGGAAAGGATCGCCATAAAAGCGGCAAACACAATGATGACCAGTACACAGATGATCAACAGGATCGCAACATTGTCCATATCTGAACTCCTTTCAATTGGGGCGTTCCACGACAAGGGAATCGCCGATGATGTCCGTCACAAGCACCTGTGTGCCTGCGGGAATGGCGGAATCGCCGGCATTGACCGCATCCAGCTCACAGAATCTGCCTTGGAGCTGCATCGTGATCTTGCCCGTTCCGGTTTCTTTCGGAGGGATCATGACATACACAGTCGCCGTTTCCCCGATCGCGCCCCGGAGATCCAGAATGCCGTTTTCCACCAGCTTCTTCGACAGCTGCACCATTTTTGCCACGAGCAGCATCATCAGGAAGCCGCACACAGCCCCGACCAGAACGCCGCCTGCTGTCGGCATCCCGGCATTCAGGCAGATAATGGACACCCATCCGAACACGGCTAGGAACGTGACAACAGTTTGCAGCGTGAGCAGCCGGAAAGCACTGATGTCTGCCGGATCGCCGCCGTCCGTGACGGCATCTGCATCCAAGTCCGTATCCCCGCCAAGATCGGCATCCCCCAGATCCACACCATCCGCCATATCGATGCCGGACGTATCGGAAATATCCACACCGCCGTCTCCATGCCCGCCGAACGTTGTCAGCACCATTTGCAGCAGCAAGATCAGTGTGGAAGGGACGGCAATGCAGTACAGCACCTGCAATGTCAGCCCTAAGCCTTCCCACCATGTCTGCATAAGCCTTCCTCCTTTCCAGACCGTCCTTATACATGTAAATTAAATTTACATGTATAGTATACTACGATCTTCCGAATTTGTCAAGTATTTTTTTGCAATTTTCCGAAAAAATTCTGTCCGGTCCTCTCCTGCGGCATTCACCCCTCCGTTTCCCCGGCCGCCAGATGAGAATAGTAGGTACTCAAGTATTTCGCAAGCTGTGCGATCAGGTGATTGGCTTTGGCGACACGGTCGGCATTGGCATACAAGCCGATCTCCGCCTCCCTTGCGGCATGGCGGGCATAGACGACCGCATTCTGCAAATGCTCCGCATCCCGGTACTCTGCCAGTGAATTTGCCAGTGCCATGGAAGCCATGCTGTGAATGGCGTGCAGCTCATCACTGAGCTGATCCGTCTTGTCCTCTAAGGCAAGGACTGCTTCATAACAGCCGTTCCGGAGCAGATCCTTTGCCTCCTGCAAAAGCTGGATGCCGGAATGCTCCTCCTGCGTTTCCGGGTCGGCAAAGAGCTGATCCAGCGGTATCTCCAGCACCCCGGCGAGGTATTCCAGCGTTTTCATAGAAGGTATCGCCGTGCCGCTTTCGATCTGACTGAGCATATTGCGGGTAATGAAGTCGCCAACGACATCGCTTTGTGTCATTTTCCGGGCAAGTCTTGCAGCTTTGAGCCTTTTTCCAAGTTCTGCATGATCCATGGTATCATCTCCCTGAAGCAGTGTCGTGTAAACAGCGTTTACATATTATTATCATACCACATTTCCCGACAGATTGCAAGGGGTTTTATAAATTATTTACATATATAAGACCCTCTCCCGTTCCGGAAGAGGGTCTGTTGTTGTCACGCATTCGCTGCCAGTGAGGCAATGACCTCCGTCAGCAGGTTCGCCGGGAGAGGCTCATACCGCAAAAATTCCAGCGTGAAACTGCCCATGCCCCTTGCTGTCTGCCGCAGGTACAGCGCAAAGTCCTGCATCTCCCGCATAGGCACTTCGGCGGTGATGGTCGTTTCACCCTTGCCGGCAGGTTCCATGCCGAGCACTCTGCCACGGCGCTTGTTCAGTTCGCCCATGATGTCTCCGGTATTTTCATCCGGCGCTGTGACATTGAGCGTCCCGATCGGTTCGAGCATGACGGGGTCTGCCGCACGCATGCCCTCCCGGTAGGCAATGGAGGCTGCCATCTTGAATGCCATTTCCGAGGAATCGACCGGATGATACGAACCGTCCAGCAAGACCGCCTTCAGCCCGACCACCGGGCAGCCTGCCAGCACGCCCTTCTGCACGCACTCCTGCAAGCCCTTTTCGACTGCCGGGAAGTAGTTCTTCGGCACAGAACCGCCGAATACCTTTTCCTCAAACACCAGTGTATCGCTCACGCACGGTTCAAAGGACATGATCACGTGCCCGTACTGTCCGTGACCGCCGGACTGCTTCTTGTGCTTGCCCTCAGCCTGCACCTTCTTGCGGATGGTCTCCCGGTAAGCGATCTGCGGCTTGGAGAGCTTCACCTCTGCGCCAAATTTGGCGGAGAGCTTGGTCACTGCGATCTCCAGATGCTGTTCGCCCAGACCGCTGAGGAGCATTTCCTTGGTCTGCGGATCCTGCGTGTAGGTCAAAGTCGGATCCTCCTCCACAAGGCGCTGCATCCCGGAAGCGATCTTGCTCTCATCGCCCTGCTGCTTTGCCCGGACAGCCATGGAGTAGCACGGCTTCGGGAACGCCGGCATCAGGGCAGCGGCAACTCTTGACGGCGCACAGAGCGTATCGCCAGTCAGCGCTGAGATCTTGACAGCGGCGATGATGTCTCCGGCTTCGGCGGACTTGATCTCGGTCTGCTTCTTGCCGAGCAGCGTGTAGAGCTTGCCGAGCTTCTCCTCTGCGCCCGTTCTCGAATTGACAACGGCAGAGTCGGAAGAGATCTTCCCGGAGAGGATCTTCAGGTAGGACATCTTGCCCACAAACGGGTCAGCGACCGTCTTGCATACAAGTGCAGCCAAAGGCGCATCGGGGTCACAGGCGATCTCCTCCAGCTCCTCATGGCAGACAGCCTGTGCCGGAGCAACTTCATTGGCAGCTGGCACGAGCAAGCCGAATTCTTTCAGGAGCATGTCCACCCCTGCCAGCGTAAAGGCAGACGTGCAGACCACCGGCGTGATCAGTCCGCTGTTCATGCCGGCATGGATGCCGTCGATCAGCTCCTTCTGCGTGAATTCCTCACCCTCGAAGAATTTCTCCATGAGGCTTTCATCCGTTTCAGCAACGGCTTCGGAAATGGCAGCTTTCAGACCTTCCAGACGGTATTCCTTATCATCGGAGATCTCGGCAGGCAGTTCCTGCGGCACAGCGTTGCCGGACTTGTCATAGGCATATGCCTGCATTTCGATCAGGTTCACGAACGAACCGATCTCGTGGTTTTTCAGGACAGGCACAACGACCGGGCAAACAGTCGGACCGAACACGGTCTTGAGCTGGGTGAGTACATTATAAAAATTGGCATCCTTGTCATCGATCTTGGTAATGACAAACATGGCAGACTTGCCAAGCGCCTTGGCAGCGTCATAGGCTTTTTTCGTGCCGACACTCACACCGGACTTGGCAGAAACGGTGATGAGCACCGTATCGGCGGCAACAATGCCCGAAAGCTGCTCTCCGGCAAAGTCCAGAATGCCCGGCGTGTCGAGCAGGTTGATCCAGTTGCCCTCATAGGCAAAACCTGCCAGCGTCGTCGAGATCGTTCCCTTGCGGCGGATCTCCTCGGGGTCGTAGTCACAGACGGTCGTGCCGTCGGCAATTTTTCCAAAACGGTCGGAAGCCTTTGCCCGGTAGAGCAATGCTTCAGCGAGGGAGGTCTTGCCGGAACTGTGATGCCCGGCAATGGCAATATTCCGGATATTGCCTGCATGGAATTGGTTCATAGCGGTTTCGCTCCTTTGTTAAGATCTCACGTTCTGCGGTCTTTCACAAGAAAGATCCTTATCGTTATTATACCATTGAATCATACATTTTGCAATGCAATATAGCAATTTTTAGAATATCTGATATTTCAACATATCATTTTTAGCTATTTTGCACAAATTTCAAGGACCCCGTTTCACAGAGCGCCAGGTAGACCGCCATCCCATAGACAGCTGGCTGCCGCAGCCCTGCCGCCGCTGCTGCCCCCACAAGCCCTGCCGCCAGCAGAAAGCAGGACACCTCCAGCACACGCAGGCACTGCGGACGGTCCTCCAACAAGCACCGCAGCGCAGCACCGCCGTCCAGCACCCGGAACGGCAGCAGATTGAACGCCCCGATACACAGGTGCAGCAGCCCTGTCTCCGTGCCATGCAGCAAAGCAGCCATGCACAGATTGACTGCCGGACCGCTGAGGTAGACAGCCAGCAGCGCCCCCTTGCTCAAAAAGACCGTATCCGTGCGCATCTGCAAGCCTGCCGCATAAAGGCGTATCTCCCGTATCCCCGCATGGGTCAGCCACATGGCAAGTGCGTGCCCCAGTTCATGGAGCACGCACACCCAGACCATCTGCCGGAGCATTCCCTGCCCCCAGAGCAGCACCACCGCTGCCATTGCCGGGAAGCCGAAATCCATGACAATGCGGCAGTTCCCGCATTTCAGCTCCACAGGCTGCCAATGTACCGGAACAGCCCCGTGACCCACGGCTCGTCCGGGCAGGCGGTGTTGTTCCGGAACGTCTCCAGTGTGTTCCCGAATGCACCTGCATCCAGCACCCGCAGCACCAGTACTGCCGTCAGCAGCAGGATGCATACCGCATACTGCATGAAAAACACATCCGCAGCCGGGCAGGGCGGCGCTTCGGGGGCAGCCTTGACAACAGGCGGCTGCCAGCCGGTCTCCTCCGTTCCGGGCATCTCTACGACCGCATCTTCCATTTCGTTCCCCCCTTGCTGCATCCTATGCGGGGAGACCGGAAAAAATGCAGCCAAAGCCCTCCCCTTGCCGGAGAGGGCTTTGATCATGTCCGCCTGTGCGGTTTGCCGGTCTTGTCCTGATACATCAAGGCATCTGCCTTTTCAAACATCTGCTCGAATCCCTCCTCTGCCGAGGAGTAGATACCGATACTTGCCGAGACCTGATACGGTTTCCCGGAAGTCTGATTATAATTGTCCAGAAAATGCAGGATCTGCGCCCGCAGGGCATCCGGATCTGCGCAGCGGTCTAGGACAGCGACCAGCTCATCCCCGCCGTACCGGCAACAAAGCCCCTCCCGGCAGGCTTCGTGGAGCGCATTCGCCGTCACGGCTATGGCATTGTCGCCCTCCGTGTGGCTGAAATGGTCGTTGATGTATTTCAGCCCGTCCAGATCGCACAGCACAAGTGTCAGCCCGTGGGAGATGTTCCCCTCCATCATCTGCCGGAATCGTTTAAGGAACGCAATGCGGTTATACAGCCCGGTAAGGGCATCATATTTGTACATTTCATCGACTTTTGCCTGTAGGTGTTTCTGATACTGCGCATTCCGGAAACCGGCGATCGCACTGCTCAGGGAAAGGGCGATCTGATTGATCTTGAGGTAGCTCTGACGGTCATAGTCCTGAAAGTGGAAGCTCAGGTAGCCAAGCGGGATGTCGATCTGGTGCAGAGCGATGAACACGATCGCTTTTCCCGAGGTGAACATATCTTCCAGCCTCGGCACAAGGGAACGGACAGGGATGAACTGCCGCTCCGCCTCCCACACATCGGTATCCTGTACCACATAGACCTCCTCACCGAATGCCGTTCCGGAGTGGATGCGCATGGGGTCGAGTGAAAAATCTATGGTCTCCTTTTTGAGGACAGCAGTCATGCAGTAGAACACCTCATGGTGGAGCTGGTCATGGATCTCGTCAAGCGTGGTGCTGCCCTGTATTTTCGAGGAAATTTCCCCCAGCAGCTCATCCTCTGTCTGGAAGCGGTTGAACGTGTCATTCAGCCCGTTGATGAAGTCCACCATATCCAGTGCTTTCTGCGCCTGACAGCCGCAGGACTCCTGTAACACGGGCTTCGGCTCAAGGAACAGACCGTCGGGGATCGTTTCGCCGTTCCCGCTGCGGACGATCAGCCTGCCGACCGCCTCCCCCAGTTCCCCGTAATCGCAGCAAGCCGAGGTCATGGTCGGGATAGAATAATGGATGGCATCGATGCCGTCAAAACCCGTCACGATCACGTCCTCCGGCACTTGGTAGCCGTTCTGGTGCAGCTCCACACAGACAGCGATCGCCATGGTATCGTTGGCGCAGACGATCGCCTGCGGCAGACGGTGTTCGTCTATGAGCTTTTTCGCCGCTTCACGGGCAGGCATAGACCAGAAATTGCCGTAGCTGATCCGGTCACTCCCGAACGGGATATGATACTCGTCCAGCACTTCCCGCATGGCATCCCTGCGCTCGTCCGAGTATTCATTGTTTTCAAAGCCGCCTATGTAGTGGAGATCCGTCACCCCGTGTACTTCGACAAGATGTCTGACGACATTGGCAAAGCCCTTTTTATAATCAAAATTGACACAGCAGCAGTTCTCCCGCCTGCCGTTGAGAAAAAAAACAGGAATAGCATGCCCCTGCGCACGGGCGATAATGGATCCCAGACAAGAAATATCCAGAATTTTGTCATTGAAGATCACGAGTGCATCCGTTGTATCTGTATCGATGAGGTCGAAGATACATTCCTCGCCCATATTGGATCTGGTCTTCCAGAACAGGTCTGTACCGGTCGTAAATACGAGCACCCGCCAATTCTGTGCGGCAAGCGTATCGCTGAGGGACTGGATGAATTCGATCAGGACTGCTTCATGGATCTTGGAAACACAGACAGCGGCAATTTTGTATCCATGCAGCATAGCGATCCTCCTTTGCCGTGATAGCGGTCATACAAAAGCGGTCGGGCATTCTGCTGCCCGCCGATAAACATACATGTCAATTATATCATATTTCCCGTAAAAAAGCAAGTCTGCCGACTGCTTTCCGTGCAAATTGCTGTGAATTTTTTGTAAATTTTCTGCATAGCTCCCGGCGCATCTGAAAAACTGCCCAAAAATATTCCTTAGATTTGTGCAGAATGCAGATAGAAAGATCTTGTATAATATGGTATAATGAAATCATGGATCGTTTCTTTTTCCGTGAAACAACAGAAAGATGAGGGTAAAATGATGAAGAAAATGTTCAGAAAAGCCGCTGCCTCTGCACTGGCAGCAACGATGTGTCTGGCAAGTATGCCGGCTGTCCCGTTCTCTGCCTCCGCTGCCTATGGACTGGGTACGTATGAGGTCGAGGACTTCGAGGGGGTCGATCTATGGACTTCCATCTACGAAACAGAAGTGCCCGGCTATTCCGGAGACGGCTTCGCCTATCTGACTGCCTCCCCGATCACCTTTGAGGTCGAGGTCGAGGAAGAGGGCATGTATGAGATCGACGTGCGTGCCGTGCAGCGCCTGAATCCGGGCGAATCCCGTCAGCAGACCATCGCCGTCAACGGTGTCAAGTACACCTACAACATGGGCTATATCGAGGACTGGACGGACATCGATCTCGGCGTGTTCCGCATGAAAGAGGGCGTGAACGAGGTCTCCCTCGTGCCGGAATACGGCTATGCCGCATACGATACCATCACGATCAAGAAAGCCGAATTTGAACCGCTGACTGGAACAGGCGAGACCTGTGACCCGGATGCCACCCCCGAAGCCAAGGCACTGCTGAAATACCTCAATTCCGTCTACGGGAAGAACATCCTTTCCGGGCAGCAGGAAATTTACGGCGGCGGTCACGGCATGCAGACCACCATCCGTTACGATGCCGCAACGGACACCTGTGTCGATCAGGACGGCAAGACCTATACATTTGACCCGGCGCAGAAAGACACCGCAGACGACGGCTCTACTTTCGTCTGGGAATGCTATGACGAAGAAGGACAGCGGTACGGCTATGACACCCAGAGCAGAGGCTACACCTTTAATGACTACAACACCGAATGCCGCTATCTCTATGAGCTGACCGGACACTATCCGGCGATCCGGGGCTTTGACTTCAACTGCCACAATCCCGGCTTTGCGTGGGAGGACGGCGTGACCGACCGCATGATCGACTGGGCGACCAACAAGAACGGCATCGTCACCGCAAGCTGGCACTGCACCGTTCCGGTCTCCATGGATGACTTTGAGATCGATGAGGAAGGCAATATCACCAAGATCTCCAATGACTGGCAGCAGTTCACCTACTCCGAAAAGACCGATTTCCACACTGCCAACTGCATGGTAGAGGGCACGAAGGAATACGTTTTCTATCAGGAAGCGATCAAGCTCGTTGCCGCAGAACTTCAGAAATTGCAGGATGCCGGCGTTCCGGTCATCTTCCGTCCCCTGCATGAGGCAGAGGGCAACCCGAGCAATACCGGTATCCCCGCCGACGGCAGCGGTTCGTGGTTCTGGTGGTCGAAAGAGGGCGCAGAGGTCTATAACCAGCTGTGGAAACTCCTCTACACGACCCTGACGGAAAAATACGGCATCCACAACCTCATCTGGGAGCAGAACCTCTATGCCTATTCCGAAGAATCCGCCCTCTGGTACGCAGGAGATGAATGGGTGGACATTGTCGGCTTTGACAAATACAATACCGTTTACAACCGCCATGACGGACTGACTTCCGGACCGAACGAAGATGCCGAGAGCAAGATCTTCTGGTCACTGGTGGACTACGTGGACAACAAGAAAATGGTCTCCATGCCGGAGAACAGCACCATCCCGAGCCTTGCCAATCTCCAGATCGAGAACGCAGGCTGGCTGTATTTCTGCACGTGGTATGACGATCAGGATAAATTCATTTCCGGTGAGGATTATCAGAATGCAGACACAGTAAACGAAATGTTCAACAGTGACTACTGCATCACGCTGGACGAACTGCCGGAGGATCTCTACACATGGGACGGCGAGACAACGCCCCCTGACACAAAGCCGACTGAAACCACTGGACCGGAGGCTACCGAAGCACCTGACGTGACCGGCGAAACGGTGACACCGGCAGAAGGCAAGTACGGAGATGTGGACGGCAACGGCAACGTCGTTCTGGCAGATGTCGTTGCGATCAACAAGTATCTGCTGGGTCTTGCTGAACTCGAGGAAAGCGCAGCGCCGTATGCAGATGTCGATCTGGACGGATCGATCACTCCGTTAGATGCCCTGCATATCCTGTGCTATGTGATCGAGCTGATCGACACCTTGCCGGTCAAGAACTGACTTTTCCCTGTGACAGGGCTGAACTATCGACTCATTCCGCAGGAGGCTTGCTATGAAGACCATCCGGAGCTTTACTATTGATCATGACATACTGGGGAAGGGCATGTACACCTCACGGATCGACGGTGATGCCGTGACCTATGACATCCGCATGAAGATCCCCAACAACCCGGAAAATGACTACCTCTCCCCTGCCGCAGCACATACCTTTGAGCATCTGTTTGCGACCTATGTCCGCAATACGCCTGAAAGCGATGCCGTCATCTATGTCGGTCCGATGGGCTGTCTGACGGGATTTTACTTCGTGGTGCGCAGCAGTATCACGCCGGAAACGGCGATCCGTCTCGTGCAGGAAAGCTGTGCATTCGTGCGGGATTTTACGGGAGAGATACCCGGCAGTCAGCGCAGGGAGTGCGGCAATTACCGGATGCATGACCTGCCTGCCGCAAAGGCTGTGGCTGCCGATATGTGTACCGTTCTTGCCGGCTGGACCGTCTCCCGGCTCGTGTACCCGGAATGAACCGTGTCAGCTACCGGGTAGCGCTCGGCGGCATCGTAGCAGCTTTCTGCCTGATCTGCATGTTCCTGACAGGCGTGTTCCCGCTGCTGTATCTGGTGC
Source organism: uncultured Clostridia bacterium (assembly GCA_947625155.1). GTDB lineage: Bacteria > Bacillota > Clostridia > Oscillospirales > Ruminococcaceae > UBA3855. Next base: position 22,335 of record CANQNG010000007.1, read on the forward strand.
TGCCGATGCTTTCCGGCGTGCTGCTGCTGGTGGTCGTGGAAGAAGTCAGCACGGCATGGGCATGGGTGACTTATGTTGCGGTCGGGCTGCTGTCGCTGTTCGTGACCTACGACAAGGAGGCAGCACTCATCTTTATTATGTTCTTCGGGTGCTATCCGATCTTGCGCAAATACCTGAACCGGATACGCCCGAAACTGTTACAGGTGGGAGTAAAGCTGCTGTTCTTCGATGTGACGATGGTCGCTTATTTTTACCTGAATGTATATCTCCTTGGCTTGCAGGATATGCTGGAGATGCTGGATGAGTTTGGAAAATACGGCGGAGCAGGACTGCTGGTTCTGCTCGATCCGTTTTTTCTGATGTATGACTATATGCTGTTCACGGTGCGGGAGCTGTACCGCCGCCGCCTGAGACCCCGTATCACCGGGAAAAGGAGATGAACTGCCGTGCGTTCCAGAAACAAGGGGATCCTGCTGATCATCTGCTCGGCGTTCTGCTTTGCCTGTATGAATGCCTTTGTCCGGCTGTCAGGCGATCTGCCGTCCGTCCAGAAAAGCTTTTTCCGGAATTTCGTGGCACTGCTGATCGCCGCTGTCCTGTTCGTAAAAGACGGCGCACCGAAACAGCACTTGAAAGGTGCATGGCACTATCTGCTCCTGCGGGCTGCCTGCGGCACAGCGGGGGTGCTGTGCAATTTTTACGCCATTGATCATCTCGTGCTGTCGGATGCCTCCATGCTGAACAAAATGTCCCCGTTTTTCACGATCCTCTTTTCGTGGCTGCTGCTGAAAGAAAAGCTCCGCCCGGCGCAGGCGGCAGCGGTGGTGACGGCATTCCTCGGCAGTATGCTGATCGTCAAGCCGTCTTTTGCTCTTTCCGATCATCCGGCATCGTTCGCCGGGCTGTGCGGGGGCATCGCAGCGGGCGCAGCCTATGCCATGGTGCGTATCTTAGGGCAAAAAGGCGTGGACAAGACGTTCATCGTACTGTTCTTTTCGGGGTTTTCCTGTGCGGTGACACTGCCGTTCCTGCTCTTCGATCTCCACCCGATGACGGGGATGCAGCTCCTCATGCTTTTCGGGGCAGGGATCGCGGCAGCAGGCGGACAATTCTCCATTACGGCTGCCTACTGCTATGCCCCGGCAAGGGAGATCTCCGTGTACGACTATTCCCAGATCATCTTCGCAGCCGGGCTGGGTCTCCTGCTCTTTCGGGAAATTCCCGATAAATGGAGCTTTTTAGGCTATGCTATCATCCTTGCGGCGGCGATAGCGGTATACTTTTACAATAAGCGGAGCGCTGCTGCCTCCGCTTGATCTTTTGGCTTTCCGATGCTGTAGTTACGATCTAGTTACAAAGCTGTATCTGAATTTGTGATGAATACACAAATGGAAATAAAAATATTAGCCGATCTCACTAAAAAACAAGAAAATTTAACGTTTTATTCATATTGCGTTCATCAAAATATGTTACTATTTTAATGATACCAAAGTAACAGGTAGGCGACCCCTGCCATCCAACAACAGAAGGGAAGTTTGTGTATGTCAAACAGATTGTTTCAGGGACTGGTCCACCAGATGCGTGACACCATGGATGCCACGATCGGTGTCGTAGACGAAAATGCCACCATCATTGCCTGCAGCGACCTGACCAAGGTCGGCACGACCAACGAATTTGTTTCCCTCGATCTGAGCGATACCCACGATATTTTTGTGCGGGACGGTTTTACCTATAAGCCTTTCGGCGCACACCAGAAGCCGGATTATGCCGTTTTCGTAGAGGGTACGGATGAAACTGCCTCCAAGTATGCCAGCATCCTTGCCATTACCCTCTCCAATATCAAGCAGTATTATGACGAGAAGTATGACCGCAACAACTTCATCAAGAACGTTGTCCTCGACAACGTGCTTCCCGGCGACATCGTCATCAAGGCACGGGAGCTGCATTTCAATGCCGAGATCAGCCGTGTCGTGCTCCTCATCCGCATCGTTTCCTCCAATGACATTTCTGCCTACGATGTCATCCAGAACCTGTTCCCGGACAAGAACAAGGACTTCGTGTTCAACATCACCGAGTCCGATATCGTTCTCGTTAAGGAGATCAAGAGCAGTGTCGATTCCAAAGACCTCGAAAAACTCGCACGTTCCATTGCGGACACACTCAGCAGCGAGTTCTATACCCGTGTCAATGTCGGCATCGGTACGGCTGTCACCAGCGTGAAAGACCTTGCACGCTCCTTCAAGGAGGCACAGACCGCCCTCGAAGTCGGCAAGGTATTCGATACGGACAAGATCATCGTCAGCTACGACAATCTGGGCATTTCCCGCCTGATCTATCACCTGCCGACTACGCTGTGTGAAACGTTCCTGCATGAGGTGTTCAAGCGGGGCAGCATCGAGTCGCTCGACCATGAAACGCTGTTCACCATCCAGAAATTCTTCGAGAACAACCTGAACGTTTCCGAAACGTCCCGGAAGCTGTTCGTTCACAGAAATACCCTCGTGTACCGCCTCGAGAAGATCAAGAAGCTGACAGGGCTCGACCTGCGGGAGTTCGACCATGCGATCATTTTCAAGATCGCACTCATGGTCAAGCGCTACCTACAGGCAAATCCCACGAAATTCTAAGTCATCTGCCTGTCGTCAGCAGCCCTGACACAGGCAAATGCTTTGCAAGGAGTCTGCTATGGTAGAATTAAAGGATGTATCCGTCACCTATGCAAGCGGTGTGGATGCGCTCAACCATGTCAGCCTGAAGATCAATGACGGCGACTTTGCCTTTGTCGTCGGCTCTTCCGGTGCGGGCAAAAGTACGATGATCAAGCTTCTCCTCAAGGAGATCGAAGCGACAGAGGGCGTTGTCATCGTCAACGGCTACAATCTGCGCAAGCTGCGCCGCCGCAAGATCCCGGAGCTGCGCCGTACCATCGGCATCGTCTTTCAGGACTTCCGGCTGATCCCGTCCATGACGGTCTACGAAAATATCGCTTTTGTGCTGCGTGTCATCGATGCGCCGTACAAGTACATACGCAAGCGTGTGCCCTATGTGATCTCTCTGGTGGGGCTTCAGGCAAAGGCGAATTCTTTCCCGCACGAGCTTTCCGGCGGTGAGATGCAGCGTGTTGCCATTGCAAGGGCGCTCGTGAACGATCCCAAGCTCATTATTGCCGACGAGCCGACCGGAAATATCGACCCGGAGCTGTCCTACGAGATCGTAGAACTGCTCAAGGGCATCAATGCCTGCGGAACGACCATTTTAATGGTCACGCATGAACACGATCTGGTGCGGCATTTCGGCGGGCGTATCATCAACATCACGCAGGGCGAGATCGTGTTCGATGAAATTTTAGGAGGTGCCGATGAAGGTTAGCGGTGTCAGATACCTCGTACAGCAGGGCGTGGACAATGTCTGGAAAAACCGGATGATGGCATTCGCCTCTTTCTGCGTACTGCTGGTGAGCCTGCTGCTGGTCGGGATCAGTGTGCTTGCCTACTACAATGTCAATTCCATCATCGGCGGCATCGAGGAAAAAAATGAGGTCATCGTCTACTTCAATGACGATACAGACGATGAAATGCTCAAAGAGATCGGCAGCAAGCTCCGGGCGATGCCGAATGTCTCCGAGGTCGTCTTTTATTCCAAGGAAGAAGCCTATGAATCCCTGAAAGCAAGCATGGCAGAATATGAAGTGCTATTCGACTCTCTCGGCGATGACAACCCCCTTGTCGATGCCTACCGCATCAAGGTGAACAACATCGACGAGATACAAAGCACCATTGCGGAGATCCGGAAACTCGACAATATCTACTCCATCCGTGCGCCGTATGATTTCGTGAACATACTGGTGCAGCTCCGGACTATTCTGACATGGGTCATGGGGGCGATCATTCTGGCGATGGTCATTGTATCCATGGTCATTATTTCCAACACCACAAAAGCGAGCGTCTATGCCCGCCGTGAGGAGATCCAGATCATGAAATATGTCGGTGCGACCGATGCTTTCATCCGGTTCCCGTTCTTCATCGAGGGCATGATCACCGGCTTCTTTGCCGGGTGCATGGCGCTTGTGATCACGTGGCTGGTCTATGATTCTGTGGTCAACATTCTTCAGGATCAAGTCGCCCTGCTGAACATCATCGGTATGGGGAGCATCATCCGGTTCGCCGACATCTACATCCCCGTCACAGTGGCATATGTGGTCGGCGGTGCGCTGGTAGGCGCTGTCGGCAGTGCCATCAGCACAAGACGGTATATCAATGTATAAAAACCGTATCAACACAGGAAAGGCGGTCCTACACATGAAACGTACTGCGGTAAAACGAATCGCTGCCCTCACAGCAGCCATTTTGTGTATCGCCGGCATGAGCGTTCAGCCCGCTGAAAAGCTGCCCGCCGGGGCAGTCACCATTGCGGAGCTGGAAGCCCAGAAAGCCGAAAACAACAAGAAAATTGCCGAATACCAGCAGCAGCTCGAGCAGTTCTCTGCTGATCAAAAAGAAGAAGAAGCCTATCAGGCAGCTTTGCAGGACAAGATCGATGTGCTGCAAAACAATATGCAGATCATCGACACCGAGCTGGAGGCGATCAAGGAGAATATTTTTCGCCTTGACGGGGATATTACAAATATGGAAATGACCATTTCCGAACAGAAAGTGGAGATCGATCAGGGGCTGGAAGAGTTCAAGCTCCGGCTGCGTGCCATGTATGTCAACGGCAACGACAGTCTTGCCTCTGCACTGGTGGGGGCAACAGATTTCTACGATCTGCTGTCCAAATATGAGCTGATCTCCTGCGTGGCAAGGCACGATGATACGCTCGTCAATGACCTGAAAGAAGAGCTGGAGCAATACGACCGCAATTTAGAGACACTTGAGGCACAGCGCCAGCAGGAAGAGGATGCCAAAGCGGAACAGGAAGCCAAGCAGGAAGAAATGCGCAATTCCATGAATGAGCTGAACGCTGCCTATGCGGAGTCCGAAGCTGAAAAGGAACGTCTGGAACAGGAAAAGGCTCTCGCCAACCAGTCCATTGACGACCTGAAAAAGGCAAACGAGGAAGCCGATGCTGCCGAGGCGGAGATCTATGAGGCGATCCGGAAAGCCGAGGAAGAAGCCAGACGGAAAGCGGAAGAAGAAGCCAAAAAACGTGCTGCCGAGGAAGAAGCCCGCAGAAAAGCCGCCGAAGCGGCTGCCGCACAGCAAAATTCCGGCGGCAATACGGCATCTGCACCGGGGACAAGCACCCCTGCCGTTTCCGCACCGACAACGACGGAGGACTATTCCGGTTCTTCGTTCGGGTGGCCGTGTCCGGGGCATTATTACATCTCGTCCGGGTTTGCGTGGCGCTGGGGCAAACAGCATAAGGGCATCGACATCGCACAGAGCAACGGCGCTGATGTGGTCGCCTCCCGTTCCGGGACGGTCATCAAGAGCTATAACGGCTGCACCCACAATTACGGCAAGAGTGCCAACTGCTGCGGCAACGGTTACGGCAACTATGTCATCATCATGCACGATGACGGGACATATTCCACGCTGTACGGGCATATGTCGAGCATTATCGTTTCGGTCGGCACCTATGTGAACAAGGGGCAGACCATCGGGTATGTCGGCTCGACAGGGCATTCCACCGGACCACACCTGCATTTTGAGATCCGTAAGAACGGTACTGCCGTCGATCCGAGCGGCTACCTGAATTATTGATCAGACATAAGAGATGAGAAGCAAGAGGCAAGTTCAGAGACCGTATCCTTGACAATGGGGGGCACAGGTCATTCTTGCTTCTTGCTTCTGTTTTCTATCTACTGAAAGGAGTCAGCTATGAATCATAAAGTCAGCGTGGGCGTGACGATCAGCATTGCAGCGATCGTCTGTGCGCTCACCTTTGTCGTGACCTCTTTTTTCTCCCTGCAAAGCTTCAATTCCCAAGTACAGGCTGTCAAGGAAAAAGCCGAAAAATACGACCGTCTGGAAGAGCTTGACACCTATGTCCGGGAGAAATACTACAAGGAGACCTTAGACGAGAACAGCCTCATGGACGGTATCCTGAAAGGCTATGTGGCAGGGCTGAATGACCCCTATTCCAGCTACATGACCCCGGAGGAATATCAGGCACGCATGGACAAGGAATCCGGCACAGGCATCGGCATCGGCGTGACCATTACACAGGCAGAGGACGGCAATATCCTCGTGATCTCCACGGAGGAGGGTTCTCCTGCTGCGGAGGCAGGCTTGCAGAAGGACGATGTCATTACCGCTGTAGACGGGCAAAATGTGCTGGAGGTCGGCTATGAGACAGCGATCGATGCCGTGCGTGGCGAGGAGGGCACGGATGTCGTTCTGACCGTGCGCCGGAATGGTGAGGACAAGGACTACCGCATCACCCGGAAAAGCTACGATGTTCACACGGTACGCTCTGAAATGCTTGGGAATGTGGGCTATATCCGCATCACGGCATTCCGGGAGAACTCGCCGGAGCAGTTTCAGGAGGCATTGGATCACGTGAAGTCGGCAGGGGCAACGGCGCTGCTGTTCGACGTGCGGAGCAATGGCGGCGGCTTGCTGGATGCGCTGGAAGAGATGCTCGACCCCCTGCTGCCGGAGGGTGTCATTGCGACAGCGACCTATCAGGGCGGTGTCACAGAGGACATCGTGCTTTCCGATGCAGAGGAGACCGACCTGCCGATGGCTGTGCTGATCAATGGCGGCTCGGCAAGTGCGGCAGAGCTGTTCTCCGCATCGCTGCGGGATCTCAAGGATGCCAAGCTCGTGGGGAAGAATTCCTTCGGCAAGGGCGTGATGCAGGAGACAAAGCCCATGAAGGACGGCGGCGGGCTGACGCTCACCGTAGCGACCTATCAGACGACCGTTTCGGAGTGCTATGACGGGGTCGGACTTGCGCCGGATGTGGAGGTAGAAGCTGCCGAGGACACAGACATTGAAGCTGCCGACCCGGACACCGACCCGCAGCTTGCCGCTGCGCTCCGGGTACTGGCTGCATAAAGGAGGCACTATGCTCGCATTACAGGCTGCAACAGAGGGAGAACTGGAGGAGGTCATCACAGAAGAAGCGGAGCATGTCTCTTCTGTTCTGACGGCGCTGCTGGACTATGTACGGGGGCTTCTGCCGTCACTGGGGGCGGCATTGCTGGTGCTGCTGATCGGCATGCTGCTGACCCGCATCGTCATGAAGCTGATCGGACACGGCTTCGCCAAGAGCAATGCCGATGCCACGGCGGTCAGCTTTTTACAGTCCCTCATCAGCGTGGCATTGTATGTGCTGCTGGGGGTCATCGTGCTTTCGGTGCTGCATGTCCCCATGACGAGTATCATCACGGTCATCGGCACAATGGGCATTGCCATCGGACTGGCGCTCAAGGACAGCCTGTCCAACGTGGCAGGCGGTTTCATCCTGCTCTTTTCCAAGCCCCTGAAGATCGGGGATCTCGTGGAGTTCGGCGGCGTGACGGGCACAGTGGAAAGCATTGCCATCCTCCAGACCAAGCTCCTGCGCCCGGACGGGACGACCGTGTTCATACCGAACGGGAAGATCGCCGATGCCATGGTACTCAACTACACCGAGGATCCAAGACGGCGGCTGGATGTGGACTTCAGCATCTCCTATGATGCGGATGCGGAGAAGGCAAAAGCGATCATTCAGGCGATCCTGCAAAAGCACCCCCATGCCTCGAAAGAGCCGCAGCCTCTGGTGCGTATCGGAGCGCTCGGAGACAGTGCCGTGGTGCTGCATGTGCGGGTGTGGACAGTTCATGCGTTTTACTGGGATCTGTATTACGATCTGCACGAACAGGTGAAAGCCGCTTTTGACGAACAGGGGATCAGTTTCCCCTATCCGCAGATGGATGTCCACCTAAAGAAAGAAACTGCCCTGCCCCATTGACAAAATTGTGCAAATCCACGGTTTTCAACATAAAAAATTTGGCATGCGATCTCTGTTCCCAGCCTTGCAAAATACAGGAAAATATGGTATAATAAAAAGGATTTCGCACGCCTGTGTACGCACGGCAAGGTGCCGGTCATCCGGTCGTCAGGTGCTTGGAACAGGCGGAGGATCTAAAACCAAACATTTCAGGAGGAAACATCATGAGCGTAGTATCCATGAAACAGCTTCTCGAAGCAGGTGTCCACTTCGGACACCAGACCAGACGGTGGAACCCCAAAATGGCTCCCTACATCTTTACAGAGCGCAATGGTATCTATATCATTGACCTGCAAAAGACCGTCAAGAAACTCGAAGAGGCATATCTCTTCGTCCGTGACCTCTCCGCAGAGGGCAAGGAAGTGCTTTTCGTCGGCACAAAGAAGCAGGCAAGCGACTCCATCCGGGAGGAAGCTACCCGTGCCGGCGCACACTATGTCAATGCACGCTGGCTCGGCGGTATGATGACCAACTTCAAGACCATCCAGAGAAGGATCCAGAGACTGGAACAGCTGCACCAGATGGCAGAGGACGGTACATTTGCGCTCCTGCCCAAGAAGGAAGTCGTCAAGCTCAATCTGGAGATCGAGCGTCTGGAGAAGTTCCTCGGCGGTATCAAGAACATGAAGCATCTCCCCGGTGCGCTGTTCATCGTAGACCCCCGCAAGGAGAAGATCGCCGTTGCCGAGGCAAAGAAGCTGCACATCCCGATCGTTGCGATCGTAGACACCAACTGCGACCCGGACGAAGTGGATCATGTCATTCCGGGCAATGATGATGCGATCCGTGCTGTCAAGCTGATCGCCGGCACGATCGCCAATGCGATCATCGAGGGCAGACAGGGTGCAGACGAAGAAGCTGCTGCCGAGGCTGCCAAGGACGAGGAAGAAGCTGCTGAATAACGATAATTTTTGAGTGAAATGAGGAATGAAGAATGGCTAAAATTTCTGTTCAGGAGATCAACGAGCTGCGTCAGATGACCGGTGCAGGCATGATGGACTGCAAGCGTGCGCTGACAGAAGCTGAGGGAGATAAGGACAAAGCTGTACAGATCCTGCGTGAAAAGGGTCTGGCTACCCAAGCAAAGAAAGCCGGCAGAGTCGCTGCCGAGGGTCTGGCACTTGCTGTTGTCAATGCTGACCACACGGTAGGTGCTGTTGTGGAAGTCAACATCGAAACGGATTTCGCTGCAAAGAACCCGAAGTTCAAGGAATTCGTAGAAGCAGTCGCTATGACTGTCATCGAAAAAGACCCGGCTGATGTGGATGCGCTGAATGCAGCGACGATCAGCGGCGGCACGACGACCGTTGCCGAGGCACTTCAGGAACTGTTCCTGTCCATCCGTGAGAACATGAAGATCCGCCGCTTTGCAAGACTGACAGGCGATGCCGTAGCTGCTTACGTGCATCAGGGCGGTCAGGCAGGCGCTCTGGTCTCTGCCAAAACTGCCGCAGGTGCGAACGAGGCTGTTCTCGAAGCACTGAAAGACTGCAATTTCCAAGTGGCTGCGATGCACCCGGAATATCTGGTGCGTGAGGACGTACCGCAGTCCCGTGTGGACGAGGAGAAGGAGATCATCCTCAAGCAAATGGAGGAGGATCCGAAGCTCGCTTCCAAGCCGGAGAAGATCAAGGCAGGCATTGCACAGGGCAAGCTCGGCAGCCTGTATGGTGAGATCTGCCTGATGGAGCAGACCTTTGTCAAGGACAACAAGATGACTGTGAAGCAGTATGTCGATAGCAAGGCAAAGGAAGCCGGCGCACCGATCGAAGTAACAGGCTTTGTATGCTTCGAGCTGGGCGAGGGCATTGAGAAAAAGGCTGACGATCTCGCCGCAGAAGTCGCAAGCATGCTCGGCTAAGACCATAAAATGACCGTCCCGTACACCGCATGGTGCATGGGGCGGTCTTTTAGCACCCTTTTGGAAGAGGGTGCTGTTTTTTTATGAAAATTTCACCATGGAACAGGTTTTCAGATTTCTTTAAGAAATCAGCAGTATAATACAAATGATCCCACAGAGATCGGGCAGACGGCTGCGGGTTCGCCGCACGGACTGTGCAGCCGACTGCACATTATTTTACTGACTACGATCCTGACAGAAAGGGGAAATTTGTATGAAAAAGCATCTCATCCGGCGCAGTCTTGCTGCCGTGATGACCGCTGCCTTGTGTGTTTCACTGCCGCCGGTCATGACTTCCTGCGCCAAAACATCGCCCGGAGATGTCACAGACGATGGCACGGTCAGCGTAGAGGACATTGTAATGTTCCAGCGTTTCCTGCTGGGGACGGGCACTCTGAAAAACGCAGGCAATGCCGACCTGCTGAATGACGGCGTTGTGGACGTTTTCGACCTTGCTCTGCTGAAAAATAGCCTCCTATCCGAACCGGCTGCCGATACCATTTATATCCATCTCCAAAACGATGCGATCACCGTGGAGGGCGATGAAAATGGTGTGGTACAGATCAGCGGCACAACGGCAGTCATCACCAGTTCCGGCGTTTACTGCGTAGACGGCAGTCTGACGGACGGACAGATCTACGTGGAAACTGCCGCCGAGGATACTGCCGATGTGGAACTAGTCCTCTCCGGTGTTACCATGACCAACAGCACCAAGCCGGCGATCTACACCTCTGCCGCTTCCGGGGCGGACAAGACGAAAATCACCTTACAGGGCAAGAACAGCATCACCGATACTGCCGCAGCCGCCTACACGGAGACTGTGGACGGCAAGGAAAAGACCCTCGGTGTCATTTACTCGAACCATAAACTCACGTTCACCCGCAGCAGTTCCGGTTCTCTGAACATAGCAAGTTCCATGAACCATGCTGTAAGCTGTGAAAAGAAGATCAGCCTCAACGGCGGCAGCCTTTCCATCCATACAGCCGCCCCGACCACGGATGCCGTTACCGAATGCGATGCCGATGCGATCCATTCCGACAAGGCGATCGAGATCGAGGGCGGCACGCTCGAGATCGATGCTTCCGGTGACGGTATCCAGAGTGATGAGAACCTCCTCATGACAGACGGCACGGTCAGCATCAAGGCGGGCAAGGATGCCGTGCAGGCAGCCACGGAAATTGCAGTTTCAGGCGGCAAGCTGACGGCTTCCGGCGACCGGGGCTTCCGGCTCGATGCCGGCGGTGCGGTGAATATCACAGGCGGCACTGTCGTTGCTACGGCGACCGACTATCAGGTAGACGGCAACGAAGCGATCACTTTCACCGGAACACAGGCAGTCATGCTCTTCGATATGGCGGAAGAGTGGAAAAAGGACAGTGCGATCTCTGTCGGCACAAAGACCTATCCGGTCAACAAGAAATATGACTATGTACTGATCTCCGACAGCAGCCTGAACAGTGCCGAGACCTATCCGGTCTACATCGGCGGCGCACAGGCAATGCACGACGGCGACGCAGCCGGCAATTTCACCAACACCGGAACGGTGACTTCCTATCAGGGCGTTGCACTTCTGGCAGGCGGCGGCACGCTTGTCACCGGGAATACCGTCGCTTCTCTGGAATTCGGGACGAATGGCGTAACGCTCTATGATGCTTCCGGTGATCCCGTAGATGCCGCAGCAGCAGATAATATCACCGTTACCGACAGCACCTATGTGACCGTTACCAAAGCAAGTATCCTCTCCGTCAGCGGCAATTGCAGCAACGGGCAGATCCGGGTGCTTACCGACAACACTGCCGAACCGAATGCTGTGGTAGAGCTTGACCTGAACGGTCTGACGCTCTCGAATCCCACCGCTGCACCGATCTTTGTGGAAAATGTCGGGGATGAAGCCGTCATTTCCGCACAGAACGGCACGGTGAATACCATTTCAGACGGCACGAGCCACATCGACACCGACACCAATTCCGAGGGTGTGACGGAAACGGTCAACGGGGCAATTTATGCGAAAGATGACCTGAAACTCAAGGGCAAGGGCACGCTCATCGTCAACGGCAACACCGAGGACGGCATTGTCTGCAAGAATGACCTGAAACTCTATAACGGCACGATAGAAGTTCATGCAGTGGATGACGGTATCCGTGGCAATGATTCCGTGCGTATCGGCAATCCGGATGACACCGACTACAGCAAGCTCAACGTTACCGTCAAGACGAATAACGGCACTTCCGGCGGTGACGGTATCAAGTCCTCCTCCACGGAGACCGGAAAGGGCTATGTCACGATCAACGGCGGCACGGTGACGATCGATGCCTATGCGGACGGCATTCAGGCAGAGCAGAGCGTTACCCTCAACGGCGGTACGGTCAACATTACTACCTACGAGACCAGCACTTACGGCGGCGGCAGTAGTTCTTCTTCCGGTCCGTCAACGCCGTGGGGCGGCGGCATGGGCGGTATGGGCGGCATGCAAGAGGGCAACGCCAACAAGACCGACATCAGCGCCAAAGGTATCAAGGCTGTCGGACTGTATGACACATCCGGCACAACATGGCAAAGCGGCGGCGATATTGCCATCAACGGCGGCACGCTGACCGTGGATTCCTCGGATGACTGCATCCATGCAGGCGGCAATATCGTACTTGCGGGCGGCTTGCTGGAACTGGCTTCGGCAGATGATGCAGTTCATGCCGACCACGATGTCACGATCGGACAGGGCACGGCAAATACCTTCGATGATGTAGTTGTACTGATCTCCACAGCCTATGAGGGCATTGAAGGCATGAACATCACGCAGAACAGCGGTTCTGTGGTCTCCAACACGACCGATGACGGCTACAATGCCGCAGGCGGTTCGGATGGTTCGGGCAATATGGGCGGCGGACCCGGCGGAGGCTGGGGACAGGGCGGCTTTGGCAGCGGCGGTAATTATTCGCTCACGATCAACGGCGGTTTTGCTCGGGTGAATGTAGCGGACGGCGACCATGACGGCTTCGATTCCAACGGTACGCTGACCATTGCGGGCGGCTATCTGGTCTCCAACGGTACGGATGCCTTTGATGCAGAAAGCACCATGACCCATTCCGGCGGTATCTTTGTAGAAGATACCGGAAACGGCGGTATGGGAGGCATGGGTGGCATGGGCGGCGGTACGCTCACGACCGATACGACTGCCTCCGGTTCGGTGGCAGCCGGCGAGCGCATCACGCTTTGCGGCAGTGACGGCACTGTCCTCATTAGCTTCCTTGCCGACAAGCAAGTCTCCAACATCAAGGCAGGTACGGGGGCTTCGGGCGTGAAGGTCTACACAGGCGGCACGCTGAACGGTACGACCTACTTCCAGACCGCAGATGACACACAGCTTGCGGGCTACGGCGGAACGCTTTCCGGCGGTACGGCAATGGCAGCCGGCAGCAGCACTGGTGGAAATTGGTTCGGACGGCGTGGCGCCGCTCCCGTGGTGCCTCCCAATGCGGCTGCGCCGCAAAGGTCGGCTTACTCGGATGGTAGTGTAATTTAAGATGATATGACCGACTGATACCTTTATCTTCCCTGAGAGCAGTCGCCCTTTGCGCCGTCAGGCGCATTGGGCGACACAACGGAGGCGGCAGCCTGCCGCCGGCTTACTCGGATGGTAGTGTAATTTAGATTGATCAAGGGGGTGAACCACATTCACCCCCTTGCACTGCACCGCCTGAAAGTGCAAAAAGGGGGCGCAGGGGGTGAACCCCCCCGCAAGAAAGCCCCCTTCCCTTTAGGGAAGGGGGTCGGAGGATGGTCAAATAGCAGTGAGCTATCTGTGCGTTTTCGCCCAAGGGCGAAAAGGATAGCGCAAATAATTGGAAGAAGGGGGCGCTTTTTTGCCAAAAGCGCCCCCTGTTTTCAGCTAAGATAAAAGTAGCAGTCAAGCAAGCCGACCTTTGCGGCGTAGCCGCATTGGGAGGCACAACGGGTGTAGCGTCACGCTGCCTCAAGCTTTCATCATTTTTTTCAGGCGCTGCATGGCTTCTTTCGTGTTGTCCCGGTCGCCGAATGCCGTGAGCCGGAACCAGCCGTCACCGTTTTTGCCGAATCCTGCGCCCGGTGTGCCGACCACGGCAATTTCAGACAGCATCCGGTCAAAGAAACTCCAGCTGTCCATGTTATCCGGACACTTGAACCAGATATACGGCGAATTGATACCGCCCGTGAACGCAATGCCCAGCTCCGTGAGGGTCTCTGCCATGATACGGGCATTTTCCTGATAGTAGGCGATATTCTCCCGTATCTGCTTCTGCCCTTCCGGGGTGAATACTGCCTCGGCGGCACGCTGTACGGGATAGGACACACCGTTGAACTTCGAGCCCTCACGCCTGTTCCAGAGCTGTTTCAGGCTGACTTCCGTACCGTCGGACGCTGTGGCTTTCAGCTCGGACGGAACGACCGTATAGCCGCAGCGCACGCCTGTGAAACCTGCCGTCTTGGAGAGAGAACACATTTCAATGGCAACTTCCTTTGCCCCCTCGATCTGGTAAATGCTCCGGGGCAGTTCCGGCTGGCTGACAAAGGCTTCATAGGCAGCATCAAACAGGATCACTGCCCCATGTGCCTTGGCGTAGGCGATCCATTCGGCAAGCTGCGCTTTCGTGTAGACCGAACCCGTGGGATTATTCGGGGAGCAGAGGTAGATGATGTCCGGGAATACCTGCTTTCCGTCCAGTGCATAGCCGTCCGCAGAGGGCATTGCCGCAAAGCCGTTGGCTTCGTTGGAATCGGCATAGACGATCTTTCTGCCGCTCATCAGGTTGGAATCCACATAGACCGGATATGCCGGGTCTGTCACCAGAACGATATTATCATCCCCGAAAATGTCCACCAGATTGCCGCAGTCGGACTTTGCGCCGTCATTGATACGAATATCCTCTGCCGGTACATCTGCCCCGAAACTCCGGTAATACCCGGCGACCGCTTCCCGCAGGAAATCATAGCCCGCACCGCTGTCCTCGTAGCCACGGAATGTCTCCTTGACACCCATTTCGGCAGCGGCATTCTGCATGGCTTCCACCACGACAGGCGCAAGCGGCAGTGTCACATCGCCGATACCCATACGGATGAGCTTTGCCTCCGGGTCAGCTGCCTGAAAGGCTTTTACCTTTTCGGCAATGCGGATAAAGAGGTAATTTTTTTCCAGTTTCAGATAATTTTCATTGACCTTGATCATCTTAACAGCTCCTTACAAAATAAATTTCATGTTCCATCTGGGAAAGGTCTATCTCCCCGTCAAACACGTGTGTAGCCGTTCCGGTCATCCTTACCGTGCCGTCCGGCTTCCAGATAATATGCAGGTCGCCGCCCCGCAGCTTGACGGTGATCTCTTCCCCCTGCTGACAATAACCGTTCAGCACAGCAGCCACGGCTACCGCACAAGCACCCGTCCCGCAGGCAAGCGTTTCCCCGCTGCCACGCTCCCAGACACGCATGGAAAGCGTGTGCGCATCCAGCACCTTGACGAATTCCGTATTGATGCGCTCCGGGAACAGCGGATGATGCTCGAACCACGGTCCGACCGCCGCAAGGTCTATCTGCATCGGGTCTTGTTCCGTGAACACCACGCAGTGCGGATTGCCCATAGAGACACAGGTGACCGTATAGGTCTGCCCTTCCACGGTGAGAGGCTGCTTCACAAAATTTTCGCCGTCTGCCAGCACGGGGATCTCCTGCGGCTTCAGGATCGCCTTGCCCATATCGACCGTTGCGCTGACTGCCTTACCGTTCTCGATCTGGAGCGTTATGTGCTTGATGCCGGACTTCGTCTCCACAGAAAGCGTGGGGCTATGGACAATGCCGTGTTCGTAGGCATACTTGCCCACGCAGCGGATACCGTTGCCGCACATCATGCCCTCCGAGCCGTCCGCATTGAACATCCGCATCCGGCAGTCCGCCTGATCGGACGGCATGATCAGGATAAGCCCGTCTCCGCCGATGCCGAACCGCCTGTCGCTGACGGTGACGGCGACTGCATGCGGGTCGGCTGGGAGCTTCTCCTCAAAGCAGTTGACGTAGATATAGTCATTGCCGATGCCGTGCATCTTGCTGAATCTCATGCACATCATCCTTTCGCTGAATTGCAGACCATGCAAGACCTGCTCTTTCTATTATAAACCATTCCCGCCGAAAAAGCAAGGGGCAGCAGCGTTTTTTATCCAGATCATATCCGTCAAATTGCATGAATGCCATACATATATATATACAAAATTAACAAAAAATTTGTAACCTCTTGCAGTATTTGTATATTTGTGCTATAATAAAAAAAGATAATTTCGCCGGTCGCAGATCAGCTGCACCGCAACAGAAGGAGTAACGAATATGGCTGCAAAGGTTTGTTATGTGTGCGGCAAAAGGCTGCATGGAAATGGTGTGAGCTGCACGAGCTGCGGTGCGCATCAGTGGCGTGAGGGTACCGACAAAATGGGCGTGGAGCAGCTCAAGGAATATGCGGACGAGGAGTTCCGTCAGGGCAAGCTCGGCACGACAGAAGCCCATACCCAGCACACGGAAAAGGCAATGTTCCTCTATTCCATTATCGCCGGACGTATCAGCGATATGGCACCCCGTCTCGAAGATATCGACACGATGGAACGCTGTGTGCATATGCTCGACTATATCCTCATGCAGGAGCGCCGTGCTGGTTTCAGCGGTGACGAAAGACGGCAGGCACGCTATAAAGACCTGATGGACCGCATTTCCAACGCAAAGGACAACCTGCTTTATGACCGCATCGAGAAGTCCCGCAAGCGTGATGAGGAAAAGGCTGTCGCTGCCGATGCCCCTGCCGCACCCGCTGTACCGGATAAGCTCGATGAGCTGGTGGACTATGCGATCTTCACAGTCTCCGAAATGGACGAAATGGGAACGTGGACATTCCTTGGCAAGCCCAGAAGCAAGAACTACATGATCAGTATGTTCAGCTTCCTGCGTGAGATCAAGGATCAGATCCCGACCCTCGAACAGAAAGAGCGTGAAGTGCTGCTGCATGTGATGTTTCAGGTCGCTGACAGCTACGAGAAAGGCACCTATCCGTTCCCGCAGGATCCGACACGTGCCATTGACTGGCATATGGAAGCTGCCAACAGAGGGCTGGTACTCAGTCAGCTTGCCATCGGTGATATTTACCTCAAGGGCAGCGGCGGTATGCGCCCGCAGCTCGATAAAGCGCTGGAATGGTACGAAAAGGCGCTCGCTGCCAATAGCTCTCCCAAGATCAACGAGTATGCGGAGGCTGCTATCGAACACATCCGCTACACGATGCGCACCAACGCCTAAAAGACCGACCCGGTACAGGAAACTGTACCGGGTCTTTTGCTCTACAACAACAGGAAAGCCCCCCCTCTGCTCCAGAGGGAGGCGGCACATTACAGCTTGTTCTTTTCCTTTTCCAGCACGGCGATCAGGTCGTCAATGGAATCCGACTTTGCAATTTCGGGATCGAACTTTCTGCCCTCCTTGGCAGCACGCAGCTCTCCGGGATCCAAGATGTCGTCGATATTCGGTGCAGATGTCCTTGCTGCCGCAGGGATCGCAGAAGCAGCAGGCTTGGGTGCGGGGGCAGGCTGTTTCGGCCGTGCAGGCTTGGGGGCAGGGGCATCCGGGGTCTTTTCATGTGTCGGGACATAGGCAGGTTTTTCCGGCGGTGTCTCTGGTTTTTGAGCAGCCTGCTGTTCGGCAGCCTCACGCTGAACACGCTCAATATCCTCCTGCTGCACCTTCTTGAATTTCATGGTGCGCTCCTGTACGGCTTTCTGGTAAGGGGAATTCTCGTTGACAGGCTTTTCGGTAAAGTTCCCCTGCAAAGAGGATCTCTTCTTTTCAATGGATGCCACCGACCCGGCAGTAGACTGTTCCGGGTCAAAGAGAGGGCTCTGCTTCTTGGCAGGCTTCTTGAGCATCTGATCTGTCTCTTCCTCGTCAAACTGGAAGTCCTCGTCGTCAAAATCGTCCTGACTGCTCTTGGCGATCTTCACAAGCAGCATAATGATCAGGATCACGCACGGCACAACGAGCAGCAGCATCAGCCCGGCGACCGATGTTGCAAATGTCACATATGCATACAGCTCCTTGCTGGCACGGATACATATGGCGAATATATTCTCACGGGGGATACTCAGCTCATTGCCCTGTTCCAAAGCCGTTCCGGGGAAATAACTGGTCGAGCCGTCCTCGTTGACAGTGATCTGGTAAATATCACGCAGCGCAACATGGTTGTCCGCCAGATAGCAAAGCACCTTTGCACCGGGGGAAAGGCTCGTATTAGGGGCATTCTTGGCAAAAACAAGAGAATTCTGCGGAATGTCCGGCTCCATATCCGCCTCCTCGTGCAGATACAGATAATAGCCGCCTACTTCCGGGATACGGTCTCCCGAAAAAATCACATTCACGGTCACGGTCGCTGCCACGACGAGCAGCAGCACAATGACGACCAGCACTGCAAAGATCGAGCCTGCTTTTTTCTTGGATGTACTCATGTGCGTTCTCCTTCCGGTTTTTCATCTAATATCCTTTTCTATTATAACACAAGACAGTGCATTTTGCAATAGCTTTCCGGAAAAAAATTGCTGTGACCTCCGTTTCGGAGATCACAGCATACCATTTGCCGGTTCACATAGACTCCGGGCAGTCTATCTTGAGGATCGCCATCGCATTGCGCAGTACCTGCCGCACGGCACGGCAGAGTGCTGTCCGGGCAGCCCGAAGTTCCGGGGTCTCGGCATTCTTCACGCTGCACGCATCGTAGAACCTGTGAAACAGCGTAGCAAGTTCCATCGCATATTTGGTGACACGTGAGGGGTCATACTGTCTGGCGGCTGCCGCCAGCATTGCCGGGAGATCTGCCAAATGCCGGATCAGCTCCGTTTCCTGCGGCGTATCGCCGGGTGCAGCAGTCTCCTCCGTGTACAGACCCTCCTGTTTCAGGCTGCGCAGGATCGAGCAAATTCTGGCATGAGCATACTGCACGTAGTAGACCGGATTTTTAGAGGACTGCTCTACTGCCAGATCCAAGTCAAATTCAAAATGCGAATTTGCCTCCCGCATATTGAAGAAAAACCGTGCCGCATCCAGCGGGATATCTTCGAGCAGTGTCACCAGCCCGATCGCCTTGCCGCTGCGCTTGGAGAGCTTTGCGACCTCGCCGCCCCGCAGCAGAATGACCATCTGCATCAGCACCACATCGAGCTTGTTAGTGTCCACGTCCAGTGCTTTCAGGGCAGCTTTCAGGCGGGGGACATAGCCGTGATGATCAGCGCCGAGGACATTGATCGCCTTGTCAAAGCCCCTTGTCACCAGCTTGTCGCAGTGATAGGCAATGTCCGGAACGATATAGGTCGGGATGCCGTTTGCACGGACAAGCACAAAGTCCTTGTCCGCCCCGAACTGCTCCGCCTTGAACCAGACAGCCCCGTCCTGCTCGTAAGTATAGCCCCGCTTCGTCAGCTCGTCTACGATGCCTTTGACACGTCCGTCAGCGTGCAGCGTGGACTCCCGGAACCAGTTGTCATATTCCACCCGGTAGCTGCGCAGGTCACGCTCCAGTCCCTCGATATTTTTCGGGAGCGCATAGGCGACCAGTGCATCCCGTCGTGCCTGACTGTCCGCATCCCGATAGCGGTCGCCGTACTCGCTGTAAAACTGCTCTGCATGCGCCGTGATGTCTGCCCCCTGATAGGCATCCTCTGGCATTTCCACCGCTTCCCCACAGCGCTGCAGATAGCGCACTTCCAGAGAAGTCGCAAATTTCTCGATCTGGTTGCCGGCATCGTTCACGTAGAATTCCCGTTCGACCGTCCAGCCTGTCCACTCGAGCAGAGAAGCAATGCCGTCACCCAGTGCAGCGCCTCTTGCATTGCCGACGTGCATCGGTCCGGTCGGATTGGCGGAAACAAATTCCACCAGCGCCCGTCTGCCCCTGCCGCCGTCCGTTCTGCCGTAGTCGTCCTGTTCCTGCAATACGGCTGTTACCGTATCCGCAAACCAGCGTCTGTCCAGAAAAAAATTCAGGAAGCCCGGTCCAGCGATCTCCGCACGGGCAAAATACGTCCCCCCGAAATGCAGCTCCCCTGCCAGCAGCTCCGCAATGGCACGGGGTGCCATGTGCAGCGCCTTGGCAGAAGCCATGGCGATATTGGTCGCAAGATCGCCCCGGGACTTGTCCGCCGGGACTTCGATCTTGAACGCAGGCAGCGGCTCTGCCGGGATCTTTCCCTCTGCCGTCAGCCTGCCGAGTGCGTTCAGCAGCATTTCCCGCAGTTCTGTCTGTGCGGTTTCCATCATATTAGTCATCTGTATCCTCCTCATCGGATCTTTTCACCGGATAGATACGCATTTCAATGCGTGAATCCGTAATGAGCATATTCACCCCGACAACTTTGTAGCGCAGAGAGATCGTCCCGCCGTCCGCTCCAAGATCAACTCTTGCATATTCTGTCTCCACCTCAAGCGTAAAGCTCCCGAACGGTGTCTCGTAGACCGTGTGATGCCGTTTCCCGGTCTGGAGCACAAGATCCGAGTCATAGCTCCCGGAACGGCAGATCGTCACCACCTGTTCCGGGGTGATAAAGATCTCCGTGCGGGTGTTGTCCATCCCCGAGCTTTCCGGTTCGTCATACCGGATGAGATAGCAGCCCGAAGGCAGCACCCGAAGATCCACAAGCGTATTGAGGGAGATACAGCTTTCCTCTCCGTCCTCATCCAACTGGTAATTGTCGATCTGCATCGCCCATTTGGTGAACTGCTTCATGTTCGTTTTCCTTTCCTATATGCGGGTGCTGAACACCTGTCCCCTTGCGGCATCTTCCAGAAAATTTCTGGCATTATCCCGGAATTGCGAAACGCTGTCGCTCACGTAATACACATTGTGTCCCGGCTCTGTGCGGTCGGAAAGAAGCGCCTGCTCCTCAAGGCAGGTCTTGGCATATTTTGCCGTTTCCTCTCCGGCAGAGATCAGTGTAACGCCTTCCCCCATGACATCCGCAATGATGTCCCGGATGATCGGGTAGTGCGTACAGCCTAAGATCAAAGTATCTGCCCCCGCATTGCGGATCGGTTCCAGATACTCCTCCGCAGCAAGCCGGGTGATCTTGTCCTGCCTGTCCGTGTAGCCGTATTCCACCAGATGCACGAACAGCGGACAAGCCATTGCCGTCACGCCGACATGGCTGTCAATGGTGTGCATAGCGTGTTCATAACTGCCGCTGCGGATGGTAGCAGGTGTCCCGATGATCCCGATCCTCCCGTTCCGGGTAGCGGCACAGGCAGCAGCGGCAGCCGGATAGACGACCCCTGTAAAGGGCATATCCTCCACCGGCACTTGTGCGCCCAGCATGGAGCTGACCGTCCCGCAGGCAGCGATGATCATCTTGACCGGGTGACGGCGGAGGAAGGCAATATCCTCCTGTGCATAGCGCAGCACCGTCTCCCGGCTGCGTGTGCCGTAGGGAATGCGTGCGGTATCGCCGAAATAGATGATATTTTCGTGGGGCAAGATGCGGTTCAGCTCCTTGACGGCAGTCAGTCCGCCCAGCCCCGAATCAAATACACCGATGGCATCATTGTTCATGGCAGTTCCCCGCTTTCAGCAAGCCCGGTCGTTGTTGTCGATCGCCTGTTCGATGAGCTTGTCGATCAGGTAGGACGGCTTCATGCCGAGGTGACGCATGAGCTTGGGGTACATGCTGATGGACGTGAAGCCCGGCATGGTGTTGATCTCGTTGAGGATGATCTCATTGTCCTCCGTGAGGAAGAAGTCCACCCTCGAAAGCCCCTTGCATCCCATAGCCTTATACGCCCGCAAAGCGACCTGCTGGATCTCCCGGTTCATTTCGAGCGTCAGTTCCGCCGGGATAGACAGCTCTGAGCCGTCCAGCACATATTTGGCATCGTAGTCATAGAAATCCTTGCAGGAACAGATCTCTCCCACGAAGGAAGCAAACGGCGCATCATAGCCGAATACGGCAACTTCCAGCTCTCTGCCCTCAATGCACTCTTCCACAACGACTTTATCGTCATGGGAGAAAGCGAGCTTGACAGCCTCGATGAGCTGTGCTTCATCCTCTGCCCGGCTGACACCGATAGACGAGCCAGAATTGGCAGGCTTGACAAACAGCGGATAGCCAAGCGCCTGTGCGATCTCACGGCACTTGTCTGTAAGGCGGTTCATCTCATGCTCCAGCAGCATTCTCCATTTTGCGGTGCGGATGCCGTTGTAGTCCAGAATGGTATGCGTGACCGTCTTGTCCATGCAGGCAGCCGAAGCAAGCAGTCCGCAGCCGACATAGGGGATCTTCGCCAACTCAAGCAGCCCCTGTATCGTGCCATCCTCACCGTTCCTGCCGTGCAGCACGGGAAATACCACGTCAATTTTCTTGACGGACACCATGCCGTTTTCGATCGTGATCAGCCCCTTATGGATGGGGTCGGGGGAGAGGACCGTCGAGGTGCAGTCGGGATCGCGCTCCCATTCGCCGTTCTCGATGGCATTCACATCACCCGGATAGTAGAGCCACCTGCCCTTTTTGGTGATGCCCACGCAGACGACATCATACTTTTCCTCCGGGATATTGCGGATCACATTCGCAGCGGAACGCAGCGAAATATCATGTTCACTGGAAACCCCGCCGAACAGGACGGCTACTCTGATTTTTGACATATCTGATCGCTCCTTAGTTCTCCTACCGGCACGCCGGAAGGGTCTTACTATCTATTGTACCATATTCTCCGGAAAACTGCAAGTATTTTTCAAAAAAAACTGTTTTCACGGTTCGTTCCCTTTTTTGGCTATCCTGTATAGTATATGTACGATGGCAGAAAATATGACCGCCGGCAATAAGCAAAAGCAAGAAAGCTGCTCCAAAACGGGCAGCTTTCTCTGTCGTTCCTGTATTCGCTTTCCGGGTCTTAGAATCGGAAATCCCTGCTGCCCTCTTTGATCGCTGCAAGGTGTTCGATGGTGAGCTTTCTCACCTTGTCGTTGGGTATCTTTTCCAGTTCGGCTGCGATCAGCTTTTCACCGACTGCCTTTGTCTCCGGAGAAGCATAGTCCTCCAGATATTCCTGCAAGGTCATCAGCGCATTCGGATGGCAGCAGTTGAGGATCTGACGGGACTTGCAAAGCTGCATGAAGCGGTCGCCCGTTCTGCCCTCCCGGTAGCAGGCAGTGCAGAAAGACGGAATGAAGCCGCTGTCCATCAGCCATTTTACGACCTCGTCCAGCGTTCTCTGGTCGGACACGTCAAACTGTTCCGTATCGTGCGGCCGTTCCTCCTCGGTGTAGCCGCCGACCGAAGTCCTCGAACCGCCGGAGATCTGCGAAATGCCCATGCGGAGCGCTTTCGCACGGACTGCCTCGCTCTCACGGGTGGAGATGATCATGCCCGTGTACGGTACAGCGACCCGGATGCAGGCAATGATCTTCGTGAAAATATCATCCGAAATGGAATTGTCAAATGCACCGGGGTCAATATCATCCGCATGCTTGACACGGGGCACGGAAATGGTATGCGGTCCGACACCGTGAACCGCCTCAAGGTGTTCCGCATGCATCAGCAGCCCGGCAAATTCATAGCGGTACAGTTCCAGCCCGAACAGCACGCCCAGCCCCACATCGTCGATGCCGCCTTCCATGGCTCTGTCCATGGCTTCGGTATGGTAGGCATAATTGTGCTTCGGACCTGTGGGGTGCAGGTGTTCGTAGCTTTCCTTGTGGTATGTCTCCTGAAAGAGGATATACGTACCGATGCCAGCTTCTTTCAGTTTCCGGTAATTTTCGACAGTGGTCGCAGCAATGTTGACATTGACACGGCGGATGTCGCCGTTCTTGTGGTGGATGCTGTAAATGGTCTTGATGCAGTCCAGAATATACTCGATCGGGTTGTTGACAGGGTCTTCTCCGGCTTCAATGGCAAGGCGCTTATGCCCCATATCCTGCAAAGCGATGACTTCCGCACGCACTTCTTCCTGCGTGAGCTTCTTGCGGGGGATGTGCTTGTTCTTAGCGTGATAGGGGCAGTAAAGACAGCCGTTCACGCAGTAATTGGACAGGTACAGCGGCGCAAACATGACGATTCGATTGCCGTAAAAATCCAGCTTGATCTGTTCCGCAAGCTGGCAGACCTGCTCATTCAGGTCGTCCTCCTCGCACGCAAGCAGCACACTTGCCTCCCGGTGAGACAGTCCTTTCAGCTCTCTGGCTTTTTCAATAATGGACGTGATCAATGCCCGGTCGTTTTTGTGCGCCTGCGCATAGGCAAGGGTCTCTTCGATCTCCTCGTGGCAGATAAACTCTTCTGCCTTCATGGATCTGGGGTCGTACATACGAATGCCTCCTATAATAACCATGAAAATGGTCAAAAATTATGAATGCTGCTGAAAATGTTCAGCTTAGTCCTCTTACAGTATACCACATTTCTCATTAAATTGCAAGCCCCTTTTGAAAATTGGCGGCGGCAGTCGGCAACGTGACGCTGCACCCGTTGTGCCTCCCAATGCCGCTTTACAGCGGCAAAGGTCGGCTTGCTTGACTGATACTTTTATCTTAGATGAGAGAAGGGGGCGCTTTTGGCAAAAAAGCGCCCTCTTCTTCCAATTATTAGGTACTATCCTTTCCGCCCTTGGGCGGAAAACAGTGTGTGGTCACGACCAGAAAAACACCGCTCTCCGCTGTCAGCACCGCTTCTCCGGCTGTCTCGTTGCTGATGCCGAGCGGATATTGCCGGCAAAGCACTGCATCTTCCAGCGCATATTTTGCGCCCCGGATGCTGACACCCGTACACCGTTTCGACAGTGCAAACACCGAAAACATCGTACAGTCCCGCAGCCGCAGCGTTTCCCCTGCCGTCCAGAGAAAGACCCGCTGCTGCCCGTAGTACAGCTCGCCCCGCAAGCCTTCCGCCTGCATGCGTTCCAACAGCTGCACATTCGCAATGGCATGGTCGATACGCTCTCCGCCGAAAGCCCCATAGATGCAGAATTCCCTGCACCCTTTCTCTTTGCCGCACGCCACAGCGAGCCATGTGTCCGTGTCATCCTTTTCGGGCGGATGCCTGATGATCTCCGCATCCGGCAGTTCTCCCGTCCACGAGTCCAGATCGCCTACCACCGCATCCGGCACGATGCCCTGTGCCTTTGCATGGCGATAACCGCAGTCTGCACAGACCACGAACGCCCCCGCCGGGATGCTGATCGTTTCCCGGACATCGCCGCCTGCTATGACGATGCAGAGCTTCTCTTCTGTCCTGCTCACAGCTCCCACTCCTTGATCTGCTTCGCTTCCTCGTACATGGCACAGTAGCTCTCATGGCGGGAATGAGGAATTTTCCCGGCATTCACAGCTTCGAGCACGGCGCAGCCCTTTTCGCAGATATGTGCACAGTCGTGAAACCGGCACTTGTCCGCATAGGGGGAAAACTCCACAAAGCACCCGGCAAGTTCCTCTTTCCGGATGACCGCATACCGCATCGTATCAAATGTCGAAAACCCCGGCGTATCCGCAATATAGCCGCCCCCCGACAGCGGATACAGGCTTGCATGGCGTGTCGTGTGCCGTCCCCTGCCAAGTTTTGTGCTGATACCGGAAGTAGGGATGTGCAAGCTGCTGTCCAGTGCATTGAGCAAGGTAGACTTGCCTGCCCCGGAATTTCCCGTGAGGGCGCTCACCTTGCCACAGAGCGCCGCCCGGACGGCATCGAGCGTTTCCGGGCGGCGGTAATCGACCGCAAGGATCGGCAGCGCAATGCCCCGGTACAGTTCGTAAAGCCAGTCATACGCCGCAAGATCGACCTTAGTGAGCAGCACCAGCGGCTGGATGCCCTTGTATGCCGAAACGGCAATGAATTTATCCAGCATCCGCACATCCGGCTTCGGCTCACAAGTGCTGACCACAAAGCAGAGCTGGTCTAAATTGGCAAGAGGCGGACGGATGATCTCATTTTTGCGGGGATAGATCTCTGCGACCGCACCGTCCTCTATCCGCACATGATCGCCCACATACGGTTCTTCTCCCCGTTTCCGGAGGATCCCCCTCGCCGGATATTCCGATACACCGTCAGGGGACACTACAGTGTAGAGTCCCCTGATCGAACGGATGATCAAATTGTCCTGCATCATTCTGCCGGAGCGTCCGGTGTATCCGCATCACTGCTCTCCGGCATAGGCGGTGTTACCGGGTCTGTTGGCGGCGGTGTCGGCGGCTCTGTCGGCGGCGGTGTCGGCGGCTGCGTCGGCTGTACCGGCGGTTCTGTTGCCGGCGGCTGTGTCGGTGCTTCTGTCGGCGGCTCCGTGGGCTCTTGTACCGCATCAAAAGCTGCCTGAATGTTCTCCCGCACCTTGGTAAAGCTCTTATTGGCGAAGTCAAAATTGTACACGCCGACTTCTGCCTGCTTCTGGTTCTCGTAATTCGTCAGCACGACTACGACCTGCTGTGTGCCTGTACCCTCGACATCGACCTTGACCGTGCTGGTGTAGCCGGTATTGATGGTCGGGCTGGAGCAGAGGGTCAGACCGTTGCTGTCGATGAAGTCCAGCACATACCGTCCGGGTGCCATTCCTGCTGGGACTGGCATCTGGAAGGACACGATACCCTCCGGGTCTTCCCCGTTGGAGTAGGTAAAGATGATCGTATCTCCGGATTCTGCGGTCTCACCTGCTGCAATGCTCTGTCCGATGACCGTATTCTCTTCCTCAAGGGACGGTGCTGCGACAGGATCGCCAATGACCAGTCCGTGATACTCGGCATCCGTGGTCGCCTTTTCCAGATCCCAGCCCGTGTAGTCACGCACCTCAATGGCATTGGTGTCGATACCCTTGGAAACGTAAATGAGGATGGTAGACCCTGCTTCTGCTTCTTCCCCTGCTGCTGGCTCGGTGCGGATAACTTCAGAAGCTTCTACGCCTTCGCTGCTCATTTCATACGTTACCTTCGTCTCAAAGCCCTGTGCCCGGAGCACCTTTTCGGCATACTCGAAGTAATAGCCTGACACGTTCTCTACCGTGACCATGCTCACACCAAGGCTCACGTTGACATAGACCGTCTGTCCGTTCGGCACAGTGTCGCCGACCTGAATGTCTTGAAAATAAATGGCATCCTTCTCGTATTCGGAGTAATCGCTCTCTTGGATCTGGATGTCCAGATACCCATAGGTATCCTTTGCCTCGTAGTAGTCCATGCCCACCAGATTCGGCATCTCGTAGCGGCTGTTCGAGGCGGGCTTGTTGATAACGCCCTTGATCAGCCACAGCACGAAGAATACTGCCACGACAATGAAAGCAATGGTGACGGCGGTCATCACAGGCACGAACAGGGAACGCTGCTCTGTCTCCTCCTCCTCGTCGTCCTCCTCGTCCTCATAGTATTCGTCATCATCGTAGTCGTCATGATCCTCCTGCTGCTGGCGGCGGGCTGCCTGCTGTGCAGTGGTCGAGGAAAAATATTGTGTCGGCGTTTCATCGGCACCGGGCAGCTCCTCCGGCTCGGATTCCACATAGTAGCCGAAAGTCATGGACGTATTCGCCTTGAAAGCCTCAATATCCCGGATCATGTCGGCTGCCGTCTGGTAGCGGTTTTCGGCATCCTTTTCCATTGCCCGGAGAATGATCTCCTCCAGTCCGGGCGGAATGTCGGGATTGATCGCACGGGGACGCTCCGGCGTGGTCTGCATGTGCATCACGGCAATGCTGATGGGCTTGTCGGAGTCAAACGGCTTCTGCCCGGTCAGCATCTCATAGAGCATGACACCGACGGAGTAAATGTCGCTCTTCTCGTCTGTCTCATCGCCCCTTGCCTGTTCAGGGGAAATATAGTGGACCGTGCCGATCGCCTGATCGGTAGCCGTTCCCTCATCCCGGGCAAACTTCGCAATGCCGAAGTCCATGACCTTGATCGTGCCGTCCGTGAACAGCATGATGTTCTGGGGCTTGATGTCACGGTGGACGATGCCCCGGTCATGGGCATGCTGCAAGGCACGCAGGATCTGGATGATGAAGTGGACGGAATCCTTCCACGTCAGCACCTTTTCGTTGTCCATATACTCCTTGAGCGTGATGCCGTCGATGTACTCCATGACGATGAATTGCAGCTTATCCGAGAAGCCCACATCATATACCTTGACAATATTGGGATGGGAAAGCAGTGCGATCGCCTTGGACTCGTTGCGGAACCGGCGGAGAAACTCCTCATTCTCGGCAAATTCCTTTTTGAGTATCTTGACAGCCACGATTTTGTTGTCGATGATGTCAGTCGCCTTGTAAACGTCCGCCATGCCACCGACGCCGATCAGTTCGGTAATTTCATACCGCCCCTCCAGCTTTTTTCCAATGTACTTGTCCATTGTACCCTCCAATAATAAATTGATAGCGATGATCTCTGAAAAAACCGCAGAACGGTTTTTTCAGAAAGTACCGTCAGCTTGTGATGACCGCCAAAGAGATATTGTCCCGCCCGCCTTTTTCAAGGGCAAGGTCTACCAATGCTTTGGGGATGTCACCAGCAGCGTTATACTGGATGACACTGAGGATCTCCTGCTCCCGGCAGCAGCCCGAAAGCCCATCCGAGCAGAGCAGCAGCAGAAATTCCTTGTCATACGGTATCCGGTAATAATCGGGGCGCACGACCCGTTCCACACCGACCGCCCTTGTCAGCATGTTGCGCTGGGGGTGATGTGCCATGTCCTCCCGGCAGATCTTACCTTGCTGAAAGAGCATGTTGACGACCGTGTGATCCTGTGTGAGCTGTCGGATGCCGCCGTTCTGTACCAGATAGGCACGGCTGTCCCCGACATTGGCGACAGAGATCCAGCCCGGCTCGACAAAGGCAGCAACGCAGGTCGTTCCCATGCCGAAACTCCGGTAATCCATGCGGGCGGTCGTGTAGATGACAGAATTTGCCGCCGAAACGGAGGAAAGCAGCAGGATGCGGATCTGTTCGGCATCCATGCCCTGCCGGTAGCCTGCCGTGAACCGGTCAAACAGCTCCCGGATGGCAATTTTGCTTGCCTGACTGCCGCTGCGTTCGCCGCCCATGCCGTCACATACGACCGCTAAAATACGGCTGCCGAAATTCCTTGCATCCACTTCATCCTGATTCTCGTCCCGGACAAGACCGATATTGGTCGCAGTCCAGCATTGCAAATTCCTCACCCCGTTTCCGGTCATCCTCTCCCGGCTTCATGCCGGAGCTGTCCGCAGGCAGCTTCTATGTCGCTCCCGAGCGTGCGGCGGACGGTCGCATGTACCCCCTCCGCCTCCAGCAATTGCAGAAACCGCTGTGCTGCCTGCCGGGTCGCATGGTAGCTGCGTTCTTTCACACTGTTGACGGGAATGAGATTGACATGTGCCTGCTGTCCTTTCAGCAGCCTTGCCAGTGCCCTTGCCTCCGCCCTGCTGTCGTTTTCGCCCTCCATGACGGCATATTCGTAAGTGACCCGCCGTCCGGTCATCTGGAAATAGTACCGGCACGCCTCCATCAGCACAGCGAGCGGATAGCGGCGGTTCACCGGCATGATGCGGTCTCTGCCCTCGTCCGTCGGACTGTGCAGCGATACCGCCAGTGTCAGCCCGGTCTTTCGGTCGGCAAGCGCCCGTATCTGCGGCACCAGTCCGCAGGTCGAAAGTGTCACATGCCGCAGGCTCATGCCCCGCCCCTCTGGGTCGGAAAGCAATTCCAGAAAGCGCATCACATTGTCAAAATTATCCATAGGCTCGCCAATGCCCATCAGCACCAGCCCGGAGATCTCCACCCCTGCCTGCCGTTCCGTTTCATAGATCTGGAGCAGCATTTCCGAGGGTGTCAGGCTGCGCACGTAGCCAGCGATCGTCGAGGCGCAGAACCTGCACCCCATCTTACAGCCGACCTGCGTGGAAATACACAGCCGCCAGCCATGCCGGTAGTGCATGAGGACTGTCTCCACATGCTCTCCGTCAGAAAGCCTATATAGATATTTTACCGTATCATCCCTACAAGATGCAAGCTTTCGGGCAACAAATAGACTTTTTATACAAAACTCCGCATCCAATTGCCCCCGGAGTTTGTTTGGTATGTCTAGCATTTCCCCAAAGCTTTCCACCTTTTTCCGGTGAAGCCAGCGGCAGATCTGTTCTGCCCGGTAAGACGGCTCTCCCATTTCCTGCACCGCAGCCCGCAGTTCCGGAAGTGTCATGGAAAGAATATCCTGTTTTTCCACGTCAGACCCTCCTCCGGATCCTTGCGGCAAAGAACCCGTCACAGCGATGCGCCTCGTCCGGGAACAAGCACATTTTTTCCGCTGTAAGATCCGGATGCGCCGTCAGAAAACGCTCCACGACCGCTTCATCCTCTGCTTTCAGGATGGTACATGTCGAATAGACCAGTACACCGCCCGGCTTCAGGTACTGCGATGCCGTTTCGAGAATGCGGTACTGGAGCGCCGGCAGTTCCTGAAAGGTTTGCAGCGGCTTGTAGCGGATCTCCGGTTTCCGCCGGATGACACCCAGCCCGGAACACGGCACATCGCAGAGAATGCGGTCTGCACGGGGCATATCCGCCCGCCATTCTGCCGCATCCTGCACCCCTGCCTTGATACACCGCAGACCGAGCCGTTCTGCGCCTTTCCGGATCAGCTCTGCCCGCTGCGGGTGTATGTCGAATGCATACACCTGTCCCCTGTCCTGCATCTGTTCGGCGATCGTGAAACTCTTGCCCCCCGGTGCAGCACACACATCGAGCACCGTCTCCCCCGGCTTTGCCCCCAGCAAAGCGCAGCAAAGCTGTGAAGCCTCATCCTGCACATGGAGCAGCCCTTTCCGGAATGCCTGTGTTCCGGTGATGTCCGATGTCTCCACCTGATAGCACCCCGCCGTACGGCACGCCTGCGGATGCAGTCCAGCGATGTCCTGCACAGAAGCCCGCAGTGTATTCAGCCGCACCGTACACGGCGCAGGCAGCAGACTGTCACTGAAAAACGGATCCGCAAACGCCCAGCCCCGTTCCGTCACGACCTGCCGCAGCAGTTCCTCCGGAACGGAATATTGCAGCATTCCCGCATGCCACCGGTCTGCTGTTACCGGATATTGCTTGCCGTCCCGCAGGAATTGCCGCAGCACATGATTCACAAACCCTGCCGCACTTTTCACCCGGAATTGTCCCGTCAGCTTCACGCTTTCGTTGACTGCCGCACTGTCCGGGATGCGGTCGCAGTACAGGAGCTGATACAGCCCGGTGTACAGGATATACCGCACGGGTGCATCCAGCTTTTCCGGCTGCCGCTTGCTGTAGAGAGAGACGATATAGCGTAATGTCAGCATCCTTGCCGCTGTGCCCTGATAGAGCAGGGTACACAAGCCCTTGTCCTGCGGGGAAAGTCCGGATCCCGCCAGCATCTGCCGCAGGAGAAGATGCGAATAGCCGCCCTCCTCAAAGGTACGCAGCAGCAGCGTGACTGCCAATTTTCTTGCACTTTCCATCAGCCGAGCCGTGTGCCTTTTTCCAGCTTCCTGCCACGCAGGAACTCCTGCACCGGCAAGCGCCTGCCGCCCTCGATCTGCACCTCACAGAGCTGTAACAGCGTTCCGCCGCCGCACTGTACCGTAAAATGCTTCTCATCCACGACTGTTCCGCACGGGGCATTTCCCGTACCCGGAAGCACTTCGCTCCGATAAACTTTCAGCCGCTTGCCGTCCAGCTTAGTAAAACCTGTGAGCGCACAAATGATACGGTGCAGCTTCGCCGCCGGCTGCGTGAAGTTGAGCGCCGACATCTCCTTGCGTATCATAGAGGCATAGGAAGATGCCGCATCGTCCTGCTGCCGGGGCGTGAGCGTGCCTGCCGGAAGTGCTTTCACCGCCTGTACCGCAAGCCTTGCCCCCAGTTCTGCCAGCCGTCCATACAGCTCTTCGGCGATCTCATTTTCGCCCACGGCAAGACTTTCCTGTAAGAGCATATCGCCTGTGTCGAGCCCTTCTGCCATTTGCATGATGGTCACGCCAGTCTCCTTCACACCGTCCAGCAGACAGTGCTGGATGGGTGCTGCGCCCCGGTATGCCGGGAGCAGAGAAGCATGGACATTCAGGCAGCCATACGGCGGAAGTGTCAGGATCTCTTTGGGTAAGATCTGCCCGTAGGCAGCCACCACGATCACGTCCGGTGCAAGCTCCCGCAATGCCGCAAGCGCTCCGGCAGCATCCTCGCCTTTCCGCAGGCTGGTCGGCTGATACACGGAAATGCCCCGTTTCAGTGCCGCCTGCTTGACGGGAGAAAATTGCAGCTTCATCTTTCTGCCGTGGGGCTTATCAGGCTGTGTGAACACGCCCGTCACGTCCTCACCCGCTTGGATGAGTGCCTCCATGACCGTTACAGCAAGATCTGGTGTCCCCATGAATACAATGCGCATCACGCTTCATCTCCAAGCTCTACAAATTCATCGACCAGTTCCAGAAACAGTTTGCCCTCAAGGTGATCGAGTTCATGACAGGCACACCGACAGGCAAGCCCCTCCAGATGCATCTCAAAAAATTCACCGTTCCTGTCCTGTGCCCGGACGGTACACTTTGCCGGGCGCACCACATAGCCCCATTCATCCGGGCAGGAAAGGCAGCCCTCCACGTCACGCTGTCTGCCGGATCTTTTCAGGATCACGGGATTGACCAGTTCGATCATCTCGCTCTCCTCCTCACCGATGTCTATGATCACCGCACGCCGCCGGATGCCGACCTGCGGGGCAGCCAGCCCCACGCCCTGCGCCTTGGCAAGTGTCTCTTTCATGTCATCCAACAGGATGTGCAGCCTTTCGTCAAATTTTTCCACCGGCTTGCACTTACAGTGCAGAACGGGGTCGCTCTTGTTTACGATCTTTCTGATAGCCATAGTTTTCCTCCCGGCTCACAGCCCGGTACTTCCGTTCAGATCAAAGCTGATCTGTGACCGTGCGATCTCCCGGAAACCGGATGCGTACCGCATCACATCCCGCATGAGATCCCGGAACTGCTTGGTATTCTTGCATTTTATAATGATCCGCCAGCGATATTTGCCGCAGATCTTGACGTAGTTGAACGGTACAGGTCCCAGCACCCGCAGCGGCGGTTTTTCCGTCTGCTTCTGCAAAACATCCTGCATACAGACGATAAATGCCCTTGCGCCGGCTTCTGCCTCCTCCGGGCTGCCGGCAGACACGCTGACAGTCAGGATATCGCAGAACGGCGGGTACAGCAAAGCCCTGCGGATGGAAAGCTCCTCCTCGTAGAACTTTACATAATCCTGCTGTGCCGCCAGCCGCAGCACATAGTGGTCAGGCAGGAACGTTTGCAGGATCGCCCGTCCTGCCTTGCCGCTGCGTCCGCCCCGCCCGACGACCTGTGTGATCAGGGAAAAGGTGCGCTCATAGCTCCGGTAGTCCCCCGCAAACAGCGCCTTGTCCACGCTCATCACGCCCACAAGGGTCACATTCGGGAAATCCAGCCCCTTGCCGATCATCTGTGTGCCGAGCAGGATGTCATATTCCCCTTTCCGGAACGCCTCAAAGCCCTTTTCATAGGCAAACCGTGGACCGGTCGTGTCCGCATCCATGCGCAGCAGTCTTGCCTGCGGAAAGCGCACTGCCAGTTCCTCTTCCAGCCGCTGTGTCCCGAAGCCCATGCGCCGCAGCTTCACATTGCCGCAGCTCGGGCAGTTCGCCGGAACAGGTCTCACCGCACCGCAGTAGTGACAGTGCAGAAGGTCGTCAGAACGGTGATATGTCATGGGAACGGAGCAGTTTTCACAGCAGACCGGCTGGTTGCAGCGGCAGCAGCTAATGAGCGTGTGATACCCCCGGCGGTTGAGCAGCAAGATCGCCTGCTCGCCCCGTCCAAGTGTCTCCGTCAGTGCCTCTGTCAGGCGGAAACTGAATTCCGACTCGTTGCCTGCCTGCCGTTCGAGGGACATGTCCACCGTTTCGACAGACGGGAGCGGGACATTCTGATAGCGCTCTGTCAGTTCGACAAGTTCATAGATGCCTTTCCGGGCATGATAGTAGCTTTCCAGCGTAGGTGTTGCCGAAGCTGGCAGCAGGACCGCATTGTGATACAGACAGCGCTGCTTTGCCACCTGAATGGTATCATACCGGGGGGCAGCCTCCGATTTATAGAAGCGTTCGCCCTCCTCGTCCATGATGATCAGCCCTAAATTCTGTACAGGTGTGAACACAGCGCTCCTCGTGCCGATGATGATCTTCGCCTGTCCACGCACTGCCCGTTCATAGGACTGCCGCCGTTCGGAAAGCGGGAGCGCACTGTGTACGACTGCCACCACGTCCCCGAAACGTGCCGCAAAACGGCTGACCGTCTGCGGTGTCAGACCGATCTCCGGGAGCAGCAGGATGGCAGACCTGCCCTGTTCCAGCGTATGCTGGATGAGCGCCTCAAAGACTGCCGTCTTGCCGCTGCCAGTCACGCCCCGCAGCAGAAAGCACTTCGCCCGCTGTGCATCGATGGCTGGGGCAATGCGGTCATAGACCTGCTGCTGTGCCGGGGAAAGTGTCAGCGGTGCAGAGCTTTCTCCGGCGGTAAGCTTCGGGGGCGGCTCGGCATCGAAGCGCTCGATCACGCCTTCCTGCGCCAATTTTTTCACGGACGGGGCTGTGATGCCGCAGATGTAGCAGAATTCTTTCTCGGTCAGTGCCTCATATTCCCGCAGTGTCTCCGCCGCCCCCCGCAGCTTGGCAGAAAGGCGGACAGGTGTTTCTGTTTCCGGGAGCACACGCACCATGCGCACCTTTTTTGGCTGGACACGGGGCTTGACATCGCAGGTCAGGCTGACGATGCCTGCCGCTGTCAGTTCCTCAACGAGTCTGCGCTTTTCGGGGGTGCGGCTGGCAGTGAGCAGCCCGTCCCGTTCCTGCTGGGAATGTGCCGCACGCAGCACTTCCAGAAACTGCTGCGCCGGTACGCTCAGAGAGTCCGCCGGCACATCCTCGTGCAGGACAAAACTCTGCTCGATCCGGAGCTGCAGCGCTGCCGGGAGCACCGTGCGCACGGCATCATAATAGGTACAGAACGTGTTCTCCCGCAGCCAAAAGACCAGCTTCACCTGTTCCTCATTCAGGCACGGTTCGGCATCCGCAAGGGCATAGATATATTTGATACGGCGCAGGATCTCCGGCGTCCCTTCCTGCTCAGAAACAGAAAGCACCATGCCGGGGAGCTTCCGGTTCGCCCGTCCGAACGGGACGATCACCCGGCTGCCCGTCTGACACTGCGCCGTCAGTTCCGGCGGTATCAGGTAACTGTAGAGCGTATCCCCGGCAGGTCCTCCCGTCTGGACGGCGACCTGTGCGATCGAAAACACATCCACCAGCATCATCATCCACCATCTTACTGGAACAGGCTGGGATCGTCCGCAGATGCCTGCACGATCTTGAATTCGCCCCGTGCATATTCGTCAACGGCGGTCTTGACCGGCTTTTCCTCCAAGATCTGCTCGTTCTTATACAGTTCGTCTGCGATCTCCCTTGCCCGCTTGGCAATGCCGATGACGAGGGAATAGCAGCTCTCATTCTTGGTGATCATCTGCGTAACAGCAGGACGCAGCATAGTACTCTCACCCCTTGGTTCGATCCATCTTCTCAATTTTCAGTTCCTCCGATCTTACGACTGCCCGCAGATCCGCAATGGCATCTGCAAGCACATCGTTTATGATACAATAGTCGTATGCTCCCTTACAGGAAAGCTCCTTCTCTGCCTGTGCGACACGTGCTTCAATGACATCGGGGCTTTCTGTCCCTCTGCCGGTGAGACGTTCCCGCAGCACCTCCGGGCTGGGGGGCGCAATGAACACGAACACAGCATCGGGGCAAAGTTCCCGGATCTGCATCGCCCCCTGCACCTCGATCTCTAGTATCACATGCCGCCCGGCATTGCGCTGCTCCTCGATGGGAGCGCTGAGCGTGCCGTAGTAATTCCCGCAGTATTCGGCATATTCCAGAAATGCGTTTGCCCGGATCCGCTCCTCGAAATCTGCCCTTTCCAGAAACCGGTAATGCACACCGTCCTGTTCCCCCTCCCGTGGCTTGCGGGTCGTGGCAGACACCGAATAATAATACTTGGGGTCTTTCAGGATCTCCCTGAGGATCGTGCCTTTGCCGCACCCGGACGGGGCGGACACGACGATCAGCTTTCCACGCTGCATGGGTCTCTCCTCCTTTCGGTCATTCCACGTTCTGGATCTGCTCCCGGATCTTTTCCAGCTCGGACTTCATATCCACCACCACGGCGGTGATGTCCACATCCTGCACCTTAGAGCCGATGGTGTTGACTTCCCGGTTCATTTCCTGCACGAGGAAATCCAGCCGTCTGCCGACACTTTCCGGCGCATCGAGCATGGAGCGCATCTGTGTGATGTGGCTGCGCAGGCGCACAGTCTCCTCGTCCACGGCAGTTTTCTCGGAAAAGATCGCCGCCTCGGTGAGGATGCGCTGCTCGTCAATAGCAGTGTTCCCTAAAATTTCCTTGAGCTTTGCGTAAAGCCGTTCCCGGTAGCGTTCGGTCAGGCGGGGGGCTTCCTGCTCCACCACGGCAACGGACGCCCCGATCAGCTCCAGCCGATGCAGGATGTCCTCCCGGAGCTTTTCGCCCTCCGTTTCCCGCATGGCGACGAAAGCGGCAAGCGCCTCCTCTGCCACGGTCAGCACGCCCCGGCGGACGGCTTCTTCATCTTCCTGCGGCTTTTCCACCCGGAACACATCGGGCAGCTGCATGAAAGACGACCAGCTCATCCTGCCGGGCAGCCCGGCAGCCTGCGGTGCCTGATCGGGCAGCAGGCAGTATCTGCCCGGCGTGTTCGCATCATATGCCTGCATGGCATCGAGGTAGCCCCGGACGATCTCCTCATTGACCCGGATGTCTGCCTTCTTGCCCTCCAAAGGCGTGACAGAAACGGAGATCTCTGCCTTTCCTCGGGAGGCTCTTGTCTTGAGCAGCGCTTTCAGTTCCTCCTCAAGATAGGCATAATTCCGCCCGATGCGGACATTCTGTTCCAGATAGCGGGAATTGACGGAACGGATCTCCACCAGAATGTCCCGTCCGTCGAGCTGTGCCTGCGCCCGCCCATAGCCTGTCATACTTTTCAGCAAATCGTTCTCATCCCCTTTATGTAAATTCTGCTCCTGACAGCAGTGTATACTTCATCCAATTATAATAGTATACCACAATTCCGAAAAAAAATCAAGAGGGGGCGAGCAGTTTTTCGCAAATAAGCTGTTCCGTTGTCCATGCTCATCGACAACGGAACAAGCGCAGAACAAAAAAAGTCGGAAAAACCCTTGACAAGCCGTCTGGGATGTGGTATAATAAAAGTACCTCTCTGCGGGGGCATTTTTTGTGTGCTTTGCTGCCGCCCGCTGCTGAGGGAGGCAAACGACCTAATCCCCTGCCGATAGCTGGGGAACTACTAAATCAGGAGGTGCCGATAATGAGAGTAAAGGTGACTTTGGCTTGCACAGAGTGCAAACAGCGTAACTACGTTACCAAAAAGAACAAGAAAAACGACCCCGACCGGATCGAAATGAAAAAGCATTGCAAGTTCTGCAGAAAGCATACTCTGCATAGGGAAACCAAGTGATCGGAGGGCTGACACATGGCGAAGAATAAAAAGAACGCCCCCGGAACGGACGACGCTCCGGAGAAAGACAAAAGCACAAAAAAAGTCAGCAGATCCGATAAGAAGCCCGAGAAAAACAACAAGAAAAAAGCGGAGAAGAAGAGCCTTCTCAAGCGCATCGGACAGTGGTTCAAGGATCTGCGGATCGAGTTCCGCAATGTTACATGGCCCTCGAAGAACACCGTCCTTGTCAACACCGGCGTCGTACTGAGCGTCATCGTTGCGGGCAGTACACTGGTCGGTCTGATGGATCTCGGATTCCTCAAGCTCATGGATCTTCTGATCAGTCTCAGCCAGAAGTAAGCGATTTTTGCAGGGAGGGATACCATGTCACAGGCGGCAAAATGGTATGTGGTCCATACCTATTCCGGCTACGAGAAAAAGGTGGAGCAAAATATCCAGAAAGTGGTCGAGAACCGTAAGCTCCAAGAGCTGATCCAAGAAGTACGTGTTCCGATCGAACACGTCACCGAGATCGTGGACGGCAAGCAGAAGGAAGTGGAACGCAAGGTGTTCCCCGGCTACGTCCTCGTGAAAATGGTCTATACCGATGATTCTTGGGCTGTCGTGCGCAACACGAGAGGTGTGACCGGCTTTGTGGGTCCCGGCTCTGTACCGACACCGCTCTCCGACAGGGAAGTCGCCTCCATGGGCATTGATTCCAAGCCCACGATCGAGGTGGACTACAAGGTCGGCGACCGCATCCGTGTGACGGGGACAAACCTCGATGGCTTCACAGGCATCGTGCGCAGCATCGACCTCGAAGGCGGACAGGTGGAAGTGCTCGTCAGCATGTTCGGACGGGAAACACCGACCACGATCGCACTGCATCAGGCTGTCAGACTGGATGATTAACGGGAATCGTTCCCACAACCGAAAAAACGGGAAAGCAGAGGCTTTCCAAAACGTGGGAGAGCTGCCGCAGAACGGCGCTCGCCTTACCACATGTATGGAGGTGCATTATCATGGCACAGAAAGTAGTAGGCTATATCAAGCTTCAGATCCCCGCAGGCAAGGCAACACCTGCACCGCCGGTCGGTCCTGCACTGGGTCAGCACGGCGTCAATATCATGGCATTCACCAAGGATTTCAACGAGAGAACGAAGGGTGACATCGGTCTGATCATCCCGGTCGTGATCACGGTGTATGCCGACCGTTCCTTTACGTTCATCACCAAGACCCCGCCCGCTGCCGTCCTCATCAAGAAGGCATGCGGCATCGAGAGCGGTTCCGGTGTACCGAACAAGACAAAGGTCGCTAAGATCACCAAGGCTCAGATCCAGCAGATCGCTGAGACCAAGATGAAAGATCTCAATGCCGGCTCTATCGAGGCAGCGATGAGCATGATCGCCGGCACGGCACGCTCGATGGGCGTTGTTGTAGAGGGCTGACGAACGGCTGCCCCGATCATGGTGGGAGGAATATTCCGCTAACCGGCTGTGCGAAGCAGCACACCGGTATTACCACTTACACAGGAGGAAATGAACATGAAACACGGCAAGAAATATGTGGATAGCTGCAAGGCGATCGATGCCACAAAGCAGTACGAGTCCGTTGAGGCGCTCGATCTGGTATGCAAGAATGCCAAGGCAAGATTTGATGAGACCGTAGAAGTACACATCCGTCTGGGTGTTGACTCCCGTCACGCTGACCAGCAGGTCAGAGGTGCTGTCGTTCTGCCGAACGGCACGGGAAAAAACGTCCGGGTGTGCGTATTCTGCAAGGAAGATAAGTATGACGCAGCCAAGGCTGCCGGTGCAGACTATGTCGGCGGGCAGGATCTCGTGGACAAGATCATGAAGGAGAATTGGATGGACTTTGATGTCGTTGTCGCTTCTCCGGACATGATGGGTCTGGTCGGCAGACTGGGCCGTGTACTCGGTCCGAGAGGCTTGATGCCTAACCCGAAGGCTGGTACGGTAACACCCGATGTTGCCAAGGCTGTCACTGAGGCAAAGGCTGGTAAGATCGAGTATCGTCTCGATAAGACCAACATCATCCACTGCCCGATCGGCAAGGCTTCCTTCGGCGCAGAGAAGCTCGACCAGAACTTCACCACCCTCATGGAAGCAGTTGTCAAGGCAAAGCCGGCTGCTGCCAAGGGTACCTACCTGAAGTCCTGCACCGTCACTTCTACGATGGGGCCCGGTATCCCGGTCGCTACTGCAAAATTTGGTGTATAAAAAGCAGCCTCCCTTCGGGGAGGCTGTTCTTTTTTTAGTCTTTTGAACCAACGATCGCACGCAGATGCTCCAGCAGGTCGCCGCCGGAAACAGAAATGTTCCCGACATGCTCGCAGATCTTCTCCAGATACTCCAGCTCCTTGAGCTTGTAAAGGGTCTTGTTCTCGTCCATCAGCTTTGCCGTGTTCAGTAAGGAACGTGTCGAAGCCACTTCCTCCCGGCGGGTAATGACATTCGCCTGCGCCCGCTTCTCGGCGATGAGTACGGTATTCAGGATGTCCCGCACGTCACCCGGCAGGATAATATCCCGGATACCTGCATCGAGGACGGAAATGTACATTGCCTCTGTCTTGGGACGGAGCAATGTCAGGATCTCTTTCCCGATCACATCCCGCTGGGTGAGCAGCTCATCAAGCGTCAGTCCTGCGATATAGTCCCGCACCGTAAGCTGTACCGCCGTGTGGAACTGATCCTCATAGCTGCTGATCTCCAGATAGGCTTTCAGGCAGTCCGTCAGCTGGTAGGTACATACAAAATTCAGCCGTATGCCGATCTTATCCTTTGTTAAGATCTCCTGCCCGGTGAGCGAAAGCTCTTGCCGGGCAATATTCATGTGTCGGCATACAACGCTCCTGCCTGTCGTCCAGAAGTGATAGATACCCGGCTCCAGCAGCCGTTCATACCGTCCGTCATAGAGCAGCACGCCCTTGCACTGCTCCTTGACTTGGATCGTCTGCACCAGCTGCTGCTGGCGGAGCTTTGCACAGACCGCCTCAGAAAGCCCCGTGATCTCCGGCTCATCGGTCTCGCACAACTGGAAGCTGTGCTTTTGGGCAACATTCCAGAATGTGTATTTTCCGGGTGTCAGTCCCCCCACAAAACAACCGTCCACATAGTGGAGCGCCACCTGCCCGTCTGCTACTTCCTGTGTAACGGTCTGTGCTGCAAATCCAGCATCCTTGGCATATGCCGCAAGCAGAGCAGGTGCAACATTCTGGAACGACTGATCCAAGGCAAGCTTACGGATGTCCGTCTGCCCAAAAACGTGATACGTACCGGGCATCAGCATCTTCTCAAAGCATCCCTTGCGAAACAGAAATCCTCTTTCGGCTTCGTTGACAGTAACTTTCATGGCTGACCTCCTTTATATGAGAAGCCCGGTATCCCGGGCTGGATCGGCGCACCGTAAGGGGCACAGTGCATATGCGGCAGAAGCATTGAGCCGCAGCAGCAGACAGCGGGAGCGCAAAATCTCTGGCTGTCCTGTGCTGACGGCGGTATCCTGCATCCGGCAGGGCAAATGCACTGCCCGCTGTTCCGCCGAAACGGAAAGCGGCATACGGTGTTTTTCTTTTTGGCGTGTTCACACACGTCACCATTCAAGATCCATGCTTGTGTTGGACTTGAACCAACAAGATACAATATTCGCACTCTATACCAAGCAGGCTGTGAGACCTGTACCGGGATCGAACCGGTAATTGCACGAAATTGTCAGAATGATAACATCATCCTGCAATGGTGAACAGCTCCGGAAAGAGACTGTTCTGGCACACGCCGCCTCCGGTATACGTTTCGGCAGAGCCTGACGCACCCCCATGCAATGCAGATACATAGGTCGGGAAACGAGTGTAACATTTATTATACTACCATCGACAAAAAAAGTCAAGCAACAGACCGGAAAAGAATGGAAACAATACAGTTACAAAAAACAGGGAGCAGATCCATGCTCCCTGTTTGCTTTAATCCAGTTCAAATGCGCCTGTGTACAGCTGATAGTAGTGTCCCTTCTGGGCGATGAGCTGGTCGTGGCTGCCCCGTTCAATGATGCGCCCGTGGTCAAGTACCATGATGACATCCGAATTGCGAACGGTCGAAAGCCTGTGGGCAATGACGAACACCGTTCTGCCCTCCATGAGCTTATCCATGCCCCGCTGCACGATGGCTTCGGTACGGGTATCGATAGAGGAAGTCGCCTCGTCCAGTATCATGACAGGCGGGTCTGCGACTGCCGCCCTTGCAATGGCGATCAGCTGCCGCTGCCCCTGTGAGAGATTCGCACCGTTGCCGGTCAGTTCCGTGTTGTAGCCCTGCGGCAGACGGGTAATGAAGTCATCTGCACCTGCCAGCTTTGCGGCGGCAATGCATTCTTCATCGGTCGCATCGAGCTTACCGTAGCGGATATTCTCCATGACCGTCCCCGTGAACAGGTTCGTCTCCTGCAAAACGATACCGAGCGAACGGCGCAGGTCGGACTTGACGATCTTGTTGATGTTGATGTTGTCATAGCGTATCTTGCCGTCTGCAATGTCATAGAACCGGTTGATGAGGTTGGTGATGGTCGTCTTGCCCGCACCGGTCGAACCAACAAAGGCGACTTTCTGTCCGGGTTTGGCGTAGACCGTTACGTCATGCAGAACAGGCTTGCCCGGTTCATACTCGAAGTCTACGCTGTTCAGCGTCACATCGCCTTCCAGTTTCTGGTAGGTGACTGTACCGTCCGCCTGATGCGGGTGCTTCCACGCCCATTGTCCCGTGTGTTTGTCGGTCTCCGTGATCGTTCCGTCAGGGGCGATCTCAGCATTGACCAGCTTCACATAGCCGTCATCGGCTTCGGGCTTTTCGTCCATAAGGTCAAAGATCCGCTCCGCCCCGGCAAGTGCCATGACAACGGCATTGATCTGCTGTGCGACCTGATTGACATTGCCCGTGAACTGCTTTGTCATGTTCAGGAAAGCGACCACGATGGAAATATCCAGTGCCATGCCCGAAAGCGAAAAATTCTGCACACCGGAAAGCACCATCAGTCCGCCTGCCACGGCAATGATCACATAGAGGATATTGCCGATGTTCATGACGATCGGTCCGAGCGTATTCGCATAGGCATTCGCCCGGTAGCTGTCGGAACAGAGGGCATCGTTGATCTCGTTGAACTGCTCCTCACTGCGCTTTTCATGGTTAAAGACCTTGACGACTTTCTGACCGTTCATGGTCTCCTGAATGAAGCCTTCGGCTTTACCGAGGGACTGCTGCTGCCGGAGGAAGTATTTCGCCGAACCGCCGCCCATTTTCCCCGATACCAGAAACATCAGGATAACGCCCAGCACCGTGAACAGCGTCATCCAGAAGCTGTAGTACAGCATGATGAAGAACACAGCGACTACGACCGTTCCTGCACGCAGCAGTGTCGGCAAGCCCTGCGAAATGAGCTGCCGGAGCGTGTCGATATCGTTCGTGTAGTAGCTCATGATGTCGCCGTGTCTCGTGGTGTCAAAGAAGCGGATCGGCAGATCCTGCATCCCCTTGAACATTGCCTGCCGCATCTTGTTGAGAAAGCCCTGCGTGATAAATGCCATGAGCTGTGTGAATACGGTCACGGCAGCAATGGCGATGAGATAGAGGACGATGAGGAAGAAGATCATCTTCCAGATCTGCGGCTGGACTTCCGCCCACGGGGTCTTGCTGTCCACTGCCTGTGTGATCAGCTGGATGACTTTCTGGATATACATATCCGGAATGGAAGCGGCAATGGAGGAGAAGATGATGCAGACGATCGTCACCGGCACCATGACCGGATAGAACCGGAACAGCATTTTCAGCAGACGGGGCAGTACGTCCTTGCTGACGGGCTTGCCGCCTCTTGGCATAGGTCTTGGCATCAGTCCTCACCTCCGTTCCCGTTGGTCTGCTGTTCGTAGACCTCACGGTAAATATCCGAATGCGCCAGCAGTTCCTCGTGTGTCCCGACATCCGTGATCGTGCCGTTGTCCATGACAAGGATCATATCCGCATCCTGTACAGAGGCGATACGCTGGGCAATGATGATCTTGGTCGTTTCCGGGATGAATTCCTTGAAGCCCTGCCGGATGAGGGCATCCGTCTTGGTATCGACCGCACTGGTGGAATCATCCAGAATGAGGATATTCGGGCGTTTCAGCAAAGCCCT
Organism: uncultured Clostridia bacterium; assembly: GCA_947625155.1. GTDB lineage: Bacteria > Bacillota > Clostridia > Oscillospirales > Ruminococcaceae > UBA3855. Next base: position 65,927 of record CANQNG010000007.1, read on the forward strand.
TGCAATGCAGAGCCGCTGCTTCTGACCGCCGGAAACATTGGTACCGCCCTGTTCGATGTAGGTATCATATTTGTCCGGGAAGCTCTCCACGAATTCTGCCGCCTGTGCCAGCTTGCAGGCTTCCTCGATCTCCGCATCGGTCGCATGGGGGTTGCCCCAGCGGAGATTCTCCTTGATCGTGCCGGAGAACAGGACATTCTTTTGCAGTACCATGGCAACGGCATCCCGCAGGGAGTTCAGTTCGTACTCCCGCACGTCCCTGCCGCCGACCCGGACAACGCCCTCCGTCACGTCATACAGCCGGGGAATGAGCTGCACCAGTGTGGATTTGCTCGAACCCGTGCCGCCGATGATACCGACGGTCGCCCCTGCCGGGATATGTAAATTGATGTTGGAAAGGGCGAATTTTTCGGCATTTTCGTTATACTTGAAGCTGACATCCTCAAAATCGATGCTGCCGAACGAAACATTGTGAGCAGGGTAGGCGATATCCTGAATGGACGGTTCTTCTTCCAGCACCTCAACGATACGCTTCATGGATTCAATGGACATGGTCACCATGACATAGATCATGGAGAGCATCATCAGGCTCATGAGGATCTGCACGCCGTAGGTGATCATGGCAGAGATCTGCCCGATGTCAAGCGTTTTGTCGGCAAGTACCATTTTAGAACCGACAAACAGGATGAACACCATATCAAAGTCCACGCACAGCGTCATCAGCGGCTGGTTGAGGGCAACGATGCGCTCCGCACGGGTGAAATCGCCGCAAATATCATCTGCCGCAGCCCCGAACTTCTGCTTCTCGTACTCCTCACGGGAAAAGCCCTTGACAACACGCATAGCACGGACATTTTCCTCGATGGACTCATTCAGGCGGTCATACTTCTTGAACACCCGCCGGAATGCCGGGAGCGCTGTTTTACCCACAAGGAACAGCCCGATACTCAGCACCGGGATCACGACCACAAATGCCATTGCCAGCTTTCCGCCCATTTTCCATGCCATGAAGGCGGAAAAGATCAGCATCAGCGGCGAGCGCACTGCCATGCGGATGATCATCATGAATGCCATCTGCACATTCGTCACGTCTGTTGTCATACGGGTGACGAGCGAGGACGAGGAGAAGCGGTCGATATTCTTGAACGAATAGGACTGCACCTTGGCAAACATATCCTTGCGGATGTTCTTCGCAAAGCCGGTCGATGCCTTGGAACAGGTAAAGCCTGCCGCACCGCCGCAGCACAGCGAAATGACTGCCATCAGCACCAAAATACCGCCGATGCGCAGCACGTCTGCCATGGGCGCACTGTCTTTGATATCGTTTACGAGATCAGCGGTAATGTAGGGGATCGCTGTCTCAATGACCGCTTCGCCGAGGATAAAAAACAATGTCCACAGCGTAGCCGCCTTGTATTCCCGCACGCAGGATAGCAATTTTTTGAGCATAGATTACATCCTTTCTTGAAAGTTTCTGTCATTCCTCATCCGGTCTTGGCGCAGCACCTTTCTCCGCATACAGCCGCAGAAAGATCCGGTATAGGGTGCGGAGCGCCTGCAAGAGCGCCTCTTTTTCTTCCGGTGTCACGCTGTCAAGTATGGGTCTGTAGTAGGCTTCGGCATTCGCTAAAAAGCGCTCCGTGTAGGCAATGCCCTCTTCCGTGAGCCGCAGGCGGATGATGCGCCGGTCAGCAGGATCGGAAATACGCTCCGCCAAGCGGCAGTCGATCAGACGGCTGACTGTCCTCGTCATCTGCTGCTTGGAGCAGTGTACCGAACGGGCAAGCTCCGTCATCGTCATCGAGTCGCCGTGCTGCCGCAGCATCTGGATGCAGTAATACATCCCGACACTCACGCCTTCATCAAACATCTGCTTGAATGGCTTGGCGATCCAGTAGTGCCACTGCGGCTGAATATCCAGCAGCAGTTTTTGCAGCTCCCTGTCCTCCATATCCATGCCCCCTCTTTGTTCCCCCGGAGCGACAGTTCACCCCGTAGGACTGTACTAATAAGTTTACTATCTATTTGTGAATTTTTCAAGTAGCAATTATGAAAATTTTTACATATTTGGTGTTTGCAAGGCGCAAAGAAGCAAGTGCCGCTGCAACACGGCACTTGCCTGTTTTCTAAGACTAGCTCTGCTGCTTAATACATACCGCCGGCAGGCATCTGCGGTGCGGGCGGCTCCGGCTCCTTGATGTCAGCGACCAGACTCTCGGTCGTCAGCACCATAGCAGCCACGGAAGCGGCATTCTGGAGCGCACTTCTCGTTACCTTGGTCGGGTCAACGATACCGGCAGGGATCATGTCCACATACTGCTCGTTGTACGCATCAAAGCCGTAGCCGACCTTGCCGGAAGCAATGATCTTGTCGATGATGACACTGCCCTCCAGCCCTGCATTCAGTGCGATCTGACGCAGCGGTGCTTCCAGAGCGGTGCGGATGATAGCAGCACCGGTCTTTTCATCGCCGGACAGCTCACCGACTAGCTTATCTACTGCCGGGATCGCATTGATGAGTGCTGTGCCGCCGCCGGCAACGATGCCCTCTTCTACGGCAGCCTTGGTAGCAGCCAGTGCATCCTCGATCCGCAGCTTCTTCTCTTTCATCTCGATCTCCGTTGCAGCGCCGACCTTGATGACAGCTACACCGCCGGACAGCTTTGCCAGACGCTCCTGTAACTTCTCACGGTCGAAATCAGACGTAGCAGCCTCGATCTGAGACCTGATCTGTGCGACACGCCCCTTGATGGCTTCTGCATCGCCTGCACCGTCCACGATGATGGTGTTCTCCTTCTGGATCACGACCTGACGTGCTCTGCCGAGCTGCTGCATGGTAGCATCCTTCAGCTCCAGACCCAGTTCTTCGGTGATGACCTCACCGCCGGTCAGGATAGCGATGTCACGCAGCATTTCCTTGCGTCTGTCGCCGAATCCCGGTGCTTTCACGGCAGCACACTTGAACGTGCCACGCAGGTTGTTCAGGATGATCGTTGTCAGAGCCTCGCCCTCGATGTCCTCGGCGATGATGACCAGCTTCTTGCCGGACTGTACGAGCTGCTCGAGCAGCGGCAGGATCTCTTGGATATTGCTGATCTTCTTGTCGGTGATGAGTATATAGGCATCATCATAGACAGCTTCCATTTTCTCGGTATCCGTTACCATGTAGGGGGAGATATAGCCTCTGTCGAACTGCATGCCCTCTACGACTTCGGAATACGTCTCAGCCGTCTTGCTCTCCTCGATGGTGATAACGCCGTCAGCCGTTACCTTCTCCATTGCCTCTGCAATGAGCTTGCCGACTGTCTCATCTGCGGAAGATACCGTGCCGACACGTGCGATGTCCTCAGAGCCTTCCACGGGCTTGGAATTCGCCTTGATGGAATCTACAGCGGCATCCACTGCCTTGGCAATGCCCTTCTTGAGGATCATGGGGTTCGCACCGGCTGCAATGTTCTTCATGCCTGCCTGTACGATCGCCTGTGCCAGCAGCGTAGCAGTCGTTGTGCCGTCACCGGCAGCGTCATTGGTCTTGGTAGCCACTTCCTTGACGAGCTGTGCGCCCATGTTCTCGAACGCATCTTCCAGCTCGATATCCTTGGCAATGGTCACGCCGTCATTCGTGATGAGCGGAGCGCCGAATTTCTTATCCAGTACCACATTTCTGCCCTTCGGACCGAGTGTGATCTTGACGGTATCAGCCAGCTTGTCGATACCTGCCTGCAAAGACTTGCGGGCATCTTCTCCGTACTTGATATCTTTAGCCATTTCTATCTCTCCTTTTCAGATCAGTCAGTAACGATCGCCAGAATGTCCTCCTGACCGACAAGGGTATACTCCTCGCCGTCCAGCTTGACTTCTGTACCGCCGTATTTTCTTGTCAGCACCTTGTCGCCAGCCTTTACGACCATGGGGATCAGCTTGCCGTTATCATCGTACTTGCCTTCACCCACGGCAATGACCTCAGCGACCTGCGGCTTTTCCTTGGCGGAGCCAGCAAGGATGATCCCGCTCTTGGTAGTCTCCTCGGCTTCCGTCATCTTGATCAGCACCTGATCGAACAATGGTTTCACTGTCATGATGTATTCCTCCTTATTCTCTCTCGTTTAGCACTCGTTCTCTTTGAGTGCTAATACTATTTTACCATGTTTGCAGGAAAAATCAAGTCTATTTTGCAAATTTCGTTAAACTTTGTAGATTTGCACAATTTTCTTCCAAAAACAAAAAAATTATAGAACAGTTTTAACGATTTATTCCGTTTGTTTTTTATTTTTTTGATAGATCAGGTACAGCCCTTTCAGCAGCAGATCATCATCGAGGATGATCTGCCGTCTGCACAGAGGTGTGATCACCCCCGCAAGTCCGCCTGTCGCCACAACGGTACACGGTTCGCCAAGTTCCTCCTCGATGCGGGTGATCATGCCGTCCAGCGCACTTGCACCGGCATACATCACGCCGCTTTTCATGCAGTCGATCGTATTCGTGCCGATGACGTGCTTCGGGGCTTCAAAGGCGATCTTCGGGAGCTGTGCCGTGCGCCGCACCAGTGCTTCCATGGAAACGGCTGCCCCGGTCATGATAATGCCCCCGATGTAGCGCTTTTTGCTGTCCACAACGGAAAGCGTCGTTGCCGTCCCCATATCGATGATGATCAGCGGCAGCGGATATTCCTGAATACCTGCCACGGCATCCACCACAAGATCGCTGCCAAGCTGTGCGGGATCATCGATGACGATACTCAGCCCGGTCTTGATGCCCGGTCCCACGACCATCGTCTCGCAGCCGAGATATTTCCTGATCGCCTGCCGGAGCGTTGCCGTGACCGAGGGGACGACCGAGGAAATGACCGCTTCGGTGATGTCCTCCGGGTGCAGGTGATAGATGTCCAGTGCCATGCGGATACGGGTAGCATATTCCAGATCGGTCGCCTGCTGGTTCGTGGAAACACGCTCCCGGAACAGGATCTTCCCTTCGTCAAAGCAGCCGAGGACGATGTTGGTATTGCCGATGTCGATCGCTAACAGCATATGCGCTCCTCCTTATCTCAGAAGAAGCGGCTTATTCAGCCGCTTCCTCCGGAGTATCCTCCTCGTCCTCATCGATCAGGTGCATGACACCTGCTGTCACGCCCAGCACGCCGGCTGTCAGCCACAATGCCCCCAGCACGAGATTGAATTTATCCTTTTTGCTCAGTGCGAAGTAGCACACGCTGTTCACCAGCATCAGAGCGCCCTCCAGAATGGTCGTTTTCATACCTGTTCCCTCCTTAAAGAATGATCTCTGCGTGGCGGGTCACATGGCAGCCGACATTCACGGCGACCGGCAGACCCGCAATATGTGTTGCGCCAGCTTCGATATTGACGCACAGCGCCGTACAAGTACCCCCGAATCCCTGCGGACCGATGCCGAGCGCATTGACCGCATCCAGCATTTCCTGCTCCATTTCCGCATACAGGGGCTTAGGGTTGCGGACGGACACGTCCCGGCAAAGCGCTTTCTTCGCCAGCAAAGCGCACCCCTCAAAATTGCTGCCGATCCCCACGCCGACCACGACCGGCGGACAGGGATCGCTCCCTGCCTGTGACAGCACATCTGCCACATACTGCACGATATCCTGACGGGCAGCTGCGGGGGTGAACATTTTCAGCTGTGACATATTCTCGCTCCCGAACCCCTTCGGGCAGACGGCGATCTTCACCCGGTCGCCCTCTGTCAGTTCCAGATGCAGCACAGCGGGGGTATTGTCGCCCGTGTTGACACGCTCCAGCGGATCGCCGACAATGGAACAGCGCAAAAAGCCCTCTGTGTAGCCCTTTGCCACGCCCCTGTCCACAGCTTCCCGGAGCGTGCCGCCCGTGATGTGTACCTCCTGCCCCAGCTCCACGAACACGACAGCCATGCCCGTGTCCTGACAGATGGGCAGGTCTTCCTCCCGTGCCGCCTGCAAATTGGCTTTCATGTCGTCAAAGACAGCACGCCCGACCGGAGACTGTTCACAGGCAGCACATGCCTGTATCCGGTCCTCTAAGCTTTCCGGTAATAATTTGTTGGCACGGATACAAAGTGATGCCACCGCATCCGTGATCTCCTGTGCAGTCAATTCTCTCATAGGCTTCACCCCGTTACGATCTTTCCGCCGATCATCACCCAGACCGGACTTTGCATCACGTCCAGCGGATCGCCGTCAAACAGTACCATGTCCGCATCCAGTCCGACCGCAATGCGGCCGATCCTGTCGGACACGCCTAAAATATCCGCCGCATCCGCCGTGATCGCCCGGAGCGCTGTCTCCTCCGGCAGTCCGCCCTTGACGGCAAGCGCTGCCGAAAGGGGGAGATACTGGATCGGCACTTCCGGATGGTCGGTGCAGATGGCGATCTTCACGCCGTGTTCATGGAGGATGGCAGCATTTTGCAGCTCCATTTCCCGCAGTTCCGGCTTGCTCCGGCTGCCGATCACCGGACCGACGATGACCGAAAGCCCCCACTCCCCGAACAGTTCTGCCGCCATATGCGCTCCCGTTCCGTGTACGATCACGCACTCCAGCCCGAATTCTTTTGCGATGCGCACTGCCGTGCAGATGTCATCCGCCCTGTGGCAGTGGAAATGCGCCTTCTGATCACCCTCCAGCAAGGGCAGCAGTGCTTCGCACTTGGCATCGAATTCCGGTGTTTCCTCCTCGTCCGGGTGTTCCTCGAACCGCTGCAGGCGCTCGGAATAGAGCTTTGCCTTCTGCAAGCCCTCCCGGATGAGCGCCGCTATCGCCATGCGTGTCACGGGGGCTTCATCACGGCTGTTGTAAGTCGCTTTCGGGTTCTCACCGAGGGCGAATTTCATCCCGCAGGCGGCGATCGCCATTTCATCCACGCACCTGCCGCTCGTTTTCATGAGCAGCATTTCGCCGCCGCAGGCATTGGCGCTCCCCGGCGAGACCATCACGGACGTTACGCCCTGTGCCCTTGCCTCCGCAAAACAGCGGTCGTAGGGATCGATACCGTCCAGCGCCCGGAGCTGCGGGGTGAAAGGGTCGGAGACCTCATTACAGTCGTCCCCCTCAAAGTCCATGCCGTCCTCGATGATCCCCAAATGCGTATGCGCATCGATGAATCCCGGCAGCAGCCTGCCGCCCTTGGCATCGATGTCACCCTCGGAGACCGTTTTGGGTTTTCCCTGCTCTACGGCAGTGATCTTGCCGTCCTGCACCTCCACATAGCCGTAGAAGTGCATATCCTCTGTCATGGAATAAATTTCCGCATTGTAAACGATCATGATCTTATATTACCTCTGATCACAGCATTCTAAATACGCAACGATCCTGTACAATTTAAACAGCCTTCTCTCTATTTATATCACCATAATTTATTTCTCTTTGATTATAAACGTTCACTACGATATCTTGTTTCTTAACATTCACTGCGATATCTTGTCTCTTTTTGATACAAAATAAAAATTCCATAAGGAACTTATGACACCTTATCACCTCATATAAGGAATCATTTTTTATCCCATACTTATTCTTTTCAAGAATGGTGTTTCCACTCTGCAGCTGAAGCTTTTTTATGATCTCCTGCACCGTCTGTGCCGGTTTGTGAATTGCCTCGATCCGGTAATTGCTGTGCCGACAGTAGATGCCCTGTCGTTTCTGGTAAAGTGTCTGTAACTCCTGCCGTGTGCTGCACTGCACGATCGGTCTGTCGGTCTTGGAAATGCGTTGGTAGCATATCTTGAACGGAACATCTAAAAACACAACTGTTCCATTTTCTCGTGCGATCTTGGCATTTTCATCCCGGAGCATAGCACCGCCGCCGCAGGCAATGACACCCGGCTGCCCCGCAAGATCACGGATCGCTTCCGTTTCCAGATCCCGAAAATACGGTTCCCCATGCTTCTCGAAAATTTCCGGGATGCGCATGCCCGTCTGCTCCTCAATATAGCTGTCCATATCCGTGAACGGGCAGTTCAGCTTCTTTGCCAGCCTCTGACCGATGGTGCTCTTGCCGCATCCCATGAAGCCGCACAAAAAAATAGTCATTGTGCTTCCCCCTCTGCCGGGAACAGCCGGTCGATCTCCCGTTCCATGTCTTGGATGATCTGCGCAACGGCTCCCGGCGCAAAGCTGCCGCCGTACCAGATCTCGTGCGCCCGTACTGCCTGCCAGACCAGCATCGCCGCACCGCCCACAGCGGGCTTGCCGAGGGCACGTGCCTTGCGCAGGAGCAGCGTTTCGGTCGGATTGTAGATCACGTCAAAGACTGCCTTGCTCCCGGCAATGACTTCCTCCGTGACCGGGCAAGCATGGCTGCGGGGGTACATGCCGACCGGACAGGCATTCATCAGCAGGTCATAGCTGCCCGGCTCTGCCTTGGGCAGGACGGTGATCTTCACGCCCGGAACGCTTTGCCGCAGCTCGTCCGCAAGCGCCTGCGCTTTCGGCAGGTCCGGCTCGGCGATCGTAAGGTCTGCGCCGTGCAGGGCAGCTTCGGTCGCCATCATGCGCCCCACGCCGCCGCAGCCCACCAGCAGTACTTTGCCGCCGAGGGCAAACTGCTCCACGCTCCGCAAAAAGCCCGTGCAGTCCGTGTTGTAGCCGACAGCTTTCCCGTCCCGGTCCGCTACACAGTTGACAGCATGGTAGCGTTCTGCGGTCTCATCCAGTGCATCGAGGAACGGGATGATGTCCCCTTTGTAGGGAATGGTAATGTTGAACCCCTCCAGCGCCCGCAGCGCCGGCATGGTATCCGAAAGTTTTCCGGCGGGGATCTCCGTGAGGGTGTAGGATGCCTCCCTGCCGGACAGCGCAAACAGCCGCTCGTGTATGAACGGTGACATGGAATGCCCCAGCGGGCAGCCGATCAGTGTGTAGTTCTGCATAGTGTCCTCCTTTGAGCTGTATACTTATAGCATATCACAAATCCAAGAAAAACGCAATGGTTTTTGCGGATTTTTTTTTGGAAAGGAACAGTTTTTTCGTAATATCCTTTTACTATTTTACACAGTGTAATATAAAACAGCAAATTGCACAAAGAAATGTCTGTACGCCCGCAAAAGACCGTCATTTAGCCTATTGACGGGAACGGACTTTTCCTTTATAATACAGTTAGAAAACATGGAAAGTGAGGGACTTGTAATGGATCTTGAAGCAGTTGCAGCAATTATTGCAGAACAGTTCGACGTGGATGTCGACACGCTGACAGAGGAAACGGATATTCTGGACGATCTGGGCTGTACCTCTATGGATGCTGTAGAACTGATCGTATCGATCGAGGGCGCTACGGACATCCATATCCCGGACGAGGCGGTGGACTCCATCCGAACGATCGGAGATCTGGTAAACTATCTCGCCGAACATGCTGGACCGGAAGAAGAGTAGTTTGGGAATGGGTATATTTTGGCTCTTGCTTTTTCCCGGCATTTCTGGTATAATGGTATCAGAAAGAGGCTTTTCGTTTCAGGAAAGGAGTAAGATATGAAGCTGAAATTTCATTTTGCTGCTTTGACGGCAGCACTGTCTGTGCTCTGGATGTCCGGTGTCACGGCATCTGCGATCTCACCGGATGATGTTGCTGCTAAGGCAAGACGTGCCGGTTTTTCGGAAAGTCAGGTACAGCAGGGCTACAATGCGTGGTCAACAGGCGAGTATACAGAAGACGACCTCTGGCAGGCGTATTATGCGCTCGATGACTACATCGCAGATACGGATGACAAGATCGGCAATGCGCTCGGGGGCGGCACAGAAACACCTGCTGCCACGGAGGCTGCGCAGACCGTCACGGAAACACAGGCTGCCACAGAAGCGGTGCAGGACCGCATCCCTGCCAAGGATTTCATCAACATGACGTTAGAAGAGAAGCGGGACTATGTCAACTCGCTCCCCGCAGAGCAGCGGCAGGCATTTATCGACAGCCTGTCCAACGAGGAGCGCAACAGCATCCTCAAACAGCTCCCCGTTGACCAGAAAGCGGACATCGTGCAGGGACTGGTGGACACAGCAGGGGCAATGGGCATGAATGTGTCCGTGGATGAGATCTCGGACGACAATATCGCCCTGACGATGCGCAACGAGGACGGCGTGATCATTGACAAGTCCGCTGTAGGCATCACCATTGACGAAACGGGTATCGACTATTCCGGGAAATGGGCTGTCGCCGGTGTCGGTGTGCTGGTCTCCGCTGTTGGTATCGGTCTGCTGTATCGGTACATCCGGAAAACAGAAGAATGATCTCGCTGCGGGGCGGGCGGTGTTCTGCCTGTCCCGTTTTGCGGAAAGGACGGCATTTTGGAACAGAAAAAGAAAAAAAGTGCGCTCCCCGTCTACATCCTGACGGGGGTGTTTCTTGCTGTGCTGTGTACAGCTTTGAGTGCGGCAGTGCTTGCTGTGCCGTATGATAAAGTAAGATCCTACCTGAACATCGTGTTCATGGATCAGATGAAGCTCGACCCGTCCACGGGGACGAACGGGCTCGTCATTATCGAAAATGAGGACATCCCCACCGAAAAGCCCTCCGAGGGGCTGGCAGACGAGGGCGACATCATCCGCCCCGCTTTCGGCGAACAGTATGCCGTGCTGCAATGCGATGCCATTTCGCTGTCTGTGCCTGTGTACTGGGGTTCGAGTGCGGAGCTGCTGGAACGGGGCGCTTGTCAGTCGTCCAGTTCCAAGGTGATCGGTGAAGTCGGGAATGTTGTCATTGATGCACACGTGAATACTTTCTTTGCTGACCTCAGCCAGATGAAAACAGGCGATGAGGTCGTGCTTTACACGGAATATGGGGTATTCACTTACCAAGTGACGGAGCAGGTCACCTTTGAGAACACGGACAAGACCTATGTACTTCCCACGGAGGAGGACAGGCTGACGCTCTATACCTGTGAGGCGCAGGTGCTTGGCACGTCCTCTATGCGGCTCGGGGTGCTCTGTGAGCTGGTCAGCAAGGCATTTTACCAGACCGGGGAGGTGCAGGAATGAAGCTGAAACACTACATTCCCTCGGTGATCCTGACGGTGCTGCTGGTGTTTGCGCTGGTGGGAACAACAGGTGTCCTGCTCGTGCAGCACGTTCTGCTGAATGCGGATACCTTTGCCACGGTCACGGAAGAACAGGCACTGGCGGACAAGGCATATGCCTCGCTGGAGAGCTATTTCAAGGCAAGGGAGAACAGCACGGGCATCCCGAAAGAAGTCTTTCTCGATGCGATCGACAAAGAGGCGCTCCAAGAAGGCATCGCAGGCAGCACGAAACAGGCATTCGACTATCTGCACGGGCGGAGCGACAGTTTTGCGCTCACCATGGATTTCACGGAAATGGAAGCTTCGGTGCGGGCTTTCTTTGAAGACTATGCCGACACCAACGGCTATGCCAAAGACGAGATCTACGAGCAGAAGATCGCCGACGTGACCGCCGGGGCAGAGGACAAGATCCTCTTCACGGTGGATACGTTCAAATTCTCCGTCATGTACCAGAACGGCTGGCTGCAAAAAGCCAAGCCTTACATGAAATACCTCTCCCCGGCAGCGGTCGGCTGTGTGGTGGTGACACTTCTGCTGCTGCTCATGCTCGTGCTGCTCCACCGGAAACAGGGGGCGCATCTGTGCTACTGGGCAGGGCTGGCGGCGCTGATCGCAGGGCTGCTGCTGCTTGCGCCGTGTGTGTATGTGACGGCGACGGATTATTTTTCGGGGTTCGTCATCAAAGACCCGCAGATCTTTGCGGCGGTGCTGGGCTGCTTGGATCTGTTCACGCACCGGGCTATGACCGCAGCGGTCGTGATGACAGTCCTCGGGGTGGTGCTATTAGTCCTTTTCGGGGTGCTGCTGCATCTGCAAAAGCCTGAACCCGATACAAAATAAAAGAAACCGGAAACTGTGCGGCAGTTTCCGGCTTTTTTTATCGCTTGCCCGCTGTAGGGGCTTGCGGTCTCAGGAAAGAAGCGCCCACTTCATGAGGGCAAGGTCGTATACATCGCACACGCCGTCCCCGTCAAAGTCAGCTACAGAAAGCTGGTCTGCCGTGAGCGGCTCTACAGCGAGAAGATACTTCTGGAACAAGATCAGGTCGGTCAGATCCAGTGTGCTGTCACTGTTCAGATCGCCGGGGGTTGGTTCAGTGGCAAGGTCAAGATCTACAAAAGTGAAACCATATTCTTCTGCATAGGTCTCGGCTGCTGTGCCGGCATATCCATAAACTGTAAAATTTTCTTGCGGGTTCCCATCTCCGTTACATCCTATGCTACCTTCCTCAATAATATCCACAGTTTTCGGAATGGTAATGCTGTTCACCTTCGGACAGTTTGCAAAGGCTTCTACACCGATCTTCTGTACCGTGTCCGGGATCGTAACACTTGTTAAATTATAGTTATCAGAAAAAGCATTGCTATTGATGACATCTATAGCCGGGATAGTCAATTCCTTAAAACCGCATCCGTGAAAAGCACCCTCTCCGATCACGGTCAATGCAGACGGGAAATCCACATGGCTCAATGCCGTACAGTCACTAAACGCCCATTCTCCAATACTGCTCACATTGTCCGGTATCGTTATTTCCTGTACATTCGGACAAAACGCAAAACACCAGCCCGGAATACTTGTCAGGTTATTGGAAAGCTGGATAGATGTCACATTTGTACAGTTCTCAAATGCAGAACCACCGATTTTCATGACACTATCCGGGATCACAATTTTTGTCAGAGCAGCACATCCATAAAATGCAGCGTCTTTGATCACCAAAACAGAATCCGGTATCGTCAGAGAAGCAAGCTTTTCACAGCCTGAGAAAACAGAATCATTGATCGTTCCGAGTTCGTCCGGCAGTTTCAGCTTTACCAAAGATGTGCATTTACTGAATGCCCCGTCTCCGATAGATGTTACAGAGTCCGGAATATCGATACCCACAAGACCGGAACAATTTTCAAAAGCATTTTCCCCGATAGACTGCAAATGATCCGGCAAAACAAGGGAAACCAGACTTGTACAGCCTGAAAAGCAGCTTTCTCCCAGTGTATGCAGGGAATCCGGCAGTTTGACTGTATTCAGATTATAGGAATTCCAAAAAACATAGCCTTCCAGTTCTGTCACACCTTCCGGGATCGTCACGCTTGTCAGAAATTCCTTTCCGCCGAATGCTTCATGCTCAATTTTTTTGACCGGGCTGCCCCCTGCCTCAGAAGGCACAGTCAGCGCAGGTTCGTTTCCCTCATATCCTGTGATGACCGCATACTCGGCTACCTTATTTACCTTTTCATCGTTTTCCCATTCATAAGAACCCCATATCTCGTAGTGAAACTGATCTTCCGTGATACCTTCAATGTCAAGTGGTCCAAACTCCACCGCCCTCGCTTCGATCACCGTATCCGGCAGTGCATACCCGAAAGACGGCACAGAAGAAACGGCGAAAAGGATAGCTGCTGCCCCTGCGACCCAACGTTTCGCATTCATAAAAAGACCTCCTTTGTATTATTTTAGTCACAATGGACTAAACTATATTATTATTATAATCTATTTAGATTGATTTGTCAATAGGTAATAACCATATATGATAAAATTTTTCAAAGGAGTGTTGTGTATGGCTTTTTATCAACGGATCAGGGATCTGCGGGAAGATGCAGACAAAACACAGGCAGAGATCGCTGAATATTTGGAAACAACTGCCCAATACTACGGAAAATATGAAAAAGGCGAACGTGAACTCCCTTTTGCAAGGGCGATCCAGCTCGCCGAATATTATCATGTCACTTTAGATTATCTTGCCGGGCGCACACGATTCCGGCACGCCCTCTCCCTCAATGCCGAGGAAGAGCAGCTCGTGCAGCACTGGCGCACCCTTTCGGAACGCAGCAAAGGCAAAGTAGAATACCTCATCTCCGAGCTGCTCTCCGCCGAACACCGCCGCATATGAATGCGGCTTTTTATTTTTTCAGCAAGCACGCCCGCAGTTCCTCCGCTGTGGAAACGATGCGCTCCGCCCCGTTCTCCCGGAGAAATGCCGCCGTCCGGTAGCCCCAGTCCACGCTGATGCAGGGGATCCCGGCATTGCGGGCAGTCTGGATGTCCACATCCGAATCCCCCACATACACCGCTTCTTCCCGTGCGATGCCAAGGGCTTGCAGTACAGCTTGCACTGCATCGGGCGCAGGCTTTCGCCGGACACCCGGGCGCTCCCCGACTGCCGCATCGAGCAGCCCCGGAAAGAATGCCTTCGCCAAAGCCTGCACGCCGTAGTCCGCCTTATTCGACACGACTGCCGTCTTGATACCGGATGCCCGCAGCTCCTCCAGCAGTGCCGGGATCCCCGGATAGGGCGCTGTCTGCTCCGTGCAGTGTGCTTTATAATATGCGGTGAACGCCTGAAAGACCTGTTCCCGTTCCGTATCCGTCGCACCGGCAGGGACTGCTCGTTCGATGAGCTTGCCGATGCCGTTGCCGACGAACTGCCGCACTTCCTCGAGCGTGTGTTCCGGCATACCGGATGTCCGCAGCGCCGCATTGACTGCCGCCGCAAGGTCTTTCAGTGTGTCCAGCACCGTTCCGTCCATATCAAAGATCACAAGACTGTACTGCATCGTTCTCTCCCTCCGGGGCAGCCGGAGATCTCCGGCAAATTTGACGGGTTTTGTGAACGCCTTTATGCAAAGTTCTACATTTTCGTGAAATTTATTGCCGTATCGACAAGATACCAGCAATTACCCCTTGATTTTTTTTGCTATTTATATTATAATATAATTATATACCTTTGTCAATACACCGAAAGACCGCATAGAAGCTGGCTGTCATGCTTACCCAATGGAGGAAGCTTTCATGAAACAGACCATTACACGCCCCATGCCGGAGACCGTTCTCCGCTCAGGCGTTTCCTATACCAAAGAGGAGATCGTTGCTGCCATTGAGGTACAGGCTGCTGCCCTGCTGACAAGCGGACGGCTCATGCGCACCAAGACCTTTATCCAGCATTCCGATCTGTCCGTGTTCCAGCACTGCGCCCATGTTGCCTATGTGAGCTGCATCATCTGCATGAAACTGCACATTGCCGTGAGCTGGACAGAAATGATCCGGGGCGCACTGCTGCACGATTATTTCCTCTATGACTGGCACGACCGCAAAAGCTGTCACCCCCGTCACCCCACCTATCACCCGACGCTTGCCATGCGCAATGCGTTAGAGGACTACACCCTCACCGAAAAGGAAATGCAGATCATTCAGCGCCACATGTGGCCTATCACCATCATCCCGCCCACCTGCCGGGAAGGCTGGGCTGTGACGCTGGCTGACAAGATCTGCACCATTCTGGAAGTATGCAGAAAGGAGCGTGTACGGCTATGATCGCCAATATGGAACTGGATGTGCTGTTCCTGTCCTTTATGCTGTACAGCTTTTTAGGCTGGCTGTATGAAACGACCGTTTGCTCCCTCTGGGAGTCAGGGCATTTCCTGAACCGGGGGTCGCTCCTCGGTCCGTGCTGCCCGGTCTATGGCGGCGGTGCCGTCATCGGGCTCGTATTAGCCTATTATATCCCGAACCCTGTGATGCTGTTCTTCACGTCCGCTTTCCTCTGCATCTGCTGTGAATACCTGTGCGGTGCGATCCTAGAGGATATTTTCCATGTCAAGCTCTGGGACTATACCGGCATGGCGTTCCAGTTCAAGGGGCGTGTGTGCCTGCTGGGATTCCTGTTTTTCGGGACGGCAGTGGTCGTCATCAGCCGATTCGTGCAGCCCTTGGTGCTGATGTGCTTCTCCAGCTTCCGCCCGGAACTGCTCACCACGACGGCGGTCGTTCTGGCAGTGCTGCTGGCTGCCGATACCATTCTTTCCGCAGCAGCCTTTTCCCGGAAAAGCCGCCGGCTGTACCGTTTCTACATACGCTGGCATGCGATGCTGAACCGGGAATTCCGCAGCCTTTCCTATGCGATACAGCGTAAGCTGCCGGACACCGTGCTGGAGCATCTGTCCGAAACACAGGCGTACATCCTCGAAAAGAACCACAGTCTTGCCCAACGGCAGGCAGAATATCAGGAGACCCTGAAAGAAAAATGGGATAATTTCCGCAATAATTAAAAAGGCAGCGTCACGCTGCCTTTTGGCAAAAAAGCGCCTCCTTCTTTCCTCTTTTCTGAACTATCCTTTCCGCCCTTGGGCGGAAATGCAGCGAGGCGCTGCACCGATCTGCTTCCCAATGCCGGGCTATGCTCGGCAAAGGTCGGCTTGCTCGACTGTTACTCTTATCTTCCCTGAAACAGAGTAGATGTGCATAAAGAGGAAAAAAGGAGATCAAATGAAAATGACAATATTGGAATTAGAAAAGAGTCTGCAAAAGATCAAAGTTCCAAATGACTGCTATTCCATAATGAAAGGTGGACTTCCTAATGAAATGTTATGCCTGACTAAGGAAGGAGACCGTTGGATCGTATATTATAGTGAAAGAGGAAATAGAACGGGTCTAACTGCTTTCAGATCCGAATCAGAAGCGTGTATTTACTTTTATAACAAATTAAAGGTGTATGGAAGAAAATAGCAAGATCAGCCTTTCATCAGGTCGATCTGCCGAGCATCTCTCCCGTAAAGGCATCCACAAGATACACCGTGTAGAAATGCGTTCCGCCCACCACGGAGTCCTCCGTAAATCCCCATGCCGGCGTAAAGACCAACTGCCCGTCCGCCCGTGCCGGAACGTATTGCAATTGGCATTCTGTCAGCACAGCCGCCGAACGCAGCGGCTCTTGCTGGTGATACTTCAGCAATGCCCGGAGCGCCGTTTCCGCCGAGCAGACGGGCTTTGCTTCCCCTGCCGCCCCGAAGCGGTACTGCGGACTTGCCTTGTAGGACAGCACCCCGTCCTGCCCGACGACCGCCATGGCAAACATGCCGGGATACGCCGTATCATTCACGCTCTTGTCCGGCATCACGTCATAGCCTGCCACCGGGATGCCCTCGTAGGCGAACGTCATGCGCACAAGATAGGCTTCATCTGCTTCCGTCCACGCCGCAATGGCGCTGCCGTCCTTGTAAGTCGCCTGCTCCTTTTCTGCCATGGCATTGATCGTATCGGCAGTCATCGACCAGACTTCCACCTCTGCGAGCTGTTCCGTCTCCATGCCAAGCCCTTCTGCATAGTCCTGCGCCGTCTGCGCTGCCGCATCCGCATCCATGAATGCCAGCGTTTCATGCCCGAACACCGCATCCAGTGCTGCCGGTGTGATCTGATAGCCGCTTTGTGTCGCATAATAGGTATACAGCTTTTCGGTGTCTGCCGCCTTGTTCCGTTCCCGCTGTTCGCCTGCCGTCTGTTCCGCCGCAACTGTCACAGCCGTTTCCGGAACGGGGATCGTGGCAGCATCAAAACCGATCGTTAAATTGGAGATCTCCGGCAAAGGAGCGTTCTGTTCCTCCGTTCCTGCCAAAGTATCTGATCCCATGGAAACACTGTCCGCATCCGGGGCAGTGGGCGCTGTGACCGTTTCCGCACAGCCCGTCAGGCAGATACACAGCAGCACGCTCAAAGGGAGATAGTGTCTCATCGTATTCATCCTTTCTGTAACAGTGCCCTGCACTGCTTTCTACCTGATAAGTCCGGAATTCACCCGGAAACCTTACACTTTCCGGCGGATCGCCGGAAAATTTGTCGGAATAGACAGATCCTGCCCTGTCAGATCAGCTGTTTTGCCTGATCCCGTGCGTTATGCACCGTTTGCTGTGATCGTAGAAAAAGCTGCTTTTCCATACAAAAAGCTGCCAGTGTATTTGTGCGATATGCTGAAAAAAGGGCATGCCCCTTGACATCTGCCCGGAAAGGCGGTATACTAATATTAGTTAGCAAGCACTAACTGCGGCGGTGCAAGTCTCCCTGCCGCATAGAAAGGAGAGCATCTATGAGATCACTGCGGGATATTCCCATCGGCGGTTCTGCCCGTGTTGTCAAGCTGCATGGCGAGGGTGCGGTCAAGCGCCGTATCATGGACATGGGCATTACCAAGGGCACTGAAATACTTGTCAGAAAAGTCGCACCTTTGGGTGACCCGATCGAGGTCACGGTGCGGGGCTATGAATTGTCCCTGCGCAAAGAGGATGCGGCAATGGTCGAGGTCGAATAGACCGGCTGCGGAGAGATGACACGCTCTCCGCACACTTACGGCTAAGAGTTAGCCGAAACTAACACAAGGCAAAAGCCGGAAAGGAAGCTACAATGGCAGATATACGCATAGCCTTAGCAGGAAATCCCAACTGCGGCAAGACGACATTATTCAATGCCCTGACAGGCTCGAACCAGTTCGTGGGGAACTGGCCCGGCGTCACGGTCGAGAAAAAAGAGGGCAAGCTCAAAAAGCATGACGGTGTGACAGTCACCGACCTGCCCGGTATCTATTCGCTTTCTCCCTATACGCTCGAGGAAGTCGTGGCAAGAAATTACCTTATCGGGGAACGCCCCGATGCCATTCTCAATATCGTGGACGGCACAAATCTGGAGCGTAATCTGTACCTGACCACACAGCTTTTAGAGCTGGGCATCCCCATGGTCATTGCTGTCAACATGATGGACTTGGTCAGAAAAAACGGCGACAAGATCGATCTGACAGAAATGAGCCGGGAGCTTGGCTGCAAGGTCATGGAGCTGTCCGCCCTGAAAGCAGACGGTGTCATGGAAGCTGCCGAAGCCGCATTAGAAGCTGCCAAGCAGAAGAAGATCGTCCCGAAACACAGCTACTCCGGACCGGTAGAACATGCACTGGCACACATCGAGGAGTGCGTCGTCCACGATCTGCCCGAAGAACAGCAGCGCTGGTATGCCGTCAAACTCTTTGAACGGGACGAGAAAGTCATCGAGCAGCTCCAGCTCTCGGGCGACAAGCTGGCACATATCGAAAAAGACATTGCCGCTGTCGAAACGGAAATGGACGATGATGCGGAATCCATCATCACCGGAGAACGCTATATCTACATAGGCAATCTGACAAAGGCTTGCTGGAAACGCAAGAATGCCGGACAGCTTTCCATCTCGGACAAGATCGATAAGATCGTCACGAACCGTTGGCTCGGGCTGCCGATCTTTGCGGTCATCATGGGGCTGGTGTATTATATTTCCATGGTCACAGTCGGTTCAGCGGCAACGGACTGGGCAAATGACGGGCTGTTCGGCGATGGGTTCCACCTGTTCGGCATTGGCACAGCTGCCTACACGGAACAGGCGGATGAGTATGATGCTGCCCTGACAGCGGCGGATGCCTTTGCAGGGCTTGACCCGGAAGCAGAGGACTTTGATGCAGATGCGGCACTGGCTGAACTGAAAGCGTTCACCCCGGCGGATACGGTCGTTTTCTACACGGTGCAGGACGAGGAGACCCTTGAAGAGTCTGAACTGCTGGTCTACTACGATCAGATCCCGCCGGGCAGCAAAGAAGCCAATGCCCTGAGCTATCTCGAAGCGGTGCAGTATTTCAGCGAAAGCGGCTTTGATGCCCCCGACCCGGCAAATTACGGGGTGTGGGTGCCCGGTGTTCCGGTGCTTGTCGGTGAACTGCTGGATGCGATCCACTGTGCGGACTGGCTGAGCGGTCTGATCTTGGACGGTATCGTTGCCGGTGTCGGTGCGGTGCTGGGATTTGTCCCGCAAATGCTGGTGCTGTTCCTGCTGCTGGCATTCCTCGAAGCGTGCGGCTACATGGCAAGGATCGCCTTTGTGCTGGATAGGATCTTCCGCCGTTTCGGGCTTTCCGGCAAATCCTTCATCCCGATCTTAATTGGTACAGGCTGCGGCATTCCCGGTATCATGGCATCCCGTACCATCGAAAACGAACGTGACCGCCGCATGACGATCATGACCACGACTTTCATCCCCTGCGGTGCAAAAGTGCCGTTCATTGCCATGATCGCCGGAGCGATCTTCGGGGGCAGTCCGGCTGTGGCAGTTTCGGCATACTTTATCGGCATGGCAGCGATCATTCTCTCCGGCATCATGCTGAAAAAGACGAAAATGTTCGCCGGAGACCCTGCCCCGTTCGTCATGGAACTGCCGGCATATCACCTGCCGACCGCTGGGAACGTGCTGCGTTCCATGTGGGAGAGAGGCTGGTCATTCATCAAGAAAGCCGGAACGATCATCCTGCTGTCCACCATCGTGGTATGGTTCACCACGTTCTTCGGGTTCACCGAAGAGGGTTTCCGGATGTTAGCGGAGGATGAACTTGACAAGTCCATCCTCGGCACGATCGGCAGTGCCATTGCGTGGATCTTCGCACCGCTTGGCTGGGGCAGCTGGCAGGCGGCTGTTGCCTCCCTCACCGGGCTTGTCGCCAAGGAAAACATTGTTGGTACGATGGGTATCCTCTACGGCACGGGCGATGCTTCCACCTATGCGAACATTGCGGCAGCGTTCACCCCCGTCAGCGCCTTTTCGTTCCTCGTGTTCAATTTGCTGTGCGCACCGTGCTTTGCGGCAATGGGTGCGATACGCCGTGAAATGAACAACAGCAAGTGGTTCTGGTTCGCCATTGGCTATCAATGCGGCTTTGCCTATGCTGTGGCACTCTGTGTCAACCAGATCGGCGGACTGTTCACTGGGCATGTGAATATCCTCGGACTGATCGCCGCACTGGTGCTGATCGCAGGCATGGTCTACATGCTGGTGCGCCCCTATCAGGAAGCTACCAAACTCACCAAGCGCATCAAGACCTGAAACAACAGCCCCCTCCCGGCAGGAAGGGGGCTGTGAGGCTATGCAAAAAACGCCACTGTTTCTGTTCTGTGCTTTTGGGAAATGTTGCTAAATTACCCCTTTCTCGGTTGTTCAAAACACACAATTTTTCACATATATATTGACAAATATTCTTTTTTGTGCTATGCTTACATTAAGCAAAGGCATAGCCTTTACTTAGCAGGCAAGAGGAAACCAACATAATAAAAGGAGGTATGTCTTATGAAAAATAGGTTTTTAGCAGCCCTGACGGCTTTGCTGTGCGTGACGGGTGTTATGACTGCATTCCCGGCAACGGCGAGCGAAACAGATGTAATTTCATGCGTTCCGTATATGCGTGGTGATGGTGTGTGCGGCAGTCTCCAGTTTGAAAATGTCTCGATAGATGCCGATTTGATTGTGGTAAGTGGGAATTATGTTCTCCCGATCTATGCAGAGGAAAGCCACTATAATGAAGATAGCTTTGGAACTGTAGTGCCGGAAGGCGAGCTGCAAGTCGGCGACCTTCTGAAAGCAAATGGCACAATGATGGCGACTGAAAGGGATCCGGGAGGTTTCGTCTGTCACGATGGTTTTACCAAAGTCGGCAATGCCGTTGACCTTTGGGGAGAGGAAGTCAGTGATGTTATCCGTACACAGATTATTTTAGAGCAAACCAGACTTGACATTTTAGAGCAAACCAGACAAGACAAGTGGGATGAGGAATATGACGTAAATAGTCACATTCAGTTGATCGCATCCGGTGATGTGGACGTGAACAATACCATAGACGTGAGCGATGCCAGTGCGGTATTGCAGGATGTTGCCGCTGCCCTGATGGACAGCAGCCAGCTTTCTGGACCGCAGTTCAAAGCCGCTGATGTGAACGGCGATGGTGTGCTGACAGTGGACGATGCGTCCGTTATACTGCGATACATCGCCGCAAAACTCATGGACGATACCGCACAGCTCTCCGACTTTACCTGATATGCCCAGTCAAACAAAGCGCCCCCTCCCGGCAGGAAGGGGGCTTTGCTTATGCATTCTCCTCTTTTTTTATGTGGAAGATCAGCCGGAACACACCGGACAACAGTTTCGGGCTTCGGATGACAACTACCTTCATATCGTTCCCTCCCTGCAATTGGTATACTGCAATATATGCCGCTGCCGGGAAAAGGTGATTCAGGATATGTCCACCAGCTCGATGTAGTCGCCCCCATGCTGTGCCACATAGTCCTTGCGCCCCTGCAGGTCGTCGCCCAGCAGGAGATCGAACATATATGCCATGCGCTCCGCATCCGAGGGCATGACCCGTATCAGGCGGCGGGTAGCCGGATCCATAGTCGTGAGGGACATCATCTCCGGCTCATTCTCGCCAAGTCCCTTGGAACGCTGGATCGTGAATTTCTGCTGCCCGATCTTCTTGAGGATGTCAGCACGTTCCTTTTCGGTGTAGGCGAAATAGGTCTTGTTCTTTGTGGTGATCTCATACAGCGGCGATTCCGCAATATACACATACCCCTCCCGGATGAGTGTCGGTGTCAGCCGGTAGAGCATCGTCAAAATGAGCGTGCGTATCTGAAAACCGTCCACGTCCGCATCCGTGCAGATGATGATCTTGCTCCAGCGCAGACTGTCCAAGCTGAACGGCGGGATGTTCCCGGTATTTTTCAGGTTGACTTCCACGCCGCAGCCAAGCACTTTCAGCAGGTCGGTGATGATGTCGCTCTTGAAAATGCGGGGATAGTCCGCTTTCAGGCAGTTCAGGATCTTGCCGCGCACGGGGATGACAGCCTGAAATTCCGCATCCCGTGCCAATTTGACTGCCCCCAAGGCGGAGTCGCCCTCCACGATATAGACTTCCCGGCGGCTGACATCCTTGGTACGGCAGTCCACGAATTTTTCCACCATGTTGGCAAGGTCGATGCTGCCGGTCAGCTTCTTCTTCGTGTTCAGACGTATCTTTTCTGCGCTTTCCCGGCTGCGCTTGTTGATGAGTACCTGTTCGGCAATTTTATTCGCCTCATCGGGGTTCTCGATGAAATAGACCTCCAGCTGGTGCTTGAGGAATTCCGTCATTGCCTCCTGCACGAATTTGTTGGTAATGGCTTTCTTCGTCTGGTTCTCGTAGGAAGTCTGCGTGGAAAAGGACGAGGACACCAGCACAAGGCAGTCCCGGATGTCATCAAAACTGGGCGTGGATTCATTCTTCTGGAGCTTGTTGTTGGCTTTCAGGTAGCTGTTGATCTGCGACAGAAAAGCGCTCCGCACCGCCTTATCCGGCGAACCGCCGTGAGAAAGAAAGCTTGAATTGTGGTAGTATTCGAGCAGGCTCATCTGGTTGGAAAAAGTCAGTGCCACATTCAGCCGCACCCGGTAGTCTGCCTTGTCTGCCCGGTCACGCCCGGTGCGCTCTGCCGACCAGCACTGCACGGAGGTCAGTGCCTTGTCTCCGGTCAATTCTTTCACGTAGTCGGAAATGCCGTTCTCGTAGAAAAATTCCGTCTCCAACAAGCTGCCGTCCGCCTGCTGAGAGCGATAGACAAACAGCAGATCCGGATTGACGACTGCCTGTCGGCGGAGCGTTTCATGAAAGAAGGCATCCGGGACAGCAATGTCCGTGAATACTTCCAGATCGGGCTTCCACTTGGTGCAGGTGCCGGTCTGTTTCCCCTTGTAGGGCTTCTTTTTCAGACCGCCGATGTTGAAGCCTTTCTCGAAGTGCAGACTGTACTCGAACCCGTCCCGGCGCACGGTCACGTCCATGAACTCCGATGCGAACTGCGTGGCGCACAGTCCCAGACCATTCAGACCGAGCGAATAGTCATAGTCCTGCG
Organism: uncultured Clostridia bacterium; assembly: GCA_947625155.1. Classification (GTDB taxonomy): domain Bacteria; phylum Bacillota; class Clostridia; order Oscillospirales; family Ruminococcaceae; genus UBA3855. The sequence goes on from CANQNG010000007.1 coordinate 89,419, forward strand.
CCTCGTCAAATTTGCCGCCCGCATACAGCTCACAGTAGACAAGCTCCCAGTTATAGCGGTTTTCCGTCTTGTTAAAGTCCACCGGGCAGCCCCGCCCGAAGTCCTCTACCTCGATCGTTCCGTCATTCCAGCGGGTGATGAGAATTTTATCACCGTACCCCGCCCGTGCTTCGTCAATGGAGTTGGAAATGATCTCAAATACCGAATGGGCACACCCGTCCGGACCGTCCGAGCCGAAAATAACACCGGGGCGCTTGCGCACCTTGTCCGGTCCTTTGAGTATGGTAATGCTTTCGTTGCCGTATTCTTTTTTCTTTGCCATAATATGCCTCTCTCACGTTTCAAAAAATCCAAAATGCTGCATGGCATGATAGATCCCGTCATGCCACAGGTCGTCCGTTACATAGTCCGCATAGGGGATGAGTTTCTCCCCGTTGCCCATGGCGATAGATGTCCCTGCCCCTGCAAACATGGGCAGGTCATTCAGGCTGTCGCCGATGGCATAGGCAGCGGACTTGTTCATGCTGTGGTGACGCAGGACAAATTCCATGCCCGTCTGTTTGGAATATGCCACCGGCACAAGTTCCGCAAACCCTGCGCCCCGGTCGATAAAGGTGAATTTTCCGGCAATGCCTGCCCGGAAGCCCTCTATGTCTGACTCCGCATCATAGGCGATCACGAATTTGTCGAACCCAAAGTCCGCATCCTCTGCGCTGCGCTCGATGTTTTTCTGCTGCATCATGAAGCTCTCCCGGAGCATGGTGATGAATGGCAGCATCCTTGCCTTCGGGTCGAAGAAAAACGCATCCCGCCGCTCAAACAAAGGCGAACAGCCCGTTTCCCGTATCAAAGCGACCATTTCCCGGCACAGTTCCGGCGGGTCGGTGTAGTAGAACAGCTCCGCCCCGCCGCACTCGATGTATGTCCCACAGCCGCAGACATACCCGTCAAACCCCAAACACCGCACATCCTCGTCCACGTTGCACAGCGGTCTGCCCGTGTTCACGTACAGCAGATGCCCGGCTTTCCGTGCCAGAGAAATTGCCTCCACGGTGCTTTCCGGTACGAAATGCGATGCCGAATCTTCCATGAGCGTGCCGTCAATGTCGAAAAACAGGATCTTCCGCATCACTTTGCCTTTTTGAGCAGGGAGACCAGTTCCAGTGCACCCATAGCGCAGTCATAGCCCTTGTTGCCAGCCTTTGTGCCGGCACGCTCGATCGCCTGCTCAATGGTATCCGTCGTCAGCACCCCGAACATCACCGGAATGCCTGTTTCCAGCGAAACAGCCGCAATGCCTTTGGAAACTTCATTGCACACGTAGTCATAATGGCTCGTCGAACCCCGGATCACTGCCCCCACGCAGATGACAGCATCATAATGTCCGGAACTTGCCAATTTCTTGGCAAGCAGCGGGATCTCAAATGCCCCCGGCACCCATGCCAGCGTAATGTCCTCATCTGCTACGCCGTGCCGCACCAGACAATCCTGCGCACCGCCGACCAGCTTTGTGACGATAAATTCATTGAACCTTGCCGCAACAATGGCGATCTTCAGCCCGCTGCCCTCATAAACGCCCTCTAAAATTTGCATTTTCATTCATCCTTTCTTGTCTATTGTATGGAGCAGATGCCCCATTTTATCATGCTTTGTCCGGAGATAGAACAGATTCTCCTTCTTTGGCTGTATCTCGATCGGGATACGGCTGACGATCTCGATCCCGTATTCCGAAAGGTCGCTGATCTTGTCGGGGTTGTTCGTCATGATCTCCAGCCGGGATGCGCCGAGGTTTTTCAGGATCTGCGCCCCCTCGCTGTAGTCCCGCAGATCGGGCGCAAACCCAAGCTCCACATTCGCTTCTACCGTATCTCTGCCATGCTCCTGCAGATCATACGCCTTGATCTTGTTGAGCAAGCCGATACCACGCCCCTCCTGCCGGAGATAGAGCAGGATGCCCCGTTTCCGGTCGGCAATGCGCCGGAGCGCTTCTTCAAGCTGCTGTCCGCAGTCGCACCGGAACGAACCGAACACATCCCCCGTCAGGCACTCCGAATGCACCCGGCAGAGTACCGGTTCGCCGTCTGCCACATCCCCCATGACCAGAGCCACATGCTCCCGTCCGGTGATGCTGTTCCGGAAACCGTAGATCGTAAAATCGCCGTATTTGGTCGGCAGATGCGCCGAAGAGATGCGCTCCATGAAAATATCCTGCCGCCGCCGATAGCTTTGCAGGTCCTGTATCGTCACGGTCACAAGGCGGTGTGCCTGTGCGAACCGCAGGAGTTCCGGGGTGCGCATCATCTTGCCGTCATCCGCCATGATCTCACAGCAAAGCCCGCAGGGCGCAAGCCCCGCAAGGCGCATCAGGTCAACGGTCGCTTCGGTGTGTCCGTTGCGCTCCAGTACGCCCCCCGGACGGGCTTCGAGCGGAAACATATGCCCCGGCCGGCGGAATTCGGACGGATCGTCGCTCTCCACGCATTTTCGGGCAGTGTAGCCCCGTTCCTCGGCGGAAATGCCTGTGGTCGTGTCCACATGGTCGATCGATTCCGTGAATGCCGTGCAGTGGTTGTCCGTGTTGTTGGCGACCATCTGGTGAAGTCCCAGTTTATGGACAAACCCATGGCTCATCGGCATGCAGATCAGCCCTTTCGCATAAGTCGCCATGAAATTGACATTCTCCGTGGTCGCATACTGCGCCGCACAGATCAGATCGCCCTCGTTTTCCCGGTCGGGGTCGTCGATGACAAGTATCAGTTTCCCCTGTTTCAGCGCATCGAGCGCTTCGGGGATCGTATTGAGATCCATGAAATGCCTCCTTTGCTATCTGTCTCTTACAGAAATCCATGCTCCGCTAAAAAATGCGGCGTGAGTTTGCCACTTTGCTGCGGGGCAAGGAGCTTTTCCACATATTTTGCAAGGATGTCACATTCGATATTGACCGTATCGCCCGGTTTCCGGGAGAGCAGTATCGTCTCCGCAGCCGTGTGCGGAATGATGCTCACCGAAAACGCCTGCCCCGTGACCGCAGCGACCGTCAGGCTGATACCGTCAAGGGCGACAGAGCCTTTTTCCACGATATAGCGCAATACTTCCGGGGCTGCCGCAACAGTCACCCAGACGGCATTGTCCTCCCGGCGCAGGGCTTTCACCGTACCCGTCCCGTCAATATGCCCTGAAACGATATGCCCCCCGAACCGTCCGTTTGCAGACATGGCACGTTCGAGATCGACCTTGCTGCCGGGGATGAGTTTTCCGAGGTTTGTCCGGCGCATCGTCTCCGGCATGACATCCGCCGAAAAGCTGCTGCCGTCCGTGCTGCACACCGTCAGGCAAGTGCCATTGACCGCAATGCTGTCCCCGATGTGTACATCCGTCAGGACTTTTACGGCTCCCACCGTCAGCACGCAGGAAGCCGTGCCCATGCGGATATGCCGCACCGTGCCGACTTCCTCCACGATCCCGGTAAACATCAGACACCCTCCACGTCAAATTCGAGCAGCACGTCCTCCCCGTAGCGGGTGATCTCCGGGCGGGTGAGCTTATAGGCATCCTCCACCTGTGAAACGCCTAGCCCGCCGACAGCGGTTTTCGCCGAAATACCGCCGAAGATCTTCGGGGCGATGTAGACCTGCACACGCTGCACGATCTTTGCCCGGAGTGCGGCTTCATGGAGCGCCGCGCCGCCTTCCAGTAATACGCTGTCGATGCCCTCTTTCCCTAAAAACCGCATCAGCACCGTCAGGTCAACGCTCCCGTCCTTTTCGGGCATTTCCAGAATGCGCACGCCTGCCTCCTCCAACACGGCTGCCCGCCGCTTGTCCGCATGACAGCAGGCGACCCACACGGGGATCTCCTTTGCCGTTTTCACAAGCGTGCAGTCCAGCGGGAGCTGCAAATTCGAGTCGCAGACGATGCGGACGGGCTGGCTCGGGTCCTCGATGCGGCAATTCAGGGATGGGTCGTCCGCCAGCACCGTGCCGATGCCGACCATGACCGCAGCGCAGCGCTTGCGGGTCTCGTGGACGTGCCGTCTTGCGGTCTCGCCCGTGATCCAGCGGGACTGCCCCGTGCGGGTCGCTGTCTTGCCATCAGCAGTCATGGCAGCTTTCAGGATGACATAGGGTGTCCGTTTGGTGATATAGTGGAAGAAGATCCGGTTCAGCCGGTCACATTCCTCTTTCAGGAAACCACGCACGACCGTGATGCCTGCCTGTTCCAACTGGGCGATCCCCTTTCCGGAGACCAGAGGATTCGGGTCATCCGAACCCACAAAGACCCGTGCGATGCCGGCAGCGATGATCGCTTCGGTACAGGGCGGCTGTTTGCCCGTATGGCAGCACGGCTCGAGCGTCACGAACAGGTCTGCCCCTGCCGGGCTTTCCGTACAGGCAGCAAGGGCATTGCGCTCGGCATGGGGCTGCCCGTATGCTGCATGGTATCCCTCACCCAGTATCGCCCCGTTCCGGGCGATGACTGCCCCGACCAGCGGATTGGGGTCTACAAAGCCGCTTCCCTGCTTTGCAAGGGTAATTGCCCGCCGCATAAGTTCTTCATTTGTCATACCAAAACCTCCTGCAAACAAAAATACCCCGAAAGACTTCGGGGCGAGCCCCGAAATGCTTCGGGGCGATACATTCAGCAGGAATGTGCTTCTCCCGTCCGGACTTTACCGTCGGTACCGGAATTTCACCGGTTCGACCCTTGCGGGTTCACGGACTTTTACCGTCGGTTATGGATCTCACATACCCCGAAGAACATCTACCTTTATTATACACCATTCCGCTCCATTTGTCAAGGCGCAGTGCCTGCGCTCCCGTGGTGTCGCCCAATGCGCCTACGGCGCAAAGGGCGACTTGCTCGACTGGTAGTACAGTTTAGGTTGTGGCAAAGGTCGGCTGCTCTCAGGTAAGACCAAGGTATTGGACGTGGATATCCTCTGTCTATCCGCTCCCGTAGCAGCTTTACGAAAAATTTACGTCCGATGTGCCGCAAAAAGACTTGTATATTTCCGGAAGATGTGCTATAATAGAAGATGCGGCAGGTCTCCTGCCGCAAGACAGACCAGAAACTGGGAAATTCCCGCAAAAGAAACGGAGTGTACCTCATGAGCAAAAAGAAGAAACAGAAGAACACCGCCCATACCGGGAAACGGGTGCTGGATGTGCTGCTGTCCGTGGCACTGGTAGCAGGTGTTTGCTGCGGCGGCGTGTATGTTGCTGCCAAGAGCATCCCCATCGAACAGACACCCCTCTCCCCCACAACGGAGATCGAGCTGCCCACCGAAACGATCCCTGCACCGTCAGGTCCGGTATTTGACAGCACAGATGTGGAAAATTCTGTCGTGTTCAACAGCCCCCTCATCCTTGTCAACAATGATTACCCCTGCCTGAGCGGCGAGGACGGGCTTGTCAGCCTCTATGAAAAGAAGCTCGAAGCTGACAGCCACAGTTTCTCCGTCAAGGACGACACCGTGCAGGTGCAGGCAGAAATGGCAGATGCCCTCATCGCTATGCTGAATGATTTTTACGATGCGACCTATGATGATAACATCATCGTCCTCTCCGGCTACCGTTCCAAGGAGCATCAGCAGGAACTGTATGACGAAGATCTGGAAACGACAGGACTGGACTATTCCGAACGTGTGTCCAAGCCCGGCTACAGCGAACACCAGACCGGCTGGGGCGTTGACCTGAGCCTGTATGACGGTTCGGATTATGACGGGACAGGCATCTATGAATGGATCAACGAACACTGCGCAGAATACGGCATCATCCTGCGTTACCCGGAAAACAAGACCGAGATCACCAATATCCAGTACGAGCCGTGGCATTACCGCTATGTCGGCAAGCCCCATGCTGCCTACATCATGCAGAATGACCTCTGTCTGGAAGAATACATCGACCTGATCAAGGAATACCCCTACGAGGGCGAACATCTGACATTCACTGATACGGACGGCAAGACCTATGAGATCTACTATTGTCAGGAGGATGCCGGCTATGACACGACCTCTGTGCCGGTGCTGTCCGGGGCAAACTACACGGTGTACGGCAACAATATAGACGGCTTCATCGTGGCAGTGGAGACCGGGGAACAGGCAGTGCCGGAAACGACAGAAACTGCCGGGGATGCATCTGCAGTGGATCCGGAGGGAGAACCTTCCGGGGAGGATTTTGCCGGAGAAGATCCCGATGCGGATCTTTCCTCTGATGATCCCGGGGCAGATGCAGAGTAACGGATGAAAAAAATCAAGAGAAGGAGTAGAAGCTATGTCAGTTTTTCGTGTGTATGTCGAGAAAAAACCGCCCTATGCCGTGGAAGCGCAGTCCGTTTTACAGGATATTCGCACGGCTTTGCGGCTGGATGTGGACGGTCTGCGCATCCTCAACCGCTATGATGCCGACCACCTGTCCGAGGCAGACTTCCGTATGGCTGTACCGACCGTGTTCTCCGAGCCGGCTGTCGATGCGGTATATTACGAGCTGCCCCGTCTGAAACAGGGCGAGCGCATGTTTGCTGTGGAGTTCCTGCCCGGTCAGTACGACCAGCGTGCCGATAGCTGCGAGCAGTGTATCCAGATACTCACCCAGAAAGAACGCTGCCGGGTGCGCAATGCCCGTATCTACATTGTCTCCGGCAAGCTCAGCGGGGCGGAGTTTGAACGGCTGAAACACTACCTCATCAACCCCGTGGAGAGCCGGGAAGCCTCCCTCGAAACGTTCCGCACGCTGGACACGGACTATGACATCCCCGAGACTGTGGAAACGCTGGAAGGCTTCATCCGCCTGAATGAAGCGGGGCTGCATGCGTTCCTCAAGGAATTCGGACTTGCCATGGATCTGGACGACATCCGCTTCTGTCAGGACTATTTCCGGAACACGGAAAAGCGTGACCCCACCATTACTGAGATCCGCATGATCGACACCTACTGGAGCGATCACTGCCGGCATACGACATTCCTCACGAATATCCAAAATACCGAGATCCCGTCAGACCACATCCGTGCCACCTATGAGCAGTACCTTGCCGACCGGAAAGCGCTCGGACGGGAGGACAAGCCCCTGACTCTCATGGATCTGGCAACGATGGGCGCAAGAAAGCTCAAGGCAGACGGCAAGCTCCCCGATCTGGACGAGAGCGAGGAGATCAATGCCTGCTCCGTCAAGATCAATGTCGATGTGGACGGCAAGGACGAGGACTGGATCCTGATGTTCAAGAACGAGACACACAACCACCCGACCGAGATCGAACCGTTCGGCGGTGCAGCGACCTGCCTTGGCGGTGCGATCCGTGACCCGCTTTCGGGGCGTTCCTATGTCTATCAGGCGATGCGTGTGACCGGGGCGGCAAATCCGCTCGTTCCGGTCGAGGACACCATGGCAGGCAAGCTCCCGCAGCGGAAGATCACCGTCGGTGCGGCAAACGGCTACAGCGCCTACGGCAACCAGATCGGGCTTGCGACCGGACATGTCGCCGAAGTCTATCACCCCGGCTACGTGGCAAAGCGGCTGGAGATCGGCGCAGTACTGGGGGCTGCCCCTGCTGCCAACATCCGCCGGGAAAGACCCGTTCCGGGCGATGTGGTGATCCTGCTCGGCGGCAAGACCGGACGGGACGGCTGCGGCGGTGCAACGGGTTCTTCCAAATCCCACACGCTCGGCTCTCTCGAAAGCTGCGGTGCAGAGGTGCAGAAGGGCAACCCTGCCGAAGAGCGCAAGTTACAGCGCCTGTTCCGTGACCCCAAAGTCACTGCCATGATCAAGCGCTGCAATGATTTTGGCGCAGGCGGTGTGTCCGTTGCCATTGGTGAGCTGACGGACGGGCTTGTCATCGATCTGGGCGCAGTCCCGAAGAAATATGACGGTCTGGACGGCACGGAGATCGCCATTTCCGAGTCGCAGGAGCGTATGGCTGTTGTTGTGGCAGCCGAAGATGCGGAGCGTTTCATTGCAGAAGCCAGCAAGGAAAATCTACAGGCGACCAAGGTCGCCGATGTAGTCGCCGAACCACGCCTGAAAATGGTCTGGAACGGGAATACGATCGTTGACCTGTCCCGTGCGTTCCTCAATTCCAACGGTGCTGCCAAATTCACGGACATCACCGTGGAAATGCCGGAGGATACCCGGGCAGAAGTACCAGACGACTCCGCAGAGAGCTGGTCCGACATGATGGCAGACCTGAATGTCTGCTCGCAGAAAGGGCTTGTGGAAAAATTTGACTCGACCATCGGTGCGGGCACGGTGCTGATGCCCTACGGCGGTGCTTACCAGATGACCCCCTCGCAGGCAATGGCTGCCAAGATCCCGGTGCTGCGGGGCGAGACAGACACCTGCTCCCTGATGGGCTGGGGCTATGACCCGTCTATCAGCGACCACAGCCCCTACCACGGTGCGATGGTGGCAGTCATCAGCTCTATTGCCAAGGTCATTGCTGCCGGCGGCAGACGCAGTCAGTGCTGGCTGACGTTCCAAGAATATTTTGAGCGCACCCAAAATGACCCGAAACGCTGGGGCAAGCCCCTTGCAGCGCTCCTTGGCGCATACAAGGCACAGCTCGAACTGGGCTGCGCTTCTATCGGCGGCAAGGACTCCATGTCAGGAACATTCGAGCATATCGACGTGCCGCCGACGCTGGTCTCCTTTGCGGTGTCCACGGCAAAGGCACAGCATGTCGTCTCCACGGAATTCAAGGCTGCCGGGGACAAAGTCATTTTGCTCCAGCCGGAGTATGACGGCTACGGGCTGCCCGATTTCGAGAGCGTGCGCAAGACCTTTGACAAGATGGAACAGATCATTGCGGACGGCAGGGCAAAGGCTGTCTGGGCAGTCGGGCATGCCGGCGTTGCCGAGGGCATTGCCAAGATGTGCATGGGCAACCGGCTGGGCTTCACGTTCTCCGGCATGCTGTCGCCGACCGTGCTGTTCACGCCCTGCTACGGTGCATTCATCGTGGAGCTGAACGGCGATGCCGAGCCGGATGAATTGGTCATCGGGCAGACGATCCGGGAATATAAGATCTACACGCTGGATTATTCTGTTTCTATGGAGAATTTGCAGCGTGTCTGGGAGGAAAAGCTGGAGAGCGTGTTCCCCTGCCGCATCCGCACGGCTAACAAGACCTTGGAGGCTTACAGCTTCCAAGCAGAAAGCCGCCCTGTTCCGGCACTGCACTACGCAAAGCCACGGGTGCTGATCCCGGTATTCCCCGGTACGAACTGCGAATATGACACGATGCGTGTTTTTGAGCGTGCAGGGGCAGAGGTGGAGACGCTCGTCATCCGCAATCTGTCAGCGGCAGACATCGAGGATTCCGTCAAGGCAGCGGCAAAGCTGATCGGCAATGCGCAGATCATCATGCTGCCCGGCGGCTTTTCGGGCGGCGATGAACCGGACGGCAGCGGTAAATTCATCACCGCTTTCTTCCGGAACCCGGCGGTACGGGATGCGGTCCACGAGCTGCTGCAAAAGCGTGACGGGCTGATGCTGGGTATCTGCAATGGTTTTCAGGCGCTTGTGAAGCTGGGTCTCGTGCCGTTCGGGGAGATCCGGGATATGACGGATAGCTCGCCCACGCTGACATTCAACACGATCGCACGTCACCAGAGCATGATGGTCTGCACACGTATCGCCTCGAACAAGTCCCCGTGGCTCGCAGACAGTCAGCCGGGCGACTTGCACACAGTTGCGATCTCGCACGGAGAGGGGCGCTTTGTTGCCCCGGAGAGCCTGATCCAGCGCCTTGCGGCAAACGGACAGATCGCTACGCAGTATGTAGACCGCAGCGGCAAGCCGAGCATGGACATCCGCTATAACCCGAACACTTCCATGTGTGCCATTGAGGGCATCACCTCGCCGGACGGCAGGGTGCTTGGGAAAATGGGACATTCGGAGCGTATCGGCACGAACATCTGCAAGAATGTACCCGGTGAGAAAGACCAGCACATCTTTGTGAACGGCGTGAAGTATTTCCAATAAATTTCCAATACACAACAACAGACCCCGTGCGCTCGTGACGCACGAGGTCTTTTCGTTCCCGATGAGGGCTTATTCTTCTGTCTCGTCTGTCTCGTCCGCATCCTGTTCGTTGTTGTCGGTGTTTTCCTCGTCTTTGCCGCCTTTGCGGGCTGCAAAAGCACAAACAGCGATCAGCACCAGTGCCGCACCGCCCACGATCACCCAGAGAAAAATATGGGTGTTGTCGTTGGTCACGGGATTTTCCGCAAGCATCGTCAAAATTTTCGTCAGCATGATCTGCCTCCCCTTTCTGTTCACATCCGGAAAATGCCTTAGCTCTTTGCCTTGGAAGTGATCTCCTGCCCCAGCTTCGCCAGCAGTTCCTCGACCGTCATCGTGCCGAGATCATCGCCCTTTCTGCTGCGCACCGAAACATTCTGTGCCTGCACCTCATTGTCCCCGATCGTGAGCATGTACGGGATCTTGTCTAAGGTCGCTTCCCGGATCTTCTTGCCGATCTTCTCGGCACGGTCATCGATGGCACAGCGGATGCCAGCATTGGAGAGCGCCTCCTGCACCTTCCCGGCAAATTCCAGATGTCGGTCGGCGATCGGGATGATCTTCACCTGTTCTGGTGCGAGCCACAGCGGCATTGCCCCTGCAAAATGCTCCAGCATATATGCCAGCGTGCGCTCAAAGCAGCCCAAAGAAGTGCGGTGGATGATATATGGGTGCTTTCTCGTGCCGTCCTTGTCGATGTACTCCATGCCGAATTTTTCAGCGAGCAGCATATCGATCTGGATCGTTACCAGCGTGTCCTCCTTGCCGAACACGTTCCGGTACTGGATGTCCAGCTTCGGACCGTAGAATGCCGCCTCGTCAATGCCGATCGTGTAGTCCAGACCCAGATGGTCAAGGATATTGCCCATGACACGCTGTGCCTCGTCCCACTGTTCCTTCGTGCCCTCGTACTTGTTCTTCGGGTCGGCAGGATCCCACTGGGAGAAACGGAACGTGCAGTCCTGCAGCAGTCCTACTGTGTCGAGCATATACTTCGCCATCTCCAGACAGAATTTGAATTCCTCTTCCAACTGGTCGGGGCGGAGAATGAAATGTCCCTCCGAGATCGTAAACTGCCGCACCCGGATCAGTCCATGCATCTCCCCGGAGTCCTCATTCCGGAACAAAGTAGACGTTTCCGTCAGGCGCATCGGCAGATCACGGTACGAACGCTGACGATTGAGGTAGACCTGATACTGGAACGGGCAGGTCATCGGGCGCAGGGCAAAGCATTCCTTTGTCTCGTCATGCGGGTCGCCGATCACGAACATGCCGTCTAAATAGTGATCCCAGTGTCCGGAAATTTTGTACAGCTCCCGCTTTGCCATCAAAGGTGTTTTCGTCAGCAGACAGCCGTGTGCTTGTTCGTAGTCCTCGACCCATCTTTGCAGCAGCTGTACCACCCGTGCGCCCTTGGGGAGCAGAATGGGCAGTCCCTGCCCGACATAGTCGACCGTTGTGAAATATTCCAGCTCCCTGCCGAGCTTGTTGTGGTCACGGAGCTTTGCCTCCTCACGGCGCTGCAATTCCTCGTCGAGCTGTGCCGCCTTGGGGAATGCCGTGCCGTAAATTCTGGAAAGCGACTTGTTCTTCTCGCTCCCTCTCCAGTACGCACCCGTACAGGACAGCAGTTTGAACGCCTTGACGGGCTCAGTCGTCATCAGGTGCGGACCTGCGCACAGGTCTGTAAATTCCCCCTGCCGATAGAAGGAAATGGGTTCTCCCTTGCCGGCATGCTCCTCGCACAGTTCTACCTTGTAGGGTTCGTCTGCCTCTTTCAGCGCCTGCAAAGCCTCCTCCGGGGCAAGCTGATACTGTTCGATGGGGAGCTTCTCCTTGACGATCTTCTTCATTTCTGCCTCGATCTTGGTCAGTTCCTCCGGGGTGAACGGATGCGCTGCATCGAAGTCATAGTAGAACCCCCCGTCAATGGCAGGACCAATGGCAAGCTTTGTCCCCGGATAGAGGCGCTTGACTGCCTGTGCCAAAATATGGGAAGCTGTGTGCCAGAACGTTTTCTTTCCCTCCGGGTCGTCAAAGGTCAGCACCTCAAAGGTGCAGTCCTTTGTTACGGGTGTCCGCAGGTCGCAGACCACGCCGTCCAGTTTCACGCAGCAGGCAGCTTTGTATAGCCCCATGCCGATGCCCTTGATGATCTCCGCAGCGGAAAGATCCTCCTCCGCTTCCCGGATGCTTCCGTCCTTGAGTGTTAATTTCACCATGACCATTTCTCCTTTTCTTCCATTTAGCTGATTGCTGATAATTCTGCCTGCCATTGTGCCTGTAGACTTTCTATGTTCTGTCTGGCGGCATTGATGCGGCTCTGGCAGCTGTTTGCCGCTTCTATCCGGCGGGCAGTTGCCCGGTACTGCTCCGCCTCTGCCCGTGCGGCGGCTGCGCCTTCGGTGTCGCCGCTGCTTTCGCACTGGACGGCACGGCTTTCCGCACCGGCGGCAAGGTTCTGGTACTCCACAGCACTCTGCCCGACCAGTGACGGGTCATAGTCGGCAGAAGCCATACAGTTGTCGATCGTGCTTTGCTGCTGTGCGATCAGGCTCGTATACCTTGCGTTGATCTCGCTGATCTGTGCCTGCGCATCACCGGAAACGCCCGTGCCGCTGTGCGTTTCCGTGGTGTCGGTACTGGCGGTCTTGCCCGTCTCATCGGTCTCCCCTGTCTCCTGCGCTGTGGTGACTGCGGTCGTCACGGTCGTGGAGGTGTTGGACTTGGCTCTTGTCCGCTGTGGGGAACGGTCGGTCACGATCTTCGTGGTCGTTTTATGAAACGGCTCGTCCGTGGTCTGTGCTGTAGTGGAAACGGCAGTGGTCACCACAGTTTCCGGCATCGTCTCCGCCGGAACGATCATCATGGGGTTTTTGCGGACAGACAGCAAGATCAGCAGGAACAGCGAGATCAGGATGACTGCCGCAAAAATGCCGATGATAACAGTATTTTTCTTCTCCATACAGCCCCCTAGTCCACGACCTCACAGGCGGCAAACTGCTCCATCAGCGCATTTCGGGCAGCTTTCACGCCATTCCGGAACGCAATGACAGCGATCGCCCAGAATACCGGAATGACCAGCAGCAGCAGCGCATGTGCCTTTCCGAAAATTGCCGCAAGCACCGGAACGGCCGTCCAGAACGCCATGAAAGCATACATCAGCTTCGGGAGCTGCATATCCGCCCACAGCAGGCAGCCTTCTGCATCCGGCAAGATCTTCATCCGTATCTCCGGACGGAAGGCATTCATCCCCCTGCTCCGGCAGTCGAACAGGAATTCCCCGTCCGCCTCCTTGCCGTGCAGCCCGGATGCAGCGCTTTGCAGTGCCCCCCGCACGGCTTCTGCTGTTTCCTCCGGTGAGGTATCGGCATACAGCTCTATTTTCCTGTGAAACAGCAACCACATCACCTCCCAGACAAAAACGCCCCGAAGCTCCCTCTACGGAAGCTCCGGGACGGCAAGACCGTGGTTCCACCCGAATTCATGCGCACAGCGCACCTCATTGCAGCCGATAACGGGGCAGACCGCTGCTGGTTAGGCAGGCTCCGGGGTGGTAGCATTGTCCGCACAGCTGTTCTGCTGCCGTTTTCAGCCACTGGCGGCAGCTCTCTGGAGAACAGTGATAATTTCGGCAGGACGAGCCTCCCCATCTTTGCTTTCTGTTATTATTATATCACAGATCAGCGGTTTTGTCAAGAGCAAATTGCAACAGGCCACGGAAATCAATTTTCAAAATTAAAAGGATCAAAAGTCACAAATTCATTACAAAATGTACAAAAAGCTGGACAAA
>CANQNG010000008.1 GCA_947625155.1 uncultured Clostridia bacterium
GATTGGCGTTTTCCTTGCCGCGGATCGTTGTTTTCCTTCCGGCGGATTGATGTTTTCCGGAGTGCGGAATAATCACTAAAGGTATGGCTAAAGGTAAAGCCGAGGGCAGAGCCGAGGGCAGAGCTGAGGGTAGAGCCGAGGGAATCCTTTCAACATTGACCGATCTGGTAAAGAAAGGGTTGCTCACCATTACGCAGGCTGCGCAACAAGCAAATATGACTGAACAGGAGTTTATGGAGAAAGCTGGACTGAAACAGTGATCCATGCGGGAAAGATGGGCTTTTGTTTGCGCATTTCAATGTGCAGTACAAAAACGGATGTTGTACGTTAAGGCTGTTGATCTCAGCGCAGAAGAGATCTCCCCTTACCTGATGGTGAGGGGAGATCTCTTCTGTTTATAGGGCTTCTTTGAGCCGCTGTAGAAGCACCGAAGCAATATCGCTTGTGCTCACCTCTCCGGAGACACGGTCTTCAATGACAATGCAGAATGCCACCGGAAAATTGGGATCGTTGACGAAGCCCGTCAGCAGTGAATTTTCCTTGTCGCCGTTCTCCACCTGCGCCGTGCCGCTTTTGACACCGACTTCCGTACCGGGCAGCAGACCGGCGTAATGTTCCCGTCCGTTGTCCAGCATGATCTCCCGCACCTCAGAAGCTGTCTGTGCCGCAAACATGTTCGTGCCGTATGCCGTCTGCGCTTGTGCGGTAATGGTGCCTTTCACGTCAGTTGCGTGGTCGATCAGGTGCGGCAGTGTACACGTGCCGGTCTGGTTGGCAATGGCACTTTGCCAGACCATGAGCTGAAGCGGACTGGCGAGCGTTTCGCCCTGCCCCATGCACCCCCATTGGGTGTTGAAATCCCTTTTGTCTGTCAGCGTGGTCGAAGCCGTGTAGGCACTGATGCCGTTGATGTCGAAGTACCCCTGTTCGCCCTCTTCATTGACCCGGTAGCCCATTCGCTTGTAGAAGTTTTCGATGTTGTCCAGTGTCCAGCCATTGTCCTCTACAAGCTGTGCAAAGAACGGGTTGCAGCTATTGGCGAAAGCCTGCACAATGTCCTGTTCCCCGTGTCCGGCAGCATGGTGACAGCGGATGACCTCTCCGGTCAGGTTCGTGTAACTGCCCGCACAGGAAAACCGTTTTGCCATGACCGCATCATAGCCCATCGTTTCGAGGGCTGCGGCTGTGGTTGCGATCTTCTGTGTCGAGCCGGGAACGGTCGGGTAAAAGACCTTGCACAGCAGACTGCCCGCTTCAAGGGTCTCTAAGTCGCTGTAGTGGTTGAGGATGTTCACGCTTGGTTTGCTCAGGCAGACGTAAATTTCGCCGGTCACGTAATTATAGGCGACCGCACAGCCGTTTTTCCTGCCGAAAGCATCATAGACTTTCCGGTTGACAGCGTGGTCGAGCGTGCAGTAAATGGCAGCCTTGCCATCCTGCTGTTCACCGAGCAGAAAGCTGAAATTCGTCAGCAGCCCCTTGTTCTGTGCCACAATGGTGTTCGTCATTTGCCGGGAATCATCGCCGATGAGATTTCCCACATCCAGAAAATGGTCTGCCCCGTAGGTGTCGGCAGAGGCATTCGGGTCAAACAGCACATCCCCTTTCCGGTCATAGACCAGACCGAGGGAAGCGTTGTCCGAGTGGGAAATATAGAAGCTCGCCTCTGATTGGAGCTTGTAGATCAGAATACCGAACAGGACCAGAAACAGCAGCAGCATCAGCGTGATGAGGTGCTGTCCTCTGCGGATGCTTTTCATGCGGTCTGCCTCCTTTCACGGGGTGCTTTTGCTTTTTTGCCGGAAAGTGCATGGTGAAACAGCGGTGACTGCCCGGCTTTGAGCATACCCACCAGAAAGCCGCAGGTGATCATGGAACTGCCCCCCTGCGAAATGAACGGCAGCGTAACACCCGTGAACGGGATGAGGTTGCACGACCCGAAGATATTCAGCGCCATTTGTGCTAGAAAGACTGCCACGACCCCTGCCGTCATGGTCGCATGGTAATAGCTTTTCGGGGGATCCATCAGGCAGGTCGAGAGCATGATGAGGATGATCAGTACCGTGATGCCTGCATACAGCAAGCCCCATTCCTCGCAGATCGTTGTGAACACAATGTCCGACTCATAAGCAAATACATGGCAGAGCTTGCCGTTGCCCGGTCCCAGCCCGAGCCAGCCGCCTCTTGCCACACCGATGAGGGCTTCACACTGCTGATAGCCGTCCCCGTAGCGGTCCGCCCAGATGTCCACGTGCAGCCGCCTTTGCACATAGGCAGGCGCCAGCGACCATGCGGCGATCAGCACGAGTACAGCCGCCACGCACATGGCAGCAATGGCAGATTTGTTGATCTTGGCACGGGGATAGCACAGCCGGCAGACCAGCGCACAGGCAAACACTGCCGCAAACGTCGGCAGGCTGCCCAGATCGTGACACCACCACTGCATGGCTAAGATCACAAGCGTGAAACCGCACAGGCAGAGCGTGTCTTTGGAAACGTAGAAGAACAGGATCTTCAGCTTCTTGTGCAGTTCCACAATGGAAGCCGCACAGACCAGCACAAAGCAGGGCTTGATGAATTCGGACGGCTGGATGGAGATACTGCCGATCACGATCCATTTCCGTTCCTTGTTGGTGAGGAACACGACCGCTAACATCAGCAGAAAGATGAGGATGTAGATGTATTTTTTCTGTCTGCGGATCCATTCATGGTTGCGGGTGAGGAGAAAGCCGACCTCACAGGCGACAAGCGACATGACACAGAACAGCAGATGCTTCACCGAAAGCCCGATATGCCCGAAACAGGACTGGTAGATCAGACTCATATTGAGGATACACAGCAGCATCAGATCGAGGGTATATGTCATCTGCCGATAACAGGCAAATGCCACGATACCGGCAATATCCAGCCCCAGTACCGCCAGCACGAGCATGAGGAACTCTTTCGGATCCTCTATCGTGCTGCGTACCAGTACGATGCCAAGCATGGAAATATGTGTCAGGAGCATTAAAATAATTGTGCCCGCATAGGAAAGTCCGTTTTTGAACAAAGTCTCACCTTCTTTTCTTGACAGGGGCGGTCTCCGGGACGAGGTAGAACTGCACATTGCCGAGCCTTACACTGTCGCCGGGTGCGAGCCGAGCCTGATGTACCCGCCTGTCATTGACAAAAGTGCCGCCTTTGGAATCCAGGTCGGAGATGCTCCACACGCCGTTGGAGACGGTCATGACTGCATGGTAGCGGGAAACAGAGGCATCCGCCAGCCGGATGTCTGCCGAAATATGCCGCCCGAGCAGGATCTCATCCGCTTCGAGGGGATAGCGTTTGTCCCAGATGCGCAGTTCCAGACCGCTGCTGACTTTGTGCCAGCGCTTCTGGCAGAGCTTGCTCTCCCGGCTGACAGCAAGAATGATCGCCAGTGCGAACAGATCGAGGATCACGACCGCTGCCGCACACAGCACAAGGTCGGGAATGGAAAGAGAATGCAGATAGGAAAGTAATTCAGACACAAGATCATCTCCTTTGCCTAAAGTATATCTATTATTATAGTATATTTGCACGGATCCTGCAAGCCGTTTCCCCCCATTAAGGAAATTTTAAGGAAGGTTTTCATAAATTTCAATAAATTTTCAAAAAAGACTTGAAAATTTTTGGAAAATATGTTATACTATTTCTATCAAGACGGAACGATCCGTGCAGAAGGAGGAATCCACTTTGAAAATTACAGTAAATGGTAAAAAAATGCAGATCTCTCAGGCATTCACCGAACACGCACAGAAGCGTCTGGATGCCAAGCTGGACAAGTTCTTCGGAAACGAAGCCGATGCCAAGCTCATGCTCACCGAGCAGAAAGGCAAGGTCGTTCTGGAGCTGACCGTCCGCTATGATCAGATGCTCTACCGTGCGGAGCAGACTGCCGCAGATAAGAACGATGCGCTGGATGCAGCCATTGACAAGATCATCCGCCAGATACGCCGGAACAAGACCCGGCTGGAAAAGCGCCTCAAGGACAGCGCCTTCAAGCAGGAGTTCGAGGATACTGTGGAGGAGGCAGATATCGCCCTCATCCGTACCAAGAGATTCCATCTGCGCCCGATGAGCACCGAGGAGGCGATCCTCCAGATGGATATGCTCGGTCACAATTTCTTCCTGTTCCGCAATGCGGCGACCGGCGGCATCAATGTCGTTTACCGACGTGAGGACGAGGGCTATGCGCTCCTCGAACCGGACGAGAACTGAACAGTACCCCCCTCAGCCGTGAGGGGGGCTTTCTTTTCAGGTAACACCGCACCAAGACCGCCCGACAGCTTTGTGCGGTGCTGCCTTAGAAATTTTTCCGAAAAAACCCTTGACAAACGGGACAGACTGTGGTATAATACTATTTGTTGAGCAGATGTGCCTGTAGCTCAGCTGGATAGAGTGACTGGCTACGAACCAGTAGGTCGGGGGTTCGAGTCCCTTCAGGCACGCTCCAACAGAAGCATTCCGGTACAGAGTACCGGGGTGCTTTTTTTAGAACTCGATCCCCTCACGGGCAGAAATGCCTTTCGTGTAGGGGTGCTTCACAGCGTGGATCTCGCTGACATAATCTGCACGGGCAAGAAAGCTCTCGCCGGGATCACGCCCGGTGAGGACAAGTTCTTTCTGCCACCCGAGCACCAGCCGTGCCGCCACCGTGCGGTCCAGCAGATCCTGCGCATAGGCAGGAAAGAATTCGTCTAAGATCAGCAGATCGCAGTCACACCGCATGGCATAGTCCAACAGCCTGTTATGGCAGGCGGTGAGCTGTTCTTTCGTTGCCGCATCCATGGAGAACGTGAAGCCATAATTCTTGTCACAGCGTTTTACGGTGATCTCCGGGATCCGGGCGAGGGCATGCAGCTCCGAGGTCGGAGCGCCTTTCAGGAACTGGATGATGCAGACCTGCATGCCGCTCCCGGCGGCACGCAGCGCCAGCCCGAGGGCAGCAGTGGTCTTGCCCTTGCCGTCGCCGCAGTAGATGTGCAGCATGTCAGATCTCTTTCCGGAGGAGGGCGGAATGGTTCATCATCATCAGCCCGATGACCAGCATGATCGAGCCAGCCCCGATGGCAGCGCTTGTGCCGACGATCTCAAAGAATCTCCGGCGGCGCAGTTTCCGGGACAGATCGGCATAGAGCTTTGCCTGCATCTCTTCCACGCCGTCCGGCTGTAGATCGATCTTCGGCTGCTGTCGGCGGACGGCATCGAACGTTCTGTAATACTGACGGCAGGCAGGACAGGTTTTCAGGTGGGATCGGATCGCTTCGGCGCTCTCCGCACTGACAAGATCTGCCTGATACAGTTCTGCCAAGTCCATTGCGATTTTACATGTCATATTCATCCTGAATAGCCTCCATCAACATTTTCTTAGCCCGGTAATAGATGACACGGGCGGAATTTTCACTGATATGCAGTGAATCACTGATCTGCGCATAGCTCATGTCCGCATAGACCCGCAGGATCATGACATCCCGGTATTTCTGCGGAAGGGCAAGGAGCGCCTGCCGGGTATTTTCTGCCAGCAGCTTTTTCTCCACCGTTTCCGCTAAATGCTCGGTGGTGCTGCTCTCCTGTGCATCTAAGAGCTGTTCGGCGTTTCCGGTGTGCAGCAGCCGCTTGTTCCGGCGCAGATAATGGTAGTAGGTATGCTTGCCAATGGAGGCAAGCCATGTGAACACATCGCTGTCCCCCTTGAACCGATAGAACGACACGAACGCCTGATAAAATGTCTCCTGTGTCAGCTCCTCGGCAAGGTCACGGCTTCCGGTCAGCTTAAAGAGAAAGGCGTAGATGCGGGGAAAGTATTCCTGATAAAGGGCTTCAAATTCCTGTTTCATTCTACACCTCTGCTTTCTTTGGATCGCCTTTTCGGGCTTCTGTTTGGTTAGTCACACGAACGGCTGTAATGTTACAGCGGCGGGCTTCGTTATCTTTCACAAAAATAGCTTTGAAAATTTTCAATAATTTGGCGGGCTGCGCTGTAACAAACTCCTGCCCAAATGTTACTAAATGCATGGACACTAAATCATTGGGAGGCAGTAAAATGAGTTTTCGTATCTTAGGCACCGGTATGTATGTGCCGCCGAGAGCTGTGACAAATGATGAAATGTCACAGATCGTAGAGACTTCGGACGAGTGGATCTCCAAGCGGGTCGGTGTCAGGGAACGCCGCATTTCCGAGAACGAATTCACTTCCGAAATGGGCGCAAAGGCAGCACAGGCAGCACTGGACGATGCAGGCTGCACAGCGGCAGACATAGATATGATCCTGTCGGCAACGGTCAGCGGGGAGACTTCCTCGCCGTCCACAGCGTGCATGATCCAGCATGACCTCGGAGCGACCTGCCCGGCAATGGAGCTGAATGCCGCATGTGCCGCATTCCTCTACCTGCTGGAGACGGCAGCAGCCTATTTTGCACTCCATCCGGAATACCAGAAAATTCTTGTGGTCGGCTGTGAGCGCATCAGCGGTATCCTTGACTGGGCAGACCGGAGTACCTGCGTGATCTTCGGCGACGGTGCAGGTGCAGCTGTTCTCGAACGTGGCAGCGGCTATCTCGATTCCGTCTGCAATGTCAAGGGCGGGGACGATGTCATCAAGATCCCCCACACCATCGGCTGTTCCCCGTTCTTCCACCGGGAGCAGGATACCCCCTATATCCACATGCAGGGGCAGGAGACATTCAAGTATGCGGTCAATTCCCTTGTGGCAGATATTACGGTGCTGCTCGAACGAAATCACCTGACCATGGACGATATTGCCTACATCGTGCCGCATCAGGCAAATCTGCGCATCATTGACTTCGCAAGCAAGCGGCTGGGCATTGACCCGTCCAAGATGTTTGCGAACATCGACCGGTACGGCAACACGTCAAGCGCCTCCGTGCCGATCGCACTCCACGAACTGAAAGAAAGCGGCAAGATCAAGCGGGGCGACAAGCTGATCCTCTGCGCATTCGGCGGCGGGCTTTCCGATATGGCTTGCCTTCTGACGTATTAAGGGCGTACCCGGAATTTTCCGGTACACATATATTCTATCACAAAAAAGGAGTAAAGACAATGGTAAAGGAAAAAATCATCGCTATGCTGGCAGAGGCTACCGACACAGACGCATCTGAGATCACCCTCGAGACCAAGTTTGCAGATCTGGGCATTGATTCTCTCGACATGACAGAGATGGCAATGGATCTGGAAGATGAATTTGGCATCGAGTTCACACCGTCTCCGGAGCTGAACACGGTCGGCAAGCTGATCGAGGCTGTGGAGAAGCTGGCAGCTGAGGCATAAGACAATGATCACATCGCCTATTTGTGACATGCTGGGCATTCCGTACCCGGTGTTTCAGGGCGGCATGGCTTGGATCGCTGACGGCAAACTTGCCGCAGCGGTCTCCAATGCCGGCGGACTGGGTATCATTTCGGCTATGAATGCGAACGCAGAATATGTCAGAGAACAGATACGACTTGCAAAAAGTCTTACAGATAAGCCCTTCGGCGTGAATATCATGCTGATGAGCCCCTTTGCCGCTGACTGCGCAAAGGTATGTGCAGAGGAAAAGCCTGCTGTGGTCACGACCGGCGCAGGCAGTGCAGCACCCTATATCCAGATGTGGAAAGATGCCGGTATCAAGGTCGTTCCGGTCATTGCTTCCGTGGCAATGGCAAAGCAGAGTGAACGTGCCGGTGCAGATGCCGTGATCGCCGAGGGGCAGGAGTCCGGCGGACACATCGGGGAGCTGACGACCATGGCACTCGTGCCGCAGGTCGTGGATGCCGTGAAGATCCCCGTGCTTGCTGCGGGCGGTATCGGGGACGGCAGGGGCATTGCTGCTGCCTTGATGCTGGGGGCAAAGGGTGTGCAGATGGGTACACGCTTCCTTGTGGCAAAGGAGTGCGGCGTACACCAGAATTACAAGGATATGGTGCTTTCTGCCAAGGACATTTCCACACAGGTGACGGGCAGACGGTTCGGCGGCAATACCTGCCGGGGCATCAAGAACAGCTTTACCCGGAATTTTGTCAAAATGGAATACGCCCCGGATGCAACACCGGGATCCGTTGCCGACCTTGGCGCCGGTTCGCTTCGCAAGGCAGCCGTGGACGGTGACGTGAAAGAGGGCAGCGTGCTTGCCGGGCAGATCGCCGGCATGGTGAGCCGAGAGCAGACCTGTGAGGAGATCCTCACGGAGATCATGCAGGAGACAGAAGCCTGCCTGAAAGGAGCAGCAGCATGGGTAAAATAGCATTTGTCTTTTCCGGACAGGGTGCGCAGCACGTTGGCATGGGGCAGGCATTCTATGAGAATATCCCTGCCGTCAAGGTGCTGTATGACAGAGCGGAAGCGCTCCGCCCCGGCACATTGGCGCAGTGCTTCACCGGCGACGGCACAGCACTGAAACAGACCGAAAACACACAGCCCTGCCTGTATTTAGCCGACATGGCAGCCGCTATGGCAATGACGGAAAAGGGCATCACACCGGACGGCGTGGCAGGATTTTCGCTCGGGGAGATCCCGGCGCTCGCAGTCGGCGGCGCTTATTCGGCTGAGGAGGGCTTTCAGATCGCCGTGCAGCGTGGTGCGGCAATGGCAAAGGCATCCGAGGGCGTGGAAGCGTCCATGATGGCTGTCGTGAAGATCCCGTCCGAACAGGCGGAGGAACTGGCAAAGCCCTATGATAAGATCTTCCCAGTCAATTACAATTCCCCGATGCAGCTCGTTTTCTCCGGCGACAAGGAACAGCTCGAAGCTCTTGCCAAGGATGTGAAAGCTGTGAAGGGCAGGGGCGTGATGCTTGCTGTCAGCGGTGCGTTCCATTCGCCGTATATGACATCGGCAGTCGAGCCGTTCGGCAAGGCGCTCGAAGCATTCACTGTCCGGCAGCCGGAACAAGTGCCTGTCTACGCCAACTACACCGCAGTCCCCTATGAGGGCGACCCCAAGGAAACGATGCTCCGGCAGATCGACCACCCGGTACAGTGGGTGAAACTCATCCGCCGTATGGCTGAGGACGGGTTTGACACTTTTGTGGAGACAGGTGTCGGCACAACGCTGCAAAAGCTGGTTTCCCAGATCTTGCCGGAGGCAAAGGTCTTTCATGTGGAAGATATGGAAACACTGGAAGCCGCAGTTTCTGCCATAAAGGAGGGCGCATCATGCTGAAAGGAAAAACTGCCGTTGTGACCGGCGGCACACAGGGCATCGGCTTTGAGATCGCCAAGAAGCTCGCCGAAAACGGCGCTGCGGTCGCCATTGTGGACGTGTGTCCCCCCGAAAAGGCAGCCCCCGCCGCCGAAGCGATCGCTGCCCTCGGCGTGACCTGCCGCACCTATCAGTGCAATGTTGCCGACAGTACACAGGTCGCAGAGACTTGCAAGCAGATCCTGACCGATCTCGGCAGGGTGGATATTCTTGTCAACAATGCCGGCATCACCAGAGATAACCTCATCCTGAAAATGAGCGAAGCCGATTTTGATGCCGTGGTGGATGTCAACCTCAAGGGGGCATTCTACATGACCAAGCAATTCTACCGCACCATGATGAAGCAGCGGTATGGCAAGATCATCAATATCAGTTCCGTTTCCGGGCTGTTCGGGAATGCAGGGCAGGCGAATTATTCTGCCTCAAAGGCAGGCATCGTCGGGCTGACCAAGTCTACTGCCAAGGAACTGGCTTCCCGGGGCGTGACCGTCAATGCCATCGCACCCGGTTTCATTGCCACGAGCATGACGACCGCATTTCAGGACAATGCGGAGCTGAAAAAAGCCATTCCTATGGGACGTTTCGGCAAGCCGGAGGAAGTCGCAGGGCTGGCACTGTTCTTAGCTTCTCCCATGTCGGATTATATTACCGGGGAAGTCATCCGCATTGACGGCGGTATGGCAATGTAATACGGATCCCTGAAAATCTGATAGAGATCAGATTTTCAGGGAACGCCTGCTACGCAGGCTACAATTGGCTGCGCCAATTGCCGTCTCATACGATCCTTAACGCTGCTTTCAGCAGCTACATTCCGATAGACGTTGTCTATCGGAATGAAAAGGATCAGTATAATTGGAATTCCAAAACCATTAACGAAAATGCAGGAGGCAGCATACATGAGAAGAGTAGTCGTCACAGGTATGGGTACCGTTGATCCCATCGGCAACAGTGTCACGGAGTTCCGGGATGCCCTGTTTGCCGGGAAGAATGGGATCGGCATCATCACCCGTTTTGATGTTTCGGAATACCGGCACAAGGTCGCCGGAGAGGTAAAAAATTTTGATGCAGCGGAGCGGTTCGGCAAGCCCTTTGCCCGCAAGACCGACCTCTTTACTCTGTATGCCCTTGCTGCTGCTGAAGAGGCAATGCAGCAGAGCGGCATTGCGGGGACACTGGACGGCGAAAGGCTCGGCGTGTGCTTTGGTTCGGGTATCGGCGGCATTGAGACGCTGATGCAGGATCACCAGAATCTGCTCGAAAAGGGCGAGCGCAAAGTCTCCCCCCATTTCGTCCCGAAAATAATCTACAACATCGCTGCCGGCAATATCGCCATTGCCCACAAGGCATTTGGACCGTGTACTGCCGTTTCGACTGCCTGTGCCACAGGCACGACAGCGATCGGAGAGGGCTACCGGACGATCGCACACGGCTATGCAGATGCGATGATCTGCGGCGGTTCGGAGGCTGCTATCACGCCGCTGTGTGTGGCAGGGTTCGGCAATTGTCAGGCGCTTTCCGATTCCAATGATCCGGAGACCGCATGTACCCCCTTTGACAAGCGCAGGAGCGGCTTTGTCATGGCAGAGGGCGCAGGGGCGCTCGTGCTGGAAGAATATGAACACGCCGTGGCAAGAGGTGCGCAGATCTTAGCCGAGATAGTCGGCTACAGTGCGACCTGCGATGCCTACCACGTGACTGCCCCCGACCCGGAGGCAAAGCAAGTGGCAAGGGCATTTGCCGAGGCTTTGCCGGAGGGAACAGACCTTGCCAAGGTCTATGTCAATGCGCACGGTACGTCCACGCCCCTCAATGACAAGACCGAAACGATCGGACTGAAGCGGGCATTCGGGGCGGGTGCTGCCAAGCTCCACATCAGCTCCACGAAATCCATGACCGGGCATATGCTCGGCGCAACGGGTGCGGTCGAGGCGATCGCCTGTGTGCTGGCGTTACAGAACAATACCGTACCGCCGACCATTCACTACAGCGAACCCGATCCGGAGCTTGACCTTGACTACACGCCGAACACGGCTGTACAGACGGAGCTGGATGTTGCCCTGTCCTCGAATCTGGGCTTCGGCGGACACAATGCCGTCATTGCATTCAGAAAGGTGTGAGCCTATGAACAGGGAAGAGATCATGCAGATCATTCCGCACCGGGACAATATGCTGCTGCTCGATGAAGTGACGGAAGAGAACGGCACGGCACACGGCAAGCTGCATATTACCGGAGAGGAATGGTTCCTGAAAGGACATTTTCCGGGGGACCCGGTCGTGCCGGGTGTGATCCTGTGTGAAGTTCTGGCGCAGTCTGCCTGTGTGCTCCTTGCGGGGACGGCAGAGGGGAAGACTCCTTTCTTCACAAGTCTGGACAAGGTGAAATTCCGTGCACCCGTCAAGCCCGGCGATACCTACGAGACGGAATGCACGATCACCCGGAGCAAGGGCGCATTCTATTTCTGTGAGGGAAAGGGCAGCGTCAACGGCAAACTTGCCGTCAAGGCGGAATTTTCCTTTGCGCTGGTGGATAAGGAGGCGTAGGCATGGGATTGTTCAATGATATGCTGCAAAAGGTGAGCGGTTCGGCGAAGATCACCTGCAAGAAGTGCGGGCATGAGGATACGGAATATAATTTGGTCAAGAATTTCTATATTTGCCCGAATTGCGGATTTTACTATCGGCTGGGGGCAAGGGACAGAATACGGCTGACCGTGGACAAGAAGAGTTTCCACGAACTGTGTACGGGACTGACCAGCAAGAATTTTCTGGAATTTCCGGGTTATCAGGAAAAACTGGACAAGGCAAGATCGACCACCAAGGAGGAGGAAGCCGTTGTCTGCGGCACTGCGGAGATCGACGGCAATGCCTGTGCGGTGTTCGTGATGGACTCTAAGTTCATGATGGCGAGCATGGGTTCTGTGGTGGGCGAGAAGATCACCCGACTGTTTGAATATGCCACAGAAAACGAGCTGCCGGTCATCGGCTTTACCGCATCCGGCGGTGCAAGAATGCAGGAGGGCATCATTTCCCTGATGCAGATGGCAAAAGTCAGCGGTGCGGTCAAGAACCACAGCAACGCCGGGCTGCTGTATGTCACGGTGCTGACCGACCCGACCACAGGCGGCGTGACGGCAAGCTTTGCGATGCAGGGCGATGTCATCCTTGCCGAACCGAGGGCGCTGGTCGGCTTTGCCGGACGGCGTGTGGTGGAGCAGACGACCAAGAGCCAGCTTCCGGATAATTTCCAGAGTGCGGAATTTTTGCTGGAGCATGGCTTTGTCGATGCCATTGTGCAGCGAAGTGAACTGCGGGATACGCTTTCCGAGCTGCTGACCATCCATAAAAGGAGCGTGTGAGTATGGTTTCCTATGAAAAGCTGAAAACCGCAAGAAAGAACGGCAGACCGACCGGGGCAGCCTATGTGAAGGAGATCTTTGAGCTGCCGCTGGAGCTGCACGGAGACCGCCGTTTCGGGGATGATCTGGCGATCATGGGCGGCGTCGGTCTCATTGACAAGCGTCCGGTGACATTCATTGCCATGGAGAAAGGCACCGACCTGCAAAGCCGCATGGCAAGGAATTTCGGCTGTCCCAAGCCGGAGGGCTACCGCAAGGCGCTGCGCCTGATGCAGCAGGCGGAGAAGTTCCACCGTCCGGTCATTTGCTTTGTGGATACACTGGGTGCTTACCCGGGGGCAGATGCCGAAGAACGGGGACAGGGACAGGCAATTGCGGAAAACATCATGGAAATGATGGGGCTGCGTACCCCGGTCGTTTCTGTCGTCATCGGTGAGGGTGGCAGCGGCGGCGCACTGGCACTTGCAAGCGCCAACAAAGTGTTCATTCTGGAAAATGCCGTATATTCCGTCATTTCCCCGGAGGGTTGCGCAAGCATCCTTTGGAAAGAGTCAAGTCAGGAGAATGTCGCAAAGGCAGCGGACTGTCTGCACATTACGGCGGACGATATGCAGGCTTTCGGTGTGGCAGAAGATGTCATTCCGGAGAATTTTGAAAATTTTCCGGTGATGTGCCGTGCCATGAAGGCACAGCTTTCGGCAGCACTGGATGAACTGTGCGGACTTTCCGAGGAGGAACTGCTGGCACAGAGATACCGGAGATTCCGGAAATTTGGAAATTTTGAGGAGAAAAACCGTCGTTCCTGACGGGTAGGGAGTGAGTTGTGATGGAACCATTATTTCACAGATACAGTACGACCACCTTTGATGAAAAGGGGCAGATGAAAGATTTTACACTGCACTATGAGGAGAATTTCAACTTCGGCTATGACGTAGTGGATGTCATTGCCGATGAAGAGCCCGGCAAGCGTGCCGTTCAGTGGTGTGATGAAGCCGGCAATGAGAAAATGCTGACATTCGGGGACGTGGCAAGGCTGTCCTCGCAGGCAGGTGCTTACCTGATGCAGCAGGGTATCCGCAAGGGCGACCGGGTGCTCGTGATGCTCAAGCGGCATTATGAGTACTGGTATATTGCCACGGCACTGCACAAGATCGGTGCGGTGCTCGTTCCGGCAACGCATATGCTGCGGACGCATGATATCACCTACCGCATCCAAGCGGCGGACATTCGTGCGATCATTTCGGCAGAGAGCGAGGATCTGTGCGGACGTATCCGGGAAGCTGCTGCGGAAACGCCGCAGAAGCCGAAGCTGTTCACCGTTCGTGCAGAGCGTGAGGGCTTTACCCGGATCGACGACAAGCTGGATGCCTACCCGGAACGGTTGGAGCGTGTGCCGACCCACATTTCCGATCAGTTTTTGATCTACTTCACGTCCGGCACGACCGGAAACCCGAAAATGGCAGTCCATACCTACACCTATCCTTTGGGGCATATCGTGGCAGCCGCTTACTGGCACTGCGTACAGAATGACGGGCTGCACCTGACTGTTGCGGATACCGGCTGGGCAAAATGCTCGTGGGGGAAGATCTACGGGCAGTGGCTGTGCGGTACGGCAGTCATGGTGTATGAATTTGAGAGGTTCCACGCCGAACAGATGATGCAGGTACTGGAAAAGTATCAGGTGACGACGTTCTGCGCACCGCCGACCCTGTACCGGCTGATGGCAAAGACCGGGATCCGCCGGGAGGCATTCGCAAGCGTGAAGCACGCCTCCACAGCAGGAGAGGCTTTGCAGGAGGAGATCATCCGCCTGTTCCATGAGGCGACCGGACTGGAGATCATGGAAGGCTTCGGGCAGAGCGAAACAACGCTCGTGATCGGCAATTTTGAAGGCATGCAGCCGAAACGTGGCTCTATGGGCAAGCCGAACCCGCTGTACAAAGTGGTACTCGTAGATGCCGATCAGAACCCGGTCAAGGCTGGCGAACAGGGAGAGATCTGCATTGACACAAGGGATAGAATGCCCGAAACGCTTTGCATCTGCTACCTGAACAACGAGGAAGCCAATGAACGCTACTGGCGCAATGGCTTGTACCATACGGGCGATACGGCATATTTTGACGAGGACGGGTATTATTACTACATCGGGCGTGTGGACGATGTCATCAAGTCCAGCGGCTACCGGATCGGACCGTTCGAGGTGGAGAGCGTGCTCATCCAGCACCCGGCAGTGCTGGAATGTGCCATCACCGGTGTTCCGGACGAGGAACGGGGTCAGCTCGTCAAGGCGACCGTGGTGCTGTGTGAGGGCTGCGAGCCGACCGAGGAACTGAAAAAGGAACTTCAGACCTTTGTCAAGGAACGCACTGCCCCCTACAAATATCCGAGGGTGATCGCCTTCACGAAAGAATTGCCAAAGACCACCAGCGGCAAGATCTGCTACAATATCCTGCGGCAGCAGGACTGGAAATAAAATGCACGGCAGGAACGGCATACCACGCTGTTCCTGCTGTTTGTCTCTGATCTGATATGGTCAGTTTTTGTGCTGAATGACGGTTTTACAGAAAAATAGGCTTTCCCTCTTGACATATTTTCCGAAATTGTTTATAATAAAAGAGACAACGTTTCACTTTACGGGCAGCTGTCTCCGGACGGCTGCTGTGGGGGTAAGTATATGGCAAAACGACCGAGAAAGGATACCACACAAAAGAATAAAAATAAGCTCAGGGAAAAAAATATCATAGCAGCGGTCATTGTGATGATCCTGACTTCGGCTGTCATGGCAGGTGCGTATGCCCGCATCTCCTATACGACCAAACAGCGGGGCTATGAACGGATGAGCGATGTCGTGAATATGCTGACAGCCGATATCTGCGACAAGCTGCAGCGGGACAGTGATGTTCTGAATTCCCTCGCCGGGGTCATCACCATTGAAAGCACGGAAGACGGGAAGTATGACTACGAGAATATGGCTGCGATCATTGACGAATACGATAAGCTCACACCGACCATGTCGCTCAATCTGCTGCTGCCCGATGATACGCTGATCTCCAGCAGCCACCTCATCATGGATGTTTCCGGAAAGCTGTCCTTTGAGGAAGAGGCAAAGAAAGGCGAGTATGTCTCCGAAAAGATGCCGAATGTCATGGACAACGGCAGAATGGTCATCCGCCATTTCGTGCCGATCGAAAAAAACGGCAAGACAGTCGGGATGCTCTATTCCTCGACAGACCTCGAAGAGCTGCCGAAGCTGCTGAGTGCTGACAATGTCTACAACGGGAACGTGGATGTTTACCTGATCGACCAGAACACGGGCGATTTTCTGATGGATACCCTGCATAAGGAAGCAGGCACTGTGGCTGATCTTGGCGGCGGGAAGACCAAGGACGGCGACAGCCCGGAAAAGATCCGGGAAAAATTCCAGAACGGGGGATCCGGTTATTCCGTCTTTTACTCCCAGACGGCAGGAGAATATCTCTATTTTTACTACGAGCCAATGGTCACAGAGGAAGAAACGGAAGACGGTACGCTGTTTGGCAGCAACTGGACGATCTGTATTTCCGTACCGGAGAAGGAAGTCCTTGTCAACGTGTACAGTACCCGCCGCACCTGCCTGACAATGATCGGTATCGAGTTCCTCATCATGATCGTGTTCCTCATCTGGACGATACGCAACACCAATGTCACACTGGAAAAGGCTGTCCTCGAAGAACGCCTGATCAAGGCTGAAAATGCCGAGCGTGCCAAGACCATGTTCCTCTCGAATATGTCCCATGACATCCGCACGCCCATGAATGCCATTATCGGCTATGCTACGCTGGCAGCGACCAATATCGACAACAAGGAGCGCATGCAGGATTATCTTTCCAAGATCCTTTCATCCAGCAATCATCTGCTCAGTCTGATCAACGATGTGCTCGACATGAGCCGTATCGAGAGCGGACGGGTGGACATTGAAGAGACGGAGTGCAGTCTGCCGGATATGCTCCATGACCTGCGGAACATCCTGCAAAGCCAGATCACTGCCAACCAGCTCGACTTCTATATCGACACCATTGATGTCATTGATGAAGATGTTTACTGCGACAAGCTCCACCTGAATCAGGTGCTGCTGAACCTGCTGGGCAATGCCATTAAATTCACCCCGGCGGGCGGGGCAGTCTCCCTGATCTTCCGGCAGAAGCCCGGTGCGCCGGAGGGCTATGCTGCTTACGAGATCCGTGTCAAGGATACCGGTATCGGCATGAGTCAGGAATTTCTCAAACACGTGTTCGAGCCGTTTGAACGGGAGCAGAATTCTACCGTCAGCGGCATTCAGGGAACGGGTCTGGGCATGGCGATCGCCAAGAACATCGTTGACATGATGGGCGGCACGATCGAGGTAAAAAGCGAGCAGGGCAAGGGAACGGAATTCATCCTCAACTTAGAGCTTCGTCTCCAGTCCGAGCGCAAAAAGGTCGAGGTCGTCAAGGAGCTGGAGGGATTGCATGCACTGGTGGTGGACGATGACTACACGATCTGCGACAGCGTTGCCAAAATGCTCGTGCAGCTCGGTCTGCGGGCGGACTGGACGATGTCCGGACGGGAGGCAGTGCTGCATGCCAAGCATGCCTGCGAACTGGGAGACGAATTTGATGCGTATATCATCGACTGGCAGCTGCCGGATTTCAACGGCATCGAGATCGCAAGGCGTATCCGTGCCGAGATCGGCGAAACAGTGCCGATCATCATCCTGACAGCTTACGACTGGAGCAGCATCGAGGACGAGGCAAGAGCAGCGGGCGTGACAGCTTTCTGCAACAAGCCGATCTTCGTTTCCTCACTGCGGGATGCGCTGCTGTCAGCGCTCGGAAAGCCGGATGAGAATGTGGAACATGCCGTTCTTCCCAAGCCGGATGTCAGCCTGAAAGGCAAGCGCATCCTGCTGGTCGAGGACAACGAGCTGAACCGGGAGATCGCACAGGAGATCCTTGCCGAAAGCGGCTTTGTTGTCGAAACGGCAGAGGATGGTTCGTATGCAGTCGAAATGGTCGCCAATTCGGAGCCGGGCTACTTTGACCTGATCCTGATGGATGTACAGATGCCGATCATGAACGGCTATGAAGCGACCAAGGCGATCCGCAAGCTTCATGATCCGAAGCTTGCCAATATCCCGATCATTGCTATGACTGCCAATGCTTTCAACGAGGATAAGCGGGAGGCACTGGCGAGCGGCATGAACGACCACACCGCAAAGCCCATTGATATGGAACAGCTTTTTGAAACGCTCAAAAAATATCTTACCTGAAAAAGAGCGGCAGGATGCCGCTCCGGATCAGAGAAAGGGACGCATGTCATTGGCAAGGCGTTCCTCAGCCTTGACCAGTTTATCAGCCAGCTGCCGGGAAGAACGGTCGGCTGCCTGATATTGGTTGATATACTTGTGAAGTGACTTCACGCCCATATTGCAGCCGTCGGTGATGAGATCGGCAATGGTGCTGTCGGACTCGTCCACAGTGAGCATGACATTGGTCTTGAACCATGACATGCCCTTGGCTATGGCAGCCGGTTCTTTGCCGTCATCGTGATAGCTGTCCAGCAGCGCATTCAGTTCGTGCTTGATGTCGGAATTGTCTTCCAGACCTCGGCGCAGGCGCTCCCGCAGCTTCTCGCTCTTGGCATAGGGCATAGTCTCTTCAATGGCGGCAACGCCCATTTTGACCCCTGCATCACATTCCCGCAGAAGCCGGATGGTGTCCTGTTCGATCATGTGTGTGACCTCCTTTCGGTTTCCAGTAGTATGTGCGGCTGCGGGGCAATTATACAAGGGCGTTCAACGGAAAATAACATCTGTACAGCAACAGCATGTAAGGAGGAAGCATCATGGCTCTGATGGAGGAGTTACAGAAATTAGGCGTCAACACGGATGAGGCACTTTCCCGTTTTATGAACAATGCAGGACTTTACCAGAGGATGCTGGGGAAATTTATCGCCAATGCGGAAAAGGTGCAGGTGCTGCCATTTCTGGAGGCAGGCGATCTGGAAACTGCACAGACCAATGCCCATACCCTGAAAGGCGTGACGGGCAATCTGTCGCTGACACCGCTTTATGAAGGGTATAGTGATATGATGGTCGCATTCCGTGCCGGAGAGCCGGAAAAGGCGAAGCAGAAACTTCTGGAGATCCTGCCCGTGCAGGAGAAGATCCTTGACTGCATCCGGAAAGCGCAGTAGCTGTATTCGGCAAGGGAGGTGCATCCGATGGAAAAGATACTAGTTGTAGATGATATGGAGATCAACCGTGCCATTCTGGCAGAGGGATTCAAGGATGCCTACACGATCTTAGAGGCAGAGAACGGCGAGGAGGCAATGGAGATCCTGAAACGGGAGAACATCTCCGCTGTGCTGCTTGACCTTGTCATGCCTGTCCGGGATGGGCTTTCTGTGCTGCAAGAGATGAATGAGCTGGGCATGGTGCTGCATATCCCGGTATTCATCATCACGGCTGCCAATGAGGATGAGCTGCTGATGAAAGCCTATAATTTAGGGGCGGTGGATGTCATTGTCAAGCCGTTCCTGATGAACTTCCTGCGCTGCCGGATCAGCAATGTGATCGAGCTTTACAAGCACAGGAATGATCTGGAAGCGCTCGTCAAGGAGCAGGTGGAGCGCCTTGAGACGATCAACCAGTCCATGGTCGAAACACTGGCAACGCTGATCGAGTTCCGTGACTGCGAATCCGGTGAGCATGTCAAGCGCATCTGCGGGCTGACGGAGATCCTCATGAACGCAGCCAGCGAAATGTACCCGGAGTACCGTCTGCCGCAGTCGGAGATCGACAAGATCGTGACTGCTTCGGTGCTGCATGACGTGGGGAAGATCGCCATTCCGGACAATATTCTTCAGAAGCCGGGCAGACTGACGAAAGAAGAATTCGAGATCATGAAGCAGCATACCACAAGGGGCTGCGACATTCTCCAGAAGATCCCGGACATTATGGACAGCGATATTTATAATTACAGCTATGACATTGCCCGTCACCACCATGAACGCTGGGACGGCAGAGGGTATCCGGACGGTCTGAAAGGCGACGAGATCACGATCTGGTCGCAGGTCGTTGCCGTGGCGGACGTGTATGATGCCCTGACCTCTCCGAGAGTGTATAAGGCGGCATTCAGCCACGAAAAAGCAGTGGAAATGATCTACAACGGCGAATGCGGTGTTTTTAACCCGAAAGTGCTGGAAGTATTCAAGCAGAACATTGATAAAATACGCAAATAAACAGATCGCCCGATACACGAAATGGTGTACCGGGCAGTTTTTGGAAGTGGATAAATTGCGGTTATTATGTGCATCCACTCGTTTCCGCCCAAGGGCGGAAAGGATAGTGCAAAATAGAGGGAAGCAGGGGGCACTTTTTTGCCAAAAGTGCCCCCTGCTCTCAGCTAAGATAAAAGTAGCAGTTAAGCAAGCCGACCTTTGCCGCCTCTGGCGGCATTGGGAGGCAGGACGGGTGCAGCGTCACGCTGCTTCTGGAAGTGACAGAGAATGGCAGCCGACAGCGTTTCCGGGCAAAGCTGCAATGCCGCATAGCCAAGCTTGATGGGGAGCGTAGGGAGAATGATGGCTTTCCCTGCAAGGGCGCATTCGATGCCGTACTGCGCCACATAGCGTGGGTCGGCAGGCTTTGCGGCAAAGGTCACACCCGTCCGGGCGTTGAAATTGGTATCCACCGGTCCGGGGCAGAGGACACAGACCTGAACACGGGAATGCATCTGCCGCAGTTCTTCCCGGATGGCAGTGGACAGGCGGACGACGTAGTTTTTCGAGGCGTAGTAGCTGCTGAGGAGCGGTCCTGCTGCAAAGCCGGCGATCGAGCCGACATTCAGGATGATGCCGGCATCCCGTTTCACAAAGTCACGCAGGAACAGCTTGGTGAGGATGTGCAGGCTGCGGATGTTCACATCGATCAGTTCCAGCTCCGTTTCGAGGGAAGTCTCCGTGAAAGCTCCGAATGTCCCGAATCCGGCATTGTTGATGAGGAAGTCGATCCTTGTCCCCTTGCAGAAGTCATACAGCCTTTGTGCCGCATCCCGTTCTGCGAGGTCGAGGGCGATGTATTTTGTGCCCGTGCCGAATTTGTTCGCCATGCGCCGCAGCATCGTTTCATTGCGCCCCGTAAGGACGAGCTGCCAGCCCTTGCGGTGGAGGTAAATTGCCATTTCCTTTCCAATGCCGGAGGTCGCTCCGGTGATCAGTGCTCGTTTCAAATCGATCATTCCTTTCAGGAGCAGAGATGCTCTTTTTATTAGTATAGCATATTTTCACAAAGGAAAGCAAGCGGTTTCTGAAAATTCTGTGAAAAACCAGAATTTTTTTGCAAAAACTATGGACTTCTTTCTGGAATTGTAGTATAATAAAAACGGACTGCCCCTGCGCTGTACAGAGGGCGAACATTCTAAAATTCCGGAGGTATCTGTTATGTCTGTTTTCAAGAGAGCTGCGGCATTGCTGACGGCGGTCAGTTTAGCGGCTGTTTGCTCCGGCTGTGGGATGAATACCAGAACGGCACTGACCGTGGACGGGTATGAAGTTCCTGCGGGCGTGTATATTTATTATGCCAATACTGCCTATAATAATGCCCTCTCCCAGCTTGCGGAGGAGGATCCCGACCTTGACACCACGGATCTCAAGGCGGTCAAGGCTGCGACCTTAGAGGGGCAGGACGTGCTGACATGGATCCAAGACAAGGCAACGGAAATGTGCGTCGATTTTGTGGCAACGGAGAAGAAATTTGACGAGCTGGGTCTTACCCTTGATGCCGATGCCAAGAACAATATCAGCATGATGATGGACTACTACTGGTCATCCGATCAGGCGACTTATGAGAAGAACGGCATCAGTGAGGCATCTTTCGAGAAGATCGTGACTTCTTCCTATAAGAGCGATATGATCTTCATGCACTTCTACGGCGTAGACGGGGAAGAAGGTGTCACCGAGGACGAGCTGTATGACTACTATGCGGAGAACAACATCCGCTGCCAGTATGTTGCAGTCGCACTCAAGGACGGCGAGGGAAATCTGCTGAAGTCTGACGGCAAGGCAGACATGATGGACATGGTGGAAGAATACCGTGACCGTGTGGAAGATGCCATGGACAACGGCGGCGTGGGTGCTGTCATGACCGAGATGGACTATATTCAGGAGGACTATAATTACTATGTGACCTCCGTTTCGGAGGCGGCTGCCGGTGTGACCGGAGAAGCGGCTGCTACCACGACCAAGCGGACGACCACGGCTGCGACCACCACTGTGGACGAGGATGAAACGGACGAGGAAACCGAGGAGACGACCGCAGCAGTGGACGAGGAAACTGAGGAAACGACCGCAGCAGCGGACGAGGAGACTGAGGAGACCACCGCAGCAGCAGACGAGGAAGCTGAGAAAACCACCGCAGCACCGGACGAAGAAGCTGAAACGA
This sequence comes from uncultured Clostridia bacterium, assembly GCA_947625155.1. Taxonomy (GTDB): domain Bacteria; phylum Bacillota; class Clostridia; order Oscillospirales; family Ruminococcaceae; genus UBA3855. The sequence goes on from CANQNG010000008.1 coordinate 22,036, forward strand.
CTACTGGCACGGAGACAACGACTGCCGCTTCTGAGACGGAAACGGAGACAGAGACTGTTCCTTTCCTGAATGAGCACATCATCAGCATCATTGACCCGGAGAATTACGAGGACGAGGAGGATATTACCTACACACCGAGCGAAGATGTGTACAACAAACTCCTCGAGATCGGGGAGAAGGACTACGGCAAGCCGTTCATCGTAGAGGAGGACGAGACTTATTATCTGGTCGTCCGCTACGACATCAAGGAGCGTATGACGGAGGACGACCTCTGGGGCGAGTCTGCTGTAACGAATGCCGATTACACGAAATACAATACCGCTTTTCAGGATGATCTGGATGAATGGAGCGCCGCACTGAGTGTCCAGCGCAATGATGCGGCATACAAGAGCTTTGATCCGTTCAAGTTTGATTTCAGCTGATACTGAAACAAGGGACTGCATATGTGAGATATGCAGTCCTTTTTTGTGAAAAAAGATTGACACCTTTTCAAAAATATGGTATACTTTTAACAGTGACCTGTTTTGGGAAAGGATGATATGGATGAAAAAACGACGACTGTTTCTGCCGGCTGCATTGCTGGTGCTGGTGGTGATCGTGGCAGTTTCTGTACTGCTGCTGACAAATTTCGGGAAGGCTGAAATTGACCCGAGTCTCTATCTGCGTGTGGAATTTGAGGGGCAGAGTACCATGGGGACGGCAGAAAGCCGCTTTGATGCAGAAAGAATGGTTGCCGAAAACCTGCATGCTTTCGGGCTGAAAAAGAATGCTTCGGAGTCTGAGATCAAGGCGACAGCGGCAGAAGTCGCCGCCTGTCTGACCGGCAGGTTGGATAAGACCGACCACCTCTCCAACGGCGGGCAGGTGATCTTCATATGGGACGAGGAAGGCATCGCAGCGCTGGAAAAAGCTTACCGTGTCACAGTGACGGATGCAGACCCTACCTTTATCGTGAACGGACTGCAAAGGACAGAACAGGTCGATCTGTTTGCAGGGATCGCTGTCACCTATACGGGCAAAGCGCCGGACGGCAAGATCTCTCTTTCCACCACAGGCGCAGCGGTGCAGGGGCTTGTGTACACGGCTGAACCGGCAGAGGGTCTGCGCAACGGCGACACTGTGACGGTCACTGTTACCGCACCGGACGGCGGCGATCTGCAGGCGTATCTGCTGACACAGAACAAGACCGCTTCTGCCACGACCAAGCAGTATATTGTAGAGGGGCTTTCGTAAAATATCTGCTGTCGGCTTTGGAAGGCAGATCGGTGCAGCGCCTCGCTGCCTTTCCGCCCAAGGGCGGAAAGGATAGTTCAGAAAAGAAGAAAGAAGGGGGCATTTTTTTGCCAAAAGTGCCCCCTCGTCCAAAAACAGCATCCATGTTGTTTTTGGACTTCACCCCCTGAAAATGGCGTAGTATAGAAGTGTTTCGCCGGCAGCGTGACGCTGCACCCGTCCTGCCTCCCAATGCGGCTACGCCGCAAAGGTCGGCTTGCATGCCTGCTACTTTTATCTTACCTGAAAGCAGTCGCCCTTTGCGCCGTCAGGCGCATTGGGCGACACCACGGAGGCGGCAGCCTGCCGCCGCTGCCCTCTGGACTCCCGCCAGCTTTTTGAAAAAAGCTGGATCAAAAACTTTTGTTTTTCCTCCCAATGCCGGGCTATGCCCGGCAAAGGTCGGCTTGCCCGACTGCTAATTTTATCTTACCTGAGAGCAGTCGCCCTTTGCGCCGTCAGGCGCATTGGGCGACATTACGGGTGCAGCGTCACGCTGCCTTTCCGTCCTTGGGCGGAAACCGGTAGGTCGACACCTCCATTTTGTCTTGAAACGACCCTGATCGGAACGATATGCCAAAATATTTTTCCGTTCTTTCAGAAATCCACCGCAAACCCCTTGCATTTTTCGTCAATATCGTGTATAATGAAAGTGTATGGCTTCCGGGATACGGGGGCAAAGCACGGGCTTTCTGCCCGAATCAACGTAAAGGAGTTTTTCCCATGTTCAATGATCTGATCGATACCATCGGCTATGTGGAGCAGGCTGACCCGGAGGTCGGTGCTGCCATGCAGAAGGAACTTGCCCGCCAGAGACGGAATCTGGAGCTGATCGCCTCCGAAAATATCGTGTCCCCGGCTGTCATGGCTGCTATGGGCAGCGTACTCACCAATAAATATGCAGAGGGCTACCCCGGTAAGCGCTACTACGGCGGCTGCGAGTGCGTGGACATCGTGGAGCAGATCGCCATTGACCGTGCGTGCAAGCTGTTCGGGGCAAAGTTCGCCAACGTGCAGCCCCATTCCGGCGCACAGGCAAATACTGCCGTCTATGTGGCAACGCTTCAGCCGGGTGATACCGTGCTGGGCATGAGCCTTGCGGACGGCGGACATCTGACACACGGTTCTCCTGCCAATCTGTCCGGTAAGTATTTCCATTTCGTTTCCTACGGTCTGGACGATACTACGGAGAAGATCAATTATGATGATGTACAGAAACTTGCCGAGGAGTCCCAGCCGAAGCTGATCGTTGCCGGTGCATCTGCCTATCCGAGAGCCATTGACTTCAAGCGGCTTTCTGAGATCGCCAAGTCTGTCGGCGCACTGCTGATGGTCGATATGGCACACATTGCTGGACTGGTGGCTGCCGGACAGCACGAAAGCCCTGTACCGTATGCCGATATTGTAACGACCACCACCCACAAGACCCTCAGAGGACCGAGAGGCGGTCTTATCCTCACCAATGACGAGGCACTTGCCAAGAAGATCAATTCTGCCATTTTCCCCGGTACACAGGGCGGACCGCTGATGCATATCATTGCGGCAAAGGCAGTTTGCTTCGGGGAGGCGCTCAAGCCGGAATTCAAGGACTATCAGCGGCGCATCGTGGAAAATGCCAAGGCACTTGCTGAGGGACTGGTCAAGCGTGGATTCGCCCTCGTTTCCGGCGGTACGGACAACCACCTGATGCTGGTCGATCTGCGTCCGTTCGGCATCACCGGCAAGGAACTGGAACACCGTCTGGACGAGGTATACATCACAGTCAATAAGAATGCTATCCACAACGACCCCGAAAAGCCCTTCGTGACAAGCGGTATCCGCATCGGCACACCGGCTGTCACCACCAGAGGACTGGGCGTGGCTGAAATGGAGCTGATCGCAGAGTACATCTACCTGTGCGCTGTTGATTTTGAGAACAAGGCTGACGAGATCCGTGCGGGCGTGACGGAGATCTGCGAGAAATTCCCGCTGTATGCGTAAGCCGGACTTTCACCTTGCTGACGGGCGGTGTCTCATGCTCCGGTCCAGATCGGAGCATGAGGACGGCACTGCTGTACCCGGCTGTCCGGCGGCTGTCGGAGCGACAGGAATTTTGTCAGAAAACAGAGAACGCCATCATGGATCTCTGTCTGAGATGTGAAACGGAGGTCTTTGCATGACCATTGCCATTTACTCCCGCAAACATATGGAGCGGCTTTTCGTGCGGGGATTTCCGGCGCATACGGCTGTGATCAGCTTCTGCGACCCGCCGGAAACGGCAGACAGAAAGCCGCTGGATTACAAAAACAAAACAGACCGGGTGTTCCAGATCGAGCTGGCGGATATTTCCTATCAGGAACTTGCCGCACATGGCATGACATACGAGGGGTATTTCACGGAAGCGGAGGAACTGGCAGAGTTTGTGTTTGCTGCCATCCGGGACGGTTATGACATCATTGTCCAGTGTGAGGACGGCAACCGCCGGAGTGCCGGCTGTGCGGCAGCGATCCATGAATTCTTCACGGCGGACGGGGTGTTCATCTTTGCGGATTACCGCTATACACCGAGCCAGATGGTATTCCACAAGGTCTACAATGCGCTGTGGCTTTCGGGGAAACGGTAAGGCGGAAAGGAGTGTGCCATGCAGCTTGACGATGTGACTGCCGGCTTTCTGGAGGATGAGGAGGCAGGAAAACGCTTTGCCAAAACCGCCTGCCAAAATCTGCGGGGACGTGTCCGCAGAAGTTTCGGGGATGTGAGCAAGGCAGTTCTGATAACGGCAGTGCTGCTGGGGGTGTGGTATCTGGTGTTCCGGCATGCGCCGACCGTGCTGCTGATGCTGACGGCTGTACCCGCATGGCTGGGTGCGTTCGTGGCACTCTGGAACATGGTGCGCTGGGAGCTGACCTTTGACGGGGAAACGGGCTGGTTCGGGTTTAGCTCACTGTTCGGGACGGATCTGCGGTTCCACGTGTCGGAGATCTACCGTATCCGCCGGGAGAGTGTGCGAAGTATTTCCCGTGGGCTGAAAAAGTGGGATATGCTCTCCATCGAGGTCGGAAATACAGTCATTCCCGTTGTGCTGCGCAAATACTGGTTCGAGACGAAACACACGCAGCGCCAATTCAAGGGCGGCTATACGGATGCGGAGAAACTTTCACAGTATCTGGAACTGTATCAGCGGTATTTAGCGCCGCCAGACTTTGGGATGCAGCGTTCACCGCAGGGGGAGCTTGCGCCTGCCGTGGCGGCTGCCATTGCCGCACAGAGAGCAGAAATGCAGGAAAATGCTCCTGCCCCGGCAGAAAAACCTGTCTCGGAACAAAAGCCCGCCCCCGAAAAGCCGCAGGTGGACGTGGATGCACTGTTCAACTCCATTGTGCAGGAACACAGGAAAAAGAAATAGAAAGGAGCAAGCCATGGCTTCACCGCTTGCTGACCGTATCCGCCCGAGATCACTGGATGATGTGGTCGGGCAGCAGCATATCCTTGCGCCCGGCAAACCGCTGCGGCGCATTATTGAGAGCGGGAACATCCCCAACATGATCTTCTACGGACCGTCCGGCATCGGCAAAACGACCGTTGCCGGCATCATTGCTGCCCGGACGAACATGACACTGCACATCCTCAACGGCACACAGGCAGGTGTTTCGGACATCAAGTCCGTCATTGCGGATGTGGGGACATTTGCGGGAATGAACGGGATATTGCTGTATCTGGACGAGATCCAGTACCTCAACAAGAAACAGCAGCAGTCGCTCCTTGCCTATATCGAGAACGGGGACATCACGCTGATCGCATCCACGACCGAAAATCCCTATTTTGCGGTCTATAATGCCGTCATCAGCCGGAGCACGGTCTTTGAATTCAAGCCGGTAGATGCAGACGAAATGGAAAGGGCTGTCATCCGGGCTTTTTCGCTGTTGGAGGAGGCAGGTACACCGCTGCACCTTGCGGAGGGGGTCACGCACTGCATTGCGCAGGGCAGCGGCGGTGACGTGCGCAAGGCGATGAATGCGGCAGAACTCTGCGTACTGTCGGCAGAACCGACGGCGGAGGGGCTGGAGATCTCGCTGGAACTGGCGCAGTCCCTCACGCAGCGCAGCAATATGCGCTATGACCGGGATGGGGATGCGCATTATGACATTTTGTCGGCGTTGCAGAAGTCCATCCGGGGCAGCGATGAAAATGCAGCCCTGCACTATGCGGCAAGACTGCTCGAAGCGGGGGATCTGATCTCGCTGACAAGGCGGCTGCTGGTGATCGCCTCGGAGGATGTGGGGCTTGCTTATCCGCAGGCGGCGATGATCGTGAAAGCCTGTGTGGACAATGCCCTTGCATTGGGCATGCCGGAGGCGCAGATACCGATCGCTGAAGCCATTATCCTGATGTGTACTGCCCCAAAATCCAACAGTGCCAACAATGCGATCAAGGCGGCATTTCAGGATCTCCACGCATATGGCGCACTAGATTTTCCACGGCATTTGCAGAATGTTCACCTTGACGGCGAGGGAGCTGCTGTGAGAGGACAGCACTATCTCTATCCGCATGATTTCCGGAACCACTACGTAAGGCAGCAGTATCTGCCGGACGAGATCGCCGATCATGTCTATTATGAATTCGGGGAAAACAAGCAGGAACAGGCGGCAATGCTCTACCGGAAGAAGATCTTAGAGGAAAGCGAATGACCGGGATCGCTGGGGATGCGGTCGGGAGTGGATAAACAGGGAGTTGAAAGTATTCCGACCTTTGCGGCGCAGCCGCATTGGGAGGAAAATCAAAAGTTTTTTGATCCAGCTTTTTTCAAAAAAGCTGGCAGGAGTCCAGAGGGCAGCGCCCTCTGGTCGCCGCCCGCAGGCGGCGAAACACTTCTATACTGCGCCCTTTTCAGGGGGTGAAGTCCAAAAACAGCATGGATGCTGTTTTTGGACGAGGGGGCACTTTTGGCAAAAAAGTGCCCCTTTCTTCCAATTATTGGGTACTATCCGCTCCGCCCTTGGGCGGAGCAGCATGGATGCACATAATGACCGCAATTTATCCACTCCCTATGCGATTTAGGGGTAAAACAAAAACTCCCGGCTGAGACCGGGAGCTGTTTTTATTCAATTGTAGTTCCGAAAGAATACGAACTGTGCATGGGAAACACGCCTTTCTGCTAAGGGATCAAAAATGTTGCGGCTTGTCTTTTCATAACGCATCACGTCTTTCATAGAGAGATCTCAAGTAAGAAATAGTCTCATGGGAGTGTACCTCCGTTTCTGAAAACCTGATAACCTGCTATGTAAAGTTTCGCTGCCATAGTCCAAGCTTAGCATACCCCGCTACACCGGCACTGAAACGAAAATGTGTACCGGGATCAGACTTGCCTCGACGCATATCGCAGAGCTGAAACGGCTCATAAGCCTGTGGTAACGGACGGGAAAACTCACCCGTCAAACTTTTACCTGATCACGCAGCTGCGACCGACGAAACCGTCTGCTGCTGTGATAATTCTGTTTCCATTGGTTTCGCCTCCTGAAAAGAATTTGTTCCCCAGCGGGAGCTTCAATAAAGTATCTGCGCATCTCCTTTATCTTGATTCTAGTATACCACATCCATTGGCAAATGTCAATAGATTTTTTCAAAAAACTTGAGAATTTTCTGTGATTTGTATAGATGCACAAGGGAGAAAAACAGAATTTGTGCAGAATGCTATTCGATAGCAGTCAAGCGGCAGGCAAGTTCCGCTTTGGCAAGGCTGACGGGCTTGCCGCCGGTGCATTGCAGGATGTGCGAGCCGTTGGAATACACAAATCCGCCCGTACACGGGCAGTAGTCCAGCACCCCTTTGGCAAGAACGGTCTCTGTGCCGTCCGGGGAACGGCGGATAAGTACACGGCTGTGCGGGAGCAGGGCAGGGTATTCCTCGCCGCTGCGCTGATTGGCTTTGCGGTTCTGTTCTGCGTGGATGAGGTTGCCCTCAAAGAACAGGTCTTTTTCCGACTTCTGCTTCGACTTCGCATTGCCGCCTGAACGCAGCGACTCGCCGCCGTAGCGCATGGAGAACACATTCAGAAAGCCGCCTAACGCTTTTACCATACGCACCGGAAACAGAAGGGTATCCAGTAAAATATTGCCGCTGTCCTCCTCGGTCGCCTTGTAGGGCTGACGGATGTACCAGAGGTTTCCGGCTTCGTCTATCTTGGGGGCAATGTAGTCGTATTTTTCGCTTTCCAGAACGGTCTCCATATGTTCGGTATGGATGTTGTAGGATGCAATAGACTTCGGCGAATAGGCAGCATGCCGTCCGCTCTGATCCCGGGCGATGCCACAGGTCGTGAAATACAGCAGCCGTCCGTCCGGCGACCAGCTTGGCGCTGTCTCGACCGAATCCCCGGCAGTGATCTCGTTGTAATAGCTTCTCGGCAGCTCAAACAGCCCGATGTGGCAAGTGCCGTCTGGATGCTCCACACAGGCAGCGATCCGGTCGCCGTGCCCTGCGATCGCCCCTAAACGCATATCGTTCCCGGAACAGATCAGCCCCTCCATTTCGGGCTTTTCCTTGAAATTCCGGCGGTACATGCCGCCGCTGTCATCCAGCCGGATTGTGTAGAGAAATTCGTCCTCGTAGGGCGTGATGCCGCAGACAACGGCTTTCAAGCTTTGCATATCCTGCCGGGCTTCGGCAAGTCCCATGAAAAGCGCCCCTTGTCCGCTTGTTTTCCATTCCTTGCTTTCCTGTATCTGTCGGATCGTCTCCTTATATTGTATTGCTCGGTAGCTTGGCAGCTCATAGTTCGAGCCGTTTTCTGCGAGCCAGATCTTCCCGCCTGTAATATAGAGTAATTTCATCACTGATCCCCCTTTTCCTCAGTATACCATATTTCGCCCGGCTTGTCAACCGGAAGTGCAGACGGGGAGTGGATAAACAGGGAGTTGAAAGTATTCCGACCTTTGCCGCCGTAAGGCGGCATTGGGAGGCAGGACGGGTGCAGCGTCACGCTGCTTTTGGAAAACATTGCCAAATTATCCTATTTTAGTTGTGCAAGGTATACAATTTTCCACATAGGTATTGACAGATCTTCTATCTTATGCTATACTATATGGTGTAAGGGTATCGCCTTACAGCGTAGGAAAGAGGAAAACCAACATAGGCAAAAGGAGGTATGCTTTATGAAAAAGAGGTTTTTAGCAGCTTTGACGGCTTTGCTGTGCGTGACGGGATCTATGACCGCATTCCCGGCAGCAGCAGAATTAAGCCCGGATGTGCAGGAAATGTATGACAGGTGGTACAGCGAATATGCGGTCGAAACAGAGGACTTCACCTATCATCCGTTTGGAGAGGATGTTTTGCTCCAGACGGATGCGGTAAAGGCGGATCTGATGGTGCTCGGTGTTTTTGGGAGCACTGTGTGGGTCACGGCGGTTCGGGATACATTGCCGGAAGATACTTACGATTGGGGAGTTGGTACGCTCCATTACAAACAGGAGGAGTACATTACCGGTCTCGATAGCAAGAAACTCCGCCCGGGCGACCTGTTGCAGGCAGACGGTGGGCTGTCAGCGGCTGAAATATTCCCATTGTGTTATCATAGCGAAGAGGAAAGTTTTACCTACGCCGGCAATGGTGTGGATATTTTCGGGGATGTCTTTCAGGATGTTATCCGCGATCAGCTGCTTGTGCTGACAGAACGGTATCAGAGCGATACAGAACCGCATAAAAGTGTCTACACTGAACTTTCCGTGCTGCTGTCCGCACTGGATGACAATAGCATGGCGACCCGGGATGCTGTTCTGACAGATACGTTTTTATGCATTCCGCATATGCGTTGGGATGATTTGTGCGGCAGTCTCCAGTTTGAAAATGTCTCGGTAGATGCCGATTTTATTGCGATAAGCAGTAATTATGTTCTCCCGATCTATGCAGAAGGAAGCGTATGGAATGAAGATGGCTTGGGATATATAGCGATAGAAGGCGAGCTGCAAGTCGGCGACCTTCTGAAAGCAAATGGCATGATAATGGCTACTGAACAGATCCCGCCGATCTATGTCTGTCAAGATGGTTTTACCAAAGTCGGCAATGCTGTTGACATTTGGGGTGAGGAAGTCAAAGACGTTATCCGCACACAGGTCATTTCAGAGCAAACCACACGTGACAAATTGGCTGAGGAAAATGACTCAAGTAGCAGTGTTCAGTTGATCGCATCCGGTGATGTGGACGTGAACAATACCATAGACGTGAACGATGCCAGTGCGGTATTGCAGGATGTTGCCGCTGCCCTGATGGACAGCAGCCAGCTTTCTGGACCGCAGTTCAAAGCCGCTGATGTGAACGGCGACGGCGTGCTGACGGTGGACGATGCGACCGTTATACTGCGATACATCGCCGCAAAGCTCATGGACGATACCGCACAGCTCTCCGATCTTACATGATATACCAACCCAAAAAAAAGCGCCCCCTTGCGGGGGTGCTTTGTTTATTTCTTGGAAGAGGGATCATCCTCGGTAATGGCTTTCAGTCCGGCTGCAATACCGGCAAGCCCTTGGATCTCGCTGGGAATGATGATCTTGGTCGCCTTGCCGTCCGCTGCCTTGGCAAAGGCTTCGAGCGCTTTCAGCTGAAGTACAGCGGCATTCGGGTTGGCTTCATTCAGTTTCAGGATACTGTCGGCAAGTGCTTTCTGCACCATTTCGATCGCCTGTGCCTCACCGCTTGCTTCCAGCACTTTCTTCTCCCGGATCGCATCCGCCCGGAGAATGGTAGCCTGCTTTTCTGCCTCCGCCTTGAGGATCTCAGACTCCTTGTCAGCCTGCGCCCGGAGGATCTTGGATTCCTTCTCGGCTTCAGCGACCAGCACCTGCGACTTCTTTTCGCCCTCTGCCTGAAGGATCTTCTCACGCCGTTCCCGTTCTGCCTTCATCTGCTTTTCCATGGATTCTTGGATCTCACGGGGCGGCAGGATGTTTTTCAGCTCGACCCGAAGCACCTTGATACCCCAGCGGTCTGTCTCCTCGTCCAGCACGGCAGTGATGTTCTTGTTGATCGTATCACGGCTTGTCAGTGTCGCATCCAGTTCCAGCTCGCCGATGATATTACGCAGTGTCGTTGCCGTGAAATTTTCGATCGCCATCATGGGATTTTCCACGCCGTAGGTATACCGCACGGCATCCGTCACCTTGAAGAATACGACCGTGTCGATCTGCATGGTGACATTATCCTTTGTGATGACCTGCTGCGGCTTGAAGTCCACGACCCGTTCTTTCAGGGACACTTTCCGCACGACCCTATCCAGAAACGGCACCAGCAGGCGAGGACCCGTCTGCCAGACCCTATAGAACGTACCCAGCCGTTCCACCACATAGACATAAGCCTGTGGTACGATGCAGATGCAGCGTATCAGGATGATCAGTGCAAAGATAACCAGAATAGCAATAACAAATTCTACAGTACCCATAGAAATTCCTCCTCACTGTATTTGCTCCGAAGCAACGAATGCCGTTGTTCCGGAAATGCGTGTGACCCGGACAGTTGAGCCAGCCGGGAGCATGCTGCCGTCCTCGGTGCGGGCTTTCCAGCTCACGCCGCCGATCTTCACTCTGCCGGTGTCCTTGGCTGCATTGATCTCCTCTGTGACCGTGGCTACCCTGCCGATGTCGTCCTCATAGCCGGTCGGGGCGATCTCCTTGACACGCAGCTTGCGCAGCAGCGGACGGGACACGCACAGCAGCAGTGCCGAGACCACCGTGAAAATGATCAGCTGCGGCATAAATTCCAGCCCCGCAGCCGCTGCAATGAATGCACCCAGCGCACCCGCCGCAAACCAGATCGAGACAAGCTGAAATGTTGCCAGTTCCACAATGACAGCAACGGCGAACACCACACCCCACAGGATCATGTTGGTTACCATAGGTACTCCTTTCTCCGGTAAATGAAATTTACACGGGATACAGAAAAACCTTGGGGAATTTGTGCGAATTCTGCAAGATCCCCCGCAATACAATTACATTATAGCACGACCTGCCTGAAATGTCAATGGGTTTCGGCAAGAATTTGCAGGAAATTTTATTTACCCACCGCCTGAACAGCAAGACCCCCGGCGAATGCCGGGGGCTGTCTGTTATTTTACTGTGTAGTCAAATACGGTCGGTCTTTCCGGCAGGTCAAAGCCCGTGCCGAGGAAATAGTCCGTGTGCGGCGGCTGGTTATAGCCGTTGTTCTCCGCAGCGACCTGTACACGGTACTGTGCATTGTGCATCAGCGAGTAGACCGGATATTCCGTTGCATAGGTGGTCGTGAACACCCGCAGACCGCCGTCCGACTTGCGGAAGATCATCTCCTCACGCCAGTCGCCTGTGAGGTCACAGGTCAGGCAGGCATTGGATTTGGTGTAGTTGTTGTATGTCACACCGTCGCCCGTGAACACTCTGCCCTTGCCATACTGGTCTGCCATTGTCCGGTCGAGAACGGCTCTTTCCAGCACATCCGTCCAGTAGACCACGGAATTCTGCCCCCACTTGGTGATGTCCGACCATGCGCAGACGACTTCATGTGTGCCGGTCGCAGAGTAGACATTCCCGGAGTGGCTGCCGTTCAGTTCTGCGCCGCCGTTGCCTGCGATCAGGTTATCCGCAATGCATCTGCCCGTGTCGCCGCCGGCAGTTTCCCGGAACAGCGCTTTTCCGGTCGCTGCATCCCGCAGCTCGATGCCGAAGCCGATCGCCTTGCCGTTCGGATGCTTTTCGTCCTCTAAGCACTGGAAGATCTCCAGTCCCGGGTTTGCCGGGTCGAAGTCGCCGATATGCAGCGCATCGCCGTGCGCATTGCTGGTCGTGTAGAGCAGTTTGCCGTCATCGTCAATGACTGCCGAACCGCAGACCACTTCCTGCTTGCCGTCGCCGTCCACATCGGCTGCCATTTCCTGATGGTTGCCGTCACCGTAGCCTGCCTTGCTCTTGTCATAGCCCGTGTCGAATACCCAGCGCTTCGAGAGCTTTCCGTCCACGACATCCCACGCTGCGACCGCAAGTCTTGTATAGTACCCTCTGCCGAAGACCGCACTTGCGTGCTGTCCGTCCAGATATGCCACGCAAGCCGTGAATCTGTCCACACGGTTGCCGTAGGTATCGCCCCAGTCACCGACATTGCCTCTGCCCGGATCGTAGTCCTGCGTATCCAGTGCAGCGCCTGTTGCGCCGTCAAAGAGGGTGATATATTCCGGTCCGGAGAGGATGCGCCCTGCGCTGCTCCGGTAGTCCTTTGTGCCGTCCCCGACGACTTTGCCCGTGCCGTCCGTTGTGCCGTCTGCGGTCTTGCAGATCAGCTCGCACTTGCCGTCCCCGTCAAAGTCATAGACCATGTACTGCACATAATGCGCCCCGGCACGGATGTTTTTGCCGAGGTCGATACGCCATACCAGCGTACCGTCCAGACGGTAGCAGTCAATGTAGACATTGCCCGTGTAGCCGTCCTTGGAATTGTCCTGCGAATTGGACGGATCCCACTTCACGAAAACTTCATACGTGCCGTCGCCGTCAATATCGCCCACGGAGCAGTCATTTTCCGTATAAGTACAGGTCGAGCCGTCAGGCATTGTCATGTCGGCAGGCTTCTTGGTGGCAATGTCGAAATACGCACCGCTCTGCCCGGAATTCTTTGTCCCGAATACCAGTGCCGGGCTTGCCTGTTCGGTCATCTTTGTGCCGTTGTAGGTGTCGATCGTGTAGACATCCGCAGCCGTGCCGCCCTCGTCAAAGTAGTTGCTTGCCTGTCCGGCTTTCACCTCGGCAAGCAGCTTGCCGTTCTTGTAGAGCTTGAAATTGGTATTGTCCGCATCCGTGGCAAGCAGCCGCCATGTCAGCATCATGCCCGTGCCTGTATTGGCAGCCGTCAGCCCCCGGCTGAGGTGTTCCACCTGATAACCCTGCCCGGCAACATTGTGTTCGCTCCCGGTGCTTTCCGGTGCGACCCGGATCGCCGGAACAGGCTGCCCTGCGGATGCCGCCTCCTGCGTGCCGCTGAGGGCGATATAGTCGATATTCGGCGCACCGTCTGTGGTCTCAGATGTGAGGGTCAGCACGTTCACACCTGCCTGTAAGGGGAGATATAACGTTTCCTCCGCCCAGTCCGTCCAGCTGCCCGTTGCCTTGCCGTCAAATGTCCAGCTAACGATCTGGTCGTTCAGGTGAACGGAGACTGTCCGGTCTGCCGTTCCGCCGTTGGCATAGCGGATCGTTACCGCATACACACCGCCACTCGAAACAGCAACATTCCATGAAGCCATAATACCTGCCTCATTGTAAAGATTCAGGTAGCCGTCCTGCGTAAAGCCTGTATTCGTATCTTCCGGTGCGCCGTCCGTATAATTGCCGTCTACCCCGGCATAGATACGTTCCCACGGTGCATCGGCGGCAAGGAATCCGCCTTCTCCGGTCAGCAGGAATTTGTTCAGCACGACCAGATCGGCAACGGAAACGCCCTCTTTGCCGTCGATATTGGCAGCGTAATTCTGCTGTTCTGTGCCCGCATTGCCAAGCAGGATGTACTTCGTCAGCGCTGCATCAAAAATATCCACCACGCCGTCGTCATTCAGGTCGCCGGGCGTAAATGCAACACCTGTCACCGTGCAGGGGGTTTCTTTCTCATCCGTTACCCGGGAGACGGGGACCAGTTCCCAGTCCTGACAGTTGATGCCGTTCTGTTCCCAGAGCTGCACATTTGCGCCCGCATCGGTCTCTGCATTGACGATCTCCACAGCCTTTTCATCAGCCTTGCAGAGAATGCGTGTGCTGCCGTCTTGGTTCCCGGCAAGGCGGAAACGCTGCGTGTCTGCCCCGGTGTCCTTGGCAACGCACACATTGGAAGCCGTTTCGCCGTCTCCGGCACTCAGCACCACGCCGCCAAGCATAGAAGTAATGGTATAATACCCGTCCGCATCGCCTGTCAGCTGCCATGTGTCATAGGGGTGTGCCGCATCGATGTCCCATTGCTGGACATTGGTGCCGTCGTCGGTCTTGCCGCCTGCAACATTGAGGTACAGACCGCTGTTGACATTGCGTATGACGTAAATGCCGTCATACGTTCCCGCATCGGCTGCCGCCCCCGTAACAGGCACAGCCGGCAGCGCTGCCAGCATCATCAGCGCCGTCAGAAATGCTTTGATCTTCTTCATACATATCCTCCGTTCTCTGCATTGCCCTGAAAAGGTATGCGCTTCTATTATCTATTATACATCTTTTTCTGAATTTGTCAAGTGCTTTAATTAAATTTATCAGCTTTGCGCTGTAAGGCTCTTCTCTTGCATTTTTTCAGGAATTATGCTACACTATAATAAAAAACAGATAAAAACAGGAGAACTGCTATGAACACGATCTGTATTGTTGAGGACGATGAAGTCCTGCGTGAGGAGCTTTGCACGCTTGTCCGGAATGCGGGCTATGCTGCCGAGGTGCTGACCGATCTGGCACACCCGGAACAGCTCTTTCAGGTGCAAGCCGACTTGATCTTGCTTGACATCAATCTTCCCGGCACGAACGGCGAGCTGCTGCTCCGGGAGCTGCGCCGGAAAACGGACATCCCCGTTATCATGGTGACGAGCCGCACTTCCGAGGTGGATGAGGTGCTCTCCATGAGCTACGGGGCAGATGATTACATCACCAAGCCCTACAACCCGACCATTTTGCTGCTGCGCATCTCTGCCGTCCTCAAGCGCACCCGCCGGGCAGAACAGCGCACCGCCTACCGGCATTTGCAGGTGGATCCCGCAAAGGGCAGCCTGACGGACGGGGAGCAGGCATGGATCCTCACCAAAAATGAAATGATCATCTTCCAGCTCCTGCTCGACCGGCAGGGGGAGATCGTCACACGGGATGCCCTCATGACGGCACTGTGGGACAATGAGGAATTCGTCAATGACAATGCGCTTTCCGTCAATGTCAGCCGCCTGCGCACGAAACTGGCAGAGGCTGGCTGTGCGGATGCCATTGAAACACGCAAGAAACAGGGGTATATATTGCTATGAGCGTTTCGGGATACGTAAAGGACAGGGGCGGGGTGTATCTGCTCTTTGGCATGGCGGTCGGTTTTCTGGTGCTGTTCATGCGGCTGTCGGGCATGCAGACGACGATGATCTGCTTTTCGGCAGGGCTTCCGGTGCTGGTGATGGTCGGGGCTGAGATCTGGGAATACCGGCGGCGCAGTCGGTTTTACCGGAGAGTGCTGCGCTCTCTCACGGAACTTGACCGGAAATATCTGCTCCCGGAGCTGCTGGAGACACCAGACTTCTGCGAGGGCAGGCTGCTGTGTGATGTGCTTCGGGAGACTGACCGATCCATGTATGAACATGTTGCCGCCTACCGGAACAGTGCGGCGGAATTCCGGGAATTCATTGAATTATGGGTACATGAGATCAAACTCCCGGTGTCCAGCCTGCTGCTCATGGCGCACCATGACGGCACGGAGCTGAACGGCAAGATCCGGGAACAGCTCCGGCGTATTGACGGGTACACGGACACGGTGCTGTATTTTGCACGGGCAGAGAATGCGGAAAAGGACTACCTCATCAAGCCTGTTTCCTTAAAGCGGATCGTCTCTGATGTGGCTGTCCGCTGCCGGGAGGATCTGCTGCTGCATGGGGTGGGGTTCCGGACGGAGGGGCTGGACTTGCAGGTCATGACGGACGGGAAATGGCTGGCATTCATGCTTGGTCAGCTCCTTGCCAACAGTCTGCGCTACACGGCAGAGGGGCGGGAAGCGGTCATCACCGTTTCGGGGGAGAAAGCGGCAGACCGGACAGTGCTGCATTTCCGGGACAATGGCATCGGCATCCCGCCGCAGGATCTGCCGAATATCTTTGCCAGATCGTTCACCGGGGAAAACGGAAGGATCCATGCCAAGTCCACCGGCATGGGGCTGTACATTGTGAAAAATCTCTGCGACCGGCTGGGACATGGGATCTCCGTGACATCGGTGCAGGGGGAATATACGGAATTTTGCATCACCTTTGCGGATCATGATTTCTATCGGTTTTGAGCCTCTCCTTTCGGGGGAGAGCGCATCACACGATGCAGTCTTACAAAATTGTAATGTTCTGTAATATCAAAACAGCGACAAACATCGGCAGCCTGTAGTATAATAGATCTATCAAAGCACAAGGAGGCAGCAATATGCAATTACTCAAGATCGAACAGGTCGAAAAATACTACGGCAGCCGTTCCAGCCTGACAAAGGCGCTCAACAGCATTTCTTTCACGGTGGACACCGGGGAGTTTGTTGCGATCATGGGCGCATCGGGCAGCGGCAAGACGACCTTGCTCAACTGTATTTCCACCATTGACCGGGTGACGGCAGGGCATATCTACTTAGAGGACACCGACATCACCACGCTCCGGGGCAAGTCGCTCGGCCGTTTCCGGCGGGAAAAATTGGGCTTCATCTTTCAGGACTTCAACTTGCTCGATACCCTCACGGCGTATGAAAATATTTCCCTTGCCCTCTCCATCCAAAAGACCCCTGTCCGCAACATCCACGAAGCCGTGGAAAATGTCGCAAGACAGCTCGGTATCTCGGATGTGCTGGACAAGTACCCCTATCAGATGAGCGGCGGGCAGAAACAGCGTGTCGCCTCGGCAAGGGCGATCGTCACCGGTCCGAAGATCATCCTTGCGGACGAACCGACCGGCGCACTTGATTCCCGTTCTGCCAAACTCCTGCTCGAACGCTTCAACTACCTCAACATGCAGGAAAATGCAACGATCATGATGGTAACACACGATTCCTTTACCGCAAGCTATGCGGAACGGGTGCTTTTCATCAAGGACGGCAGACTGTTCAACGAGATCCGGAAAGGAACAGACAGCCGGAAGCAGTTCTTCGACCGTATCATTGACGTGGTGACACTGCTGGGAGGTGACGTGAGCGATGCTCTTTAAGATCTCTGTCAGCAATATCCGCCGCAGTCTGCGGGACTATGCGATCTATTTCTTCACGCTGATGATCGGCGTTTCTATCTTCTATGTGTTCAATGCGGTCGGTACACAGACGGCGTTGCTCATGGTCATGGAAGGCGATACCCGTTCTATCACGGAGCTGCTCTCGACGATCATCAGCAACGTGAGCGTGTTCGTAGCGGCGGTGCTGGGCTTGCTGATCGTGTATGCGAGCCGCTATCTCATGAAGCGCCGCAGCCGGGAATTTGCCCTCTACCTGCTGCTCGGCATGGGCAAGGCGAAGATCTCCCTCATCCTTTTGCTGGAAACGCTCATCATCGGCATCGGCTCGCTTGCCGCAGGACTGGCGGCAGGGATCGGGCTTTCACAGCTCATGAGCGCCTTCGTGATCAGCCTGTTCGATGCCGATATGCGGAACTATCGGTTCACCCTCTCGGTGGAAGCCGTCTGGAAGACCATGGGCTATTTCGGGGTCGTTTATTTTGTTGTCATGCTGTTCAACAGCTTCATCATCGGCAAGTGCAAGCTCATCGACCTGATGCAGTCCGGCAAGCGTTCCGAAAAGCTCCGCCTGAAAAATGTCGCCCTCTGCGTGATCTTGTTTTTTCTGGCTGCTGGAGCGCTGGGCTACGCATACCATGAAGTCACATACGCCCCGGCAGGGCTCACAGCGAAGCGGATGATGTGCATGATCGCCCTCGGTGCTGTGGCGACACTGGTGATCTTCTGGTCGTTCTCCGGGCTGCTGCTGCGCATTGCGACCGCCCTGAAAGGCGTATATTTCCGGGGGCTGAACTGCTTCACGTTCCGGCAGATCAGCAGCCGTATCAATACCATGGTGCTGTCCATGACCGTGATCTGCCTCATGCTGTTCGTCACGATCTGCACCTTGTCGGGCAGCTTTTCTATCCGCAATTCGCTCAACGACAACATCCGCACCTACTGTCCGGCGGATGCCATGTTCATCTATGCCCCGGATAGCTTGGGGAAGGAAACGATGCCGGACGAGCTGCCTGCCCCTATGCAGACGCTGGAAGATACCTTGGAAGCACATTTCTCCGAGAGCGAGAAGGGCTACAGCTACGGCGATGATGACCTGACGATGGGCGATTTCTTTGACCTGGACCGTGAAGTCTCTGCGTGGATCAGATCGAATCTCACCATGCTCGACCTTGATGTACCGGAAGTGCTGGTCACTTTGAGCGACTATAACGCCCTGATGACGCTGTACGGGATAGAGCCGCTTGAAATGGGCGAAAACGAATGTGTGATGCTCTGCAATTTTGAGCAGATGACGGTGCTGCGGGACAAAGTGCTTGCGAAGATAGACAGCATCCCGGTATTCGGGCATGACCTGAAACTGAAATACCACAGCTGTCAGGATGGCTTTATTGAAATTGCCATACAGCCGCTGAATAGTGGCTTGCTGGTCATACCGGACAGTGTGGCAGCAGGGCAGCAGCCGAGGTTCGTCTACCTTGCCGGAAATTATGCAGTCACGGATACAGAAGCCCGTCATGCAGAAGATGCTGCCCTCATGGAAGCCTACCGGAGCGCTTGTATAGAGCTGTCCGGAGCCGGGATCTCCTACCATACGCAGTTCAATACCAGACAGGACATGGCAGATGCGGCTATCGGGCTTGGGGCGTTGGTGGCGCTGGTGGGGCTGTATATCGGCATGACGTTCCTGATCGCCTGCGGTGCGGTGCTTGCCCTGAAACAACTCTCCGAGGCAGCCGACAGTGTCCGCTATTACGAAATGCTCCGCAAGATCGGCGCTGAGGAAAAGGACATCACCCGGTCTCTGTACCGGCAGGCAGGTATCTTCTTTTTGCTGCCGCTGCTGCTGGCTGCCGTGCATTCGGTGTTCGGCATGAAATTTGCGGGCGTTTTTCTGACGATGTTCGGTACGTCCGGCATGACTGCTTCTATTGTGACGACTTGTGCCGTCCTGCTGGTGATCTACGGCGGATATTTCCTCATCACCTGCTTCGGCTGCAAGTCTGTTATCCGGAATGCCGGATAACGGATCCAACTCTCTTACCAAAAATGCCTCCCGTCTGGGAGGCGTTTTGGTATTCAATCCAGTTTCAGTTCCTCGATCTCGCTGAGGATCTCCTTCTGCCGCTGCCGGAACAGCAGCGCCTTGTCATGGATAAAATATTCCTCCACCCGGTATTTGGCAAGGAACCGGGCGCTGTGAGGATTGGCAGTCAGCTCCGTCACCAGAATGATCAGCTCCTGTCCGTCCGGGAATACCGCATCCCCGAACTGGAACATATTGGACACGTGTTCCGAAGCCGTCCGGACGAGGCGTTTCAGTTCGGCGACACGGCTGTCGAAATCTGCCTTGACGATGCCGAACGCATCGCCCTGTTCCGCACCGTGCAGAAGTGCTGTCTCCTGCCGGAGGATCTCCCAGAGCTGTAACAGCTGTGCCTGCTGGCTTTCGGAAAGGCTGCGGGACTGGATGCCGCTGTCATAGCGGCGTTTTATCTTCCGGGTGCTGCTGCCGAGGATGTCCTCTGCCGCTTCCTTTTCCAGAGCGAGCTGCGCCTTGAAGTCCCGCAGCACCGTCATCAGTTCCGTGAGCAGTGCATCGAGTTCCATGGCGGTGCGCATTTCGAGCATGACAGCATCGAGCAGGAGACCGAGCAGGGAATAGCGCTCGTCAAATCTCGCAGCTTTTGCCCGGTCATAGATCGCCCCGTCCGCTTCTCCGGCTAAAATGCGGTCTACCTGATAGTCGCTGCGGTACTTGTTGTACAGATCATAGTAGATCGTGAAATCCTGTGCGATCTCGGGGTCTTGCAGATACTGCTCCACCAGCATTCTGTCTGCCGGGATGCCGTGTTCCTCGTAGAGATGTATCATCTGGCTCAGGTCGTCCCAGCCTCTTGCCGTAACAAAGCGCTTGCCGTCCACGGTGGACACCACCCTGTAGAAATGCTGCTTCTTGATGTCAAGGTAGGTCAGGATGGAAGCATGGATGCCCGTGGCGTAGGCATATTCTTTCCACACGTCATGATCCGGCTCGACATCCACCCGTTTCAGCCTGTCCCATGTGGCAATGTCAAATTCCCGGACGGAATGGTTATATTCCGGCGGATTGCCGGCGGTGACGACGATCCAGCCTGCCGGCACTTCATGCCTGCCGAATACTTTATATTGCAGAAATTGCAGCATGATGGGCGTGAGCGTTTCCGAAACGCAGTTGATCTCATCCAAGAACAGGATGCCGTTTTCGATGCCTGTCTCCTCCATCATCTGATAGACAGAGGCAATGATCTCGCTCATGGTGTATTCGGAGATGTCATATTCCTTACCGCAAAACGTGACATGCCGTATCTGCGGCAGACCAAGGGCGCTCTGCCGGGTGTGGTGCGTCATGGAATAACTCAGCAGCCCAATGCCCAGTTCCGAGGCGATCTGCTCCATAATGGCTGTCTTGCCGATGCCGGGAGGACCCATCAGGAACACCGGGCGCTGCTTGTGCGGCGGGATCCTGTACCGCCCCAGTTCGTCCTTGGTCAGGTAGGCGGTCACGGTGTTCTTGATCTGCTGTTTGGCTTCATGGATATTCATAAGCTTCTCCTTTCAGCGGATGCTGCTGTCGTTCAGCGCCTGTTCCTCAAGAATGACACGCATCGCCCAGACAGGCACTTCGTAGTTGTTCGACCCATTTTCCAGAAAGACAAATGCCGTCCGGTAGGGGGGCTGCCGCTGCGGAAATGTCCCATGTCCGTCTGTAAAATACAGCAGCCCCTGCAGATCGGTCAGCTCCTTTTGCCGTATCAGCTCCTCTACATAGGCAAAGACCGGGCGAAAGTCCGTCCCCCCGAAACCGTGGAGCTGCATGGTACTCAGGTAGCTGTCAAATCCTTCCTGATCCGTGATTTTCACCGCTTCTTGGATCTCGGCATCGCACTGGATGATGTGGATGTTGACCTTTGAGAAAAAACTCTCCTGCTGTTTGAGGATATTGTAGGTCTTTTGAAGAAATCGCTGAACGGTCTTGCCCCGCACCGAACCGGAAGTATCGATGGCAATGACAAATTCCCGGATGCGCTTTTCGTCCTTGTATTCGAGCGGCTCGATCAGCGGCATATTGCCGTAAAGCTGCATACCGTAGGTGTAGAAGCTGTAGTCGAATGTATCATCATCAATGCGCATGACTTCTCCGAATACCGCAAATTTCCGAAGAAAATCGGCATAGTCATACCGTTCCCGGTTGAGGGCGGAGAGGTTTTGTATCATATCGCCTGCCTGTGTGCCACGCTGCTTGTGGAACGTTTCGAGATCGACCTGCATCTGGCGGGCGATCTTTTTCCACGTCTCCTCCGCTTCCTGTGGAGACATGGCACCGTCATCCGGCGCATCGCAGGAGGGATCCTGTTCCGGGTCATCTGATGGCGAAACGGTGTCGTTCTGCTGTCCGGCATCGCCGCTGTCATGGCTGCCATGATCGCTGCCTGTGCCGGGGGCATACCACGGTGTATGGTCGTCCAGTGCAAAGGCTTCCCGGAGCGTCCGGCACTGTTCTTCGGTGAAATGGTTTTCCCGGAAGAAATAATACAGCTTCTCCGCCGTGAGGGGCTTCACCTTGTCCGCAAAGACGGACAGGATCTGTGCCTGCTGTGCTTCTATGGTACTGTCCACGCAAGGCAGCTGCAAGCCGGAAAGCATCACTTCCACCGCAATGTCACACGCCGTGTCCCACAGCACCCGGTCAACTGCCGATGCAACATAGCCATGCTGGAACACGCAGTGCAGCACGCTGTGCAGATAGGTGCGTGTGATCCTCGGACTGTTCTCCCGGAACAGCCGCAGCACATGATCGCTGTTATAATATAAGTACCTGCTGTCCGTGCCGATGGAGTCCCCCGCATAGGGGGCGAACACCAGTCGGCTGAGGGCGTTTTCCATGAACCGCAGCCCCATGAACAGCATGTTCCGGGAATAGGTCAGTATCTCCTCTGAAAGTCTGTTCGCTTTTTCACGTGCATCCGTTTCTTGGACTGGCATGGCAGTTCCCCTTTCCATAATGGAACAAACGGGTACTGCCGGAAAGGCAGTACCCGGCAGCAGAGAAATGCTGCTCCTGTTATTCCCGCCGCAGGTAGCGGGAGGTCTTTTTCCGCTTTTTCTTTTCGTACATCATCTTGTCTGCTGTCGTGATCATGTTGAACAGGGTCACGCCCTGCTCCACAGGAGCAACGTAAGTACCGATGCTTGCGGAAAGCTCATAGGGCTTGTGGAGTATGTGGTTGATGTCCTCGAGCCGTTTGGTGAATTTGCGCTCCAGAACTTCCGCATCGTCCTCTCCGGAACCGACACCTAAGATGATGAATTCATCACCGCCGAACCGGGCGCAGATCTGATCGCTGGTGCAGCATTCCTTAATGACCGTTGCCAGCCGCTGGAGGGCGAAATCGCCTTCTTTGTGTCCGTAGTTGTCATTGACGATCTTCAGCCCGTCCATATCGATGAAGGAAATGATGAGCTGCTCCTTGCTGTCCTCACAGCGGCGGTAGAAGGCATCCGCCTCCCGGATGAAGCCGTTGCGGTTGTAGATGCCCGTCAGCGGGTCGATGACATAGAGTTTGTCCAGCTCCTTGATGACACTGTTGAGGTGGAGCAGCTTGCGGATGTTCTCGACGGAATTGGAAATGCTCATCATAATGGAATGGCACAATTTGCTCTTGGTCGGGAAATCGCTGTCCGTGATGATGTAGTACCCCAGACACCGTTCCCGGAAGTGCAGAGGCAGGAAGTAGTTCACGTGCCCGCTGCCCTCGAGCGGCAGGGGGAACATTTCTGAAGAGCAGAAGATCTCCACAGCCCCGATACCATCCTTGCTCCAGATCAGAGGAGCGCTCATGGTCTTGGTGTAGCCGTGTACCTGATAGTCGTCCGTATGATCCGAGCCGAAAGCGCTGTTCCATTCGGAACACAGGCACAGGCAGCAGCGTTCGCAGTCGATCTCGTGCAGGAATTTCCCGATCACTTGGATATTCTCTTCCGGTGTTTCCGTTTCTGCCAGTTCTGAAGTCATGCGGTTGAGCAAAGAGATGTCCGAACGGTAGCTGTCAATGAGCTGATAGGTGTTTTTCTTATAACGCACCAGATTTTCTGAGATCGTGCCTCTGCATCCGCAGCTTTCCGTAAAGACCGGTTCAGCCCGGAGCGTGATCGTCTGATCGACCTTCTCCCCGGAAATGACCCGGAACAGCACCTCGCATGCTTTATAGCCTGCTTTGTAGAGCGGACGGGCGACCGTCGTCAGCATCGGACTGTAGTGCCTTGCATTGTAGGTATTGTCAAACCCGGTGACGATGACATCATCCGGCACATGCTTTCCGTATTTTTCAAGGCGTTTCATAGCGGCGAGCGCCATGGCATCGTTGGCACAGATAATGGCATCCGGCATAGAAAGCCCCGACTGTATCAGCTCATCGATGGCACGTTCGCCGTCTACGGCACGGAATTCCCCGAAATACACCCGCCGGGCATCCACGATCAGCTTATTTTCTGCCATGATGTGCAGGAATGCCTCATACCGTGCCTGTGCCTCCGGGTTGGAGAGCGGCCCGGAAACGAAATTCACGACCTTTGCCTGATGTTCGGTGACAACATGCTGCACGATCTCACGCATTGCCTTGGTGTTGTCGATTTCTACATTGTAAAGATCCGGGTCATCCTTGCAGTCGAGAAATACAGCCGGGATGCCGGCAGCCTTGACGCTGGCGATGATCTTTTTTTTCTCGTCCGAGTCACAGACGGTATTGGTCATCAGAACAGCGCCGTCAAATTTTTCGTAGTTGACAAGGTTGTAAATGTTGTATTCACCGATGTCATACCGGCTGCTCGAGATCACCCCGCCGAATGCGGCAAAGCAGGAAATATTGGCATTTCCCGCCTTTGCGCAGGCGATGATGCCGTCCAGCACACTGTTCTGGTACTCCTCATCGATGCCTGCTACAATGACAGCAAAATGCGGGATCTTCTTTTCAGACATATTGCGTACACTCCCTTACCATATCTGTTTTTATGTATAACGATGCACATTTTGAAAAAGAATTGTGCATTTTTGATAAACACCCTGAAAATCTGCGGTGCTCACGGCGAGCACCGCATACTTGTTGTATGTATCGGCACAGGGGCTTTCCCCTATGCTTTAGCTTCCGCCGGGAAGCGAATCAGTTTTGCCTTGTAAAGTGCCATGCCGACCGCACCGACCACAATGGTCACAGCGATCACCTCAACGACAGCGTTGAAGCCGACATAGCCGACGATGAATGCCAGAACATTTTTGCCTTCCATCAAGTTCTGCATGTATTCCGTATGCTGGAACAGCAGCACCAGTGCCGACATGAACAGCACGGTATTCAGGAAAGCAGACGCAAAGCCGCTGACGAAGATGCCGATCTCCGGCTTGTTCAGCTTGCGGAAGAGCAGAAAGAGCAGTCCGACCAGCAGCCCGTCCAGCGTCCTCGGAACGAAGCGCTGTACAAAGGCAAGCACCGGGTCAATGGCAAACAGTGCAGCCCCCATAGGGCTTGGCACGCCGATGCCGATGCATTGCAGAAAGCTCATCAGCCCGAACAGAGCGCCCATAGCAGCGCCGCCCCACGGTCCGAGCGTGACCGCAGCGAGTGCGACCGGGATCGTACCCAGCGAAATGGAGAGCGGTCCGATCGGGATCGTACCGATCGGCGTCAGCAGAAAGATCAGCTCGATCGCCGTCAATGCTCCCATGATCACGAGAGATCTGGTATTGGTTTTCATATGCAGTTCCTCCTTGTTATTATTCCCCTGCCGGGGATACAATACAACATCTTTATTATACCACACGTTCCCGAAAAAGTAAAGACCCGGACGGCAATTTTTTCACTAAGCAGAGATAAATTTTGTGTGCAAAGATCGTGAAAAACGCCTGATCGAGCGCAGCGGCAGCCTGCCGCCGCTGCCTTGACAAACACCGTGCGGATGTGGTATAATGAAAATAACGAAAATCCCTTGTCATCGCATCAGATAAGGAAGGTAACACTATGAAGCTACAGAACAGTATCGGGGTCTTGCTTGCTGCTTCCCTTGTGTCCGGGAGCATGCAGCCGGCATTTGCGGGGGCATCGGACACACAGGTGGAGATCGCAGTTGACAGCTATGTCCTGACAGCCGCCGATGCAGCCGGGAAAACGGTCAGTCTGGGTGTTTACGTGGATACACCGCCGCTGACCGGATTTTCGCTCATCGTCGGGTGGGATGAAAGGCTCAAGTGCGTTTCGGCAGAGTTACGGAACGAAAATGAATACACCTCCCTCGTCAGGAGCAGTGCGCCGCTTGCGGCGATGATCACAATTTATCCGCAGCCGGCGGAAACGGAAGGGAAGGTGCTGGAGCTGGAGTTCACGCTGCCGGAGGATGTGCAGCCGGGGGAGCATTTGGGCGTATACTATCTGCCGTCCGGTCCGACCGGGGTGGCATGTGACTGGAGCAATATTTTGTTGAATATCGACTATGCCGCCTCGGGGGATGTGATCTGGCAGGACGGCGGCTTTACGGTCGTGGAAACGCAGGAGGATGCCGGGGATGTGAACGGGGACGGATCTGTGAGCTTGCAGGATCTGGTGCTGCTGCAAAGGTATCTGCTTTCCTCCGTGTATCTTTCAGAGTCTGCACGGGAAGCGGCAGATCTGGATGGGGACGGCACGGCGGATGTGTTCGACCTTGCTCTGCTCAAAAATAGACTGACGCTTTGAAAAACGGATCTTAGCAAGGAGTGAACAATATGCACCGAAACAAACAAAAATTCTGGATGCTGCCGCTGAGCGTACTGCTGCTGACCGGTGCGGCTTTGTGTGCGCTGCTGCTGTTTATTGCTGCACGATTCCGGATGCCCGCCAAGGCAGCGGAGGAGCATCCTGCGCCTGCAGCACCCCTGCTCGACCGGGATGACTACATCCCCGAACCGACGGAACCGCCCACCGAGCCGCCGACAGCAGCGCCGCCCTATACGATGCACACCGATCTGGAGACCGTAGCATCCCACCATGCTGCAGCCCCCGATGTGGTCGGCTGGATCTATATCCCGGACACGGTCATCGATTACCCGGTCGTACAGACGAACAACAACAGCTTTTACACGGATCATAGCTGGACGGGGCAGCGCAGCTACAGCGGGGCGCTGTTCGCTGACTGGCGCTGCCGGCTGGACACTTCGGATAACAGCCTGATCTACGGACATAACATGGGCAACGGCACGATGCTCCATGCCATCAAGAATTACAAGGACGAGACATGGGGAAAGGCACATCCCTATTTTGAGATCGACACGCTGGAGCACCGCTATCTGTATCGGGTCTTTTCCGTAAATGTCATCAATGGGGAGCTGGGGGCAGCATTTGAATACTGGAACTATATCGAGATGAACCGCACCGCTTTCCGGGATTTTGCCGAAAAGATCAAGGATTCTGCGCTTGTCAGGTACGGGGAGGATCTGCTGCTGCGGGACGGTACGGATCAGGTCATTGCTCTCCAGACATGCGACTCCGGGTCGCATGACGGGATGCGCTGCGTGGTGTTTGCGGTGCGGGCGGCGGACATGACAAACGAGGACATTTATGACCCGAATGTCCAGCCAACAGAAGGACCGATGGAAGTGCAGGGAAACCGTGGCTTTATTGACTAATTTTTGGATAGGATCTTTGTTGATTTTTTCTATGACATTTTTTCCCTGTATCTGGTATAATGGTAGTATAGGCTTTTTGTCTCTGGCAGTTTGACTTCTGAGAGGTGGTATATCATGAATTTGCAAAACGGAGAGCTGATCGTCTATAAAAGTGCCGGGGTCTGCCGTGTTGTGGCACAGGAGGAGCAGAGCATGGATGGCATCCATTCTGTCCTGTATTATAAGCTGAAACCGATCTCCGACCAGAATTCCACGTATTATGTGCCAGTTGCCTCTGCCGGTGAACGGCTGCGGCGGCTGATGACAAAAGAAGAAGTGCTTGCCCTGATCGATACCATGCCGCTGGCGGCAGAGGAGGAAAATGAACTGCCTGCCAACCGCCGGAAACGCCGGGAACTGTATGCGCAGGTGATCAAGGAGCACGATGAGCATGAACTGGTGCGGATGCTGGCTTCTCTGTACGAGAAAAAGCAAAGCTCCGAAGCAAAGGGAAAGCGCATTTCTGCCATGGATGAGACTGCCATGAAAAATGCGGAGGAGCTGATGTTTCAGGAGATCGGCGTGGTGCTGGAACTGGAACGGGCACAGGTGCGGGCATTCATTGATGAAAGGGTACAGAACACATGCAGCTGACCGAGGGGGAGATCGCGGCACTGCGGTATTACATAGGGGATGTGTCGGGGAATGATCCTTTCTGGGGGAACGGCAAGGCGTATCTGGTGCTGAATGCGCTGTTTTACCCCGGTATTGTCACCGAACGGGCAAGGGCAGCAGAGGGAAAGCCGCTGGATCCGGAGATCCTTGCAGATGAGGAACGTCTGCGGACGGTCTGCAGGGATCTGCTTTCCGTGTTCCGGAAGTCTGCCTGCGATGCCCCGCTGACACTGTTTCGGGTGGAACGCCTTGCCGACTGCCGCCTGAACGTGCAGGCGGGGCATCTGATCTCTTTCACATCCACGTCAACAGCCGGGTTCCTGCCGGGATACCGGGACAGGCGGGGCATCGCACTGATGCGGTTCCGGCTGCCTGCCGGGACACCGTGCATCCCCATGAACAAGGTGCTGCCCGTCTATGCAAAAGCTGAGGAAGCGGAAGTCCTGCTGCCGCCGCTGCTGCACTGCCGATTCGAGGAGATCCCGCTGACGGAGGCGGAACGGGCGATCACCGATGTGGACGGAAAAGGACCGGCTGTATCCGTGCTTGCCGCAGCGGAAGGGCTTGCACCTGTACCGGAAGCGGCAGCCTGTGTGCTTTACCCGGACGGCAATGCCGCAGGACAGCGAGTATACCGGGCACTTTGCAGCGGTGACGAGCCGGATGCAGCAGATGCAGAACTGTACAGCCTGTGGAAAAGACAGTTTGTCCTGTCAGTGATAGCAGAGGCAAGAGGATAGAAAACAAGTGGATAAACAGGGGGTTTTGGGGAAATGCCGACCTTTGCCGCCACTTGACAAATTTGAGCTGTTGTGGTATATTAAAAACAGACATCTATTGAAGTATCTTCGGCAGCTTGCCGCTGCCGACTGCTGGACTGAAGATCCTGTTAGCTTCAATAGATGTTTCTCTGTGTAACAGGATAGAATGGAAAATGGATGCATTTTTGCCTATTATGACATTTTGTTATCAAATTGTAATCCATTCTCTATTTCATTGTAGCCGGAAATATGGTATACTTATTTTGTAGGCTAACGATCTCCCGCAGCAGGCGGGTGCTGGGAGCGTTCCCGGCAGTGTAGGCAGAAAGGATGAAGTGCTTTGCAGAATGATGCGCTCGATGCGCTCGTAAAAAGCTTGGAGAAAGAGAATAACAACAGCGGATCCCCGGCTGTACAGGATCCTGCCCCAAAGGAAAAGACTAAGATCTCCCAGATACGGGAGGCATTGGCTATGGTGAATGACGAGGGGAAGGATACTTCCGCCCCCGCCCATAGCCCGCAGCATGAAAAGCTGCCGCCTTTGCGCCGCAGTGCAGCGCCGATGCCGGAACTGAAACGTGCCAATGCACCGCAGCCGGAGAACAGAACATCTGCTCCGCAGTCCTCTGCAAAAGATCCAGCCCCGACCGGAAAAGCAGCTGCAGCTCCAAAGACTGCTGTGAAGGAAAAGAAAAGAAAGACTGAGCCAAAATACAGGACAGCCGTCCGCAGGGCAGGCGGCGGTCTGCTGACCGCAAACGGTGTCACGCCCCGTATCCTTGCCGCTGCGGTCGGATGCGCCTTGGCGGGGACACTGGTCGTTGGGTATCTGGTGGTGGCTGCGACTTACCGGGGACGGTTCCTGCCGAATACATACATCAACGATACCAAGGTCGGCGGCATGAATGCCGAAGCGGCTGAGGTCGCTCTGCTCGGCAATGCGCAGACGAGCGATCTCGTACTCACCACGCCCAAGGGGGAGAAGGTGGTCTTTGAGGCGAAAGAATACGGGGCAGCTTACAGCATTCCGGACGGGTCGTTTGATGAGGCATCCTCGGAAACGCCCTTTGCATGGGCTGCAAAGCTCTTTGCGCCGTCCGATTATAGCATCGGGTACGATTTTACGTATTCCGAGGAGGCACTGCGTGCGCTGATCCAGCAGCATGACTGGGGCGATGCCGTTTCCACGGATGCCTGTGTCGTCCGCAGCGGAGATACCTTTGAGATCCAGCCCGAAACGCTTGGCGATCAGTTCGATCAGGACGTGTTGGTGCAGTATATCATCGAACAGCTTTCGGTGGGGAACTGTAACATCCAAATGGAAGATTCCGGCTGCTATGACAGCTACCGGGCGACCGTCAAGGCAGAAGATCTCACGCAGGAGCTGGAATTATATAACAATTACGCCAACTGCACCATTACATTTGACTTCAAGGATAGGACAAAGGTCGTGGACAGTGACATGATCGTGGACTGGATCATGCTCAACAGTGACGGCTCTGTTGTGAAAGATAACGATGGCAATGTCATCTTCGACCATCAGAAAATGGCTGTATTCGTGTCGCAGATGGCAGCGGAAACGGATACTTTCGGCAAGGACAGACAGTTTTATGCGACGCTGGACGGCTGGATCACGGTGACATGGGACGGCGATAAGTCAAGCACCTATGGCTGGCAAATTGATCAGGATGCGACGATCATTCAATTGGTCGATCTGATGCGTGCCGGGGAAAGCGTCACCGTTGAACCGGTGTATAGTATCTATGGCTATGAACGTGCGACGGACGACATCGGCACGACATATGTTGAGGTGGACATTTCTGCGCAGCATCTGTGGATCTACAAGGACAATGTGATCGTGAGCGAGCATGATTTCGTGTCCGGTACGGAAACGAACCCCGACCGCAGAACGCCGAGAGGTATCTGCAAGATCTGGGCAAAGGTGCGCAATACGGTACTGGGTACGATGCCAGTACAGGGCTATGAGCAGCCGGTCGCCTATTGGATGCCGTTCAACTGGCTCGGGTGCGGTTTCCACGATCTGGCAAGGGGTGCTTACGGCGGGAATATTTATATGTACAACGGTTCTCACGGCTGTATCAATTTGCCTTTGAGCTATGCAAAGGAGATGTATGAGCTGGTAGATGAGGGCATGCCGGTCATCGTACATGATTAAATAAGAAGTCTGCCGCACGATACCGTGCGGCAGTTCGTTTTTTCATTCCCCTCCGGCGGAGCTGGCAGGGGCATCAGAGACCGGAAAACGGAGGAACGGCACAGGGTGAAACTGTGCCGTTTGGGGTCAGGAATATTTCGGTTCGCAGGTGAGGTGGATGCCGAGACGCTTGAAAATACGCTCATCCACTGCCGACAGAATGACCGTGGAGTGTACCTCACAGCCTCGCAGGCGGGCGATCTGTGCCATTGCCTTGGCGGAATTCTCGTCTGTTGTGGCACAGATGGACAGGGCAAGCAGTGTTTCGTCCGTGTGCAGCCGGGGGTTTTGGTTGCCCAGATGCTGTACCTTGAGATTCTGGATCGGTTCGATCACATGCGGCGACATCAGGAGCACGCTGTCGTCCAGCTCTGCAAAATATTTCAGGGCATTGAGCAGCAGTGCCGAGCATGCGCCCAGCAGCCCCGAAGTCCTGCCCGTGAGCATCGTGCCGTCCGGCAGTTCCATTGCCGCTGCGGGTGCGCCTGTCGCTTGTTCCTTTGCCAGTGCTGCATGGACACAGCGCCTGTCTTCGGTCGATACACCCGCCTGTTTCATGAGCAGCTCCAGTTTGTAGACCTCGGCATCTGTGGCAGTCCCTTTCCGGTTGCCGCAGAGGGTGTCATAATACCGGCGGACGATCTCTTGCTTGGCAGCGGTGCAGACGACCTCGTCATTGACGATACATTTCCCTGCCATGTTGACACCCATATCTGTGGGGGATCTGTATGGAGAGCCGCCTAAAATGCGCTCGAACATTGCATTCAGTACCGGAAAGATCTCCACGTCCCGGTTGTAATTCACTGCCGTCAGACCGTAGGC
This sequence comes from uncultured Clostridia bacterium, assembly GCA_947625155.1. GTDB lineage: Bacteria > Bacillota > Clostridia > Oscillospirales > Ruminococcaceae > UBA3855. The sequence continues at coordinate 53,354 of CANQNG010000008.1, forward strand.
TTCCAGATGAAAAGGGTCGATCATGTTCACGTCGTTGAGGTCAGAAGTCGCCGCTTCATAGGCAATGTTGACCGGATGCTGGAGTGGGAGATCCCAGACTGGGAATGTTTCAAACTTCGCATAGCCGGCATGGATCCCACGCTTGTGGTCGTGGTAGAGCTGGGACAGGCAGGTCGCCATTTTGCCGCTGCCGGGACCGGGCGCAGTCACGACCACCAGCCGGCGGGTCGTTTCTATGTAGTCGTTCCTGCCATAGCCGTTGTCGCTTATGATCAGGCTCAGGTCGGACGGATAGCCCTTGATGCAGTAATGGTGGTAGACCTTTACGCCAAGTGCTTCCAAACGGTTCTGGAAAGCATCAGCGGATGGCTGCTTGTCGTAGCGGGTCAGCACGACACTGCTCACATACAGCCCTATCTTTGTGAAAGCTTGGAGCAGGCGGATGACATCGGCATCGTAGGTGATGCCCAAGTCGCCACGCACCTTGTTCTTTTCAATGTCAGCAGCATTGATGACGATGACGATCTCCGCTTCCTCACGGAGCTGGAGCAGCATTTGCAGCTTGCTGTCAGGCTGGAAGCCGGGCAGCACACGGGAGGCATGGTGGTCGTCAAACAGCTTGCCGCCAAATTCCAGATACAGCTTGCCGCCAAAATGCGCGATCCGTTCCCGGATGTGGGCGGACTGCATCGTCAGGTACTTGCGGTCGTCAAATCCTATTTTTCCTGTATACATGATAATTCCCTTTCTTTTTTAGGATGTACAACATCTATGTTCTTTGCTATTTTGATACAAAAGAGAAAGCCCTGTCCGTTAATGTCCCGATAAACCGGATCTTATACTCCTAAGTACCTATCGAGCCTATATTGTTGGGTGCTTATATTAAATGTTTCAATATAAGGAACGCCATCAGCATAGATCCAACGCTCTATGTATAGCGGTTTCACAATAAAAAGTCTTTCGTTGCTTAACATTGAATAAGCATCATATGAACCTTTGAAACATTCCTTATAAATGTCGCAAAACACGGCGTTATCCAATGGATGTCCGGCTTCGGTACATTTGCCCTCAATTTGGATATTATCTATACATAATGCGACGTTGTTATTCTTCATCATTTGATCATACTTTTTCATTGTCCTGTCAGTCTGAAAGTATAATTCGCCGCCAATTTGTACAACACTCATCATTCGTGAAGATACCTTGTCGTTTTCAGATGTGGAAAGCACCATTTTTCTTCCTTTCCCAAGATCCGAAAAGAACTCATTTACTTTTTGATAAAATCCATTCATACGATCATCTCCAATTTGAGCTGGATCAGGTCATCACCCGTCATACACTTTACACCGCAAAGGTGCACTTTTCAATTTTTCCTTGACTTTGTATCAAACTCTGCAAAATTATATCTATTATATCCCATTTTACCGAAAAAAGCAAGGAGAAGATCATATTTTCTTCGTCCAGAAATTTCAGAAAAAATTCGCATGAGCCCTTGCAATGGGTGGGTATTCTGTGGTATACTATAGATGTATGAGGTCTGAACTTGCAAAGAAAGGAGCCAGCATGGAAGAACATATCTGTGGACAGTGCATCTACCACCAGAAGCGCATCGATGCACTGATGGAACATCTGCCCGATACGGAAATACTTGGCGCTGTGGCGGAACTGCTCGGGCTGTTCAGCGATCCAACAAGGGTGCGCATCCTGTTTGAACTGCTTGACAAGGAACTTTGTGTGAGCGATATTGCCGAGGCACTTGGCATGACGGCATCGGCGATCTCCCATCAGCTCCGCATCCTCAAGCAAGGGCGGCTCGTCAAGAGCAGACGGGACGGGAAAACGGTTTTCTATTCCTTGGCAGATGCCCATGTGAAAACCATTTTTTACCATGCACTGGAGCATGTGACGGAATAGGCAGGTCAGAGCAGCGCTTGCTCTTCGAGCATGGCATAGTGTTTGCCATTCGCAAGTGTCACGCAGTACAGGCGGCTGCCTTCGCAGGCATTTTTCCAGTCGAGAAAGATCGGGCAGAAGTACTTCGTCCCCGCTTTGTCATATACATAGTAGGGGGCTTTTCCGCTGTCGGGGTCTTTGCCGCCGAATTCTTTCATCTCAAAGACGTAGTTCTGCTTTCTGGCACAGTCAAGGTCGGAGTTTTTGCCGAAATGGATGCCGATCCCACGGAAAAAGTAAAGAACAAAAGTGACGGCACAGATGATCCAGAGCGCAAAGGACGACATACGGGAACGGCGGCGGTAACTGTAGCGCATTGTGCGCCGGGGCGTGTGGATATCTAACAGCGCCGGGAAGAGCAGCGCGATCGTGCCTGCCAAAGACAGATACAGGATCATCATGAATTTGTAGCGGCGGTCGGAAATGTATTTCTCTAAAATTTTCTGCTGCTTCTCTGGCAGAAATAAGCTGGTATCACCTGTCATGATACGTTCCCTCCTACATGCCTGTAAATTTTATTTACAGTATACCATACTTTTCCGAAAAAAGCAAGGGGGTATGGCAATTTTTTTGGGGAACGGAGAGGTTTGCGGAAAAGTTTGAAAAAAACACTTGCAAAATCCGCAGGATCCGTGTATAATAGTAAGTGTTCCGTTGTAAGAGAGGTGACAGAAATGGGTCTTGGGCTGGTGCTGGAGGGTGGTGCGCACCGTACTATTTTTTCCTGCGGGGTCATGGATGCGCTGCTGGATGCCGGGATCAGAGCCGACTATGTCATCGGGGCTTCGGCTGGCATCACCTATGGGGTCTCCTATGTTTCCGGACAGAACGGACGTAACCGGGAAATGCTGCGGCGGTTCGTCAGAAGCCCGAAATATATGGGAATGCTCCATAGACTGGATCCACGCAATCAGGCGTATTATAACCTTGATTTTGTGTTCGGTACGATACCGGATAAGCTGCTGCCGTTTGACTATGCGGCGTATGAGGCATTCCGGGGGAGCACACTGGCGGCTGTGACGAATATCCTGACCGGTGAGGCAGAGTATCTGGAAGTGCGGAACGGCGATACGGGGTGGAATGTGCTCCGGGCGACCTGTGCATTGCCGCTGCTGTTCAAGCCGATCCGGATCGGGGAAGGACTGTATGCAGACGGTGGTGTGGCGGACTCCATTCCCTTTGAGAAAGCACTGGCGGACGGCTGCGAAAAGGTCATCGTGGTGCTGACAAGGGAGCGGACATACCGGAAAAAGCCGGAAGGGATGATGGATCTTGCGGCGAAGCATTACCGGAAGAGATACCCGGCATATGCGGAACTGCTGAGGACACGCCATGAACGCTACAATGCGTGTGCAGAGCTGCTTGCACAAAAGGAACAGGAGGGAACGGTCTATGTCATTGCCCCGGAGGATACACTGGGGGTCGGCAGGACAGAACGGAACGTGGAAAAGCTGATGGCGCTGTATGCGCAGGGGTATTCCTTGACGATGCAGCAGTGTACGGCTTTGTGGAACTACTTAGAAAGCTGAGGAGGAAGCGGATATGGCAGAGATCAAATATGAGATCACACAGGAGATCGGGAAGATCGGCGAGAACAGCAAGGGCTGGGCGAGAGAATTGAATCTGGTGAGCTGGAACGACAGAGATCCGAAATATGATCTGCGGGACTGGGCACCCGATCACAGCCGTATGGGAAAGGGTCTGACGATGACGGCAGACGAGCTTGTGGCGCTGCGGGATCTGCTCAACGAGATGGATCTGGATTCATTTGACGAAGAATAAATGCGGTCTCCGCTTGTAGGAAGGTGAGAATATGCTGACAAAAGGGAAAAAGCTGATAACCGAAAACCGGCAGGCTCGGCATGAATACTTCATCTTAGAGGACTATGAGGCTGGCATTGCGCTGACAGGAACGGAGGTCAAATCCATCCGGCAAGGCAGCGTGAACCTCAAGGATAGCTGGTGCAGCATTGAGGACGGGGAACTTTTTCTCAAGCAGATGCATATTTCACCCTATGAGAAGGGCAACATCTATAACAGAGATCCGCTGCGGGAGAGAAAATTGCTGATGCACAAGGCGGAGATACACCGGCTCCTGGGAAAGATCAAGCAGGACGGGCTGACACTGGTGCCGCTGTCGCTCTATTTCATGAACGGGCGGGTCAAGGTGCAGCTGGGTCTTTGCAAGGGCAAAAAGCTCTACGACAAGCGCGCGGATGCTGCGAAAAAGGATGCAAAGCGAGCGATCGACAGAGCGGTCAAGCAACAGCGGGAATAAGCCGTTTCAGGCAAGACAGCGGCGGAGACAGGCAGAATGCCGCTGATGTTTTCTTTTTGAATGGGGGCGTAATGGTTTCGACGGGGATCATGCACTGTGATAAGCGAGCAGAGGCGTTGCACCTCTATAAAAGCGACACGTTTAAATATAAACGCTAAAAATAACATTTCTGTAAGCTTTAACAAGAGCGTACAGGTTGCTGCCTGAGTCAGCAACTGTCCTGTAACGGAGTACCACGGCTTTTACAGGGCATTCGATCAGTGGTGAACGTTCCGGCGGTATGGTCAGACCACGGGAATGTATGTGACCTACCTGCGCTGGCAGCCTGTTTGTCGGCGGTCTGTGCGGGGAATTTTCAATAGATAAACTACGCTCGTAGAAAGTTGCAGGAATTGGTTTTCGGACAGGGGTTCGATCCCCCTCGCCTCCACTAAACTACGCAAATTTGAACACCCCGACGACCTTGTATTTCTTTGAGAAGGTTGTCGCAGTCGTGTGCAAAATTTGCAAATAAAAGCGTTTGTAGACGCAGAGAGAGCCCGGAAGGTTGTTACACCCTCCGGGCTCTTGTCGTGTTGTCAGCGAGCTGCTGTGTGCTCTTGGGCTGTGTTTTCAGCCGCACCAGTGTTCTTTAATTCTCGGCAAGCCTGCTCGATCTTGGTCGAGATCCAGACGTCCACGTCCCTGTAAATCTCGCCGAGTGCCTTCATGACGACCGGTCCGAGGGTCTGCACGATCCTGTCCTTTGCCATGTTGAAAGCGTTCTGCTGTGCCTCCTTATCGAAGGTGCCCGCCTTTTTCAGCTCGTCTGCATAGGTCTGAGCGACATATGCCACGGCTTGCGCTACGGTTTCCCCTGCCAGTTTGATGATGTGTGCGGCGGTTTCGTTGTCCGTTCGCTGCCGGAGCTCGTCTGTCCTTTCAGAGATCAGCGACGACAGATACACGCCGCCAGCCGTAATGAGTGCGCAAATGATCGGCACGCAGAGTGCTGCGACATTTGCAAGTGTTTCGTTCATTTTCTGTCCCTCCGTTTTTTCTCGTGGTGTTCGCACGGGAACGGACAGTTCTCGCAGTCTGCGCCGGGATCGCACCGGCCGTCCGAAGTGAGAATACCGTGCAGCCATTCCACAAACAGGATAAAGCCGCCGACGATCACGACCACGCCTGCTACGCCGCCGATCATTGCACTTTCTCCACGAGGGCAGCGTCCACCCAGCCGTAGACAGCGGACTGCTTGTCCGTGTGTATGACATGGTACGGGTGTTTTGCGCCTTTTGCGATCATCGTCACAGTAGCGGTGCCGGGGTTTGGAGAGCCGGTGCTTTCTGCTGCGTTCGAGCTTGCATAGTGCGGTCCGCCCTTAAATATCACAGTGTCGCCGACTTTGATCTCCTCGATCGGGCTCATTTTGTCTGCGTCTACCCAGCCGTATGCCGTAGAGCCACTGCCTGCCTCAGCGATCACATGGTACGGGTGCTTTCCGCTTGCATACACGGCGGTGATCTTCACCTTGCCGGGAACGCAGCCGGATCCGCTGGCTGCGTTGGCGCTTACATAATGTACCGAGCCGGTGAAGTTCACGACGCTGCCGATCTTGTATTTCAGCGGCGTGCTTGTCTGTGCGGGTTCTGCCGGTGTCGAGGTTACGCCCGTGTCATATTTCGGACGTCCGAAGCCGTAGGTGTAGCCGTCATTCATTTTTCGCTTGCAGCGCATGACCTGCTCGCTGGTGTTGCCTTCAATGGTCGTGAAGGCGGAGCCGTTCACGCTCTCGACAATGCCGGTGTGGCTGATAGAGCCGCCGGACTGCTAGAAAACCTGATCACCGGGCTGCGGGTTCGATGTGTAAAAGCGTCCCTGCTGCTTGTAGTATTGCATGGAGTAAAGACAGCCGGCACCGAGCGGTCCGGTCTGGCACTCGATTTCCTGCGCCTTCTTTGCGTCTCTGCCTGCCAGCTGATAAAAGCACCAGTCCACGAACACGTCACACCATGCCACGCCCTGCTTGTTTCCGTTGTAATAGCCCGCCGCTGCCAGATCACGGGAGTATTTCGTGAAGTTTGCGCTCCCTGCGTTTCCGGTTTTGCTGTCGAGGTTTACGTTTGACGCCTTTTCGTGATACCCGACCTCTGCCGCTGCGATCGCAAGCAGTGCCGCCGCTGTCCGGTTTCCCCCTGTCTTTGGTTCTGTTGCAGTGCTTCCGAATTTGTCGAGATACTTCTGCCCGAAGTTCGCACGCTGCACCTTCACACGTTCTGACATATCAGCGGGGCGCTCATATATCGTCAGAACGGCGTCCGATGCGGTGCGCACGGTGGTTGCGGTTTTGAGTGTGGAGAGTAAAGCCGGGTAGCCGCTGCTGATCTCTTTGTATAAAAAGCCGAGCTGCGTCTCCAGATCGCCGATCGAAGTGCCGGCAGCTTTCGCATATTTCAGCAGTGCTTCTTTGCGGGTGTAGTATGTCCATTGTGCGAGACCGTAGCCTGCGGCGTCATGCACAAAATTGGTATATTTCCCGGAGTCCACAGCCGCCGTGTACCCGGTATCAGTGTAGCCGAGACTTTTCTCGTATGTGTTTTGCAAATTCGTGGGATCGAGTGCACTCTCTGCGTACAGATTACCCATAAGCCCGGCGACGCCGTGAATGCTCAGCCCTTTGCTTGTGAGGAATTTCCAGATCTTTTCCTCGTTTGTCTTGCCTGTCAATGCCATAATTATGCCCCCTTTACATAGTTTCAAAAGTCTGTGCGTCTGGCTCTGTTCCTGTCAGAGCCATGAGCTTGATCTTGTTCTCGGCTTTTGCCTTGTTATAATAAAAACCGGTAGCCGATGCCAGTTCCGCAAAAACAGCGGGGATCAGGTAGGCGAGTGTGGTCGAGTCTCCGGTTTTCCAGATCACGATGCAGGAAAAGACGGTGATCACCGTTGTAAGTGCCACAGCTATTGCAAAAATGATCTTTGAAAACTCCGTGCGTCTGCACTTGCTCAGTGCTCTGAGCTGCCTGTTCTCTTTCCGGAGCCTGGCATTTTCCTCCACGAGTTCCCGGATCTTCTCATCGTCCATGAGCTCGCCCCCTAATCATAGAGAGAGCCGAGCCCTTGACGTGTCAAAAACTCCTTTTGCTCGTGCTTTACTTTCTCAGCGTATTCAAGCGCAGCGTGCATATCCCCGTTGCAATTTGCGTCCGGGATCCGCTGCACCGCTTTGGCTGTTGCCTCACCGAGAGCGATCGCAGCGTTTACGCTATGGAGCAGAAGCACCTCGTTTTCCTCTCGTTTCTTCTCCCGCTCCTCACGCTTTCTTCTGCGTTCCTGTTCTTCCTGCTCACGTTTAGCCTCACGCTTCTGGATCTTCTGCTGAATAAGCCAAAAGCAGAAGCCTGTTATTGCTGACGGAATACTTGCAGCCGCCAGTACGGCGATCACAGTTTCTTGCATGGTATCACCCCTTGAAAATTATATTTTGTTCGATCCATTTCTGTAGCCCACGAGTGGCACAGTGTCCCATAAGTCCGAAATAGCTTTGCATTGTAGCGTTCACGGCGTCGAAGTCGATCTGCCCGGCATTGTATTGCTTTGCTATGTACTGCATACGCTTTTTCATTTTCTTGCATGACTTCGCCGTCATTTTTCGGTAGCCCGGATAAATGCGGCAGCCCACAAACGTGATCCCATTCTTTACAAGCCCGATCACGGTCTTGCTGTTGAGCTCCAGCCTCAGCACGTTGTTGAGATAGTCCTCGATCAGCACACGCCACTCGTTGAGCACCTTCGGATCTGGGTGCAGCAGCACCATGTCGTCCATATAGCGGACGTAGTAGTGAGCACGAAGTTCGTGCTTTATGTACTGATCCAGCTCGTTGAGGCAGACGTTCGCAAGCAGTTGGCTTGTGAGATTTCCGATCGGCATACCCACCTCGAAAAGCCTCTCAGGCGGCGGCACCTCGTCGGCACTCTTGCCGGGCGGCAGCCCGAAGGGCGTATGGTCACAGTTGACGATCTCACGCATGAGCCAGAGAAAGCCGTCCTCGTCCGGATATTTCTTCTCCATGATACCGAGCAGAACAGTGTGATCTACCCGGTAGAAAAATTTTGAAATGTCCAGTTTCAGATAATACCACGGCCGCTGCTTACGTCCCACGAGAGTGCACCAGTCTTGGAGCTTGTCGGCTGATCTGGTGGTTCCTTTCCCGACTCTGCACCCATAGCTATGAAAGATCATGCAATTGTCGAGCTCGTCATTTATCTGCCGGTAGATCGCCCATTGAACGACACGATCACGAAAACCCAGAGCCATGACGAGGCGTTTCTTCGGTTCCTGCACATAAAACTCCCGGTACCGTCCCACCTTGTAGGTACGCCAGATCAGATCGTTTTGTATGCTGATCAGATTTTCCTCCAGATTTGCTGCGAAGGATGTCACGTCGCCTCGGTACCATTTGCTGCGGCCTGCCTCGTGATATGCCTCCATGAGATTGTCCCACGAGTAGATCCGCTCCAATAGAGACGGCGCCTTGCTTTCCTCCATGGTTCTCCCTCCCTTGCTTCAAATAGTAGCACCGCACGTGACGCTCCTTGTCCATGCCCTTGATCCGCAGACGCTACCCCACGACCGCCGGGCAGGACTTCACTCGTTGCCGAGAGCGGCCAGTCTATGCGGTTTTGCCAGCCACCCCGGTTGTCCGCTGGTGGTAGGCGCTATCTTTGGCCATGCGGCCGGGAGATATACCCCTTTTGCTTTATTGTTCCCGCCGAGCCGTAGCCCGCGAGCCTAACGAGTAAAGCCAGAGCGGAGCGGAAGCCGATGTTCGCACTGGAGTTCGAGCGAGCGTTGTTGCCGTTGACGTAGAAAACGCCTGCGTTCGCCCCGTTGTTGTAGTTGCCCCCGCGATACACGCAGCGCTCCCGATTTTCTCGGCATATCCCCCCCACGGGCGGTCAGTCGTTTGACTTGATCCAGCCGCCGAGCATACGCCCGATTTCGTTTAGTTCCTTGCTCCATACCTCGTGCAGCCCGTTGGATATCAGACGATCCTCCGGGCTTGCTGCTGTGTCTATGAGTGAGCGCAGCACGTCCAGCTCGGTGTCGATCTCGTTTTGCAGCTGACGACGCACCTGTCCCCGTGAATGGTTCGCCTTGATACAGAGCCGGAGCATATTCATGTAGGCGCTTGTCAGGTGCTCCCGGTAGACAAATTTCTCCGGCTTTCTCATGCTGTTGGTGCGCTCGCTCACACGGATCATGGATCTGACGATCCTCTGTCTGAGTTGTAATGTGTCCATTGTTACCTCGTGAATGGTGACGGCGGCGAGGTGTCGCCGCCGTTTACCAGATTTTCAGATTGCCAGATCACCCGATTTCCGGAATATAAGCGGAGCGGAAGCCGACGCCCGCACTGGAGCCCGAGCGAGCGCCGGAGCCGCCGACGCAGAAAACGCCCGCGGACGCCCCGGAGTAGTAGCCCCCGCGACACACGCAGCGCTCGGCTACGCCGTTATGCCAGTATGCCATATCGCCCTCGTAGTTCGCCTCTGCCGCTCCCTCGTCCGGCAGCAGTGCGAGCGCACGCAGCAACAGCTTGGCAGCGTCTCCGATTTTGCTGTCTGCTGTTACTTTGCCGAAGGCGCAGCCCTTGTAATCGGTCTGTACATTCTGGATCGCATTCGTAAATACCCACGCATTGCTCACAAAATCGAGGCGTACCGTGTTTCCAGACGTTGTGCCGGTCTGATCTGTTGTGCTGCACTCCGGGTCTACCAGTGCACCGGTGCTTGCGTCAATTGCCTTCCAGCAGGTACTCGTTGCGTTCTGCGGGTTGTCCGGATCCGCTGCGTCATTATTTTCGAGGATCTGGAGTTCACCCCATACAGTACGGATCCCGCCTTGCCACTCAGTGACGTTTCCGTTCATGTCCCAGATTCCGCTCGGCGTCTGATCGTGGCTCCACGAGAGAGGTCCGGTGCCAGTCGCCACATGGAGCGTCTGCCCGTTGCCGTCCTTGGTCGTCGGGATCGCACGTATATTGCTTTCTCTGGAGTCCTTGCCGTAGTTGTTATTACCATAGGGCAAAAACCCGTTTTTCTTGCACCAGAGTGCAATAGCTGCCCACTCTGCGTTTGTGCTGAGGTGCCAGCCTGCGCCCTTTGCGGTGCAGCGGCTGATCGCATTGTCAAATGTGATATTTGCAGTCGGATCCTCTGCCGGCAGAGAATATGCCACGCCGTTGTTGACGTGGTTCTGATACTTCGAGTAATAAAAGCCGGGGATCTGGACGCCGTTCACGATGAAGGCGGGGTGCGTGCTGTTGTTACCACTGGCGAGGACGTCACTGTTCTTAAATGCCGGAATATACACCAGCACTGACGGCAGCCCGGTGTCGTCCAGCTGGACGGTGTTGTTCGGGCAGATCATTTTTACTGCCAGACTTGTGAGATCAAAATTTGCCATGAGTTTGCTCCTTTCTTATTCAATGCTCCAGAGTATGAGCGTCACGTCGCCCATGTCGAGCGGCAGCTGCTCCCGGTTCTCGTCGTCCCCGGTATACTGTGCAGCGGGGATCTCCACCTGTGCCACATAGCGCAGTGCGGACTCGGTTCCGATCGTGAGATTTCCGGATCTGTCTGTACAAATATCCACAGAAACAGGCCAGTCCTTCTGATACTTTGCGGCGTTGATCATGATCTCGTCTTCCCCGAAATACAGACGGGTGCCGCTCTGCTCCCATGCAATCTTCTGACCGGGGTTCTTTTCGATCGTTTTGACATTGTTCGCCATGGTTTACATTCCTCGAATGGGTGATCGTTGTAATTTTGTTTCTCACTGCCCTGTGTTGTAAAGCGTGTATGACCGATCAAAGCCGTTGTTTCTTTCGGGAAATAAAGCTTGACATTGTGGGCAGGTTTGGCTTTCTTGAATATCACTATTTTACCATTGTTGACAAAGCTGATGCCGGTTGCATCAGTGCCTCTGCTCTCGGCGGCAATTGACAATGCTCTGATAAGACTTTTCAGAGTGTTCGCCGAAACTTTCTTTCCATAGTCCAAAAAGCCAAAAATAGCGCACATTATTCCTCGCCTCCTTCCGCTGTTTTCACAAGTTCATTGACGTATAATCGGCGTTCTTTGAGATACCCCACAAGTTCAGGTTTTTCAATGGAGCTTACAAACTCGCACCAACTCATTTCGTCAATTTCTTTTTCGGACATAGAAATAGCCACCTCGCAAATGCGGTTGACCATTTGCAAAGTGGCTACGAATGTGTTGTATTTCAGAGTCCCACGGAAAAGGCGAAACTCGATTGTGTGGTAGTTACGGAGATTGACCGCAACATAGCGATTCCCTGTATCTTTCGCCTTTAGCAGGATTTCTTTTCCCGTTTTTTCAAAACCGTATCTTGCCGACCAGCGGTTCATATTGTAATTGCTCCTACGGCTGAATTGGAAAAGTTCTGCCCAATGCTTTTCAACGAAAAACAGGATTTTTCCGATGACTTCTTCCTGTTCTGACTGATTGTCACCAAAGGCATTTCGGTTGACATGGATATGCAGACCGCAGGTGCTGGTTTGGTGAGAACGATAGCCTAAATTCACGGCTTCCTGCATAACGCTTTCCCAGTCCATTTCATTCAAGTGATACTCCAAAGTCATCGGATGAGAAACAATTTCAAAGCCGTCATCAATGCTTCCATCGCTTTTGATGTAAATGTTTTCGTTGTGCATATTTGCAATATCTTTCAGTGTTCTTGCATTTTCGTCATCTTTTCCGCCGCAGTCTACTTCCAGTTCAACACCGAAATATCGGCTATCTTCACCGTGGAAAATCGGTTCAGGCTTGTAACCATATTCCTCGATTTCATCATTGAAAGTATCATAGCAATTGTTGCAGTAAGGATAGTCGCCTCGCCAATTGGCGTTGTTGTCGTGGATAATTCTGTCGCAGCACTCACAGCGATGGTAGTAGTCGTTGAAGCAGGTTTCACAAAGTGTGGTATCATTGTCTTGCACTGCATCGCTTATCCAGATCGTTTCACCACAGTGGTCGCAGGTGGTGCAATGTTCTTCGATGCAATCCTCACAGAGAAATTGCTCTCCTACCCATATGCCTTCGCCTTCTTCAAGCTCAGCGCCGCAGATGTCGCAGACTCTTACGTTTTCTTCCATTTCAATTACCTCCAAAGAATAAATTCCGATAAGGCTGGAATCACCTTATCGGAATTATAATATATATTTGAGGTCGGAGGTTGTTACACTTTAGATTGTGCTTGTAGTGTTATGCAAAAAAGCTATATTCATCAAAAAGATGGGCAGGCTTTATGAAAATGACATTGAAGAACTGAAAGATGGCATAGACCGACTATGGCAACCTTTGATTTTTCTCCAACGGGAGATTTTGAAAATCAGACATTAAAAATAAGGCACAGGAAGTATTATCTGTACCTTATGCTAAATACAATTCAAGTACAAATAAATGAACAAAAATCATCTGAAAAGCAATCATAAGCAGAATAATCTGCAAGCTTTAGGGTTTTAGAATTGCTGTCATATACCAAAGCCTTATCAATAAAATTAGCAGCTCGACAATGTGAAACCATAATAATTGCAAGTTCAGGTTTTTTTCTTATTTCTTCAATAATGACATCGTTAAATTTGCGAGAGTTCTCAAACGAGAGATGATTAAGAGGTTCATCTAAGATCAATATATCCGCTTTCTGGAGTTTGAGTATTCTTGTAATAAGTTGAATCAGCTTTCCCTCTCCGCCACTTACATTACCCTTAATACGCTTTTTCTTCTTTTTTGTCAGGTTGAAAGTATCAAGAAGACGATCTAACTTTGCTGCGTCTAAATCAATTTCGCTACCTGCACAAGCGGTTTCTGCTTCCTCAAGTATTGTTGTATTATTATAAGGGGTATCCATTTGTTCTGAATAGGAAATATGCTTTCGGGGAACATTCGGATCGAGCAAATCATTTCCAAATTTATCAAGTATCTGCCCTTTCACTTTCAATCCTTTGTATTCGCTTTGGAGATTTCTGCTATATCCTAAAGATATTAGCTTTAATAAAAGTGATTTACCTACGCCATTCGGACCGAGGAAAATGAAACGATCACCCTCACTAATCACTAAGTTTAAGTCATCATAGAAAACATCGTCGTTAATTGATATTGTGACATTCCTAAATTCAAGCAGCCTTTTCAAAACTTTTTCCTCCTATCATCCACCATATTATCCATACTACACTTATACAAACGTAACCAATTACACAGTAAGGCGACAGATTCAGTATAAAGGCAAGAAAGCAGAGCAGTAATAGCGGAAGAGTTGAATATAACACATAGTCCGCTTTATAGAATCCCCTGACTATATTCAGTGAAAAACCATCTTTTGTATACTTTATTACCTCACACTTGATGATTTTAGAGATAATAACATGATAAATACAGGCGATAGAAAACATCACGCACAAGATAACAGCAATATAAACATTCGATTTATTAGCTAAAGCTTCAAGCTCTCCATAAACATAATATTTTTGATCATAATCCAAAGATGATTGAGTAAATTGCTCAAATTCTCTGTCTGTTAAAAAATAGATGTATTTACCACTTGTATTGCTTTCAATTTTTTCGTCATAGCCTAAGAAAGCTACGGCAAAATCTTTGTTATCATCAATCTTGTAATAGTTGGAAACATACGGAATAATTTCTTTAATTTGATAAGTCGAAGGAGCATCATATATTGGTAAATCAACTTTTAACTGATCTCCCACCTTTACCCTAAGCCTATCAGCTATTTGTTTTGAAATAGCAACCTCATCTGATTTGAGAGAATTATTCAAACTAATCACTCCGTTATTTACATCGGAACTAAAATATGTATTTACGTTGATGTGATTATCAGCATTAAGAAATGTAACAAGGTTTTCGAGTTTGTAGTTTTGCCTATAATCAAAGGACTTAGTTTGGCTTTCAACGGCATAGTCATAATTGCACTCCTTAACGCTGGTACAATTATTAGTTAGCGGATTGATAATAGCTGCGGTACATAAAGTAGCCGCAGCAGATATTATCATAAAAGCAATCAGATACAACAATATGGGGAAAGCATTTTTCTGCAAGTGTTTAACATATTCATACCTGTATCGCCCAGCAGAATGATCTTGCTTAGCCATTTGTTATCTACCTTCGCTCTCTTTTTTTATTTTTTCAGAAACTATTGAGAACTGTTTGTTGAGTTTACTACTTGTAGAAACTCTTGCAATTATACTGAATATAACTGTTGAAACAAGTGCTGTGATGTTATTCATTGAAATAAGATCGTTGCCTAAAACGAAATACGATACAGCAATGGAAACACACACAGCTACGATATAAAGGAAAAATCCTGAAGAGTTGTATCGTCTATACATTTGTTTTTCTTGTTCAAGCGTGAAATTGTTGCGTATGTCCTTTTCAACATCGTTTTTCGAGTAGCGGTTAGGTTTACCACAGAGGTCAATAATCAGGAAAAATACAGCACCAATAACGAAAGCTACTGATATGATAAGATCACGATACAGCTTTGAATTATACCTTTTTTCGAGTTCTTTTATAAAACTTGAAATATAAATTGTAGATTCAGTGCTGTTCTTGTTCTTTCGATTCTCCAAATACTGCTGATAAGCATCGTCATTATCGAACTCGTCTGCGGAACGAACATCGCCCATACCTACATATTTTTCAATATATGACTGAGTTGAGTTTACATCATTACTGCATACATAAGCACCATTGTAGTTGTATTTCTCACCACAGAGAGCCTTTACGTCATTTTTCATTATTGCAATAGCAGTGCCACCAACATTTCTGTAATCGCTCTTATAGATACCACTGATCGCAAATTCAATAGTGCTTTCTGAAAGTGTGATATTAAACGTATCATTTAACGATAGTCCTGCACTCTTTGCAAGGTCAGATGAAATATATAGCGGATTATTAGCAGTTGAAGTGGTTTCTTTGATTTTTAAGCTATTCGAAAATACTGTGTAATCTAAATCATCAGAACTTTCAATAATATATAGACTTGAATTAACAGTTTTCTTGTTCCCCTTAATATCTGCTGATCTGTAAACATAAGGAACAACCCTATCAACATCACTTCTTGCGTCAATTTCTGTTACCTGTTCAGGACTTGGGGCTTCAATAATAAAATCGACCTTTGTTTGTTCTATGTTGAATTTTCCCTTAGTTTCCTGTCGCTCAGCCCAAAAGAAAGCCGAACCTATTAGGAGACCAAAGAAGATAACAGAAAAAACAAAATCAAAAGCAGAAACATGAAGCCTTTTGTTCTTGTATTTGCTCATAATCAGTTCTCTCCTGTATTTAGTTCATATTCAAAGAATACCTTTCTTGAATAGCCAGTGTTGATTTCTTCACCATCCTCATCGAAGATGTGAACTGTCATTTCAGCCTCACCTTCATCAGTAGGAGTACCATAGAACATAATGTTGTCGGCAGTTGCTTCCTTATATCCTTTTACAGTAAAGGTCATCTTTGTGAGCTGATCAGCTTCAACCCATTCGTTGGAATCAGGATTAAGACCGCCCATTTTCTCCATCTCTACATCCTTGGTCTTAGGAATGGTAACTACGACCTTGTAATCATTAGTTTTTTTCTTGTCGGTGTTGATCTGAATTTTGATAGAGGTATAAAAACGCTTTCCAACCTCGAATGCGGTCATAGATTCATTGTAATCAGATGCCGTGTCAACAGCCTTGAATCCAAAGTTTACAGACGGAGTTTCAGTTACATCACCACATCCGGTGAGCTGTATCATCATCAAAATGCCCATTGCAAAAGCAAGAATGAATTTCGTAATCTTTTTCATCTTTAATACCTCACATATTCATAATAGTTTCGACCGATTTGCCATTACAAGTCATAGCGAGATCAGTTGTTTTTACAGAATTTGCTTCATATATCAATGCTACTTCTTTATTGAAAGACACAGTAAGCTCCATTGATACATTTTCAAGAGTTGAAGCACCGCACTCATAGCACAACCCCGCTATTCTTGGGGTATATCCGTTCTTATCAATTTCAAATCGAATATTTTTGAAATGTAGATTAGATATTGTTGCGTGCGAAATGTAATGAAAGAGAGCGATTGACTGTTCATCACCCCAAACCTCTGTGCTTATGGTAAGATCAGATATAGTATGATTGTTTCCTTCGATAGTTCCTCTGAACATTTCAGTGATATACGGGATAACCTTTCCTTTACAGTCTATATCTGATGTAATACAGATATTGTCCTTCACCTTTATCTCAAGTAGCTCGGAAAGATCAGCTACTTGCTTTACACTTTCTTTATTATCCATCATATTGCCTCCTTTAGCCCTTCACGAATAAGTGAAGCACCGCCAGTATGCTTATATGCATCATGTAATTCTGTCGGGATAAGTATCAAAGTTTCACCATCTTCAAGATGATGCCAAGTATATCCCTTTATAGATTCACTTGTCCCATGATGTAGGCGATTAGCCTTTTGTATGTCTGATGTGTCAATACCAGTAAGATCAGATATTTTCACTCTGGCAATAGCGTAATCATCAAAAATAGCAAAACCTGACTTTGACATATATATATCACCATATTTGGCTTTGATAAAATCTGCATTTGCACCTGTTGGTGACATAAGATTGCCTGCGTATTTGTAATTTGTTATGGTAAAATCCTTTTGATACTCCTTTAGAAACGCAGATATGTTTTCTCCACGCACCTGCGCTAACTGCCTGTTAAAGTTGCTGTATGTAGAAAAATCAGTGTATTTATAATAATCTGCTACAATATTTCCAACATCGTTCCACTGCTTGACTGTAAGTTGTTCTGCTGCACCTAAACTATCACCCTTAATTAGTTGCTTTATAATATCATCACTTAAACCGTTGTTCTTTAGAGCATCGGTTGTAATATCTTTTATTAATGTCTCATTGACATTTGTTTTCAGAGCTAAACTTTGAATAGTAAGGTTAGGATTTTTCAAAAGAGAGCCATAAGTGGATTGACCAAGATCATTGATGATTTTTTGTTTGGTCATTCCATCACCGATGATTGCGTTTGCTACACTTGGATCAACCCCTGCATATCCAAGTCCTTTTACAGATAAATCATCAAACAAAGAGCTGGATTTCTTGACCATCCCCATATCTTTGAATGTTGTTGAAATTAAATCACGTGATGCTACAAGATTTGAGGCAATATTACGGTCTATTTTCTCTATTTGAGCAAGATTATCAATATTACCATCAAACAAATCTTCCATAACCTTAGCAACATCACCAGGTTTTATAGTTATGTTGGATCTGCCTGCTGTATTAGTGAGTTGATTAAAAACTGCCTGTCCATTCCTTAAATTAGCAAGGTTATCAGCACCAAATCGTTTTTGTAGCATTATAAGGGTGCTGGAATCGGATAGAATGTCATCTGTTTGAGATGCCCCAAGTTTTTCAATTAGTCGAAGATAAGCCTTTTCATCAGTTATTGTTTCTTTGATTGCTTGATATGCTTCTTCACTTAGGGTGCTTTTTAAACAATTATCAACAAAATCTTTTGAAAGAGAGTTACCAAAATACTGAACAAACTCATACATATTCTTATTTATGTATTCCTTTACCGCAGGATCCGATATATCGTCTAAGTTTTTAAGAGTTTGTTGTTTGATCTCTTTGATTATTGTTTTTCCGACTTCATCAGTCACTCCAGCTCTTTTCCAGAAACGTTCTTGAAGTGCTTGTCTTACTCCTTTGCTTGCACCAAAAGCATCGGTTTTCTGAACAATAGATACTATTGCTGATTCATTCATAATAACCTTTATGAATATGCCTTCGCTTATTTCCTCTGTGATTTCTTTAGAAAGGGCTTTGTACGTTTTCTTTAAGGCATCATCGGATAAGTTCTCAGGTGCCTCCCTAATTATTTGGGCTAAGTTCTTGATCAAAGCACGAGCTGTTTTATCTTCCAATTGCTCTAAGCCTGGAACTTTCTTTAGATATTTAACAGCTCGCAGTGCCTTGATTCCTGATATGCCACCAGTTACAGGTGCAAGAAGCGCACTCCATTTGAAACCATCAACAACACCATTTATCATATGTCCGATGATATATGAAACATCTCCGCCTTCCTGATACGCCTGATATCCTGATACTGCTGCATCAATAGCAGCTCCTATAATTACTGCTGCCTTTGACATTTCCGATGCTAAAACAGCACCGAAGAAAGTAGCTGTTCCCCCCGAAACTGTGGTCAGTGTAACCATTATCAATACCGCACCTGTTCCAACAGCAGCATCTATAAAGAGTTTCTTCAAATCTATATCTTCACCATAGTATGAAACAAAGTTCTCATGTGCTACGGTGATGAAATCATCGTTTATGGGAATTACTTCTACTTCGATGTTTTGTATTTCCTTGACATTTACAGGATCAACTACAATATCTTCTACACTAATCTCCAATGTGTTCACAGGAGACACAACAACAGGTTGAATATTTAGTTCAATAAAAGCGTCATTAATATCATTAACGTCTGAATCGATATTTGTTACGTTAGAAATTTCTGCTTGAGAAACTGTTGAGCTGTTTTGAGATGCTTTCCCCATTTCACAACCAGTAAAGGAAAATAACATTACCGATGCGGTCAACAATGATACAAAGGAATTAATTTTACTTGAAAAGGACATATTTCAACTCCTTTATCTAAAATTCAAAATACAAATTGATATATTTATTTTATTTTACCATAAATTTTTGTATATGTCAACTATTTACTTAAAGAGTTCTTATATTATGGGAAACTTTTGGATATTTCAACAATTTCCAAATAGAATTTTTGTACAACATTATTATTTATTACATTGATAAAAAAACCCGTGATTCCGTAAAATTCATGCTCGAAAATATTCAATTTTAGGCTACTATAGCTAAAATTTAAACATTTTTGAGCTTAAATATTTTTACCAATGGGCGAAGAGAATTCCAAGCCCAAAAACAACAGATTTTTTGTTGTAATTAGGAAAATATCGGTCATAATAGCAGATTAGGTTTTGTGGGCTCAGGTTATAGATTAAAACATAATAATGCCACCACATCAAAAAACGTTATGGTACTATTCTTGTAGCATAAATTTCCGTAAATCGCAATTTTTTGGTGTTCGTAAAGGGGAAAAGTATGTTCACCAAATCTGATGAGTAATACATAGATATAGCATAACTATTCTAAGAAGTCAAGAGCTATTCTTCAAAAATAGAAGATCATTCTTTAAATTGGATCAATTCGTTAAAGGATTGAATAGCAGAAGAGCAAATGCCCTACACGGGCGGTGGCACTCCGTGCAGGCAGCTGCGCTGAGCAATGCCAGCATACACTCGCTAACGCTCGTCTGCTGTCAGCCCTCTTACGAGGGCAATTTTTTATAAGTTCTTATATATTTTTACCTTTATATTAGTAATAATATTTATATAAATATATATATAAATAAATAATATAAATATAATAGTTATGGAATATATACCAAAAAGCAAGTGTAAAAAACAGCAGCCCTTATGGCTGATAAAGAGATTTCTCGAAAAATCCAATAAAATAGCCATAAGGGTTGTTGCTGCTTTCGTGGTAGAATTATGAGATGAAACCAGAAAGCGATCGAAAAAATAAGTGGAATATAATAGTGGTGATGTTGTTCCTTATCCTTGAAGAACCTTTGTGAAGAAGTCTTGAAAGGTCTGCGGTCGTGTCCTAATGCCTTGGCATTAGGACAGTAGGCATATAGAAGTTTCAAGTAACAACGATAGACCGATACAGCAAGCTAAACAGGCACTTCTCATTTGGGCAGTGCTTGTCTTTTTGATAAAAATCATCTATTTATTATTCATATTATACAAATGATATGCCATTTAATGATATGCCATTTTAAGTTTTGAAATTATATAATTTTTAAGAAAAAATCAAAAAATAGATTCTTATGATTGAATCAAAACCATAAAAATGTTATAATATAATAAAAGGTTGTATGTTGATTCACCTATTATCAACAATAACGAGGTGCATTATGAAACCGATTCTTAAATATAGAGGTAGAAAGTCAAAGGAAATACCAATTTTTCCATTTTATACCAAATGACTTTGATACCTATTTTGAGCCTTTTCTCGGTGGAGGAGCTGTTTTCTTTTATTTGGCTCCCAAAAAGGCTGTTATAAATGATATAAATGAAAAACTTGTTCAATTTTATTGTGAATTACAAACTAAACCGACAATTGTAAGAGAACAGTTAGATAATGGTAAATTGAATTCAATTTATCAAACACAATATGCACAGTTGTGGATGCTTTCGCTAAATCATATTGAATCCCTTTATTTACAGAAGCAACTTACGACTCCTGAAGCTTTTCAATAAGAACCTGTTTAGCATCTTGAAAATGTTGGATTTTCGACTGCTTTCTTCGATGGCAAGGATTTATCGCAGCCAAAGGAAAATAAGCCGCAAAGACAACTGTTTGAAAGTTACTAAACAGACTCTAAGAAATAAAGCATAACAAGAATAACCTCAAATATCTGAAAACTGGAGAGAAGAATGAAAAGAAAAAAATTTTTGTTGCTTGCGGCATATTCCTATGGTCATTATCCACTCTGTTTGTAATACTTCGGGTGTTTAATATTGCGGTGTTTTTGGAGCCAAGCAGTATTTTTTGGATATTGTTTGCATTAGCTGTTTTATCGTTTGTTGTTTTGATGTGTAAAAAAGTAAATAAAAAAATGCTGCTATATTCATTTTAGGAATATTGCTTTATTGTATGGCATTTTTTGTATCCTTGTTCAGAGTTGAAACTATCGGAGGAACTGAACATTTTAATACGATCAGCTCTGATGAAGGCAAGTATACAGTGGTAGTACAGGAATTTCAGAGACCCATGCACAGCGGATTTGCTATATACAAGAAGGTTTTTCCGAATGTATATAAATGTGAGTATTTGTCTGATGTAAAAACTGGATTTCTTCCTTTTGAAAACGGAGATTGTATTTACGAATGGGATAATGATCTGCTGCAGATCTCTTTCAGAAGGGATGAAAATACAGCGTATATAACAGTTTCAATTGATTTCTGAGTTGTTAGAATATATGAAACCTTGAAATTCGTTAGATCAAAATAATCCTAAGATAGTTAATAGTACTGAGTGGTTCTGATAGTTCGTGAAAAATATACTAATCGGACACCCTCCAAAATTTTGTGTAACCGCCAAATAGCGCATAAAATAAAAGGCAAAAAAATCTATGATGAGACCGATG
>CANQNG010000009.1 GCA_947625155.1 uncultured Clostridia bacterium
TTGGTTGGCGACGACCTGGAAATTTAGATAGGTGCCGGCTCCTTCATAAAACAGACTGGGTGTTCCGGTCTGTTTTTGTATATGTCGGGCCATTAGCTCAGTTGGTCAGAGCTACCGGCTCATAACCGGTCGGTCCCGGGTTCGAGTCCCTGATGGCCCATCTTGCCCCTCCTGCTCGGGAGGGGTACTTTATTATAAAAAAAGCTTGGATCTGCGCCAAAAATGTGCTATAATAGACCTATAGACCATGCAACGGAAAAGGGGGTAGAGACTATGAGAATTTCGACCAAAGGGCGCTATGCCCTGCGCATGGTGGTATATCTTGCCGTGCATCAGGACAAAAGCTTCATCTCACTGGCTGAGATCGCAGAGGCAGAACACATTTCCAAAAAATATCTGGAACAGATCGTGCCGCTTTTGACAAAGGCGGGTCTGCTTCGGGCAAATCGTGGGAACCGGGGCGGGTATCTGCTGGCAAAGCCGCCGCAGAGCTGTACCGTCGGGGACGTACTTCGGGCAACAGAGGGGAATCTTGCACCGGTGGCTTGTCTCAGTCTGCCCGAAAACACATGCCCGCGCGCATCCGGCTGCCGTACCCTGTACGTCTGGGAGGGGCTGCACCGTGCGGTCACGGACTATCTGGACAGCATCACGCTTCAGGATATTGCGGAACACGGCGTGGATGAATATTGCATCTGATACGGCTTATCTGGTCAAAAACGACCGCCCAATGTGTCATAGCACATTGGGCGGTTTTGGTGTTATCACATAAGATCAGAGCGGAAGATCTTCGGTGGAGATCAGATCTATCACGCAGCAGAGAATGTTCAGCGCATCTAATGGCTCAACATGTTCGTTGGCATCCACATCGGCATTGAGGGCTTGCTGATCAGTCAGTGCAACACCTAAATTAAGGATGAATTTATTGACCAGTACGACATCCGAAAGCTTTACATGACCGTCCAGATCCACATCGCCGTAATGTATTTCACTGTCGGGCGTTCCGGTCGTCGGGTCTTCACTCAGCGCCACAAAGGGAATGTCATTGTTTTCCGCATACGCCTGTGCTTCTGAACCCTCCATGCCGTAGATCGTCAGCTTTTCGAGCGGCTTGGTCGACCATGAATATTCCCCGTCCGGGTCGGTCTGTTCAAAAACATCATAGCCAATTTCCTCCACAGTAGACGGAATGACTGCCTTTTCTAACGCAAGACAGTTGTAGAAAGCTTCTGTTGAGATCGTTTTTGTTCCGGTCGGGATCTCGATCTCTTGCAGAGAAACACACGCACCAAAGGCATTATTCTGTATGCTCTCCAGAGAGGATGGGAGATCGATGTGGGTCAGATCGCTGCAGTAGACAAAGGCATAGCTGCCGATCTCTTTGACCGTATCCGGCAAAGTGAGCGTTTCCATCTGACAGGACTCCATGCTGTAAACGGCAAGCTTTTCCACACCCGGCAGGAAGGTGTATTCTTCCGCTATTTCCGGATAATACAGCAGTGTCTTTCCGTCGGCAGTATAAACAGCGCCATGATAGGTACGAATGGAGTCGGAGTCTGCTGTCTGCTCTACGGTTTTCAGTACAGAGCAGCCGTCCACCAGATCTTCAAATGAATCATTTTGTTGCCAGATCCGATCATTTGTTACAGGATCAAAAGAAAAATCGTAATCAAAGGGCAGCTCGGCATTTCCATTCAGGATCAGTTTTTCTAATTTCGTGCAATTATCAAATGCATCATCGCCGATCTTTGTGATGTTTTCCGGAATGGTCAGCTCTGTGATCTCATTGCATCCCCGGAAAGCAGCAGGTGCGATCTCTGTGACCGGGTAGCCGTCGGCTTCCGCAGGGATAGTGACCTCCGTCACAGCCGTGTCACAGTCTATCAGCACAGCATACCCCTCATCCGGGCAAAGGACAAAGGTATAGTCGCCCTCCGTCACAACGGAACAATTCAGATGCAGTGCCGACCACTCAAAATGATCGATCGGGACTTGGATCGTTGTGTCCGTTTCCGGATCATATTCCTCTTTTGTTTCATGTTCGATCACATCACCGAAAGGCTCTTGGTAAACCAGATCAATGGCATCCCATTCCGCCTGTGTACCTGTGAAATAAACATCAAATTTTTTCTCTCCGATCTCGTCCGGAATGAAGCTATTGATATCTGTGAATATGTTGTCAAAAGCAGTTCCTGCAAAAGGAGACAGGATGATATATTTATTTTTTACTTCCATATTATCCAGTGCATATTGACCAAGATAGGTCAAATTGGAGGACAGCGTGAGGGCATTCAGGGAAGTATAGGCGAAAGCATAGTCACCGATATATTCTACCGTATCGGGCAGTGTGATCTCGGTGACCGCAGTATCGCCGCAGAATGCATTATCCCCGACAGAAGTCAGTTTGCTGTCCGGAGCGATCGTGACAGTTTGCAGATAAGGCAGTCCGCCTGTTCCGTCATCGCTGGTCTCCGGAATAGGATCGCCGAAAGCAGCACTTCCAATGGCTTCCACGCTTGCCGGAATGGAAACGCTTGTGACGTTAAAGCAGTAGGAAAATGCCCCGTCTGAAATAAAGCGGATCCCTTCCGGGATATTGACTTCTGTGATCGTAAAGGGCTTTTCCGCATTGACAGCATGATCCCCCACGCAGACAATGCCGTTGATGATCTCTATGACCGGTATATCCGGTATTTCCGGTTCAAAATATTCCAAGCCGTTATATTCCCAGCCGCATGAAATGTAAAAGGGTCTTTCCGGCAGTACCAGTTCTGTCAGAGAGGTCATGTCTTTTAGTGTTTGCAGATCCAGAGATCCCAAGCTTTCCGGGATCGTCAGCGATGTGACCTTGTTACAGCCTTCAAAAGCGCCGTCCCGGATATACTTGACGGGAATACCGTCAATTTCAGCCGGGATCGTGACTTCTGTGGCAGTGGTGTCGCAGTCTGTGATGGAGATATGTGCATCCTCATAATAGCTATCTCCCATCACCTCATAGCGCAAAACGCCATAGGTCAGCGTTTCCACGGTCTCTTCTTCCGCCATGACAGGCTGGAACGGGACAGTGACAGCCGTCAGCACAGAAGCCAGCACAGCCGCCGCAATACGGTTTTTCTTCATAAACAGACCTCCATTCTGATATGATACAAAATGTACCGATTCTATTATAGCATAGATAAACAGAGATGTCAAGCAGGGTGACAGCGCCTGCATAGAACCGTTCACAATGGTTACAATATAGTTACAACCTTGCAAACCTCTTGACAAATACCCTACGGGGGTATATAATAGAACTACAGAATACCCCATGGGGGTATACAGGAGGGTTTCCGATGGAAGAAAAAAATTGCTGCTGCGAAAAACACACAGACCGCTCCGAGGCGGAACGGAGAAGCCTGATCAACCGCCTGAACCGTCTGGAAGGACAGATCCGGGGCATCCGGGGCATGGTCGAACGCAATGCCTACTGCACGGATATTTTGGTACAGAGTGCGGCAGTTTCGGCAGCGGTGAACGCATTCAACAAGGAACTGCTTGCCTGTCACATCCGTGGCTGCGTGGCAAGGGACATCCGGGAAGGCAAGGACGAAGTCATTGACGAACTCGTCACCGTGCTGCAGCGGCTGATGAAATAGACTTGCGGAAAGGAGCTGCTATGGAACAATATATCGTCACCGGAATGAGCTGTGCGGCGTGCAGCGCACGGGTGGAAAAGGCAGTCTCCGGCGTGCCGGATGTGACCGCCTGCTCCGTGAATCTGCTCACCGGAACATTGGGTGTCGAGGGTACGGCTGCCCCCGATGCCATCATGCACGCTGTCCGGGAAGCCGGCTATGGCATTTCCCCGAAAACCGACACCAAAGCCCCGCCCGATGAAACACAGCGCACCGTGAAAGCCCTTGTACACCGTCTGGTGACATCGCTGCTCTTTTTGGCGGTGCTGATGTATATTTCCATGGGACATACCATGTGGGGCTGGTATCTGCCGCCGTTTCTTGCCGAAGATCATCTGCTGCTCGGCGTAGTAGAACTGATCCTCACGGCTGCTGTCATGGTCATCAACAGGAAATTCTTCATCAGCGGCACGAAAAGCCTGCTGCATCTTGCCCCCAATATGGATGCGCTGGTATCGCTCGGGGCGGCGGCATCTTTCCTGTACAGCACGGCAGTGCTGGTCGGCATGGCATCCGGCAGGGCGGAACACGGGCTGCATGACCTGTATTTTGAGTCCGCTGCCATGATCCTGACGCTGATCACCCTCGGCAAATTGCTCGAAGCCCGTTCCAAGGGCAAAACGACCAATGCTTTGCGGGGGCTGATGCAGCTTGCGCCGCCGACAGCCGTCCTGCTCCGGGACGGACGGGAGCTGACAGTCCCGGTGGAAGAAGTCGCCGTGGGAGATGTGTTTGCCGTCCGTCCGGGTGAAACTGTACCGGTCGATGGTGTCGTAACAGAAGGCATCAGTGCCGTCAATGAAGCTGCCCTCACCGGAGAAAGTATCCCTGTTGACAAGACTGCCGGGAGTACAGTCTCCGCCGGAACGCTTGATCTTTCGGGCTACCTGAAATGCACAGCGACCCGTGTCGGGCAGGATACGACCCTGAACCAAATCATTCAGATGGTCAGCGATGCCGCAGCCACCAAAGCCCCCATCGCCAAGCTTGCCGACCGTGTTTCAGGCGTGTTCGTGCCGACGGTCATCGGCATTGCGGCGGTGACATTTCTGGTGTGGATGCTTCTGGGTGTGCCGGTCGGGACGGCACTGACCCATGCCGTCGCCGTGCTTGTGATCAGCTGTCCGTGCGCACTGGGGCTTGCAACGCCGGTCGCTATTATGGTCGGCAGCGGTGTGGGTGCGAAGAACGGCATTCTGTTCAAGACGGCAGCTTCTCTGGAGGAGACCGGAAAAGTTTCCGTCGTTGCACTGGACAAGACCGGAACGCTGACTGCCGGCATGCCTGAGATCACAGACATTCTGCCGTCTGAGACCGTTCTGGAAAACGACCTGCTCCGCCTTGCGGCATCCTTGGAGCAGCACAGCGAACATCCGCTTGCCCGTGCGGTGATGCGGAAAGCGGAAACTGCCGTGCAGCCGGATGCGGTGACAGAATTTCAGGCACTGCCGGGCAGCGGTGTGCGAGCGGTGCGCAGCGGCAAGGAACTGCTGGGCGGCAGTGTGGCATTTTTGCAGGAGAAGCTCACCATTCCGGCAGAACTGCTCCGGCAGACGGAGACATTGGCACAGGCAGGCAAGACACCGCTCCTGTTTGCAGAGGACGGGCAGCTTGCCGGAATGCTTGCCGCTGCGGATGTCCTCAAGCCCGACAGCGCCGAAGCTGTCCGCACGATGCGGCACATGGGCTTGCACGTGGTGATGCTGACAGGCGACAACGAACGCACAGCACAGGCAGTCGGAAAACAGGCAGGCGTGGACGAGGTGATCGCCGGGGTGCTGCCGCAGGAAAAGGAAGCCGTCATCCGCCGCCTGAAAGAAAAGGGCAGGACAGCCATGGTAGGAGACGGCATCAACGATGCCCCTGCCCTGACGAGTGCAGACACGGGCATTGCCATCGGGGCAGGAACGGATGTCGCCATGGATGCAGCCGATGTGGTGCTGATGAACAGCCGCCTTTCGGATGTCCCGGCAGCCATCCGGCTGAGCCGGGCAGTGCTGCGGAATATTCGGGAAAATCTGTTCTGGGCGTTCCTGTACAATGTGCTGGGCATTCCGCTGGCGGCAGGCTTGCTGATCCCGGTATTCCACATCAGCCTGACACCCATGTTCGGTGCGGCGGCAATGAGCCTGTCCAGTTTCTGCGTGGTGACAAATGCGCTCCGGCTGAACTGGTTCAAGGTGGAACGCCCTGCACAGCAGCCAAGGGAAAGCAAGCGGAAGGAGGTGAATGCCATGCAGACAACGTTACAGATCAAGGGCATGATGTGTCCCCACTGTGAAGCGACCGTAAAACAGGCGCTCGAAGCCGTTCCGGGTGTGACCGGTGCAGAAGTCAGCCACGAAGCAGGTACAGCTGTCATCACCATGGAAACTGCCGTGGATGCCGCTGTCCTGAAACAGACCGTGGAAGCCAAAGGCTATGAGGTAGTCTAAAACAGCATCCCTGAAACAGCAAGCGCCGCTGTTTCAGGGATCTTGTTTTATTTGCTTTTGAATGGGAAGAAAAAGACCATTGATTTGTTCATGTCGCTACTTGACATTGCCCGTCGAAAATGCTATAATAGTAAAATAAGGATGGATCTATCCGAATGAACAAAGGAAATGAGGAAAATAGTATGAACAGAGATAAGAAACGCAGCGCCGGCAGGATCGCCGCCGGTGTGTTTGCTGTACAGATGGTCTTGCAGGGCGTGCTGACACTGCCCGTACAGGCAGATGAGCTGACAGCGCCGCCGCTGCCGACAGATGCACCCGTAAGCGATACTGCGGAAACCACAGAGCCGGCAACAGAGCCTTCTGCGCCTTCTACAGAGCCGGGAACGCAAGACCCCACAGAACCCGAAACAGAGGCAGCTACTGAACCGGAAACCGAAGAAACCACAGAACAGATCACTGTGACGACAGACGCTTCTGAGGTACAGGCAGAAGCCGATGCGTTGCGTATTTCCGGCGGGACACAAGTGCCCTCTACCCTGACACAGGGGAAAACGGTCGCTGTCAAGGGAACAGTCTCTTCCGCTTCTACGGTCATCTCCTCGCTGGTCGTCGGCATCTATAACAGCAGCGGACAGATGATCATGGGCAAGACTGCCGAGCCAAAGACCATGACCTATGACCTCAGCCAACTGGACAGTGCGCTTGCCTTTGACAAGCTCACAGCCGGAAGTTATACATATAAGGTAACAGCATCCAACAACAGCCATGCCGGTTCGGTGCTGGTGAGTCAGGATTTTACCGTGACCGCTTCCGGTACGGGCAGCAGCACACAGGGAGATGTCCTGAGCATCACCAACCCCTCCACAGTACCGGATACCCTCAAAAAGGGAGAAGCTTTCTCCGTGCGGGGCGTTGTTGCTTCTGCATCCTCGGATATTACTGCACTGACAGTCGGGGTGTATGACGAGAACGGCAAATTCGTGACCGGCAAGACCATTGCGCCCAAGGTGAGATCCTATGACCTCCAGCGTCTGGATCCCTACGTTGCATTCAATACGCTTTCGGCAGGTACTTATACGTATGCAGTCATTGCGACCAATGCTGCCAATACCAATTATGCCATTGTCAACAAGCGTTTCACCGTGACGGATAACGGAGAAGCCGCTTCTGACGAACTGACGATCTCCGGTGCAGCGGAAATACCTGCTGCCCTGAAGCAGGGCGAAAGCTTCACCGTCAAGGGTACTGTGACTTCCGGTTCCTCGAATATGACCGCCCTGACGGCAGGGGTCTATGATGCCAACGGCAAATTCGTGACCGGCAAGACCATTGCCCCCAAGGCTAAGACCTATGACCTGAGTCAGTTAGACCAGTATATCAGCTTTGACAAGCTCCCGGCAGGGTCTTATACTTTTGCAGTCATCGCTTCCAATGCTTCCCTGACGAACAAGGCGCTCGTCAATAAGAAATTTACCATCACAGGCGCAGGGGAAAATGACGATACTTTGAGCATTTCCGGAGCGAACGATATGCCAGCCACGCTTGCCAAGGGGCAGGTAGTCCGTGTGACCGGCGTTGTCACCTCGTCCAGTTCCAACATCACCGCCCTGACAGCAGGCGTATACAGCAAGGACGGCAAATTTGTGACCGGAAAGACCATTGCACCGAACACCAAGTCCTATGACCTGAAAAATCTGGACAATTATATCAGCTTCGGCACGCTCGAAGAGGGCGAATATGTCTTTGCCATCATTGCGACCAATGCATCCAACAGCAACTATGCCCTCGTGAACAAGGCATTCACCGTCGGCACTTCCGGCGGTACGCCTACGGAAGACCCGACAGATCCGCCGGCTGCCACAGAGGACAAGCTCACGCTCACAGGCGGAACAGCCGTTCCGGACAGTTTAGCTGTCGGAAAAGCGCTGAATGTCCGGGGTGTTGTCACTTCCGCCAATTCCACCATCAGCTCCCTGACCGTGGGCGTATATGATGCGAATAACAAGCTCGTGACCGGCAGAACGACCTCCCCCAATGTCAAGAGCTATGACCTGAAACAGCTCGACAATTATGTGGAATTCAACAAGCTCCCGGCTGGTCCCTATGTCTATGCCGTTACCGCTTCCAATGCTGCCAACACCAGTGTGAAGCTCTATGAAAAGGCATTTACCGTTGGTGCGGGGACAACACAGCAGCCCGCTGCGGAGGATAAGCTGTCTATCACAGGCGGCATGACCGTTCCGGCAACACTGCCTGTCGGCAAGGCGCTCAACGTGACCGGCGTTGTCACTTCCGAAAGCTCCAACATGACGGCGCTGACGGCAGGTGTCTATGACAAGGCAGGCAAGTTCGTGACCGGAAAGACCATTGACCCCAATGCCAAGTCCTATGACCTGAAAAAGCTTGACAACGATGTGGCATTCAGCAAGCTGCCGGCAGGGGAATATGTCTATGCCGTGATCGCTTCCAATGCTGCCAATACGAATTTCGTCCTTGTCGATCAGGCATTTACCGTAGGTGACGGCACAGGCACGACCACGCCAAGCACCGATGACAAGCTGACGATCACAGGCGGCACATCCGTACCGAACAATCTCGCCAAGGGCAAGGCACTTTCCGTCAAGGGTGTTGTCACCTCGGCAAGTTCCAATATCACTTCCCTGACCGTGGGCGTGTACGACAGCGCAGGGAAATTCGTGACCGGAAAGACCATTGCCCCGAATGCCAAGACCTACGATACCCACAAGCTCGATGCCTATGTGGAATTCAACAAGCTGCCGGAGGGCAAGTATGTCTATGCCGTCATTGCGACCAATGCAGCAAACAGCAATTATGCCATCGTGAACCAGCCGTTCACGGTCGGTGATACATCCGTAACGACACCCTCTGCGGAGGATAAGCTTTCCATTTCCGGCGGCACGACCGTTCCCGCACAGCTTGCCAAGGGCAAGGCTGTCAGCGTGCGTGGTGTTGTCACCTCGGCAAATTCCGTGATGACTTCCCTGACCGTAGGCGTTTACGATAGTGCGGGCAAGTTTGTGACCGGAAAGACCATCGACCCGAAGGCAAAGAACTATGACCTGAAAAAGCTCGATGCCTATGTGGAATTCAACAAGCTGCCGGAGGGCAAGTATGTCTATGCCGTCATTGCGACCAATGCAGCGAACAGCAATTTTGCGCTCGTGAACCAGAGCTTTACAGTCGGCAGCGGCGGCAATACGGGCACAACGACCCCAAGCACAGACGACAAGCTGACGATCTCCGGCGGAACGACGGTTCCGGAAACACTTGCCAAGGGCAAGGCTGTCAGCGTGACGGGTACAGTCACTTCGGCAAGTTCCGCAATGACTTCCCTGACCGTAGGTGTCTATGACAGTGCGGGCAAGTTCGTGACCGGAAAGACCATTGCCCCCAATGCCAAGTCCTACGATCTGCACAAACTCGATGCCTATGTGGAATTCAACAAGCTCCCGGAGGGCAAGTATGTTTATGCCGTCATTGCGACCAATGCGGCAAACAGCAATTATGCGCTCGTGAACCAGAGCTTTACGGTCGGCAGCGGCGGCAATACGACCACAACGACCCCGAATGCGGACGACAAGCTGACGATCTCCGGCGGGACGACTGTTCCGGAGACCCTTGCCAAGGGCAAGGCACTCAGCGTGACGGGCACTGTCACTTCGGCAAGCTCCAATATCACTGCTCTGACCGTGGGTGTCTACAGCATAGACGGCAAGTTCGTGACAGGCAGGACGATCGCCCCGAATGCCAAGTCCTATGATCTGCACAAGCTGGATGCCTATGTGGAATTCAACAAGCTTGCGGCTGGTAAGTATGTCTATGCCGTCATTGCGACCAACGCCAAGAACAATAACTACGCACTGGTGAACAAGCAGTTCACAGTCGCATGACATGAAATGCAAAAGACCCCCCTGACCGATGTGGTCAGGGGGTTTTTTTAAGGATCTTTGCATTATGTCATGCTGCCATCTGACAGAACAGCATGACTGCGTAGATGAACAGGAACTGCGCCAGATAGCCGAGCGCCGCACAGCCGATCACGTTCCAGAGGTTCGTTCCGCCTTCCGTGCGCAGCAGCGTATTCCGGAGCTGCGGCGTGGATGCATGGCTGCGGATACGGTTCACGGACTTGATCACAAAGCGGAAATACAGGTAATTCCCGAACAGGCACAGCAATGCCCGCACCAAGAGATTGAGCAGATACAGCGGCACGGACAGTGTCGAAAGAAATGCCTCATGCGCCTGTAAAAATGCAGTCAGCCCCCCGAACATACTGCTCAGATCCATGCCGTACATGGTGCTGAACTGCTGCATCAGCTCCGTATTGGTGAGCATGGTCAGCTGACTGAGCAAAAGCGACGGGATATCGCATACCAGCAGCAGCACTACGCTCAACAGCGCCAAGCCCCACATTTTCCGGTAGGCAAAATAGAGCTGTGGGAACAGTACACAGGTGAAATTGAGGGACAGCTTTTTGCCCGTATCCCGGAAACGCCGGAACAGCGGGATATAGTAGAGGGTGTTCTTCTGGACAAAATTTGCCACATCGCCGAGCTTTTCTCCTTCCATGGGTTCTTCCGGCGACATGCCGCAGCAGGGGTCAGCCGCATCAAAGAACATACTCTGTCCGCCCGGCAGTTCGATGCGCACTTGCTGTGACGAAGTCCCCCGGTTCTGGTCGATGATCGCCTGTGCTTCTGCCTCTGCCTTTTCCCGGCGCTGCTGCTGCCAGCTTGCGCCCGTCTCGTGGAGCGTGGTGTTGATGCAGCGGTTTTCCTTTGCCCAGCAGCTCCTGTGGTAGGGTGTACCGCAGTCAGGGCAGACAACAATGTCATCACCGTTCTTGAATTTTTCATTGCAGATAAGGCAGGTACTGCCTGTATAATTGATCATAGGCAACTCCTTTTTGAAAAAGCAAGAGAATAGACTTTTGTATTATTATACCACATATTTCCGGAGAATGCAAGACCCGGCGGAAAATTTCAGAAATTGCACACGATCCTTTCATAGTGCGGCAGTTTCCTGCATATAGTACACCAAACGGAACAGGAGGAATGACTATGCAGGAGAACCTATCCGAGCTTGCCCGGAAATACCGGGAGGAAATGCTGCGTTTATATGGAATGCGTTCACAGGGGATAGAGGACACCCCGCCGCCCGGTGAACCGGCAGCGCCCGATGAAGCGAATGAAGCGGAGAGACCAGCCCCGCCCCCGGAAGCAGTACTCCCCCTGCCGCCGGTCAATGTCCCGGTCACAGAGCCGGGTGACGAAGAGATCGTGGAGGGTGAGCCGGATCTCCCAGAGGACGAGGACGGTGACCCGGTGCTGCCGTCCTATATCCGCCCCACTGCGCCGGTCTTTCCGGAGGAGTGGGAGGCACAGAAAGCCTATGAGGAACGCAACACCTCGGAGGGAAAACTCCGGGTCGTGGCATCCACTGCCGACAGCGCCTATCCCGTACCGGGGGCAAGGGTCGCTGTTTTCACAAGGATCGGGAACAAGCGGCATCTGAATTATCTGCTGACGACCGATGAAAGCGGCGAGACTCCCGTTGTGACGCTGCCTGCCCCGTCTGTGGATCTGTCGCAGGAGGCGGAGAACGTTGCCCCGTATGCCCTGTGTGATATTGAGATCTTTGCCTATGGATTTTTCCGGAGCGAGGCGGAGGATGTCCATATTTTCCCCGGCATCACCACCCGGCAGGTGTTCCAGCTCGTGCCGCTGCCCTTGCAGAGTGAAGCGGATGACGGTATCACGCAAAGTTCTGCCGGACGTTCCGGGCGGTCGTAAGGAGGGATGCTATGCTGACAGGAGAACCCTTTATCCCCGAAATGATCACCGTCCACCTTGGCGCACCGGATGAAGATGCCCCGAATGTGACCGTTCCCTTTCCAGAGTATATCAAGAATGTGGTATCGAGTGAGATCTACCCGACATGGCCGGAAGCGGCTCTGCGGGCGAATATCTATGCCATTGTGAGCTTTGCGCTCAACCGCATTTATACAGAATGGTACCGTTCAAGGGATTATGACTTTGACATCACGAACAATACCAATTATGACCAGAAATACATTGAAGGGCGGCAGATCTATGAAAATATCGGCATACTGGTCGATGAGCTGTTTGACGACTATATCCGCCGGGAGGGCTTTATCGAGCCGCTGTTTGCCGCTTTTTGCAACGGGACGACTGTGACCTGCAACGGGCTTTCGCAGTGGGGAACGGTAGACCTTGCACGGGATGGGCTGGTACCATATGAGATACTGCAATACTATTACGGGGAGGACATTGGCATTGTGAAGGATGCACCTGTACGCACGAATACGCTTTCCTATCCGGGCACACTGTTAGCGGCAGGTTCGACGGGGCTGCCCGTGCAGACCATTCAGATCCAGCTCAACCGCATTTCCCGGAACTACCCGGCGATCCCCAAGATCCCGGATGCCAACGGGACTTATGATGCTGCCACTGAAGCGGCTGTCCGGGCATTCCAGCAGATCTTTGACCTGCCGGAAACGGGCACGGTCGGGAAATCTACATGGTACAGGATCGCCTATATCTACGCAAGTGTCAAGCGCCTTGCTGAGTTGGATTCGGAGGGGATACGGCAGGATGAATTCCCGATGCAGTTCACCGGGAATTTGTCCCCTGCCATGCAGAACGAACAGGTGCGGGGCTTACAGTATTTTCTTGCGGTCGTGGGCGCCTACTACGAATCGGTGCAGCCGATCCAGATCACAGGCATCTATGACGAGCAGACTGAGAGATCCGTAAGATCGTTCCAGCGGGTCTACGGACTTCCGGTAACGGGTGCGGTAGACGAGGCAACATGGAATGACATCTACCGGGCGTATGCGGGCATTGTAGCATCCATGCCCCCCGACCGTTCCGACCTTGTGCCGATCCTATACCCCGGGACAGTCTTGCAGGAGGGTGTCACAAGCGATTATGTGCGGGTATTGCAGGAGTACCTGACCTATATCCATGAGACCATACCGGAGATCCCGGCGGTAAAGAATACCGGCTATTTCGGACCGCTGACGAGGCAGGCAGTTGCAGCCTTTCAAGGCTATGCCGGACTGACACCGAACGGCGTTGTGGGGGCTGTCACGTGGGACAGCATTGCGGGTCTGTATTCCGATCTGCGGTTCGGATATGAAAAACGCCCGTATCAGGCACCGGGCTACACGATACGGGCAGAGGAGGGCGCATAATGTACACCAGCACACAACAGCAGGCACATATCCGAGAATTACAGGGGCTGCTGCACGGCATTTCCTACTATAATGCTGCCGTGCCGAGGATCATCCCGGACGGCATCTACGGCAGGGAAACAGAAGCCGCCGTGCGGGAGTTCCAGCGGTATTACGGACTGCGTGTAACAGGGGAGACAAATCAGGCAACGTGGGACAGGATCGTGGTGGTCTACCGGGAACTGGTCGATCAGCCGCCGCAGCCGCTGCGGGCATTTCCGCAGCAGGCAGGTGCAGTGATGCTGCCCGGGGAGCAGGGTTTCCCGGTATTGATCATCCAGTCCATTTTGCTTTCTCTTTCGGAAAAATACGGCAATGTCCCGCCCGTGAAAGTGACAGGCGAATTTGACGGCGATACGCAGCGGGCGATCCAGCCATTCCAGAAAATGTGCGCACTTCCCATGACAGGCTGCGTGGACTGCAAAACATGGAACCTGCTGGCACAGGCAGGCGGAGATCTGCTATAAAGCGTGCCTATCAGGCGAATGCCATTGCTTTTTGCACTTCCGCATAGTACAGGCTGCGCAGTACGCATTTTCGGGTGACTTCGGACTGGAAATAGAGGATGAGGTGACATTTGCCGTTGATCCGGTGGAATAGGTTGCGGCGGATACGGATCTTGGCAATGCAGTCCGTGTCTGTGATGATCGTGTGGAATGTCGTACCCTTGCACCAGCGCACGCAAATGCGCCCGTCCGTGATGCTCAGTCCTGTTGTGACCAGTGCCGTGATCTGTACTGCCAGCTTCCATGCCAGCGGCAAGAGCAGCATCACCTGAAAGAAATTCGTCGCCTCCGCCATCTGCGGAAAGTAGTGTCTTGCCGCCTGCGCTGCCGGGATGATCATGATACCCCAGAAAACAGGCACATTCACATAACTCAGCCAAGATGTCCACGGGGTGCGCAGGGTGTTCCCGGTCAGGCGGATGTCGGGGAAGATCATGGGGACGACCTCGTCCATTTCCTTTCTTGTGAGGATCGGCATACAGATCGGGATGCTGCCCCGCTGTGTACCATAGCCGGGGCAGTTGACGGCAAGGGAGAAGATGCGGAAAAATTTTGTCAGCAGGTTCTGCCGGATGTCCGCAAAGTTGATCTTCCGGTTCGTGAGGTAGAACAGCCGCTTTGTCAGCAGTCCGCTGCGCACCGAGATCATCCGCCGGTCGCTCTCGATGAGAAAGCCGCCGTACCGGAGCATATTGCTGATAAACGACAGAAACCACGTGGACAGGAACAGCAGTCCCACCGCCACGGCGATCGGCGGGATACCCGTCAGGTGCTGGGCGATCTCTTCGGTCATCGTGCCAAAGCGCTCTTGGATCTGCCATTCAGCGATCAGGTCTCTTGCGATCCTGCCGCTCTGGAACCAGAACACGACCATGTACACTGTCCCCGAAAAGCTGCTCGAAAAGATGACCGAGAAGATCACTGTCCGCAGGAAGCTGCCCTTGTGTTTGGTGTTGTGGCGTTTGCCCTGCCGGATGCGGGGCAGTGCCTTGCGGAACAGTTCCTCGTCCCGGCAGCGGATCATGAGCTTGAGGTCGGTCGTCCCCAGCAGCCCCGAAGCGGTATCGGCATTCAGGTAGGCAGCCTTGAGGGGGCGGAGCAGGAACGGATGCTCGATGGTGAGGGCGGAAAGATTGCGCACCGGAATGATACGCCTGCGGGTGTAGAAAATGCCTTCCTTTACATAGATCTGCCCGTCCCGGACAGTAAATACCCGCATATACCAGCACAGCCAGCCATAGGCAATGATGAACAGCAGGATCAGCAGGTCCATCCATGCCCCCTCCAGCCATTCGAGGAGGACTTCACGGTTGAATACATGGTAAGCACCGCGCAGAATGGGGAAGATCAGCAGCCATAGCGTTTTTTTGGTGTAGCGGATGATGCGCAGGGGGTGTTCATGGTGCATGAAAGACCCCCCTTTGCTGGAGCATGGTGATGAGGGCATCCCTGTCCTGCCGTTTCAGGAACAGCACGGAGAGCTGTCCGCCGTAGACATGGAGAATGATGAAATTCATCCCGAACAGCCCGTTGAACGGTCCGGAGAGGATCTGGACAAACTGGATGCGGTCAAGGCGGATGGACTGTTCTTTTTTCACGACCAGACCGGAACAGACCGTCAGCCGGGAGGAACTGACCACATACCGCAGCCGGCTGAACCAGACAGGCAGACAGAAAAAGCCGATGAGAACGGCACTGCCGCAGAATACGCCTGCGATGCAATAGACAGCGATGCGCCATTCTTTCAGAAAATAAGCCGCTGCCGCAGTGATGAGCGCTGCGGTCAGGCACAGACAGACCTGTATCAGCCGGAGTGCGGCAAGATCGGCACGGTATTCCTGCATGGCAGTGTCCCCCTTTCCTGTAAGTCGTGGCAAAGAAGTTTCCATTTTTATTATAGCATAAATGGGTATAGAATTGCAAGGGGAAACGAGGCACATCTGAAAAAAGGAGTTGGCATATGGAATTTCTGACTTCGCTGAACCAATTGCTCTGGGGCAGCGGACTGGTCGGGCTGCTGCTCGGCACGGGGGCTTTCTGCCATATATACGGCGGTTTTCAGCCGCTGCGCAGTCTGCGCCTGCTTGGGAAAAAGCATCGGGGCAGCGGAACGCAGAGCGTATTTCAGGCGTGCATGACTTCGCTCGCTGCCGCTATGGGAACGGGAAATATCGCAGGTGTCGGCACGGCACTGACACTGGGGGGCGCAGGTGCTGTGTTCTGGATGTGGGTCGCTGCACTGCTTGGCATGGGGCTGATCTATGCGGAAAATGTGCTTGGCTGCCATTACCGCCGGGGAGAGATCGGCGGGGCAGCTGCCTATCTGCGGTACGGCATCCATCCGGCACTGGGGACTGCCTTTGCGGTCTGCTGTGTGGCAGCTTCTTTCGGCATGGGAAACATGACACAAAGCCATGCCATGGCGCAGACATTGCAAGAAGCCTGCGGCATTCCGGCATGGGTGACGGGGCTTGCGGCAGGCGGTATCACGGCGGCAGTTATTTTCGGCGGTGCAAAGCGCATCGGGCAGTTTGCGGCAGCAGTTGTTCCGGTGCTGACGGCGGTGTACCTGTTTGGGGCAGGTGTGGTGATCTGGCACTGCCGGGATAATTTAGGGGCAGCAGTCCTGTCGATCTTCCGGGGCGCATTCGGGTGGCAGGCAGCCGCCGGCGGCATTGCCGGAGAAGCCGTCAGACGGGCAGTTTCCGTCGGGGTGCGCCGTGGCGTGTTCTCGAACGAAGCCGGACTGGGCAGCAGCAGTATGCTGCACAGCAGTACAGAGGGCGCACCGCCGGCATTTTTGGGGGCGTGCGGAATGCTGGAGGTCGCTGCGGATACCTTTCTCTGCTGCACGGCAACGGCACTGGCGGTGCTTTCGGCTGGAGTGCTGGATACCGGGGCAGACGGGGCAGGACTGGTTTTACTGGCGTTCCGGAAGGGCATGGGGAGCGCAGCGGATGTGCTTTTGCCGCCGGTCATTGCGCTCTTTGCGCTGTGTACACTGGTGGGGTGGTCGCACTGCGGGAGCAGCGCCCTGCGGAGCATAGCGGGGCAAAAATGGGTCACGGTCTACCGTGCTGCTTTCTGCCTTGCCGCTGTGGTAGGGGCTGTGATGCGGTTGGAAACGGTCTGGCTACTGGCAGATATTGCCAATGCCGGTATGGCATACTGCAATCTGCCGGGCATTCTGCTCCTCTATCCGCAGATTATAATGCATAGGAATACTAAAAAAAGCCCATAATAGAGAAAAATGCAGCGGCAGACACTGCCGCAAGGAGGTTTACCCATGCAAGCGATTCTCTATTGTGACAAAAAAGCGGAATGTATCCCCATGCAGGACTGCCCCGAAGCGCTCCTGCCTTTCTGCAATGTGCCATTGCTGACACATCTGCTGACGTATCTGGAAAAAAGCGGCTTTCAGAGTGCGGTGCTGATAGCGGCAGAGGAGCGTATCCGGCGCACACTGGATGGGCTGCATCTGCAAATGCCGGTGCGGTTCGTGGATTCTCTGGCATCTTTGCGGGCGGAAGCGCCGACCTTGCTGCTGCGGCGGCTTTGCCTGCCGGAATGGGATATGGGGGAACTGTATGCCCTCTGCAAGGGCAGCGGCGTGAAGCTCTCCGCCCCGGACGGTTCTCCTGCCGAAGCGGAACTGCACCCGACCGGCTCGGCACTTCTCGAACCGAAAGAAACGGCAGCCCTGCGGCTTTCGCATTTTCGTCATGCCGATACCCCGGCAGCCTACCGGAAATTGCAGCAGGAGATGCTCCTGTCCGGCAAGTCCGCACGGCGCATCGGGGAGGGCGTTCACATCGGGCAGGGGGCATCCGTTGACCGGACAAGCATCCTCGGCAATGACTGCATTATCGGGGCTAAGGCGGTCTTAGAGGGGTGCGTTCTGGGTGACGGCGTACAGGTCGGAGAGGGTGCTGTGCTGAAAGACTGCGTGGTCTGCCGTCATGCACTGGTGGACAGGGATGCGCACCTGACGGGCGGCGTTGTCCCGGAAGGCTCTGTCCTCCCACCCCACGCAAGATACACGCAGACAAGAGATCTGCTCGTCCTGCCGGAGGACGGTATCTGCGGCGGACTTTCCCGTTGGAACACGGCAGAAACGGCTTTGCAGGCAGGTGCGGCAATGGTCTCCCTCGGCAGCCGTCTGGCGGTCGGCTACAGTCATCCTGCCGGGGAGGGACTGGCACTGGCAGCGGCTGCCGGGGCAGTTTCGCAGGGGGCAAGGGTCTGGCAGACGGGCGCTTGTGCGCTTTCACAGCTATTGTATGCGGCAAGGCTGACGGGGTGTGATGCCGTGCTGTGGGCTTCCGGAGAGGAAACGGTGCAGCTCCTGCCGTTCGGGGCGCAGGGACAGGCGCTCACACAGGCGCAGACCATGCGGCTGTGGCGGGCGCTGGACAGCGGCATTTCGGACAGGATCGTGCGGTGCGGGCGGTTTTCGGATGCGTCCGGGATGCTGCATCTCTGGGAGGATGAAAACGCCCGGCAGCTCCCGGAGGGCGGACTGCCGGAGATCACCGTGAGCTGTGCGGATCCTACCCTCCGGGAGGCGGCACAGCGGCTGTTTTCCGGCGGTACGGGGGAGAAGATCACCCTCACCCTTTCGGAGGACGGGAGGAGCGCAAGGGCTTTTTCCCTTGAGGCAGGACTGCTGCGGGAGGAGCAGCTTTTGCTGTTGGCTATGCTGTCCTTCCGGGACGAACCGATGGCACTGCCGGAGGATTTCCACCCGGCAGCGGAGGATTTTGCCGCCCGGAACGGCTGCCGGGTGCTGCGGATGCACAGTCCGGAATTTTCCCCGACGGCGGCACAGCTCTATGAAAAGCAGGCAGTCTGCTGTGACGGGGTAAGGCTCTTTGTGCGGGTGCTGCGGGTGCTGACGGAACGGAAACTGACGCTCCGGCAGGCGGCTTCCTTGCTGCCAAAACTCTGCACGGTGCAGCGGGAACTTTCCACATCCCTCACCCGGCAGGAAGTGGAAAACCTGCAAAACCGCAACCCCGAACCGTCCGTGAAAATGACCTTGCCGCCGCAGGGCAGACTGGTAAAGCTGCGTGTGCATGCGGATTCGATGGAAACGGCAGCGGAGCTTTGCGGGATGTGGGAGAAAAAGCTGCGCCATGCGGAACAGGGGTAACACGTCCGTCTGCGTTTGTACTACTTTTCAAACCTTGTGATAGCTTTCTGCGTAAAATTAGCCAAACTGCCCAATTCTCCCCCGCAGCTTTCCCGCCTACTTGACAAAGGAAGAAAAATCCGATATAATAAAAATGTATATCTGTATGCGCAGATAGAAGGAACGGGTATCAGGCGAAAGCCTTTAGGCAACACCGCACAAAGATCGTGCGTCAGATGCGTAAGCAGATCATTCGTCAGCTTGTGCAGAAACGACGCAGGAATACTTTGTGTATTTCAAGGAGTTTATGTGCAGGATGACGGAGGATCTGTACGCAGATGACGTGCGGAGCCGTCAGGCGGTCTTTGTGCGGTGTTGCCTTTACATCATGGAAACGGTGCGCCGTTTCCGATACTTACAACATCAACGATGCAGCGCAGGATCCCGCCGCAGCATACTGACTGTACCCCACGCAGCTTTCATCCGTGCCGGGGCGCAGCGGCGCTTGCGGCGGTCATCTGCACACCGAAAGAAAGACGAGGTATACGATTGAACAACCAAAACAACCAGAACAACAAGGATCACCAGAATGATCCGCAGAAGCGCAGGCGCTACGTGGTACGCCGCCCGAAACAGCAGGCAGGCAGCGCTGCGAAGAAGGCTGCCGTCCCTGCGCCCCCTGCACCGCAGCCCGTACAGAAACGTCCCCGTCAGCAGGATCAGAAGCGCACCCCCGTGCGCATCATCCCGCTCGGCGGACTCAATGAGATCGGCAAGAACATGACCGTGTTTGAATGCAGCAATGATATGTTCATCCTCGACTGCGGGCTTGCCTTTCCGGATGCGGAGATGCCCGGCGTGGACATCGTGCTGCCGGATTTCACCTATGTGGAGCGCAATAAGGAAAAGCTCCGGGGCATCGTCATCACGCACGGACACGAAGATCACATCGGCGGACTTGCCTACTTACTCAAAAAGGTCAATGCCCCTGTTTACGGGTCGGGCATGACGATCGGGCTGATCAAACACAAGCTGGAGGAACACGGCTTGCTTGGCAAAGTTTCCCTGAATGTCATTGAATCCCGCAAGACCGTGAAGATGGGCTGCATGGCGGTCGAATTCATCAAGGTCAACCACTCTATCCCCGGCGCAATGGGTATGGCGATCCATACCCCGGCAGGCGTGCTGGTGCATACGGGAGACTTTAAGGTCGATTTTTCGCCCATTGACGGCGGACCGATCGACCTTGCCCGGTTCGGGGAGCTTGGCAGCAGAGGGGTACTGGCACTGATGGCAGATTCCACCAATGCGGAGCGCCCCGGCTACACGCAGTCCGAACGCAAAGTCGGCGAATCCTTTGAGCGCCTGTTTGCCAAAGCAGGCAGCCGACGTATCATCATTGCGACTTTCTCCTCTAATATCCACCGGGTGCAGCAGATCATCAACATGGCTGCCCGGAACGGCAGAAAAGTCGCTGTACTCGGGCGCAGCATGATCAATGTGATCACAACGGCACTGGAGCTGGGCTATCTGGAAGTGCCGAAGAACACGATCATTGACATTGAGGATATGGGACAGTATCCGCCGGAACAGATCGTGCTGATCACGACCGGCAGTCAGGGTGAGCCGATGTCTGCCCTGACACGCATGGCGATGCACGACCACAAGAAAGTCAACATCACTCCCATGGACTTCATCATCATTTCGGCGACACCTATCCCGGGCAACGAAAAGCACGTGACAAAGGTCGTCAATGAGCTTTTGAGATCCGGTGCAGAGGTCATCTACGAATCCATGTACGAGGTGCATGTTTCCGGACACGCCTGTCAGGAGGAACTGAAACTGCTGCTGGCACTGACACGCCCGAAATACTTCATCCCCGTACACGGCGAATACAAGCATCTGGTCAAGAACCGGAAGCTTGCCATTGAAATGGGCATGCCGAAAGAAAATGTCCTGCTTGCCTCGATCGGCAATGTCATTGAGACGGACGGCGTAAAGCTCCAGATCGTATCGCAGGCACCGTCGGGCAGAGTGCTTGTGGACGGGCTTGGCGTGGGCGATGTCGGGTCGATCGTGCTCCGGGACAGAAAGCATCTGGCGGAGGACGGTCTGATCATCATCGTGGTCGGCATCAACCGGGCATCCGATCAGGTCGTGGCTGGTCCGGACATCATTTCAAGAGGCTTTGTGTATGTGCGTGAGGCGGAGGAACTGATGGTGCAGGCAAAGCAGCTGATGTGCCATACGCTTGACGAATGCTCTGCCTTTGAGCTGAAGGAATGGACATCCCTCAAGGCAAAGCTGCGGGATGCACTTTCGGACTACATTTTTGAAAAGACCAAGCGCAGCCCGATGATACTCCCCATTATCATGGAGGTCTGACCTCTGCCGGACACGGCGGACGGGCAAGGAGGTGAAGGCGTGAAGCTGAAATACCCTGTATCTGTCTGGATCTTAGCGGCACTGATGCTGCTGGCGGCGGTACTGCCGGCGGCAATGCTCTATCAGCGGGGCGACCCGTATGGGCTGCTGTACTGCGTTCCGGGGGTGGTGCTTTCTGTCATCGGGGCGGTCGTGCTTGCCCGTTCCCAGAGAAGTCAGATACGCTACATCGCAAAGCTGAGCGAGGATGCGGAACGGACGGAGCTTGCGGCGCTCGAGAAGCTGCCGTTCGGGATCTGTGTGCTGGATAAGGCAGGGGTCGTTGTGCGCTATAATGCCTATTTCCGAGAACAGATCATGGGCGGTGCGGAATTGTTCGGGCGGGATCTGTATGAGACGGTCCCGTTCGATCCCTCGGTGTCGGAGCAGTCGATCTTCTGGCGGCAGCGGTACTACCATGTTTCTGCCATGCTGTATGAGGAGGACGGTGCGGTGCTGACCGCATTCCTTTGGACGGATGAAACGGAACTGGAAGAGCTGCGGCTGGACTATGCCAATTCCCGTCCGTGTGTGCTGCTGTTCATGGTGGATAACTATGAGGATCTGATCCAGAATGCCCGGGAAAGCGTGCGCCTTGCGGCAAGTGCGGCGATCGAACGGCTGCTGGAGGATTTCATTGCAGGGACGAACGGTGTCCTGCGGCGGCTGAAGAACGGCAGGTTCCTTGCCGTTTTAGAGGAACAGCATGTGCGGGAGCTGATCGCTGGGAAATTCAAAATACTGGACGATGCCCGGACGATCTTCGTGGATGAGAAGAATTATGTGACGTTTTCGATCGGTGTCGGACACGGGGCAGCGACATTACAGGAGAGCGAAGCCTATGCGGAGCAGTGTCTGGACATGGCGCTCGGCAGGGGCGGCGATCAGGCTGCCGTCAAGACCGAAAACGGCTACCGCTTTTTCGGCGGCGTGTCAAGGGGCGTGGAAAAGAGATCCCGTGCGAAAACAAGGATCGTTGCCGGGGCAATTCAGGATCTTATTTTAGAGAGCAGCCATGTGCTGATCATGGGACATCGGTTCGGCGATCTCGATTCGGTCGGCGGTGCCTGCGGACTGGCAGGGGCAGTCCGGCTGATGGGCGTGAAAGTTCACGTGGTCGCCGACCCAAAAAAGACCCTTGCCGGGCAGCTGCTGGAACTGGTGGAGGATGAAGTCGGACGTGATCTGTTTTTCACGCCGGCGCAGGCGCTGGAAGCCATGACGAATGATACGCTGCTCATCATCGTGGATACCCACAACAAGGATATTCTCGAAAGCCAGTCTCTTTATCAGGAGGCAAAGCGGGTCGCTGTCATCGACCACCACCGGAAGAATGTCAATTTTGTGGACAATGCCGTTGTATTCCACCATGAACCCTATGCCTCCTCGGCTTGTGAAATGATCACGGAGCTGCTGC
Source organism: uncultured Clostridia bacterium (assembly GCA_947625155.1). GTDB lineage: Bacteria > Bacillota > Clostridia > Oscillospirales > Ruminococcaceae > UBA3855. The sequence goes on from CANQNG010000009.1 coordinate 22,867, forward strand.
AATACTTTAAGCTCGGCGAGCCGGTGGATTCGGTCTATGCGGACTGTCTGCTGGCGGGCATCATGCTGGATACGAAGAATTTTGTCATGCGCACGGGCGTGCGGACATTTGAGGCTGCGGCGTACTTACGGAAGATCGGTGCGGATACCGTGCGGGTGAAAGGGCTGTTCTCCGGTTCGATCGAAGCCTACCGGAGCAGGACGGAGCTTGTCGGGTCGGCAGAGATCAGGGACGGTTTTGCCATTGCGATGGCTGCGCCCGATACACCGGAGGTGCGGCTCGTCGCACCGCAGGCAGCGGACGAGCTGCTGGGCATTTCCGGCGTGGAGGCTGCTTTTGTCATTTATGAGGTCAACCATGTGGTGAATATTTCTGCCCGTTCCTACGGGGCTGCCAATGTGCAGGTCATCATGGAACAGCTCGGCGGCGGCGGGCATCAGACGATGGCAGCGACACAGCTGCCGGATGTCTCCTTGGCGGAGGCGAAACAACGGCTGCTGGAAGTCTTGCAAAGCTTCAGCAGATAGAAAGGATGAAGGAGAATGAAGGTCATTTTCTTGCAGGATGTCAAGGGTACAGCAAAGAAAGGCGAAATGAAGAATGTCGCTGACGGCTATGCACGCAATATGCTGCTGCCGAAGAAGCTGGCTGTGGAGGCTACTGCCGAAAATCTGAACCATTTGCGGGGACAGCAGTCCTCGGCGCAGTTCCGCATCGACACCGAAAAGGCGAATGCGCAGGAGACAAAGCAGAAGCTTGACGGAAAAACAGTGACGATCCAAGCGAAAGCCGGCACGGGCGGCAGACTGTTCGGGTCGGTGACGGCTGCGCAGGTCGCTCAGGCGATAGAAGCACAGTACGGCTGCAAGATCGATAAGAAGAAGATCAGCCTGAAGTCCGAGATCAAGGCGTTCGGGACATTTTCGGCAGAAGTCCGTCTGTATGCGGGCATTGCCGCTTCTGTCACGATCGAAGTGACAGAGGGGTAAGGAGCATACGATGGCAGAGAGATTCAACGATCTTGAAATGCCCTATAGTCTGGAGGCAGAACAGACCGTGCTCGGCGCATGTATGATCCAAGCCAGCACGGTCATGCCTGTTGTGCTGGAACAGCTCAAAGCGGAATGCTTTTACATCGACCAGCACCGGGCACTGTTCGGCATCATGGCTTCCATGTTCGTGGCAGGCGGCAAGATCGACATTGTGACGGTACTCAACGAAGCGGTCGCATCCAAGGTGTTTGCCACCGCTGCGGAGGGCAGAAATTATCTGGGCAATCTGGTGCAGATGGTGCCGGCAGTTTCCAACATCGGCAGCTACTGCGCCATTGTACTCAATAAATTCCATATCCGTATGCTGGCAGAAACGGCGAGAAGTATTCTCACGGATATCCAAAGCGGCGAGAATGATTCGCAGGTGCTGCTGGATTCTGCGGAGCAGCGGATCTTTGACATCCGGCAGGGGCGGGACGTAACAGGGCTTATGCCGCTGCAGGATATTATTTCCGATACGTATGTCCATATCGGGCAGCTCGCCGGACCTGACCGGGAGAAATATGTCGGTGTCGGTTCGGGATTTTCCTATCTGGATGATAAGATCTCGGGGCTGAATGATTCTGATCTGATCCTCATTGCCGCACGTCCGGCGATGGGAAAGACCGCTTTTGCATTGAATATTGCGCAGAATGTCGCCAAAAATGATCCCAGCAAGCAGGTGTGCATCTTCTCACTGGAAATGCCCCGTGAGCAGCTTGCTGCCCGTCTGCTGTCAAGTGCTTCATTGGTGGATTCCTACAAGCTCCGCACGGGCAGGCTCACGGGGGACGACTGGGTGCGGCTGGCAAGCGGTGCGAGCTATCTGTCGGGCATGCCGATCTATATTGACGATTCCGCCAGCATCACCGTGCAGCAGATCCATTCCAAGCTGCGGCGGATGAAGAATTTAGGGCTGGTGGTGATCGATTATCTCGGTCTGATCGGTACGACATTGCACACGGAGAATCGTGTCACGATCATCAGCGAGATCACTCGGCAGCTCAAGATCATGGCAAAACAACTGGATGTGCCGGTGATCCTGCTGTCACAGCTTTCCCGTGGACCGGAAAGCCGTACCGACAAGCGCCCCATGCTCTCCGACCTGCGTGAATCCGGTTCTATCGAGCAGGATGCGGACATTGTTCTGTTCCTGTACAGGGATGCGTATTATAATAGGGAAAATCAGAGACCCAATGAGGCAGAATGTATCGTTGCCAAGAACCGCCATGGGGAAACGGGAACGGTCTTTTTGAACTGGGACGGGCAGTTTACCCGCTTCACCACAAAGGAAAATCACAGTGAACCCACTTGATGCCGTGCGCCGCTTCTTTGCGGAGCAGGAGATCCGGGACGTAGCGGTAACGGCTGCGCTTTCCGGCGGTGCGGACAGCGTATGCCTGCTGTACTGCCTGCTGGCAGTGCGGGAGACATATGGTCTGGAAATTGCGGCGGTACACGTGCAGCATCAGCTGCGGGGGGAGGAAAGCATTCGAGATGAGGCTTTCTGTCGCAGGCTCTGCGAAACGCTCAGCGTGCCGCTGACGGTAATTCCGGTCGATGTGAAGGCAAGGCAGATGCAGGACGGCAGCTCGGAGGAGACTGCCGCAAGGGACCTCCGGTATGCCGTTTTTGCAGAAATACCGGGCTATACGGCTACAGCACACACAGCGGACGACCAGTTGGAAACGCAGCTCCTGCGGCTGGCTCGGGGTACGGGTCTGAAAGGACTTTGCGGGATCCCGGGGGTGCGGGAGCGTTATCTGCGTCCGCTGCTTTCTGTCACCCGTGCGGAGATCGAAGCGTATCTGCGGGAGATCGGGGCAGACTATGTAACGGATTCGACCAATCTCACAGACCGCTATGCCCGCAATGCGCTGCGGCATCATGCTGTCCCTGTCCTGAAAGCGGTCAATCCGGCGGCTGCCGTACACGCAGCTCAGACGGCGGAACTGCTGCGGCTCGACGAAACACTGCTCGAACGATTGACGGCGGAAACCTATGCACGGCTGCGGCAGACGGACGGTTCGCTGAAAGGACTTTCGGCGGTGCAGCCTGCTTTACAGCTCCGGTGTATCGCACAGTTTCTGGAAGAAAATGGATACTCGGTCAGCCGTGCGCAGATCTTCGCCGTGGCACACCTGCTGGAAACGGGAGGCAGTGCGGAACTTGTCCGGGGCATGCCCCGTGTCTGCGTGAGCCGGGATGTGCTTTTTCTGCGGCAGCAGCCGGGAGAAATACCGTATTGCCTGCTGAAATTGGGAAAAAATCAGATATTTCCTGACTATTTTGTGGAAGCAGAGCTGATCCTGCGAAAAAATGTGAAAAAATTCTCAAGTGTTTACACAATGTTCACAGATTCTGTTCTGGATCATGATATAATAAAAGGGTATGCCGGGCTGCATGGCAGAGTACCCGGACTGCGTATCCAGCCCGCCGGACGGGAACACCATGTGACTGTCAAAAAATGGTTACAGGAGCAAGTCCCCCCGGAAAAGCGGGCAGCTGTGCATTTCCTCTCCGATGCGGAGGGACTGCTGTGGGTCGAAGGACTTGGGGCAGCGGCACGAGCAGCGGTGACGGAACAGACACAGCGGATGCTGCTGCTGACTGTTCACCGGACGGACACGTAAGGAACATGCCAATTTCACAAGGGCGTTGTATCATAAATAGATAGCCCGTATCATACATGAAAAGGAGTGGATCGTTTGACACCGAAAAGAAGCAGGGGTATCGTTATTTATCTGCTGATCGCAGCGATTTTCATTTTTCTCTTTGCCTACTGGATCCCCCGGATGAATGTGAAAGAGCCGGAATATACCTACTCGGAGATCATGGAGCATTTCGATGATCTGGAGGTCACGGAATATACGCTCGATCTGGGGACGGGTGAGCTGAAGCTGAAGCTGAAAGATGAAACGGAGATCGAATACAGCGTACCGAATGTGGGGAAATTCCTCGAAGAGACGGAGACGTACCGTCTGGACTACAACAAGGCAAATCCCGATCATCCGCTCGATCAGGACTACTATAAGATCCGGGACAATTCGTGGCTGATCACCTATGTGCCGACCTTTATCATCATGATCATGGGCATTGCTCTGTTCATCTTCATGATGCGGCAGGCAGGCGGCGGACGGTACAGCAATTTCGGGCGTGCCAATATCAAGAGCCAGCCCTCCAGCAAGAAGGCGACATTTGCAGATGTCGCCGGTGCGGAGGAGGAGAAGTTCGAGATGGCAGAAGTCGTGGACTTCCTCAAGAACCCGAAGAAATACGCTGACTTGGGCGCACGTATCCCACGGGGCGTGCTGCTGCTTGGACCGCCCGGTACTGGTAAGACTCTGCTCGCAAGGGCAGTTGCCGGAGAAGCAGGCTGTCCGTTCTATCCGATCTCCGGTTCGGATTTCGTGGAGATGTTTGTCGGTGTCGGTGCTTCCCGTGTGCGTGATCTGTTTGAAACGGCAAAGCGCAATGCGCCGTCGATCATCTTCATTGACGAGATCGATGCCGTAGGACGGCACAGAGGTGCCGGTCTGGGCGGCGGACATGACGAACGGGAACAGACCCTCAACCAACTGCTGGTCGAGATGGACGGCTTTACCGGAAAAGAAAGCGTCATCGTCATTGCCGCTACCAACCGGAGAGACATCCTTGACCCGGCACTGCTGCGTCCGGGACGGTTCGACCGGCAGATCGTGGTCGGCTATCCGGACATCAAGGGACGGGAGGAGATCCTGAAAGTCCACACTGCCAACAAGCCCCTTGCCCCGGATGTCAACCTTGCCAATATTGCCAAGGGGACAGTCGGCTTTACGGGTGCAGACCTTGACAACCTTGCCAATGAAGCAGCACTGTTAGCAGCCCGCAAAAACCGCAAGGCGATCACCAATGAGGACATTGAGGAAGCAACGATCAAGGTCATTGCAGGACCGGAGAAGAAGTCCCGTGTCGTTACCGAACGTGAAGTCCGGCTGACGGCTTACCATGAAGCAGGGCATGCTGTCTGCACGTACTACTGCCCGCATCAGGACAAGGTACACCAGATCTCGATCATCCCGAGAGGGATGGCTGGCGGCTATACGCTGTCGCTGCCGGAGCATGACAAGTCCTACCGGAGCATGATGGAAATGCGGGAGGAGATCGTTGTCCTGCTCGGCGGACGTGTGGCAGAGAAGCTGATCTTAGACGATATTTCTACGGGCGCATCGAATGATCTGGAGCGTGCGACTTCGACGGCTCGGAGCATGATCACACGCTTCGGTTTCAGTGAAAAGCTCGGTCCAGTGGTCTATGGACACGACCAGAGCGAACCGTTCCTCGGGCGGGACTTCAGCAGTACGCCGAACTATTCGGATGAAGTGGCTGCCGAGATCGATGCGGAGATCCGTGCATTTGTGGAGGAAGGCTATGCGAAGGCGGAGCAGATCCTCACGGAACATGCCGATAAGCTGCACACTGTTGCCAAGTACCTGATGGAGCATGAAAAGATCGAGGGAGATGATTTTGCTCTGCTGATGGAGGGAAAACTGGAGCAGCCGCAGGAGAAAACGCCGGATGAAACACCGGAAGTGACCGATATGCGTGAGGGAGAACCCCCTGCACCGACAGAAACGGACGATCTCACGGAAGCGTAAATTTGAGCCCCGCTTTCCGAGCGGGGCTATTTTGGGAGGAGAACTATGGAGAAGATCAAACACGCCCACGGCTTCTGTCCGCACTGCGGCAAGGCTGTGGGAGGGGCTGCACAGGCAAGATATGAGGGCAGTCCCCTGCGTACCTGCAAGAAGTGCGGGGGTACTTATCTCGATGACCGTTACAGTGAAGTCGCTTTGTACGGCGAACCGGAAAATGTCCATTCCGTGATGCCGTGGCTGAAAGGGGCAGGGATCCTGCTCGTGCTGGGACTGGCGGCAGCAGGTTTCAATGTAGCGCTGCTGTACTTTGAAAACAGCTATTACCCTATGTTGTGGGTCTTGGTCGTGTGCAGCGGGATCGGGATATTGTATGAATTGTGGCAAGTGATCGGCGTAAAGACCGGCAGAGTGGCAAGGGCTTATGAGAAGAAGCGGCAGGCATCTGTTGCCCGTCTGCAAGACCCGGACTATGCACGGCTTTTGGCTGAAAACGACTATCCCGTTCCGGGAGAGTATTTGAAAAACGAATGACACAAACTGCCCGCTGCTGTCTGAAAGAGGACGGCAGCGGGCTTTTATCGGAAAGCAGCGTCTTGTGCTTTCCGAATGTGAAGGGGGCAAGTCAAGGACATCTCCCTCTGGGGGTGTCACCCCCTTTCCGGCAAACACAATGCTCTGCTGCTTATAGTCTATGCAGATTTTCCGGTTTTGCAACTGGTAAATGTATGCAAATGCGCTTTGTGAATTTTTTCTGAATTAGGTATTGCATTTTTCTGAAATGTGTGCTATACTGTAAGTAAGGGCATCTGCCCATGATCAATTAAGGAGGCGGTCTGTATGACATTAGGAATCGGCATTATGATAGCAGGTGGACTGCTGGGCGTGCTGGGAGCGATGTTTCTGATCAATCACAGCGGCATGAGCAAGGTCGTTGTGGGCATCATTCTGCTGGCGGTCGGACTGGGCGGTCTGGCGGTCGGGTATGGGATGGATCAGAATCAGGAGGTAACATATACCGTGACGGAGGTCACGGCTGTCAGCGCACGGGATTCCAATAACGTGTACCGTGTAACGCTGAAAGCCGAAAGCGGTACGGAGACATGGATCTATCTCACCGATGATCAGCTGATCCTGTTCCCGAAGGATGAACAAGTCACGATGCGCAAGAAGCAATTGAAAGTCTACACACAGGATAATGCCAATAATGCGGCAAATGCAGGATAACGACTGCCCCTCATACCGGAAGGTGTGAGGGGCAGCGTGACGCTGCACCCGTGGTGTCGCCCAATGCGCCTTGCAGCGCAAAGGGCGACTGCTCTCAGGGAAGATAAAAGTATCAGTCGGGCAAATCGATCTAAATTGTACTTTCAGCCGTGAAACCCGACTAAAATAAAAGTATCAGTCAAGCAAGCCGACCTTTGCCGCCGTCAGGCGGCATTGGGAGGCAGGACGGGTGCAGCGTCACGCTGCGAAAAAAATGCTTGCAATTTGTGCGGAAGTATGGTATACTATAACTGTATGCTATGACACAGGGCATACAGCAATTTCACGAAAAGAGGTAGAACCATGCCTGCAAATATTGTAATCGGTACGCAATGGGGCGATGAGGGCAAGGGAAAGGTCATTGATATCTTAGCTTCCCGTGCGCAGGTCGTCGTCCGTTCTCAGGGCGGCAACAATGCCGGTCATACCGTTGTCAGCGGCGGTGAAACGTATAAGCTCCACCTTGTGCCGTCTGGTATCTTATATCCTGACACGCAGTGCCTGATCGGTGCGGGTGTCGTGCTTGACCCGAAAGATTTCATCGGAGAACTGGATGCGATGGAGAGCCGTGGCATTTCCACTGCTGACCTGAAAATTGATCCCCGTGCCCATGTGGTGATGCCGTGGCATCTGACACTGGACGGGCTTTCGGAAAAGTTCCGGGGGAACAATGACATCGGTACGACCAAGCGGGGCATTGGTCCGGCGTATATGGATAAGTACGAGCGCTGCGGCATTCGTATCTGCGATCTGGTCGATCCGGCAGTGTTCCCGGAAAAGGCAAGAGCAACAGGCAGCCTGAAAAATGCCATCATCACAAAAGTTTACGGCGGCGAAGCACATGATCTCGATGCCGTCATTGCGGAATATACGGCTTACGGGGAGCGCCTGCGTCCCTATGTGGCAGATGTGTCCGTGCTGACACAGGAGGCTTACAAAGCCGGCAAGACGATCCTGTTTGAGGGCGCACAGGCTACGCTGCTCGACATTGATTTTGGTACATATCCGTTTGTTACCAGCTCCCACCCGCTGTCCGGCGGTGTGTGTGTCGGTACGGGCATCGGTCCACGGATGATCGACAGCATCATCGGCGTGGCAAAGGCTTATACGACACGTGTCGGAAAAGGACCGTTCCCGACGGAGCTGAACGATGAGATCGGTGAGACGATCCGGAACAAGGGCGGCGAATTCGGCACAACGACCGGCAGACCGAGACGGACGGGCTGGTTCGATGCGGTGATCGTGCGGCATTCTGTGCGGGTCAACGGGCTGGACGGGCTTGCCATCAACAAGCTTGACACGCTGTGCGGTATCGGAGACCTGAAAGTTTGTGTGGGCTACCGGAAAGCAGACGGCACGGTGCTGAAGGATTTTCCGCCGAGTCTGGAGAAGCTGGCAGAGTGTGCGCCTGTCTATGAGACTTTTCCGGGCTTTACGGAAGATATTACCGGATGCCGGAAGTTTGAGGAGCTGCCGGAGGCTTGCCGGAATTATATCGAGGCGCTGGAACGGCTCTGTGAATGCAAGGTGTGCATGGTCGGTGTCGGTCCTGACCGTGACCAGATGATCGAACGCTGAACGAATGAGGTGACAGATATGCCCGATGAAAAGGATATACTCGGCGGATCGGAAGGACTTACCTATCAGGAAACGGAAAAAAAGGGTGCGCCGGTGCTGGATCTGGAGGATCTGGAGGGCTTGCTGGGGGATACACCAGAAGTCTGGGGCGGTGCGGCAGAGAAAAAGGGAGCACCTGTCTTGGAAGAACAGGTACAGCTCGACGACCCGGAGCAGTCGTGGCATGAGGAAAAGCGTGGTGCGCCGGTGCTGGATGAAGCCCCGGAACTGGGTGAGGTCGGCAGCTATGCACAGGCAGAGCAAAAACACGAGCCTGTACTGGAAGGCAGCATGGACGACCTGCTCGGCGGAGGCGAGCCGGAGGCTTATGACGAGGTGGCAGAATTCTGCAAGAAGCTGCAATTCGACGACAGCCTGAAAGCCACATTCATGGGCTTGGATGCGGAAAAGCAGCAGCAGATCGTGGAAATGCGTGCCGGGCAGCTTGGCATTCCTGCGCCGATGATACCGAATGCAATGCGCCCGAAAGCGGAAGAAGCCCTGCCGGAAGCGGAAGATGTCCAGCTGGAGGAAGCCCCGGAACCGGAGGAGTATGTACCGCAGTTCAAGGACGAAGATCTCGAACGTATCAAAGAGGAGTCCAAGAAGCCGCAGCGCTATGTTCCGCCCCCGGTCGAAATGACAGAAGAAAAGAAGCGGGAAAATGTCCGCCTGATGAACGAGCTGCGTGAGGAACGGGAAAAGGAGCTTGCCAAAAAGGGCTTCGTGCAGCTCATCATCCTGACGGTCGTTGGGCTGATCGGGGCAGTGGCGTTCGGGATGTTTTTTGCAGGCGCATTCGGGCTGGGCTACAAAATGGAAGACGAGCTTGGCTGGATGCACTACATCAAGGACTATGCGCCGATACTGGCGATCGCGATGGGCATCAGCGGCTTGCTGCTGGCACTGCCTGTGCCGCAATTAAAAGGCATCACGAAATTTTTCTACGGTCTGAGCTTTGTGCTTTCTATTTTCCCCGGTGTGATGCTGCTCATCCAGAAAGCACCCGGACACGGCGCATTGAATGGCATTCTGTACGGGCTTGCGGTGCTCTGCTGTGGGGCAGTGGTCATTACCATGTCCATCAGCGAAGCCATCCGTATGTATAATAAACACGGTAATTCCTGATAGAGGAAGCAAGAACAGGCTGCCCTGCTCTTGCTTCTTTTTGTGCCGTGTACAGTTTTGTACATGTTTTCCGGCATATGCCGCATCGTTGAGGGCACAGCCCTGAATGCAGGAAAAGGAGTGTGAATGTATGCTCAAAGCGGTCGGAAAATATATCGATACCCTGCCCATCGGGCAGTTGATCTCACAGGAGGAAATGGGTGCGGATACGGTACTCATCGAGGTGGACCGATTTTACAACGGGAGAGATCTGAAAGATCTCACCTTTCTGATGCGGGGCGTGACCGCATCGGGCGGGGAGACGGAGACACTGCTGGAAAAAGAAGTGCAGGATCAGGTGATACGCCTGCGCTGGACGGTCGGCGGTGATTTCACGAAAGAAAAAGGGGAGCTGCAGCTTGACTTGGTCGCATGCAGTTATGCAGAGGGGAGCGACCCGGAAACCGATGCGCCGGACTGTATCCTGCGCTATCAGATGCCCCCTGTTCAGGTGCGGGGACTGCCGGATAATGAGGAGATACTGGACACGAAAAGCTATACGATATTCCTCTTGCAGGTCCGTGAAACAGCAGAGCAGGCGATCACGCAGATCAATCAGCTCATTCAGAATTTCACGACAGAGGTACTGCAGGAATATGATATGCGCATTACAACGTTGGATGCAAAAATGACAGAATTCCAGTCATACCTGAATTCCGTCCGGAACAATGTCGAAGAACTGTCTGCCTCGGTCGAAGAGCTGAAAGCGCAGACAAAGCTCCTTGCCGTGACACGGACGGCATACGAAGCCCTCGATCCGCCCGATGCGGATACGGTCTATGTGATCAAAGACGAATAAACAGAAAACACGCCGGAGCACCCTTTCGGATGCTCCGGCGTGCGAAATAATAAGGAGTGATAGGAAATTTTCAGGATAACGGCATCATTTGCCCAAAAGCCATTCGTACATACCTTCATACTGCCTTGCGGAGCTGCTCCAGGAAAAATCCTGTTCCATGCCCCGGTGTACCATGGCGTTCCAGTTGTCACGGTAATTGAAGAATACAGATCTTGCGTAATTGACCGTATTCAGGAAATCTTCGGAATAAAAACGGCTGAACGTAAAGCCTGTGCCTGTCAGCTCAAATTCGTTATAGGGCTGTACGGTATCTTTCAGACCGCCAGTCTCCCGCACCAGAGGCACAGAGCCATAGCGGAGCGCCATGAGCTGTGTCAGACCGCATGGCTCGAACCGGGACGGCACGAGCATCATATCGGAAGCGGCATACAGCCGGTGTGCCAGTTCGTCATTGTAGCAGATGTTGGCAGATACCCTGTCCGGATACCGTCCGGCAAAATAGCGGAACATATTTTCATAACCGGGGTCGCCTGTGCCGATGACAACGAATTGTGTATTATCGTCCAGAAAACGCTCAAACACATCGCCCAGCAGATTCAGCCCTTTCTGGTCGGTCAGGCGGGAGATGATGCCGATGAGCATAATGCGCCCGTCCTGCGGCAGACCCAGCTCTTCCTGCAAACGGCGCTTGTTTTCAGCCTTGCCGTCCAGAAATGTGTCGGCATTGTAGTTAAAGTACAGCTTCTTGTCGTGCATGGGGTCGAAAATGCTGTAGTCGATGCCGTTGACGATGCCCCGCAGGGAAGCAGAACGTGCCGACAGCAAGCCGTTGAGGTGTTCGCCATATTCGGGGGTTTTTATTTCCTCCGCATAGGTCTCGGAAACGGTGGTGATATAATCGGCATAGACCAGACCGCCCTTGAGCATATTGGCATCCCGGTGAAATTCGAGCTTGTCGGGGGTGAACATATAGTCCGGCAGTTCGGTGTTGCGCTGGAATTCTTCAATATCCCACACACCCTGAAAACGCAGGTTGTGGATGGTCATGATAGACTTTACGCCCTGATAAAACGGGTGGGTGGCAAAGGTCGAATGCAGCAGCACGGGAATTAAACCCGTCTGCCAGTCGTGGCAGTGGATAATTTCCGGGTGGAAACCGATAACAGGCATCATCGCAAGCACTGCCTTGCAGAAAAACGTAAAGCGCTCGATGTCCCAGCGCAGATCGCTGCTGTAGGGCGATTCGCCGTTGAAATAAAATTCATTGTCCACAAAATAGAATTTGATCCCGTCAAATTCATATTCCATGATCCCCACATGTTCCTGCCGTCCGGCATAGTCCATGTAGAAGTGGTGGCGGTAGTGGAAGAAATTGCGGTATCTCCCCGGAATGCAGGTATAATACGGAATGATGACACGCACGTCAAAACGGTTTTTGTCGAGATTTTTCGGCAAAGCGCCGACTACATCGGCAAGTCCGCCGGTCTTGACAAATGGTACACATTCGGATGCGGCAAACAGTATATTAGTCAAGGGAAATCCCTCCTTCAAAAAACTTCTTGTTTCTATTATACTCCTTTTGCAAGCATTAGTCAAGAGATCTTACACATTTTTTCAAAATGTTTGTGAAAAATAGACAAGTTGCCGCAGGCAAATTGATCTACATTGCATTGCCCCAAAAAACGGGGCAAAACATGTAAAAAATTTCTGGGCGTGTATAAACATTTATTTTTTGCCGATACTGATACTGTGCAGGAAATAAATACGGCTTTTTCGCAGCAGTTTTTGCATTGATTTGATAAAAACTACCAAATTAAGGGGCAGTGTATTGTGTGAAATGCAGAAATTACCATGGAAACATTGACGAAAAGCCCAATTTCTTGTATAATGTACCTAAGAACAATAATGCAAAATAGGCGCATTTTTTGTGCCGTGCAGGAAAGGTGATAAGTAATTATGACATATCATGAACTTGTGAAGAAAGTACAGACCGCTCTTGCCAAAGCAGATGCATCCAAGGTGGAGGAACACATTGCTGTTCAGGTCAATGTGACCGGTGAGGCTGAGGGTGCTTTCTATATGGAGATCTCCGGCGGTGTACTGTATGTTGCACCTTACGATTACAACGACAGAGATGCGCTCCTGACCGGCGACGGTGCGGATGTGCTTGCTGTTGCACAGGGCAAGGTGTCTTTGGCATCTGCCATTGCGGATGGTAAGCTCGCACAGGAGGGTGATCACGAAAAAGCTCTGCTCCTTGGTTCGACCATTCCGGCGAAGAAAACGCCCGGCAGAAAGCCTGCTGTTAAGGATGAGGAGAATGCCCCGGCGGATGCACCCAAGAAGAGAGGCAGAAAGCCCGGCGTGAAGAAAGAGGAGAAAGCTGTTGCGGCAGATGCGCCGAAGAAGAGGGGCAGAAAGCCTAAGAATGCAGCGGCAGAAGTGGCTGCTCCTGTTGTGGAAGAAGCTGCACCGGTCGTTGCTGAAGTGGTTGCTCCGGCTCCCGTTGTTGAGGATGCCGCTCCGGTCGTTGAGAATGCTGTTCAGGTCGTTGAAGAAGCTGCCCCGGCTGCGGAAGCACCGAAGAAGAGAGGCAGAAAGCCCGGCACGAAGAATGCCGAAAAGGCTGTTCCGGCTGAAGCACCCAAGAAGAGGGGCAGAAAGCCCGGTGCCAAGAAGGCAGATGCTGCTTCAGCGGAAGCACCGAAGAAGAGAGGCAGAAAGCCTACTAAGAAGTAAGCATAGAAAAAAGGGCATTCCCGGTTTGGGGATGTCCTTTTTGTTAAGTAAATAAAGGAGGAGGGCAGCATGGACTTCCCCACGCTGCCCTATGGAAAGAGAAAGAGGTTAGAAATAATCCATAAAAATACCGCCCCGATGGCTCCGGTCTTGCACATACACTTCATGGGGCTATAGTAATATTATACAATGTTTCTGCAAAAAATACAAGAGTTTTTTGGAAAAAAATAAACTTTGTATAGATGCACAAAAAACGAGCATGAAGTTTCAGCATGTTGCCTGAAAATCCGGGAAAAACAGGGGAGAGACTTGCAATTGCGGAAAGAATGTGGTATAATAATACTATTCGGGCAGTCTGTTCGGAATATAGGTGTGCGGGCCCTGTGCAATGGAGCACTGTGAACCATGTCAGGCGGGGAACCGAGCAGCATTAAGCGGATCGTTCCATGTGCCGCAGCAAGCCTGCACACCTATGTTCCGAATTTCATTTTACAAAACGGGAGGAAAGGCATGTATCAGGCATTGTACCGCAAGTGGAGACCTATGACCTTTGCGGATGTGCTTTCACAGCCGCAGGTGACGACCACGCTGCAAAACCAGATACGGCATGGAACAACGGCACATGCCTACCTGTTTACCGGTTCGAGAGGAACGGGAAAGACCACCTGCGCCCGCATTCTGGCAAAGGCGGTCAACTGTGAGCATCCCCGTCCAGACGGTGAGCCATGTCTGGAATGCGCCGTCTGCAAGGATGCGGAGCATGCGGTCCTGTCTGACCTGATCGAGATCGATGCGGCTTCCAATAACAGTGTCGAGGATATCCGGGATCTGCGGGATGCGACGGTGTATACCCCGGAACGGTGCAGATACCGGGTGTATATCATTGACGAGGTGCATATGCTTTCGCCAAGTGCGTTCAATGCGCTGCTGAAGATCATGGAAGAACCGCCGGATCATGTGAAATTCATTCTGGCGACGACGGAGATCCATAAAGTCCCGGCAACGATCATTTCCCGGTGTCAGCGTTTCGATTTTCGGCGGATCCGGCAGGAGGATCTGGTCAGCCGGTTACAGTATATCGCACAGGAAGAACACATTCCGCTCCAGCCGGAAGCTGCCGAGCTGATGGCAAGGCTTTCAGATGGCGGCATGCGGGATGCCATTTCTTTGCTGGACAGATGCTCCGCCTTTGGGGAGGAGATCACCGCACAGACGGTCGCAGAGGCTGCGGGGGCTGCCGGGCGGGAACAGGTGCTGAGTCTTTTGGAGGCGGTCTATGCCAAGGATGCCCCGAAAGCACTGGCGCTGATCGAGGCGCTGTACAATGCCTCCAAGGACATGCAGCGGCTGTGTGAGGAGCTGATCTTGATGCTCCGGGATATGATGCTGCTCAAGGCGGCAGATGATGTGAAACTCGTCCACTGCATGGCGGCGGAACTTCCGGTGCTGCAAAAGCTTTCGGGAGAACACAGCATGGAACAGATCATGGCAGCGCTGGATACGATGCAGACCTGCCGGGAACGCATGGGACGTGCCATTGACCGCCGTGTGGAAATGGAAATGACACTGATACGGCTCTGTCAGGAGAGCGCTCCGGCGGCTTCTGCCGATGTGCAGGCGCTGGCGGAACGTATCCGGGAACTGGAAAACAGACCGGTCGGAGAAGCCCCCAAGCCCCAGAAGCCGATCGCTCCCCCGGTGGCAGAACCTGCGCCGGAGGTAGACCTGAGAAAGGTCAGCATGGCAGACCTGAAGCCCGTGATGCAGTGGGCGGAAATTCTGGAGGAGTGCAGCAGACTGGATCCTGCCGTGCGCGGCACGCTGGAGGGCGCAAAGGCGTTTTCCTTTGCGAATGTCATGCTGATCGAGGCGGAGAACCCGTTTTTCCTCACCATGTTCCGGAATAAGGAAAATGCCAGAATGCTGAGTGATGCCATCCAGACCGTTATGGGCAAGCGGTATGCCATCCGTGCCAAGTGTACGGCAGCTGCCAAGCCAAAGCCGGTCGAGGAGATGCTGGATAAAGCAAAGAACAGCGGGATCAAAACGACCGCTGTCACATAACAAATTTCAAAAGGAGAAAACGCTATGAGAGCAAGAGTACCGAAGGGTGTGGGAGGAAATCCCCAGAATATGAATTCCATGATCCGTCAGGCACAGAAGATGCAGGATCAGATCACGGAGCTGCAGGAGGACATTGAGGGACGGGAATTCTCCACCACTGCCGGCGGCGGCGCTGTGGAGCTGGTCATGACCGGGAAAAAGACCATCACCTCTCTGAAACTGAAACCGGAGGTCGTTGACCCGGAAGATATCGAGATGCTGCAGGATCTCATCATCAGTGCTGTCAATGAGGCAGTTGCCCAGATCGAGCAGACCACCGAGGACGAGATGAGCAAGATCACCGGCGGTGTTTCACTGCCCGGGCTGTTTTAAGCATGGCAAACCATGACGCACTGCCGCTTGTCATTCTGACAGAACAATTTGCAAAGCTGCCGGGTATCGGAATGAGATCCGCTGCCCGGCTTGCGTATCACGTCATGTCGATGCGGACGGAGGATGTGGAGGAATTCGCACAGGCGCTGCTCAATGCCAAGAAAACAGTGCATTACTGCCAGTGCTGCGAAAATCTGACCGATAAGCCGCTTTGCCCGATCTGTGACGATCCGGGGCGGGAGAAGAGCGTGATCTGCGTGGTGGAAAGCCCGAAAGACATTGCTGCCTTTGAACGGTCGGGGGAGTATCATGGCGTTTACCATGTACTGCATGGACTGATCTCACCGCTGCAGAACGTGATGCCGGACGATCTGAAGATCCGTTCTCTGCTGGCACGGGTGCAGAACGGGGGCGTATCCGAAGTCATTATGGCGACGAACCCCACCGTGGAGGGCGATGCGACAGCGGCTTATATCTCGCAGCTGCTCAAGCCGCTTGGCGTGACGGTGACACGGCTCGCATTCGGGCTGCCGGTCGGCGGCATGCTGGAATATGCTGACGAAGTGACCTTGCATATGGCAATGGAAAACCGGAATGAAATGTAAAAGACCCCTTCTTATCCAAGAAGGGGTCTTTCATTTTCGGGCGTATGACAGGCGCTTTATCTGTGGGTGGGGGAATACTCGTCCGAGATCAGTCCGCCGTTGTATTTGAATTTGATGAACATGCCGTGCTTGTAAGTAAGAGCGCCTTCCTGATTGAAAGGCACTTCCTTGAACGCTGCACGGGAGGCTTCCAGCCGGATCGTGCCGCCCTTACGGTTCTCGAATACCAGCTCAAAATACTCGTCATACAGCGTGGAATGTCCGCTGCTGTCCACAACACGGCGGCGGTCGTCGATCTTCTGCATGAGGATCGCCATTTCTGTATACGCCTGATGCGGATTGCGGCGGGCAGGGGCAGGGGGTGCTTTCTGCTGTGCATGGGGTCTGGAATGGGTCTGCCCTTTTTTGCGGTCCCCGGAAAAGGGGGACGGCAGGCGCACCGGGTCGGTGGGAACGCCGTTCTCGTCCAGTTCCTCCACAAAGAAGTTTACGATCTTACGCCATTTCTGCCGCTTGCCGCCCAACAGGACGAGCAGCAGCAGGACTACGATAATGGCAGCGGTGACGATCAGAAAATTATTCATGAAGCGCCCCCTGATCAAAGACCGTTCGGGTTCTGCTGCATGAAGCGCCAGCTGTCCTCACACATCGTCTCCAGTGTTTCCTTTGCCTCCCACCCGAGCAGCTCTTTTGCACGGGAAGCATTGGCATACGAAGCAGCAATATCTCCGGGGCGGCGGTCTGTGATGCGGTAGGGGATGTCATGCCCGCAAGCTTTCCCGTATGCCTGTACCATTTCGAGCACGCTCACGCCGTTGCCCGTGCCGAGGTTGATCGGCAGGAAACCCTTGTGTGCCATGGCATAGTCAATGGCACACACATGCCCCTTGGCAAGGTCAACAACGTGAATATAGTCCCGCACGCCCGTGCCGTCCGGGGTGTCATAGTCATTGCCGTAGACGGAAAGCTGTTTCAGCTTGCCGATGGCTACTTGTCCGATGTAGGGGAGCAGGTTGTTCGGGATGCCGTTCGGATCCTCCCCGATCAGACCGCTTTTGTGAGCGCCGATGGGGTTGAAGTAGCGCAGAGCGACCACGGAGAAGTCCGGGTCAGCCGTACAGAGATCGTGCAGGATCTGTTCGATCATGACTTTTGTGTAGCCGTAGGGGTTGGTCGCCGAGGTGGGCATGTCCTCCACGTAGGGAACGGGATTGTGCATGCCGTAGACCGTTGCGGACGAGGAGAATACGATCACTTTGCACCCGTATTCCTGCATCACTTTCAGAAGTACGAATGTGCCGTTCAAGTTGTTTTCGTAGTAGGCGAGGGGCTTGGCAACGGATTCGCCGACCGCTTTCAGCCCGGCAAAATGTACCACGGCTTCGATCTCCTGTTCGCTGAAAATGCGCCGTACAGCCGTTTCGTCCCGCATATCTGCCTTGTAAAACGTCACGGGCTTGCCGGTGATCTGTTCTATTCTGCGGATGCTCTCTTCCTTGGCATTGCTCAGGTTGTCGAGTACCACGACTTCCTTGCCTGCCTCCAAAAATTCCACGCAGGTGTGACTTCCGATAAAGCCTGCACCGCCGGTCACAAGGATCTTTCCCATAAAAATGACCTCCTCATCTGATCTAACAGAGCCGCATGCCGCCCACGCTCCGGAGCTGCATCACCTGACAGCAGCCTTTGCCGAGGGCATCTTCTATGCGTTTCTGAAAACTTTCCAACATATCGAGCGGTACATATGCCTGTACCGTTCCCGCAAATCCGCCGCCGTGTACCCGGACTGCGCCACGGTCAGCAAGGAGCAGTTCGCAGAGTGCGATCGTTACGGCAACGCCCTCATGCCGGGGATCGTCGTAGACGGCAACATTCTGGAGATACTGGAACGAGGAACGCCCCGATGCCCGTATTTCTTCCAGATACTGCGAAAAATAGCCGTTTTGTAAGGAGCGCACGGCTTTGGTAACACGCTCATCATCGGCAAAATAATGCAGTGCCCGCAGGAATGCCCTGTCGCCGCAGGTCTTGCGGACTTGTTCCACGGAGGAAAGCAGTTCATAGCGGCTTGCCTGTGAAAGCACCGGATGACCGAGCGCCCTTGCGACCGAGCGCATTTCCGCCGGGACGGCTGCATAGGCATCCGTCAGGTCAGAGTGGTCGTCACCGCTGTCTAAAATGCACAGCGCATAGCCCTCAGCGGCAAGGTCGATGTCCATTTGTGTCACGACCGGCTCGGCATGGCGGAGATCAATGGCAACGACACCGCCGAGCGCACTTGCCAGCTGATCCATCAGACCGCAGGGCTTGCCGAGGTAGACATTTTCGGCATACTGCCCGATACGGGCGATCTCCACGGGGCTGATGCTTTCCTTGGCGAAGAATGCGGCGCAGATGTTCCCGATCAGCACCTCAAAGGCTGCCGAGGAGGAAAGCCCCGAACCGCCCGGCACATCCGACACGGTATAGGCATCGAAGCCCGTCACCGGATAGCCGAGTGCTGCAAACCGGGCAGCGATCCCCCGCAGCAGGGCAGCCGCCGTTCCCTTTTCTTCCGGGACGGGGGCAAGGGAGGTGACGTCCACAAATTCCGGCTTATGTTCTTGGGAGTGGACGCAGATATGCCCGTCCGTGCGTTTGGCGGCAACGCCGATGATGTCACGGTTGACCGCACCGCAGAGGACGTGACCGCCCTGATGGTCGGTGTGGTTGCCGCAGAGTTCCGTTCTGCCGGGGGCTGAAAAGAGTGCAATATCCGCCTCCGTGCCAAATTCTGCCCCGAAGCTTTTGACAGCCTCTATAAAGCGTTCCCGGTAGTGGGGGAGCCTATCGGCGGAGCAGGCATACATACGTTTCAGGGGATCATCCAGTGCGCCGCTTTGCAGCGCATCCATTACGGCATTCTGTTTCATAGCAGTCTCCTGTTTTGGGCAGTGATGTTATGGTTTACCTTTTTAAGTATATAATACTCTGCGTTTTTTTTCAAGGGGTTTTCAGGATTTTCTGAAATTTCTGCATTGTCAACAAAAAAACGATACTTCGGGGAGCGATTTTGCATCCGGCAGGCGCAGAGCCTGCGCTCCCCTTGTGCCTCCCAATGCGCCTTGCGGCGCAAAGGTCGGCTTGCTTGATCATTCTACTTGTAAAAGCATTCCACAGAACGGCGGCAGGTCGAGGACAAAGCACCCATCCTCCCCCTCGATGACCGTACCGGCAGTGTCGGGGCGTGTGCCGTTGTAGATGTCCGCACTGGAATCGAGCAGCACCGTGAGCCGTTTCGCATCGCAGTGCAGAACATAATGCACCTGCGGCGCTCCTGCAAAATTAAACACGCCCACCACCGACTCCGTGGAAGAATAGCGCTGCATCGCATAGCAGCAGGGATAGTTCTGGTCACTGTCACGCCACTGGAAACCGCCCTCCGCATAGTCCCGTTCGTAGAGGGCAGAGTGTTTCAGGTAGAGGTGATTCAGCTCCCGGATGAAACGGCAGAACGCATCGTGGATCGGGTAGCGCAGCAGGAACCAGTCCTGCTCCCGCTGTTCGTCCCATTCCCGGAGCTGTCCCAGCTCACTGCCCATGAAGTCGAGCATCTTGCCCGGATGCACAGCATTGTACAGATAGAAAGCCCTTGCCTGCGGGAATTTTTCTTCATACTGCCCGTGCATTTTCTGTAGGATAGTCGCCTTGCCGTGGACGTTTTCATCATGGGAGAACGGCAGGATGTAGCACTCACTATGGTAATACAGCATGGAAAAGGTCAGCTTGTGGTAGTCGTTATACCGGAACAGCGGGTCGGTCTGAAAATAGTGCAGCGTATCGTTCATGTACCCCATGTCCCACTTGTAATCAAACCCAAGCCCCCCTGCCCAGACGGGGGCGGAGACTTTCGGGTAGTCGGTGGAATCCTCTGCACAGAGCATGACACCCGGAAAGCGCTTCTTCAAGCCGGCATTCATGTTCCGGATGAAGTTGAGGGCGCTGTTGTTCACGCCGCATTCCGGTCTGCCCCGCCAGTAGATCATGCGGCTGATGGCATCCATGCGCAGTCCGTCAAAGTGGTACTCCTCCAGCCAGTAGGCGGCACACGATCGCAGGAAGCTCTGCACCTCGCCTTTGGAGTGGATGAAGTTGAGGCTGCCCCATTCGCTGACGGCAATGTCCTCGCTGGGGTATTCATACAGCGGTACGCCGTCAAAATTCGCCAGCCCATAGCTGTCCTTTGCGAAATGCACCGGAACGAAGTCGAGTAGCACACCAATGTTGTTCCGGTGGCAGAGGTCGATCATCTCCTTGAGCTGTGCTGCCGTCCCGTAACGGGATGTCGGGGCAAAGAAGCCTGTATTCTGGTAGCCCCAGCTTTCGTCTGCCGGATGTTCGGCAATGGGCATCAGTTCTATATAGTTGTAGCCCATTTCTTTGATATAAGGTATCAGCTTGTCAGCCAGTTCCGTGTAGGTGAACCATTCACCGGATCCCGCTTCGGGGTCGGCTTTTTTCTGCATCCACGAGCCGCAGTGCAGTTCGTAGATGTGCAGGGGTCTGTCCTTGCAGTCGCTGCGTTGTGCCATCCATGCTTCGTCCTGAAACTGGTATTCGCTCAAGTCACGGATCACGGAGCAGAATGCCGGGCGCACATCCATCCCGAAACCGTAGGGGTCGCAGTGCTCCGTATAATTCCCGTCCTCGTGCCAGATGCGGTAGAGATAGCGCTGTCCGGCTTTTGCCTGCGGGACGTTGACTTCCCAGAAGTGTTCGCTGTAGCTGCGGTGCAGTTCCCAGTCCTGCCAGTTATTAAAGTCGCCGATTAACGTAATGCGCTCCGTGTGGGGGGCATATACCCGGAACGTGTAGCCCTCCCTCGCCCGGTGTGCGCCAAGGTACTTGTGTGCGTCAAACATATCGCCCGTGTAGAATTTATAAATGTCCATGCTCGTTCTCCTTTACAAAATGCTTGAAATGTGGTATACTTTTATTATACACTACCGGATGCAAGAAAAGCGATATTCATTTTGCGAATAGCGTCGCTTATGCGACACATGACGAAAAAAGACGATAGGGCAATACTGCACAAAGATCGTGCGTCAGATGCGCAGTCAGATCTTTCGTCAGCTTGTGCAGAAACGACGCAGGAATACTTTGTGTATTTCAAGGAGTTTATGTGCAAGATGACGGAAAAGATGCAAGCAGATGACGTGCGAAGCCGTTAGGCGGTCTTTGTGCAGTGTTGCCAAAAGGAGGAGCTATGGACAGGAGACAGGAGCGCACCCGGCGCAGCATCATCAATGCGTTTCTGACGCTGCGCAGTGAAAAGCCTTTGGAAAAGATCACCGTGCGGGAACTTTCCGAACGGGCGGAGATCCACAAGGCGACCTTTTATCTGCACTACCATGATATTTATGAGCTTTCCGAAAGTTTAGAGTGGGAAGTGATCGAGCGTGTGCTTGCCGGGCTGACCGACCCGACCATGCTCGTGACCGAGCCGGAACGCTTCAATGAGGAGCTGTACTGCCTGCTGATGGCGTATGAGAGCCTGCTGGGGATCCTCTTTTCCGGCAGCCGGGCAGGGATGCTTGCCGAGCGGCTGGAAGTGCGGCTGAAAGAGTATATTTTCCGGCTGCACCCGGATCTGCGGGACGATCTGGAATACAATGTCGTCCTCACCTACCTGATACAGGGCGGCTATCATGCGTATATGCAGTACCGGAGCGGCAATGCCAAGCGCAGTCTGCTGGCGGTGAACCGGCTCGCCTCTGCCGTGCTGCGCATGTACACCGGGCAGGGAAAAGATCTGCCGGAAACAGACAGCAAACCGGAGTAAGATGCATAATTTAGAATAGAGAGAGGGAACGCCGTGCCAAAAAACTGTGTTTTGCAGCAAATGTTTTCCACACTGGGAATTGCTTTTGAACGATCTGCACAAAGCACGGCAGGCGTACCCGCAAACTATTAGTTAAATGATTTAACGTGGATAATGAATTGACCGTTGATTTTGTCAAAAAATCACTCATTTATTACAGATAGTAATATATGGAGCCGATTTTCGTGAAAATTTCTAAAAAATTTTTTCGGATCTATGAAAAAATACAGTTGCTTTTTTGGCGGGGAAATGGTATAATTAAGATACTGGAGTATTATGCTGAAATATACTCACTGATCAAATTAACCATTGGAGGTGGTTGAATGAAGAGCTTTTCCTACACCGGTACGACCCCTGCCGGAAAACAGGTCAAGGGTACGATCAATGCCGAGGACGAAAGAGATTTTATGGCACAGGTCAGCCAGAAAGGTCTGACAAATCTCAAGTATGAGGAAAAGGACGTCAAAAGTTCAAAGACGATCAAGAAGTTCAACACAAAGGATCTGGCATTCATGTGCCGTCAGCTTGCAGCAATGCTGACATCCGGTCTGACGCTTGTCAAAGCGCTCGACATCCTCAGCAAGGAAATGCCGACCGAGCAGGCGAAGGAAGTGTGGCAGAGCATCTACGAGAACGTGCAGAAAGGTGAGTCTTTCTCCACGGCACTGGAACAGTACCGGGGCGTGTTCCCGGAGTTCCTGATCTCCATGGTCGCTGCCGGCGAGTCCTCCGGTTCGCTCGATACCATCATGCAGCGTATGTCCGACCACTATCAAAAGGAAAACAAGATGAACAATACGATCAAGGGCGCTATGACCTACCCGATCATCCTTGGTGTGCTCTGTATCGTCATCATCATTGCCATGTTCACCTTCATCATGCCGACCTTCGCCGGTCTGTATGAAAGCCCGGACGATATGCCTGCCTTTACCAAGATCATGATGGCATTCTCCGATTCATTGGTGAACTTCTGGTTTATCTACATCGCCGTCATTGCCGGCATCATCTTTGCGATCACATATGTCATGAAGATCCCGGCTACACGGCTGAAATGGGATAAGCTGATCATCAAGGGACCCGGCTGGGGACCTCTGGTCGTCAAGATCTATACAGCACGTTTTGCACGTACGCTTTCTTCGCTGTATTCCTCCGGTATCCCGATGGTAGAATGTCTCCAGCGTTCTTCGTCGATCTTAGGCAACCGCTATATCGACGAGTTGTTCGAGAATGTCGTGGATGAGGTAAAGCAGGGCGAAACGCTTTCCGCCTCCATTCAGAGAACAGAGATCTTTGACTCCATGTTCTGCTCCATTATCTTCGTCGGTGAGGAATCCGGTGCGCTGGATACGATCCTTGCCAAGACGGCGGAGTATTACGATGAAGAAGCAGACTCCGCAGTAGCACGTCTGGTAGGCATGCTGGAGCCTGTCATGATCATCGTCATGGGTGTTGCAGTCTGCATGCTGCTGCTGGCAGTATTCCCGGCACTGTATGGCTCTTTCGACGCCATCGCAGCTTAAACCAAAATCAAACAGAGAGGTGGAAAACTAATGCTTTCATTTGATATTACCGACAGAAAGATCCGTATCATCAAGGGTACAGAGAGCAGCGGCAAGATCAAGATCAGCGCCGCTGCGGAGATCGAGCTGGAGGAGGCAGTCATCGTCAACGGCCGTGTCAACGACATCAACCGTGTGGCAGTTATGATCAACCAAGTCCTCAAGCGCAATAATATGCCTGACAAGGAAGCTATCATTGCGATCTCTTCCAACCAGACTGTCTTTAAGGAATTGCAGATCCCGCCGAACCCGAAGGAAAGCGAGTTCATGAAGGAGATCCGTACCCAGTTGAAGGTACAGATCAACGTCGATGAGTCCTACTCTGTTGCCTATGTTATCGTAGGTGAACCAGAGGAGGGTGAGAACGGCGAGAAATTGCAGAAGGTACTCGTTACTGCCTGCCCGGGCGAGGTGGTCGAGTGCTACAGGAGCATCTTCCGGATGCTCGGCATCACGCTGAAAACTGTCATGATCGGATGCAACGCCATCACGAAGGTGCTGCTTGCCGATGCGAAGATCAAGTCCAAGATGCCTCTGCTGGCAGTACAGATCGACAAGGGCTTCATCTCCCTGAACCTGTACGAGGATAACCAGCTTTCGTTCTCCCGTTTCGCTTCCATCGACCCGGATGACTACGAGAACCCGGATGACTACGTATTCGAGGCAGTCAACGAGAACATCTTCCGTATGCTCCAGTTCGCAAGGAGCCGGGGCACGGACAACATCAGCAATGTCGTATTCTACGGTGACGTAAACGCTTCGCAGGGCTTGTACAACCGTTTGATCGATGAGATGAGCAACAACGAGATCAGCGTCAGCCAGCTCAACGTTCCGCCGCAGATCCATGGCTACCAGAACCTCGAATTCGCACTGTATGCCAATGCCATCGGTGCTATGTTCAAGCGTAACAAGCTCACGGAACACATCAACCTCCTTGAACTGGAGAGCGCCGGTGCGGCTGCCGGTAAGGTAAAGGCAGACAACAACTTTATCGCCGTTGCGATCGCCGGACTTGCGGTCACGATCGTTGCTGTCGGCGGTGTCTGGGCAGGTCTGGGTATCTGGGATGGCAAGATCAAGAACGATACCGCAAAGCTCCGGGCAGACATCGACTCTCCGGAAACCGCTGCCAAGCTCCAGCAGTATGAAGATCTGCTGGTGAAGCGTGACGTGGTGAACAACACCAAGACACTGATCCAGAATACCAGCGATGCTTACAAGACACAGCCTGTTGTGACAGAGGACTATTATCTGGCGATCGAGGATGGCTTGGCTGCCGTGCAGGCAGATCTGGCAGGCGCTGCGGATGCAGAAGCTCCGGAAGGTGCTGCTCCGGGAACTGCACTGGAAACGCCTGTCCCGGCAAGCATCAATTACAGCAACGGCGTGTTCGATGTTCCGGTCTCGGTGGTCGTGACCGACCCGTATTCCCAGCAGTATCCGGCTGCGCTTGTGCAGTATTATTATGATGAATATGCTGACCTGTTCTCCCTTGTGACTTACAGCGGCTACAGCGTTTCTGAGGAAGCCGGTGAGGAGGGTGAAGAACCTCACAAGGTCGCAACATTCAGTTTGCAGTTCACGATCAATACGAGCGACAAGCTGCCCGATCTGACAGTTGAGGAAGAGACCACAGCGGAAGACGGCGGCGAAAGCACCGGCGAAGAAGCGGCTGCGGAATAAAGGAGGTCGATGACAATGAGAGAAATGAGCTACAGAGATAAGATGATCTGTCTTATCATTTTGATCATCATTATTTTAGCATTAGGTATCTTTTTAGGGATCAAGCCGACATACGATAATATCGTGGCTGATCAGGCAACTTATGAAACAACAAAGACCGAATGGGACGGCATCCAGCAGAAACTCGATGCGATCCCCGGATTGCAGGAGCAGATTAGCTCCACGGCAAAGGAAGCCAAGGACATTGGCAAGATCTTTGTCAGCGATGTATTCAAGGACATCAACGACAACTACGTGACCGATGAGGCGAACTACACGGTAGACCAGTACATCCAGACGGCTATCAACGACAGCGAGCTGGAAGTTTCGTCCATGAATTTGGGCGGTGTCAGCACCGAGCAGATCTCTTACTACTACTATACCCCGAACGTGGTGACTTATTCACTGCTGGAGGCTGCTGACATCAACGGCAATTATGCCAAGGATGTCGCAGACCTGATGAACGTGCAGACCGTCCTGAGCGAACGTCAGACAGCGGATGTTCAGGCTGCCAACGTTGACCTGAATGTGACCGGCACGAAGGAAGGCATCATGAAGTTCTTGGCTGCGATCAAGGACGACCCGAATGCTGTCCTCGTGAAGTCTGTCAGCATCAGCGACTATCGGTTCGAGGGCGGTCTGGAAGAAGAGGAAGGCGAAGCACCTGCTGCTCCTCCTGAAGCACCCGCAGAAGGCGAAGCTCCCGCAGAGGGCGAGCAGCCTGCGACCGAAGCGCCCGCAGCGCCCGAGACCCCCGCAGAGGGCGGCACGGAGATCCCGGCAGGCTATTCGACAATGTCCATCAACGTTACTTTCTACAATGCAAAGGCGATCGACGACCCCGACCTTGGCGACACAGAGTAAAGGACTCTGATGAAAGGTGGTTAGGATGATGAAGGAGAAAGCAAGCCCTAAGAGACTAAAGGGTACCGTCCTGTTCACCGTCGTATCCGTCATGATGGTGCTCATCGTGTTCCTGATGGGCACCCTGGCGCTTGCTGCGACGGCAAGCAATCGGGCGGCAAGTAACTATCAGAAAGCACAGACGGAGGCAACGGCAAGAACCGTTATCGATTCCGTGGTGCAGGCAGTCAACAGCAATGCCGATATCCGTGCAACAGTAGCGGCTTTGGCAGAAAATGCATCTACTCCTGTGACAGTGGCAGGCAGTGATGGCATTGATGTAACTGCAACGATCACGAACGTTGGCACACAGCCTATGTTTGATGAGAGTGCGCAGGAGTGGAATGACGGCAAGCTCTTTCAGGTGACGACAACTGTCGGAAAGACAAAGGCTGAAACGACCTATTCCGCTTATTTCTCGGCAGTCATCCCAGAGACAGAAGCCCCGGGTGCTGGCGGCGGTGCGTTCGTATCGTTGGGGGATATGTCGGGTACGGAAGTCGCTACTGGTGGTTATATTACTGGCGGCACATTTATCAATATTCAACAAGACCCAGGTGCAGACCCAGAAACTTTTTATTTCACCAAGAATGGTACTATGATTGTAGATGCACCGTTTTATCTGGATGGAAATGTTGATATAAGAAATAAATTCTATATGCATTTTAGATTGCCCGGTGATTATTTTGTCATTACAAATAATTTAACATATACTGATATTGATGCGCTACAGACAGATTATGAGGGTTTTACAGGTACTATTTCAAATTATAAAGATGTTCCATTTCTCTATGTTGGTAATTTGTTTAACTTTGCATCAAAGACAGATGCTGGAGCTGTAAAATTCGGCGATGAAGCACAAGGCATTCCGTTTAATATTTTTTGTGGTCAATTTAAAACTGGTCATGATAGCGCTAATTTTAGCCTGTATGGAGATATGTATAACTTTTTATCCAATGTGGATAATGTGTTTTCTGGTAGTGATAATACAAGATTATACAAGTGGGCATCAAGTACTTTGACCAATTCAAACGGCGATTCAGCTATGGGTAATTGGTATAGTGCCGGTAATGTAACAATTTCAAAGAATTTGACAATTGATGGAGATTTGAGAGTAGAAGGAAATGTAACAATCAGTTCTAATGTTACAGTAGGCGGTGATGTTGTTGTTGGTGGTACATTGGAAATAACAGCTGGTACACTGGAATGCGGAAATATATATGCTACTAATGTGGAAAATAAAGGAACAATAGATTGTTCAGGAACTGTTAAAGCAAAAACATATGGTGGAACTGGAACGCTAAAAGATAAAGTGGTACCAACCCAACAGGTACAAGTTTCTTATGTTGAAAATACACCGACAACATATGAGTTAAAAGCTACGCATGATTGGGGAGATCAGTATGCAGTTACATATGATGTAACAATCTCCAGACAAGTCATAAATCCGGACGGTTCATTGGCTCCAGCAACAACAGAAACACGAACAGAAACAGAAAAATGGGTCAATGTTAGACCGGCTGGTCAAGTTGTAACAGCAGCAAGTTTACTAAAAGAACTTGGAATTGAAAATGGAACTATTCAGGAATATGCAACAACAAGTCCATTTGTTCAAATTGCAGCTGGAAGTGATGTTGAAACTGAATATGGCAAGATTTACCCCGAAGCATATGATAAAGATAATATTGCAGGTACAGTTTTGACACAGCCGGTAATTTCAGATTATACTAATTATCCCGATGAACCTTCTGACCTCGGTTCGGGGATATGGAGTGGTGGTCATTTTGTAATTCCGGAATACACAGATGCCACGCTTCCAAAGGAAACCAGAGCAGATGGAACAGAAATTTCAAATTTGGCTGTAGTAACAGAGTCTTGTGTACTGAGTGGAGATTTTAATTCGAGTATTTATATAGACCCTGAAAGTGGACCTGTAACTGTAGTATTAAGAGATGTTACAATGACCAGAAATGAATACATGATTGTTGTAAATGATGATAAAGATGTGACGCTGTTTATACAAGGTACATTAAAAATTATTGGTGGTGGACTTATAACAAAGGATTATCTTGATTTGATGGGAGTTACAAATGCAGCCTTAGTGTCCAAAGATGAAATTCGTGGCGATGTAGCGGCTGTTCAGCCCACAAAAATAAATACAGCTGAAAAATGGAAAAATGGTTTGACAATACCACAAAATTCTGTAAAGGGTGATAAAACATATCCGAATGTAATCATTTATGGGGATAAAGATTCAGTTTTAGATATGGCAGGTGCCAGCAATTCTCTCTTAACGGCACTTGTTCGTGCGCCTCAACTTACATTTAGGCAGGGCTTAGGACTTGAAGCACAGCATGAAATTGATTATGTAAATCCGGGTGGCGGTATAAAAAGGTATGGTGTTGGTACAACAGGAAGCAACAGTGACAAAAATAAATATGTTGGTGTAATTGGTCAGCTTGTTGCACAACATATTGAATTGACGAATAATGCCGACTGGGGCTTGATCTTCATCAACGCCGGCACACCTAAAAAGTGTACCTGCGGCTGTGCAGCATGTATAGATCCGGAACATCCGACAAAGTGTACCTGCAAATCAAATGGATGTACGTGTCCGGATTGTATCTGTACCGGAGATCTGGCAGGCTATGGCACACCGGATGCGTACACGATCCTGAACTATGATTTCTATTGATGAGAGGAGTGCTGCTTTATGAAAAAGAAAACAAGACGCAAGGCAAAGGGCATGACTCTGATCGAAGTCATCATCTCCATGCTGGTGTTCGGAGTGGCGGGGCTGATCATGGTCGTCACCGGCACTACCACCAAGAAGCTGATGATGAACACGAACCACATGAACAACAAGATCAACGCCGAAGCGCCTGTTGCTGCGGTGCGGGATGTTGGCAAGGTGCAGGAAGCTGCACAGAGTGTGACCGACCCGTCTACAGGTGTCGAGATGCAAGTTGCCACGACCGAAGTTGACATAACAGTCACAGTTGGCGGTAAGGCACAAATTGTCAAGACAAGAAAATACTCGACTGCAGCCATGGCGGCGGCAGACTCTAACAACACGAATACAAATATGCAGGGTCATCTGGACTTCTACGTGCTCGACACGACTGAGCCACCGGCAGGTCCGTAAGGAGGTAAAAGCATGAAACGAAATGTAAAGGGCTTTACCTTGATCGAGCTGATCGTGGTAATGGCGACGTTCAGCATCATCATGTTCGGCGCAATGTCACTTATGACACCTGTTTCCAAAATGATGGTGCAGAGCGACACGCACGAGGGGGGCAATGCTGCGGTAAGCAGCATTGCGACCCTGCTGCAGGATCAGCTCTCTCCGGCGGAGTACATTGCCATGTACAATGAACCGTTGACGGATCCAGACGCCAGAAAAAGTGCAGTAAATGAATTTGTAAAAGAATACTATGAGGGCGTGCTGAGGAGCGGATCTACGGTAAGTGATCTGAAATATGGCTCTGGTACAGTCCATGTCATGACGATCAACAATGAAAAAGAAAAAAACGGTCAGATCAGCACCTATGCCTATGATGTAAGCTTTGATCCGAAGTCGACGAGCTATATCAAGCCAGGTAGTAATGATCATGAGGTGCCATATGCTGTAAATAAGGCATACTATGATGATTATATCCTGAACATCAAGTCCGGACTGTTTGAGAACCCGGAGGATCTATATGATAGAGATCCCACCAGCGGTGATATTATCTATTTAGACCCGCCGGCAAACACCACACCGAAGCTCAAGGATGAAGCGTATGCGGAACTTTCCAAGAACCTGAATTCCAAGAACACGGTGTTCACGATCAGTGCAACAACGGTGCGGAACAATACGGAGTACAATTTCATGTCCAACGTAAGTATGTCGCTGGTAAATATCTACAACAGAGGCGGCGGCGGCGTAGCGGGCAAGTATTACGTGCTCAATGAGAAGTTAGTTCCCGATTCCACCAGCCCCGACGGTGTAAAGTGGGATAACCAGATCGTTGACATCACAACACCGAATATCAGTACGTATGGGGATTCTGCTTCACAAGGCAGCGTGACCAAGCCATACTCTGAATACTCCCGTGAGAAAAAGGGTGTAACAGTGGGCAGCTATGTTTCGTATAATGCGACCCCGGCTGCGAATGGCTACACATTCATCTACAGCTATGGCAATGAGATCGACATATCGTAACCATAAAAATGCGGCAGTCGGAAGATTGCTCTCCCGGCTGCCGGATCATTTATGCGTAGGGGTTATAAGTGAGGATGCCGATGTACCAGTTCAGGAGCGGTTCGCCCCACAGCGCCCCGAAGAATAGTCCGATCGAAAGCGCCGGACCAAAGGCGAATTTCGACTCGCCGCTGATCAATTTCCCGATCAGCCCCCACCCGGCGGCAATGAGGATACCGAAGAATGCCGAAGCGAGAACGGCTTTCCACCCGAGCAGAAGCCCGGCAGCAGCCATGAGCAGCGTATCGCCAAGCTCAATGCCCCGCCGCAGGTCTTTCTTGTAGATCTTGCGGGCGATCAGCCCAGTGATCTCCCCAATGAGGAAGAACGGAACGCTGACGCAGAACAGACCGATCAGATGAGACAGTAGCGAATCTCCTTCCAGCTGTACAAATTCGGGGAGCGAAGCCTGTGTCTCTGCCGGAAGTGCAGAGATCACACAGAGCGGGATCCCCAGTGCAGCGATCATGCCGATCATGACGGGATCCATTTCCATGGTGTCCCAGTCAATGAACCCGATGCAGATCAAGATGGAGAAACAGAAACAGTAAAGCAGTGATCTCAGGTCAAAGTCCAAGACAGTAAATGTGACCACATAGATGATCCCGTTGAGCGCTTCGACGACCGGGTAGCGTGGGGAGATCTTCTCGCCGCAGCTGCGGCATTTTCCACGCAGCATCAGCCAGCTCAGGATCGGGATGATGTCGATGACCCGAATTTTTGCGCCGCAGGTCGTGCAGTGCGAGGAACGCTTGATGAGGGATTCATTGCGGGGCAGCCGGTAAATGACAACGTTCAGGAAGCTGCCGATACAGATCCCATAGAAAAAAACGATCGGGTAGAACATGATGTAGAACTGCATGTCCATAAATTCGCTGTGAAGCATGATGTATGCCCTCCTTGAAATCGATTATACATATATTATATCACATACAGGCGTTTTTGACAAGTAGAAAATAAAAATACATGGAGGTTATTGTATGAGAAACATTCGTATTGGTGATTACCTTGTTGAACAGAAGCTGATCACGGAAGACCAGCTCCAGAAGGTACTTGCTGCGCAGAAGGAAGCTCAGGGTTCCAAGCGGTTCGGTGAAATGGTCGTGGAATTGGGCTTTATCTCCGATGTCAGCCTTGCTAAGGCACTCGCCGCCAAGCTGCGTGTTCCCTACGTGGATCTCGGCAATATCGAGGTAGATGAGGAGGCAGTCCGCAAGATCCCGGAAAGCCTTGCCAAGAAGCATACCGTTATTGCCATCAACATTCAGGGACGCAGACTGACTGTTGCGACCGACGACCCGATCAATTTCAATATCCTCGAGGATATTAAAATGCAGACCGGTATGGACACCATCCCGGTACTGGCGACCAAGGCTGCCATCAACAAGGCGATCGGTCAGCATTACTCCATGGAGAACGTGGACAGCGTACTGGAAAGCGTACAGCAGTTCCGGGATGCCGAAATAGAGGACGAGGAGTCCAAGGACAGAGTAGAGAGTGCGCCTATCGTAAAACTGGCAACGACGATCGTCGAGAACTCCTACCGTGCCGATGCGACCGATATCCACATCGAGCCGTTCAAGACATATACAAGGATCCGTATCCGTGTCAACGGCGACCTTGTGGAGCTGATGAATGTTTCCAATGTCGTGCATAATGCTCTGACGACCCGTCTGAAGCTGATCTCCGGCATGAACATCGCCGAGAAGCGTATCCCGCAGGACGGTCGTTTCACACAGACCGTTGACGGCACGGTGCTTGACGTGCGTGTATCGTCTCTGCCGACGGTAAACGGTGAGAAGATCGTTATCAGAATTTTGTCTACCGGTCAGATCGCCCTCCGTAAGATCACCGACCTTGGTATGTCGGATTACAACTATGATCTGTTTGAGTCCATGATCAAGTGCCCGCACGGCGTTATTCTGGTAACAGGACCTACCGGTTCCGGTAAGACCACGACCCTGTATGCAGCACTTGGCGAACTCGCAAAGCCGAATGTCAACGTTATCACCGTTGAGGACCCGGTCGAGAAGGCGATCGATGGCATCAATCAGGTACAGGTAAATGCCAAGGCAGGTATGACCTTTGCGGCTGCCCTGCGTTCCATCCTCCGTCAGGACCCGGATATCGTCATGATCGGTGAGATGCGTGACTCCGAGACAGCGGACATCGGTATCCGTGCCGCTATCACCGGTCACTTGGTACTGTCCACCCTGCATACGAATGATGCGGCTTCTACGATCGTCCGTCTGGTCGATATGGGCGTAGCGCCTTACATGGTAGCGACCTCCCTGATCGGTGTTATCGCACAGCGTCTGGTCAAGGTATTGTGCCCAAAGTGCAAGAGACAGCGTATGTCCGATGAGGAAGAGAATAAGCTGATGAAGCTGGACGATGTGACGACACCGATCCCGGTATTTGAATCTGTCGGCTGCCCGGAATGCAACAACACCGGCTACCGTGGACGTACTGCGATCCATGAGATCATCCACTGCACCGCTGGTATTTCTACGATCGTTGCCCGCAACGGCAGCAAGGAGGAGATCGAGGAAGCTGCAAAGAAGAACGGCACCAAGCTGCTTCGTGACAACGTTTCTGAGCTGGTACAGCAGGGCGTTACCTCTATGGATGAGCTGGTACGTGTAACTTACACTGTATAATATCCCGGAAGCAGCCATCCGGGTGATCCCGGGTGACGATCCTATGAAATAATCGTTTGGAGGAAACTAAAATGGCTATTGAGATCAACCGCATTTTGAATGAAGCCCGTGCGATCGGCTGCTCCGACTTGCACTTTACCTATGGCATCAACCCTATCGTCCGCCTGAACGGTGCGCTCCGCAAAATGACCAAGTATGCCGAGCTGGACGAAGAGGAGATCATGGACATCGCCAACCAGATGACCAATGAGACTCAGATGGCAAGCATTCGTGCGCACAGGGATACGGACTTTTCGTTCCAGACGACAGCCGGCTACCGTCACCGTGTCAATGTGTATTTCCAGAGAGGCAAGACGGCGATCGCCATCCGTCTGCTGCGCAATGACATCCCGACACTGGATGATCTGCAGCTCCCGCCGGTCTTGGCTGATTTCGCAATGCGTCCCCGTGGGCTTGTTCTGGTAACAGGTCCTACCGGTTCCGGTAAGTCCACCACCCTTGCCGGCATGATCGACTACATCAACGTCCACAGAAGTGCGCACGTTATCACCGTTGAGGATCCGATCGAGTATGTACATACGCATAAGCTCTGTATGGTGAACCAGAGAGAAGTCGGCGATGATGTGCCGGATTTCGCCTCTGCGCTCCGTGCTGCGCTCCGTGAGGACCCGGACGTTATCCTCGTAGGTGAGATGCGTGACTTTGAGACGATCACCGCTGCCGTTACCGCAGCTGAGACCGGGCATCTTGTGCTGTCCACGCTGCATACCACATCTGCGGCAGATACCATCAACCGTATCATTGACGTATACCCGGAGCATCAGCAGGGTCAGATCAGAACGCAGCTTGCCAACAACCTTGTCGGTGTTATTTCTCAGACACTGCTGCCCAGACTGGACGGGAAGGGACGTGTTGCCTGCATGGAGATCCTGAACGTGACCGATGCCTGCGCTGCCATGATCCGTGACGACAAAGTACACCTGCTGCTGTCGGCGATCCAGTCCGGTAAACAGTACGGCATGATGTGCCTTGACCAAGAGCTTGCCCGCTTTGTCAAGCGTGGTGTCGTTTCTGAAACGGCTGCGCTGGAAAAGTGCCAGAGCAAGTCAGAATTCTATCGTTACCTGAACGGCAACGGCTGATAAAAGATCCCTCCCGCATGGGAGGGATCTTTCAGTTGACAGCACATACTATCTGTGATATAATATAGTTAAGGGGGTGTGAGCGTTGGCGGGTAAGAGCAAAGACACGGTTACAAAAGAGTATATGCAGGACAACGAAACGTTTGCAGATGTGTTCAATTTTCTGCTGTATGACGGACAGCAGGTCATACAGCCGCAGCAGCTCAGACAGATGGACACGACACTCATCGCTCTCCCCTATGGCAGTGAAGGGACAGTTGAGCCGGTACAAAAGCACAGAGATGTTGTCAAGGTGTTGACTGCAAAGGAAGACGGCAGCACGGCATATTTGTTGCTGGGTGTGGAAAATCAGTCTGACATCCATTACGCAATGCCGCCACGCAATATGCTGTACGATGCGCTCCAATATGTCCGGCAAGTAGAGGGAGCGGCAAAACTGCACCGCAAGCACAAGGACAGACCGGAGTCAGGTGCAGAATACATCTCCGGTTTCTATCGGACGGACAAATTGCTTCCTGTGATCACACTTACCATTTATTTTGGTGCTGAAAAATGGGATGCGCCCAGATCATTGCACGAGATGCTTTCTGTCCAAGACGAAAGGATCCTAAGATTTGTCCCGGATCACAAGATAAATTTGATAGCCCCGGCAGAGATCGCAGATGAGGACTTTGCAAAGTTCCACACCGAACTAAATATTGTTCTGAAGTACATCAAGTACTCGAAAGATGCAAGGAAATTGGTGCAAGTTGTCGGAAATGACCCCATGTACAGAAATGTTTCCGCAAGAACTGTGAACATGGTAAATACTGTTACCGATTCACAGATCCGCTATGCGGAAAGAGAGGAGAGAGTCGATATGTGTAAAGCACTTGAAGATCTGAGAGCCGAAGGCATGGCTAAAGGTATGGCTAAAGGTAAAGCCGAGGGCAGAGCCGAGGGCAGAGCCGAGGGCAGAGCTGAGGGTAGAGCCGAGGGAATCCTTTCAACATTGACCGATCTGGTAAAGAAAGGGTTGCTCACCATTACGCAGGCTGCGCAACAAGCAAATATGACTGAACAGGAGTTTATGGAGAAAGCTGGACTGAAACAGTAAGGGGAGCAGAAAGAAGAGAGTCGATATGTGTAAAGCACTTGAAGATCTGAGAGCCGAAGGCATGGCTAAAGGTGATTATTTCACCCCTTGGAACGCACCAATCCGCAACAAGGAAAACGGCAATCCGAATCAAGGAACGCACCAATCCT
>CANQNG010000010.1 GCA_947625155.1 uncultured Clostridia bacterium
CGCAGCAAAGCGACCATGCTCGTCGCTTAGTCACTTTGCATATTTTTTCTCTTAAAAGTTTGTCTAACTTTTTGGGGACGGTTCAAAACAGCATCCATGCTGTTTTTGGACTTCACCCCCTGAAAATGGCGAAGTATAGAAGTGTTTCGCCGCCTGCGGGCGGCGACCAGAGGGCGCTGCCCTCTGGACACCCGCCAGCTTTTTTGAAAAAAAGCTGGAGCAAAAAACTTTTGTTTTTCCTCCCAATGCGGCTACGCCGCAAAGGTCGGAATAATTCCAAAAACCCCCTGTTTGTCCACTCCTCTGGATCATGGACGGTTGACAAGTGCCGTGTTTTATGGTAATATAATAAAAACAAGATCAGAAAAGGAGTTCCTAAAATGGAATACTGGGATATTTATGATGTCAATAAAAAGCGGACGGGACGCACGATGCAGCGCAATGACTTCACCATGCAGCCGGGGGACTATCACCTGACTGTGCTGGGTGTCGTCTGCCGCCCGGACGGAAAATTCCTCATCACGAAGCGGGCAATGGACAAGCACTGGGCACCCGGCTGGTGGGAAGTCAGCGGCGGCGGCGTTATGGCAGGGGAAGATCCGGATCACGCTGTCCGCCGTGAAGTGCTGGAGGAGACCGGACTGGATGTGCAGAACGCACAGGGCGGCTATTTGTTCAGCTACCGGCGGGAGAGCGAGGGGGACAATTACTTTGTGGATGTTTACCGCTTTGTGATGGGATTCGAGGAGAAAGACGTAAAGCCGCAGATGACCGAGATGCAGGGTTTCCGGCTTGCTGACAAGGCAGAGATCGAAGCACTTGCCGCACAGGGCATCTTCCTTCACTACGACAGCATCCGGCAGGTATTTGATCTGTAATAGCTGCTCTCACTGCATTTTGTGGAAATATTACAAAAACCCTTGACATTTCCCGGGCTATGTGGTATGATAAAGATAAGCAGGTGCAGGCAGAGGATAAGCCTGCCAATGATTGGAGGAACGAATAATGGGTATTTTTTCACGCATCAGTGACATTTTTAAGTCAAATGTCAACGACCTGATCGACCGTGCGGAGGATCCGGAGAAAATGGTAAAGCAGATCATCATGGATATGGACAAGGAACTTCAGAAGTCTACACAGGCACTCGGCAAGGCAGTTGCCAGCGAGCGCATGGCAGAGAAGCAGCTCAATGATGCCGTCAGAAAGTCTGCTGACTGGGAAGCAAAGGCAAAGGCAGCTCTTGCCTCTGGCAATACCGACCTTGCCAAGCGTGCCCTTGCCCAGAAGGTGAAGGCAGACGAGGAAGTGGCTACTTACCGGGAAATGCATGAGACCATTTCCAACCAGACCGAAGCCATCAAGACACAGGTCGAGACCCTGAAAGCAAAGATGGCAGAGGCAAAAAGCCGTCAGGCAATGCTGATCGCCCGCTCTCAGATGGCAGATACACAAAAGAGCCTTGCACAGTCTATTGGCGGCATTGACACTTCCAGTTCGTTTGATAAGTTCAACCGCATGGAAGAAAAGGTCATGCGCAAGGAAGCCGAGGCAGAAGCTTTCTCCCAGATGGCAGGCGCATCCGTTGCCAAGGACTATGAGACTTTTGAGCAGATCGAGCAGAATGCCAAGGTGGACAGCGAGCTGCAGCGCCTGATGGCAGAGCTGGGTCAGACTACCCCGACTGCTGAGGGCGAGCCGTCTCTGGAGGAGCAGATCGCTGCTGCGGAAGCTGCCGCAGAAGCTGCTGCCGCCGAGGGCACAGCCGCAGCTGCTGAATGAAACGCAAAGAGATGTACCCTGTGCTGCGGCACGGGGTGCATTTTTTTGTCTTGACATTTTCCTGAAATATGGTATAATAAGAATAGGTGTTCCCATGGGGGCATAATTTGCCTGCGCAAAGGCATACTACTTTTATCAAACGGAAAGGAGTATGCCGCATGGAAAAGGATATGGGTGAAATACACACGCCCCGTGAAAAAGACCCCGGGGAACAGGAGGACACCAGTGAGGTGCAGCAGCAGCTTGACGAAGCGGAGCTGATCGAAAAGACCGGCGCAGTCCGCCCGCAGGATGCCAAGCACCTGATCCACTGCCTGACCGTGATCGGACAGGTGGAAGGGCATTATGTGCTGTCCTCCCAGAACAAGACCACCAAGTATGAGCATATCATCCCCGCACTGGTCGCCATTGAGCAGGACAGGAGCATCGAGGGGCTGATCATCATCCTGAATACGGTCGGCGGAGATGTGGAAGCAGGGCTTGCCATTGCGGAGCTGATCGCCGGGATGAGAACGCCGACAGTCTCACTGGTGGTCGGCGGGGGACATTCGATCGGTGTGCCGCTTTCGGTGAGTGCAAAGTGCTCGTTCATCGTGCCGTCTGCGTCCATGACGATCCACCCGGTGCGAGTCAACGGCATGATGCTGGGCGTTCCGCAGAGTCTGGCGTATATCGGACGGATCCAAGACAGGATCGTGGAGTTTGTCGTGCGCAACAGCCGCATCTCCGAGGAGGATCTGCGCCGTCTGATGATGAACACCGAAGAGCTTGCCACGGATGTGGGTTCGGTGGTCTCCGGCGCACAGGCGGTGGAGCTGGGACTGATCGACCGCATGGGCAGCCTGAGCGATGCAGTGGAGGCACTGTATACACTCATCGAGGAGGGCGAGCCCCGTTATCCGGATGAAAAGCCGGAACAACAGTGACAAAAATGGTATGCAGCTCCGGCTGCATACCAAATCTACAGATCGGAGAGCTACATATGACGATTTTGGATGCGATCTTACAGGGCATCATTCAGGGACTGACAGAGTTCCTGCCGGTGAGCAGTTCAGGGCATTTGATGCTGTATTCCCACATCACAGGGCAGGCAGGCGAGGAGGGGAACTTCCTGTTTTCGGCATTCCTGCATTTAGGCACGCTGCTGGCAGTCTGCCTTGCGTTCCGGAGCACGGTCGTGGCGCTTGCGAAAGAGGGCGGTGCGATGGTGGCAGATCTGTTCACCGGGAAGCTGTTCCGGAAAGGTCTTGGCAACCCGGAACGCCGGATGCTGTACATGATGATCTTGTCTCTTGTGGTGCTCGTGCCGTTCTATTTCCTGCGTGACTTCATCGAGGGCGTAGCACAGAAGTACCTGATCGCTCTGGGGTGCTTTTTCCTGTATACGAGCGTGATCCTGTTCCTCTCCGACAAATGCGTGAACGGACACAAAGGACCGGGCGAACTGACATGGAAAGATGCACTGGTCGTAGGCTTGTTTCAGGCAGTCGCACTGCTGCCGGGCGTTTCGAGAAGCGGTTCTACCATTTGCAGCGGCTTGTTCGTGGGCATGGACCGTGATACTGCCGTAAAATATTCTTTCATGCTGGGCATCCCGACCATTTTGGCAGGCTGTCTTGTGGAGATCAAGGATGCAGCGGAGGCAGGCGCACTGGGCATGGAACAGTTCCCGCTGTTCGTGGTCGGCTTTATCGTTGCCGCCGTTGTGGGCGTGCTGGCTATCCGCATGGTGGACCTGCTGGTGAAGTCCAATAAATTCAAGTATTTTGCAGTTTACACACTGCTGCTGGGTCTGGCAGTAGTCGGCTTCGGCGTTTACAGACTGGCTCACTGAACGAGACATAGAGAAAGGAGATCCCATTGGCTGAAAAAAAGAAAAAAGCCGCATCGGGTAAGACGAACAAAGAAAGTACGCCGAGTTCTTCCAAAGCACCTTCCAAGCACGAAGCACAGAACCAGCAGTATGCGGTCATCCTGTTCGCATTTGCCGTGCTGGTGCTGCTGCTGGCACTGGTCGAGGGCAGCAGCGGCTGGAAAGTGATGCATCAGGCATTATGGGGATCTTTCGGCGTTACGCTGCTGCTTGTGCCGGCAGCGCTCTGTTACATTGCGGTCATGCTGGATAAAGATGCGACACCGCAGAAGCTGGCACGGCAGGGCGGTCTGGTCTTGCTGGCGACCGTTTTCACGAGCTGTTTTCTGGAGATCATGCTGGGCGGCGGCAGGATGCTCGGCGCAAAGCCGCAGGAGCTGCTCCCGATCCTCTATCAGGAGGGACAGGCATGGCGCGGCGGCGGAATGATCAGCATCATTGCCTATCCGCTCCAGTCGCTGTTCGGCGACATCGGGTCGAAGATCCTGATCTGCCTGCTCCTGTTCGTCAGCATCATGCTGATGATGAAGAAAACGCTTTCGGATCTGCTGCATCTGCTGACAGCACCTGTCCGCTTCCTGAAAGACCTGATCTTTGAGGAGCAGGAAGAGGAGGAGCTGCTGGAACAAGAGGAGCAGCAGTTTGCGGTAGAGACGGAAAAGCAGGCTTTGAAAATGGCAAAGAGATCCAAGCCCAAGCCGGAACGTACCCAAGAGCCGCAGTTCCTGATCGATATCCCCATGCCGGAAGAGCCGGCTGCGCCCGCCGTGCAGGAGGAAGTGCCTGCCGCCGAAACGCAGCCCGTCCCGGAGACGCTCCCTGCACCGCCGCCCCCGGCAGACCCGGAGCAGGATGCCGCACTGGAGGAATTGATCCGGAAAGCGACTGCCACGAAGAAAAAGACCAAGGAGGACGAAAAGCTCGAAGCGATGCTCCAGATCGCCGACGAAGTGGCACAGCAGGCGGAGAACCGTTTCCCGGAGCGCCCCTACCAGATGCCGAGGCTCGATTTCCTGAACAAGGGCGAATCCCATGCCAAAGACCCCGGCGCAGGGGCAGAACTGCGGGAAAAGGCAGACTTGCTGCAAGAAGTGCTCAAGAGCTTCAACGTGGAGGCAAGAATTACCAATATTGCAAGAGGTCCGTCCGTTACCCGCTATGAGGTACAGCCGGCAGCCGGTGTCAAGGTCAGCCGTGTGACGAGCCTTGCCAATGACATTGCCCTGAATTTCGCCACAGAGGGCGTGCGCATGGAAGCCCCTATCCCCGGAAAGCCTGCCATCGGCATCGAAGTGCCGAATTCCAAGCGGGATACCGTCTCGCTCCGGGAGCTGCTCGAGACCCGGCAGTTTGCGGAATCGAGAAGCAAGCTCACCTTCGGGGTGGGCAGGGATATTGCCGGCAATGTCATCATCGGCGATATTGCCAAAATGCCCCACATGATCATTGCCGGGGCGACCGGTTCCGGTAAATCCGTCTGCACGAACTCGATCATCATGAGCATCCTCTACCATGCGACCCCCGATGAGGTCAAGCTCATCCTGATCGATCCGAAGATCGTAGAATTTCGGGTGTATGACGGTATCCCGCATCTGCTGATCCCCGTTGTCACCGACCCGAAGAAAGCAGCCGGTGCGCTCAACTGGGCAGTGCAGGAAATGCTCAAGCGCTATGATGTGTTTGCGGAGAACGGTGTCCGCAACTTAGAGGAGTTCAATGCGCTGGCAGTAAAGGATGAGGCGCTCACCCGCATGCCGCAGATCGTCATCTGTATCGATGAGCTTGCCGAGCTGATGATGACCGCTTCCAAGGAAGTCGAAGATGCGGTCTGCCGTCTGGCACAGCTTGCCAGAGCCGCAGGCATGCACCTGATCATTGCCACACAGCGTCCGACGACTAATATCATTACCGGTCTTATCAAGGCAAATATCCCGAGCCGTATCGCCCTTTCCGTCAAATCCCAGATCGACTCCCGTGTGATCCTCGATATGGGCGGGGCGGAAACACTGCTGGGCAACGGCGATATGCTCTACCTGCCGAACGGTCAGCCCAAACCCGTCCGTGTGCAGGGCTGCTTCGTCTCCACGGCGGAGATCGAAAAAGTCGTGAATTTCATTCGATCCCAGTCCACGAGCGAATATGATGAGAGTATCATGCAGGCAGTGGATAAACTGACTGTCGATACCGGCGAGGACAACAAGCCGGAGGATACTGCGCAGGGCGAACAGCTCGAACTGGACGAGGATGCCAGCCTGATCGAACAGGCAATTGAAGTGGTCGTGGCAGCCGGACAGGCTTCCACCAGCAATTTGCAGCGCCGCCTGCGGCTTGGCTACGGACGGGCGGCAAGGATCATGGATGAGCTGGAAAAAATGGGCATCATCGGACCTTATGAGGGCGCAAAGCCCCGCCGTGTCTTGCTGACCAAGGCACAGCTTGACGAGAGAAAACTGCGCAATATGAAGTAGGTGAGTTATGCGTATCCAGAGAAGAGCGCCTGTCTTTGAAACGAACAAGTCCAAGTCCCGCAGTATCTGGCTGTACTGTGCTGTGATCTTTTTGCTGTCTCTGATCGTTCTGTACAGGGGCAGATTGAGCTGGGAGCAGGAGCAGCGGACGGCAGACTTTGCCGATGCGGAATTTCAGGTACATGTCATAGATGTCGGACAGGGAGACAGTATTCTGGTAACGGCTGACGGACATGCCATGCTGATCGATGCAGCAGGATCCAGTGCAGCCGGTGCGATCACGGACTATCTGGCACAGCAGCAGATCACGTCATTGGACTATGCTGTGGCAACGCATCTCCATGCCGACCATATCGGCGGCTTTCCGGCGGTATGGGAAGCCGTAAAGCCTGAACATATCGTAGGATCTGTCTGCCCGGACGATCTGCTGCCGACCTCAAAGACCTATGAACGGTATCTGGATGCCGCAGAGGCTTCCGGGGCGGACTATACAGAAATGCAGGCAGGGGACAGCTTCACGCTCGGCAATGCTGTTGTGGAGGTGTTAGCACCTGTTACAGACGAAGCAAAGGATCTCAACGATACTTCTCTGGTGCTGCGGGTGCAGTATGACGATGTGGTCTGCATTTTCACGGGCGATATGGAAAACGCAGAGGAAGAAACGGTGCTGGAACAGGGCAGCGACCTGAAAGCAGATCTCCTGAAAGTCGGACACCACGGCAGTGATACCTC
This sequence comes from uncultured Clostridia bacterium, assembly GCA_947625155.1. GTDB lineage: Bacteria > Bacillota > Clostridia > Oscillospirales > Ruminococcaceae > UBA3855. Next base: position 6,853 of record CANQNG010000010.1, read on the forward strand.
CACCGGAGCAGCGTTCCTTGCCGAGGTGGAGCCAACATATGCGGCGATCTCCTGCGGTGTGGATAATTCTTACGGGCATCCTGCCAAGGAAACGCTGGAAAAGCTGGCAGGATACACCGATCATGTGTACATCACCGCCGAGGACGGCGATATTGTATTTTTGTATGACAAGGACACCGGAAACGTCAGCATGACAGCTTCTGGTAAGGAGTAAGTATGTATAGTGTAGACCGTATCGAAAGTGAGTTTGCCGTTTTGGAGACAGAAGGGGCAGCCGTCAATGTGCCGCTGACCGATCTGCCGGACGGCATTCACGAGGGCGACATGCTGGAGCAGACCGCAGACGGCTGGGTGATCTGCCGGGAAGAAACTGTTTCCCGCCGGGATGCCCTTGCAGAACGCCGCCGGAGACTGCTGGGAGGCAAGCCTTGAAAACGATCATTGTCGGCGGCGGTGCGGCAGGCTGCTTTGCGGCTGTGCAGGCAGCGAAAGCCGGGGAGCAGGTGACGATCCTCGAACGGAATGACCGCATCGGGAAAAAGCTGCGCATCACCGGAAAGGGGCGCTGCAATGTCACAAATAACTGTGACACGGAAACGCTGCTGCGGAATATCCCGCACGGCGGGCGGTTTCTGTACAGTGCCTTTGCAGCGTGCAGCCCGCAGGATGTGATGGCATTTTTCGAGGGGCTGGGCGTTGCCCTGAAAACGGAGCGAGGAGACCGGGTGTTCCCGGTCAGCGATCAGGCTGCCGAGATCGTGGAAGCACTGCATACCGAGCTGCGCCGCCTGCGGGTGGATCTCGTCCATGACCGGGTGACAGACCTGATAATGGAGAGAGATCTTTGCAAAGGCGTGCGCTGCGGCGGAAAGATCGTTACTGCCGACCGTGTCATCGTTGCAGCGGGCGGAGCGACCTATCCGCTGACCGGTTCGGAGGGGGACGGCTACACACTTGCAAAGCAGGCAGGGCACACGGTCACACCGCTGCGCCCGTCCCTTGTGCCGCTTGAAACGCTGGAACGTGACTGCGCCGAAATGATGGGCATCTCCCTGCGGAACGTGACGCTTACCCTGAAAAAGGACGGCAAGCCGGTCTTTTCGGAGCTGGGGGAGCTGCTTTTCACGCATTTCGGGCTGTCAGGACCGCTGGTGCTGAGTGCTTCTGCCCATATGGAGGGGGACGGTGTGTATACGCTGCACATCGACATGAAACCGGCACTGACCCCCGAACAGCTTGACAAACGGCTGCAAAGGGAGATACAGGCAGCCCCGAACAAGGCGCTGCCGGGCTTGCTGCGCAGGCTGCTGCCGTCCGGCATGGTATCGCCCGTGATCGGGCGGTGCGGGATACTGCCCTATATCAAGGGCAATGCCCTCACCAAGCCGCAGCGACAGCGCATCTGCCGGGAACTGAAAGACCTTGCCTTTTCCGTCCGGGGCACAAGACCCATGGCAGAGGGCATCATCACAAGGGGCGGCGTGCTTTGCAAAGAGATCGACCCAAAGACTATGGCATCCCGTCTGGTGCGGGGGCTGTACTTCGCCGGTGAGGTGCTGGACTGTGACGGCTATACGGGCGGCTTTAATTTGCAGATCGCATGGGCGACGGCATATCTTGCAGGAAATGCCTGCCGGCATCAGGGCAGAGCTACATACAATAAAGGAGAAACAGTATGAAAACCATTAACATCGCCATTGACGGACCGAGCGGGGCAGGCAAGAGCAGTATTTCAAGGGCTGTTGCCGCTGATCTGGGCTTCATCCATGTGGACACGGGTGCTATGTACCGTGCTGTGGGGCTGTATGCCATCCGGCATGACTGCCTGTCACCGGAAAAGCTTGCCCCGGTCGTGGAGGATATTGCCATTGACCTGAAATTCATCGGGGGCGCACAGCGTGTCCTGCTGGACGGCGAGGACGTTTCCGACCATATCCGCACCCCGGAAGTTTCCATGGCGGCATCCGTGGTGTCTGCCATTCCAGAAGTCCGTGCGCATTTGCTTGACCTGCAAAAGAAAATGGCTGCTGAAAATAATATACTGATGGACGGCAGGGACATCGGTTCGGTGATCCTGCCCCATGCCGATCTGAAAATTTTCCTGACCGCTTCTGCGGAGGAACGGGCAAGCCGGCGGTATCTCGAATTGCGTGAAAAGCCAGACTGTCCGCCCTACGAGGAGATCCTCAAGGACATCCAGCAGCGTGACTATAACGACACGCACCGGGAGATCGCCCCGCTCCGGCAGGCGGAGGATGCGGTATTGGTCGATACTTCCAATATGGGCTTCCATGAAGTGGTGGATCATATCAAGGCGCTGATACAGGAAAAGCTGGACTGAGGTGGGTAATGTACTATGTAGTTGTATTTCTGGTGCGCATTGCCATGCACATCTGGTACGATCTGCGCTTTGAGGGGCGTGAGAACATCCCGAAAGGCAGGGCTTGCGTCTACGCCTCGAATCACAGGACCTACGCCGACCCGGTACTGGTGACACTGGCAGGACATGGACGGTTCAGCTTCATGGCAAAGTCGGAACTGTTCGAGGGGAACAAATTATTTGCATGGCTGATCCGCTGGCTGGGGGCGTTTCCCGTCGAGCGTGGCAAGGGCGACACGGCGGCGATCGATAAGGCGATCGACAATGTGCAGCACGGTGTCAACCTGCTGATCTTCCCGGAAGGCACACGCAGCAAGGACGGTTCGGTCGGCAGGGGCAAGACGGGCGTTGCCCTGATCGCTGCAAGGGCAGGGGCAGACGTGCTCCCGGTCGGTGTGAACTTCACGGGTAAGCTGCACTTCCGGAGCAAGATCGTTGTCCGCATCGGCAAGCCCATTCCGGCAAGTGCCTTAACACTGGCGGAGGGACTTTCGGACAAGGAAATGCTCCGCTATCTGAAAAAGAATGTGATGCCCCCGATCATGGACGGCATCCGGTCGCTGGTGGATGCACCGCCGGAACTGCCCGTACAGACGGAGGGATAGGAGGAACTATGGCAAAACTGACAGTTTCAAAGTCTGCTGGCTTCTGCTTCGGCGTGGACCGGGCAGTGCAGATGGTCTACAAGGCGCTGGAGGAGGGCAAGCCTGTGGCGACATTGGGACCGATCATCCACAATACAGACGTGGTCAATGACATGATCTCACGGGGCGCACGGATCATTGACGATGTGTCCGAGCTGCGGGAAGGGGAATATGTGGTCATCCGTTCCCATGGCGTGGGCAGAAAGATCTACGAGGAGATCGCTAAGCGGGGGAATCCGGTCATCGATGCGACCTGTCCGTTCGTGGCAAGGATCCACAAGATCGCCGCTGAACAGACGGAGCAGGGACGCTTTATCCTGATCGCCGGTGATGAGGATCACCCGGAGGTGCAGGGGATAGTTGGACATTGTGACGAAAATTGCTTTGTTTTCCGAGATGAATTTGTGCTAAAAAACTTTTTTGAAAAAAATTCAGAAAAAAAGCTTGCAATTATTTCGCAAACCACTTATAATAATATAATATGGGAGAAGTGTTTGAAGGTTCTTCCTAAGGATCATCCGAATATTGTTGTATATGACACGATCTGTACTGCGACCGAGCAGCGTCAGAGCGACACAGCGGCGTTGGCGGCAGCATCCGATCTGATGATCGTGATCGGCGGACGGCACAGTTCCAATACCGTGAAGCTGTACGACATCTGCAAGAGCTATTGCAGGGCATATCATATTGAGAATGCGGACGAGCTTGACACTTTAGACCTGACCAATGCCGATAAAATAGGCATTACGGCTGGTGCTTCCACACCGGCTCATATAATTAAGGAGGTTGTTACGACTATGGAAGAAATTCTGAATAGGGAAGGCAATGAGGAGGAGATCGATTTTGCGCAGGCGATCGAGGAGACCTTCAAGAAATTACATACGGGAGCAAGGGTCAAGGGTACTGTCATGGCTGTCAACAACAGTGAAGTTATCGTAGATCTGGGCGCAAAGCAGACAGGTACCGTTCCGGCATCTGAGCTGACCAACGACCCGTCCAAAAAGCCTGCCGATCTGGTCTCTGTCGGCGATGAGATCGACCTGATCGTCATCAAAGTGAGCGATCAGGACGGCATGGCTACGCTCTCCAAGAAGCGTGTGGACGAGCAGGCAGGCGTGGAGAAAGTCACAGAAGCCAAGGAGAACGGCACGGTACTGGAGGGTACTGTCAGCGGCATCGTCAAGGGCGGTGTGAATGTATACTATGAGGGCGTGCGTGTGTTCATCCCGGCTTCCCAGACAGGTATGCCGAAGGATACGGAGCTGGATGTGCTGAAGGGACAGACAGTCCGCTTCATCATCATCGAGGCACCGGAACGCAGAAAGAGCGCTGTCGGCTCTATCAAGGCAGTTGCCCGCAAAGAAAAGGAAGCTGCCAAGGCAAAGTTCTGGGAAACTGCCGAGATCGGCAAGGAGTACGAGGGCGAGGTCAAGTCCCTGACCAGCTATGGTGCATTCGTGGATCTGGGCGGCATTGACGGCATGGTACACATTTCCGAGCTGTCTTGGAATCGCATCAAGCACCCGAATCAGGTCGTATCTGTCGGCGATATGCTGAAAGTCTATATCAAGGATCTGGACAAGGAGCACGACCGCATTTCTCTGGGTTACAAGAGAGCAGAGGACAACCCGTGGGAGAAATTCCTTGCTAACTATGAAGTCGGCGACATCGTAGATGCCAAGATCGTGTCCATTACCAGCTTCGGTGCATTCGCACAGATCATCGAGGGCGTGGATGGCTTGATCCACATTTCCCAGCTGGCTGACCGCCGTGTGGAGAATGTCCGTGATGTGGTATCCGTAGGCGATGAGGTACGGGTGAAGATCACCAACATCGACACCGAGAGCAAGCGTATCTCCCTTTCTATGCGTGAAGTCATCGAGGACGAAGGCGAGGACGAGGAATAAGCTATCGTTTAAGATGCGCTCCCCTTTTCAGGGGAGCGCTTTTTGTATGATCATCCGATCATACACTACTTTTTTACAGCAGAATGCCGAAAAAAGAAAAGCACCTTGTCACTGCCCTGCCGTTTGTGTTATAATGAAAGAAACAGAACTGTACAGAAGCTGTGCGCCATGAGACATCGGGAGCAACAGCAGGAATGATCTGAGGGAGGAATACCATGGAACAGGATCTTATCAAGCCCCCTGTGGAACTGCGCTATGCAGAGGAGCTGTCTGCGCTGAAGGCTGCGGATACCGGGCGCAGACCGGAGAACTGGAAACTTTCTCCAAAGGCAGTCCGCACCTTTATCCTCGGCGGTACGGTGACACTGCCGGACGGACAAAAGCGGGATATTTCCCGGAAATTCTACGGCAACGATGCCCTTGTGGAGCGCTGTATCATCACCCTTGCCGGCAACCGGGGGCTGATGCTCGTCGGTGAGCCGGGCACAGCAAAGACCATGCTTTCGGAGCTGCTGTCTGCTGCCATTTGCGGCAGGAGTACCAACACCGTACAGGGCACTGCCGGCACAACGGAGGACATGATCAAATATAGCTGGAACTATGCGCTTTTGCTCTCGAAAGGTCCCTGCCGGGAGGCACTCGTGCCTGCGCCGCTGCTCATCGGCATGGAGGAGGGGATCTTTGCACGCTTTGAGGAAATTACCCGTACCCCTGCGGAAATTCAGGACAGCCTGATCTCCGTCATGAGCGACCAGATCCTGAACATTCCGGAACTGGGGGATGCGGGGCTTGTTTTCGCACGTCCGGGGTTCAACATCATCGGCACAGCCAACACAAGGGACAAGGGTGTCAACGAAATGTCCGGTGCGCTGAAGCGGCGTTTCAACTTTGAGACAGTATCTCCCGTGCGGGATGTGAAGCTCGAAAAGGAGATCATCCTCCGGGAAGCCAATGATCTTGCCAAGGCAGGACACATCGACTGCCCGATAGACCGGGACGTTGCCGAACTGCTCGCCGTGACCTATCATGAACTGCGGGAGGGACAGAGCGCCGAGGGGACTAAGGTCGAGAAGCCCGCAGCCGTCATGAGTACGGCAGAGGCAGTTTCTGTCTATTTCCAGACACTTTGCCATGCATGGTATTATGGGAACGGCACTATGGAACTGCCTGTGCTGACAGAAAACCTGCTGGGTGCTGTCTGCAAGGAAAACCGTGATGACCTCGAGCGCCTGCGATCCTATTTCAACACAGCCGTCAAGCAGAAAAGCACCCGGGAGGGCGGGATATGGGAAGCCTATTTCAAGACAGCAGCATACCTGAAATAATGCCGGATCCGCCGGAGGGCGTGCGTTTTTTTCCGGTGCGGCATCACAGCCCGGTCTGTGCGTATCAGCTCCGGAACTATGTACGTGGGTACCAGCCGGAACTGATCCTGATCGAGGGCCCGGAAAATGCCAATGACCTGATCCCGGTGTTGACGGATGAACATACCACGCTCCCGGCGGCGATCTATTACTTCTACAAGGACAAGAAGCAGTATGTCAGCGAGGAGGCGGAGGACTATCACTGCTATTACCCGTTTCTGTACAGCTCCCCGGAGTATGCTGCCATGGACGAAGCCAAACGGCTGGGCATCCCGGCAAGATTCATCGATCTGCCCTATAGCGAGATCTTGATCCATACCAGTGAGTCTGCCGGACTGCGCCGGGAGCAGGAACGCCACAGCTATGCGGATGACAGCCATTTGGTGCAGAGCCGTTTCTACCAGAAGATCTGCGAAAAGACGGGGCTGCGGAACTTTGAGGAATTCTGGGAGAAATATTTTGAGATCGCCGGGCTGCGCCTGACTCCGGAAGCTTTTCTGCGGCAGATGTTCACCTACTGCACTTTGACACGGGAGAGCATACCGCCTGAACAAATGGAGCAGGACGGCACGAATGCCCGTGAGCAGCACATGGCATACCGCATCCGGGAGGCAATGCAGCAATATAAAAGGATACTGGTCGTGACGGGTGGATCGCATTCGGGAGCGCTCGCACGGCTGGTGCGAACAGCGGTAAAGCCGATCCGCCTGCACAAATTCTCGGAGGGGCAGGAGGGCTGCTACCCGATCGCCTATTCCTATGAAGCCGCAGATGCCCTGAACGGCTATGCATCCGGCATGCAGCATCCGGGCTTTTATGACAAGGTGACACAGGCACTTGCCGATGCAGAAACATCGGAAGGCATCTACGCAGCCTGCTGCCTTGATCTGCTGACGAAGACCGCAAAGGCAAGCGCCAAAAAGGATATTCCCGTTTCGATCTCGGACATCACTGCCGCATGGTCGCTGGCGGAGGGGCTTGCGGCATTGCGGGGCAGTGCTGAGCCGGGCTTTGCGGAAGTCTGGGACGGTGTGACGGGCGCACTGATCAAGGGCGAAAAGACCGTTGCCGCCGCCGTGCCGTTGGAGCTGCTCATCCAATTGGGCGCAGGTGAGGGGATCGGGCATATCGGTGACACAAAGCATGTGCCGCCGCTGATACAGGATCTCATACAGACCTGTGCCGTCCTGCGCCTGAAAGCGGATACTGCCGTACCGCAGGAGACAGAGATCTCCCTGTTCACTGGGGAAAAGGAACTCGCCAAGAGCCATTTTCTGCACCGGATGGTATTTCTGGGTACGGGCTTCTGTAAACGGAAGAAAGGACCGGATCTGCATGCCGGCAAGGACAGGAGCCGTGTGCGGGAGGTCTGGAGCTATTGCCGCAGTCCGCAGGTCGATGCGGTGCTGGTCGAACGGACGACGGACGGAGCGACCATTGCAGAAGCCTGCCGGAGCATCGCTGCCAAGCGTATCCGGCAGGAGCGCCGCTGTGCTATTGCAGCAGGTGTGTGCGTGGACTGCTTTCTCATGGGGATCGCACTGACGGGCGAAGATGTAACGGTCATGGAAGAAATTCTGGCAGGCGACGGAGATCTCTTTTCGCTGGGGAAGGGCTTGCAGTATTTTGACATGCTCCATGAACTGCGGCAGCTTTACCGGGCTGAGGATCCGTCTTTGCTGCGGTATATCACGCAATGCTTTCAGGCGCTGTTGATACAGCTCCCGTCTATGGCGCAGTGTCCGGCAGAGCAGGCGCAGGACTGCATCCGCATTTGCCGTCTGTTGTATGGGATCACCGGGCGGCTGCTGACGGACAGGCGGGCGGAATTCCGGGAGGCGCTGATCTCCCTGACAGAACGCCCGGACAAAGAACCGTCCGTGTTCGGGGCAGCGATGGGCTTGCTGTATGCCATGGATGCTGCCTGTCTGCAACAGGCAGAAGCAGCGATGCAGGGCTACCTGATGGGGTCGCAGGAGATGCGCAAGCAGGGGGCATTGTACCTGAAAGGCTTGTTTGAGACGGCAAGGGACATCGTACTGGGAGAGAGCCGGTTCTTGGAGATGACGGATGCACTGCTGAGTGGGATGGATCATGCAGATCTCATGGAGATCCTGCCGTCTATGCGGTTGGCATTCAGCTATTTCACACCGTCTGAAACACAGCAGATCGCCGAAGCAGTATCTGCGCTGCACGGCGGGAAAGCGGATCAGGTGCTGCATGAGGCGGCACTGGATGAGCTGCTCTGTGCTTTCGGGGCTGAACTGGATGCGGAGATCTTCCGGGAAATGCGGGCGAACGGAGGGAACTGAGCATGGAACTGGGATACACCTGTCCGGCACGGGAACAGGCAAAAGCGGCGCTCCGGGCTGCTTATGCGGCGTATAGAGACGTTTATGATGTGCCTATCGAGCAGTGCGTTTATGAGAATCTGAGTCATTACTACCGGAAGTCGCTTTACCCGGATGCGGAGCAGATCCATACCCTGACCACGCTCTTTCACCTGATCGGAACGGATCATGCGGCAAAGGCAAGGCTTGCCTGTTTTGTAGAGGAAGATATGGTGCGGACACAGTGCCATCTGCAGGCTGCTGCCAAATGCCATGCGATGTCCTATGCCATGTACCTGACACAGCGTCAGCCGCCCACGCAGGAAATTGCGGCAGGCTATGCAGCAAGCGGGTACTTTGAACTGCTCGAATACCGGCTGGTCGCAGCAGGAGAGGAAAAGGTGGCAGCGGCACTTGCCAGAAGCTCGAAGCTGTATGGTCTGCTCTTTGCCGGGGATGTGGAGCGGTTCGGGCAGCTGCTCCGGGCAATACCGGAAGATCCTGCAAAGCCGTCCTATCATATCAGCGTGACAAAGCCGATCTATGAAGCCATGCTAAAACGGGATACTGCGGCATTTCAGGAGCGTATCGGGGAGCGGATCCGGAACTACCGGGCGCTGTCTGCTGACCAGCAGCCTGTTGTAGATGTGGTGACGATCGCACTTTGCAAGTTGGCACAGCGGTTCGGGATCCGGTACTATCCTGCTGTTGCTGAAGTGCCGGAGGTCTTTCTGACACAGGAAGCCCCGCACCGCCCGGACTGCCGCATTCCCGACCCTGACCACTGCGAACAGGTGTTCCGCTTATGGGGAGACCAGATGCCGGGGCTTACAGAGATACGGCAGAAGCTTTACTTAATGGACAAGAACGGGAGGTATCCGGCGTGGTGACAGAGGAACAGATCCTGAACCGCTGGCGGCTGGTGCTTGGCAAACAGGCAGAAACATCCATTGATTTCAGCGGAGGGGAAGAGATACAGACCCTCTCGGACATGGAGGAGCTGCTGGAATATCTGTATGGCAGGGCAGGCGGCGAGGATGTCCGTGAGGAAGGGCGCTCCGGCGGACGGGGACCGTCCCGTTTACAGGCGGTGGAATGGATCACCAAAGTGCGTGAGCTGTTTCCCCGGCAGACTGCCGAAGTGCTGGAAAAGCATGCACTGGAGGAGTTCCACATGACGGAGCTGCTCACGGACAAGAGCATGCTGGAAAAGATCACGCCGGATATGGATCTGCTGAAGACCATTCTCCAGCTCAAGCACCTGATGAAAGGCGAAGTGCTGGAGACGGCGAAGAGGATCGCCGCACAGGTGGCGGAGAAACTGCGGAAGAAACTGGAAAACAGCGTGCGGCGTTCCATTCTGGGGCGCATCGACCGGAACACATCCAGCCCCTTGCATTCCGCAAGAGATCTGGACATCCGAAAGACCATCCGCCGCAACCTGAAGCACTACGACCCCGAAACACAGCAGCTGATCTTACAGGACGTGTATTTCAGCGGCCGTGTGAAACGATACAGCACATGGCGTTTCATCATTGCCATTGACGAAAGCGGTTCGATGTTGGGGTCGGTGATCTATTCGGCGGTCATGGCGCAGATCTTAGCGAAACTGCCCTTTGCGGACGTGAAGCTGATCATTTTTGACACGAACGTGGTCGATCTCTCCGGGGAGACGGAAGATCCTGCGGAGATACTCATGAGCGTGCAGCTTGGCGGCGGCACGGACATCGGAAAGGCGCTCGCCTATTGCGAGGGCTTGGTAGAGACCCCTGCCAAGACCTGCATCCTATGCGTGACCGACCTCTACGAGGGCGGTGCGGAGTCCCGGCTGCTGAACACATGCCGCAACATTCTGGAAAGCGGTGCGAAGCTCAATTTCCTCACCGCACTGGACGAAGCCGCTGCCCCTGCCTATGACCGTCGGTTAGGGCAAAAATTAGCGGACATGGGGGCATTTGTGGGGGCACTCACACCGGATCAGCTCGGAGACTATATCGGGCGTATGTTCGGGTAAGGAGGGCGTATGGAAAAATGGCTGAATGCGCTTGCCGCTGCCGATGAAGCGTACCTGATCGGCATGTCCAACAAGGGCATTTACAAGCGTGCCTGTAAGGATGCACAGGAGGCAGAAGCATCCGTGACCTATGCGGCAGACTGTGCGGCAGTGAGCATCGGGGGAGAGGTCTGCCAGATCAGAGATCCGCTGTGGGAGAGCAGCTGTTCCTGTCCGTCCCGGAGCGTCTGCCGTCACCTGATCGCTGCCATGCTCTGGCTGAAAGATCACAGCGAAGAACAGCCCTCTGCCGATGCACCGGAGGAGAGTTTCCCGGAGACACTGCGGAACGCCTTGACAGCATTCCCGGCGGAGAAGCTGAAAAGCATCTTCTCCGGGAAATGGCGGACACTTGTCGGACAGCTTTCCGAGATCCGTCTCGAGGAGGGGAGCGTGCTGGCAGGCACACTGCCGGACGGAACGGCAGTGCGCTTGCTGTACCCGCTGGAGGGTTCTTCCTGTTCGTGTCATAAAAAGGACATCTGTCCGCACAAGGCTGCGGTCATTGCGGCGTGGCAGGTCAAAGAGGGCTTGCTTTCCCCGGGAGCGCTCCAGCCGGAACAAAAAGCGCTCCCGGCGGCGGAAGCAGACCGCATCCGGGAGAGTGCTGCCCGCAGCTATGCGCTGCTCTGCGAGGTGCTGCATTGGGGTCTGGTGCGCCTGCCGGAGAACATTGCTGACCACATGGAAGTTGCAGCCGTGCAGAGCCATGCCCTGAAAATGGCAGATGCGGAACGGGCGCTCCGGGACATTGGCAGCCGTCTTTCCGACAGCCGCAGCCGGCGGGCAGTGTTCCGGAACGAGATGTTCCTGCGGAAACTGTGCAGCACTGCCCGGATGCTGGAACGTTTGCAGGATACGGAGATCACAGAAACACAGCTAGGAGAATTCCGGCAGAGTTATAGTGACTATCCGGGTGATCTGCATCTCCTGCCGCTCGGACTGCGGGAAGTGCAGGGGGAATATGAGGGACGGGTGTACTATTTTCTGGATCTCGATGAAACGGCAGAACGGCGGTTCTACACGCTGTCCGACATTCGCCCGGCATTCTACGAGGGTGTGAAGCAGAAACGGCGGGCAACGATGGTCTGGGATCTCAATGTGCCGCTGCGGTCGCTGATGCGTTCCCGTCTGGTGCTGCGGGGGGCAAAGGTCAATGGCGGAAAGCTTTCTGCTTCGCAGGAGACAAGGCTTGTCAGTCAAACAGAGGCAAACTTGGACTGCACACAGGTGCGGGAGCTGCTGCATACGGATCTCCGGGAGCTGGCGGTGTGGCTTTCGGAGCAGGGGGAGCTGGAGACGGACAGGCTCTGTCTGGTGCATCCGGCAGCCTGTACGGGGTGTCAGTTTGACACGCACACACAGCAGCTGGAAATAAAACTGCTTGACCATGCGGGAGATCGTATTGCCATCCGGGTGCGCTACCGGGCGGAGACAAAGAAACTGATCAGCCAGCTCGAAGGCATTGCCCGAAAGATGCTCGAACACCCCGAAAAGGACTATGTATGGCTGTGTACGGCACAGTTTGAGGGGGGCAAGCTGACCCTGTTCCCGATCGATATGTATGACTTCATCCACACCCCCGAACCGCAGCCCTACACGCTCCCTACAGAGTTCTGCCGCCGGGAAAACCGCTATGCGCCGGAAATTCTCCAGTTCTTAGACGAGGTGGAGAACAGTCTGTGCGCTCTGCTGCAAAGCGGTGTGGAGAACGGTGCGGACAAGCAGCTTGCCGGATCTGCGGAACGGTTTGGTATGCACGGACTTGCCGGGCTGCTGCGTACACTCTTCGACGAGACAGAACGGTTCCGGCATTCGACAGACAGCGGGCTGACGGCAGTGATGCAAGCAATGACCGCCGTGCAGCATTACACGGCGGTCGGTCGGAAAAAATTGGAACTGATCTGTGCGCTGCAAGCCATGTCAGACGGCAGCATGCTCTAAGAAAGCAAACAGCTTTTCGGTCTCCTCCTGTTCGGCGAGCTTTCCGGAAAAGACGCTTGCACTTGCGGCAGCAATGCCCATGTGCAGCGCCTTTTTTGCATCCCCGAAACGTTCATAGCCGGTCAGGAATCCCGCCAGCATGGAATCGCCTGCCCCCGTGGTATTGCGTGCATTGCCCCGGAGCGCACGGCGTGTGAAGCTTTCCCCGTCCGGTGTGACAAGTACGCTGCCCCGTTCACCCATGGAGACCAGCACATACTGTGCGCCGCTGTCCTGCAATTTCCGGGCATAGCGTTCTGCTTCGGCAGGGGTGTTCAGGCGCACCCCGAACAGTTCGCCCAGTTCATGATGATTGGGCTTGATGACGAACGGATGGTGCGCTAAAGTGTTCCGGAGCAGCGCCCCGGTCGTATCCACTGCAAAGCGGATGCCCTTTCCCTGCAATGCCTGCATGATGTCGGCATAAACAGTTTCCGGAAGTCCTGGCGGCACACTGCCGGCAAGGACAAGGGTATCGCCTGCCTGCAAAGCGGAAAGCTTCTGCATCAGTGCAGCAAGGCTTTCTAGAGGAACGGGTGCGCCGCTGCCGTTCAGCTCCGTGTCTGTTTCGGCATGGAGCTTGACATTGAGGCGGGTGCTGCCTTCCGGGAGCGTCAGAAATTCCGCTGGGATGCCCATTCCTGCAAGCAGCATTTCCAAAAGCTGCCCCGTCAGTCCTGCCGTGAAACAGAATGCCTTTGTTGGCACACCCAAATGATGCAGCACGGCGGAGACGTTGATGCCTTTTCCGCCGGGCAGGAGCTGTTCTTCGTGGATGCGGTTGACTTCACCGGGCTTGAGGTGTTCGGCACGGATGTGATGATCCAGTGCAGGGTTGAGCGTGAGAGTAGCGATCATAGGGAATTTCCTTTCCTTGGGTATCATGGCGGGTCGTTTTTCAGGATGCGGTCTCCTGTTCGGCGGCAAGTTTGGCAAGGGCGCTGAACGCCTGCCGGAGAGAGCTGACCCCGAAAATGCGCAGCTTGCGGGAACTTTTCGGGAGCGCCGGAAGTGCCTGCTTGGGAACGATGCACACCTCAAAGCCCATGCGCTGTGCTTCCTGTACCCGCTTGATGATGTGGGACACATTGCGTATCTCTCCGGCAAGTCCTACTTCCCCGATGGCAATGAGCTTGTCGGGAAGTACCCTGTCCGTCAGCGAGGAATAGAGTGCCAGTGCGACCGGCAGATCTCCGGCGGGTTCGTCGAGCTTGAAGCCGCCGACAATGTTCAAGTAGACATCCAATGCCCCGTAACTCAGCCCGAAGCGCTTTTCCAGAACGGCAAGGATCAGGCTCATGCGGTTGTAGTCGAAGCCGGTCGCCGTGCGTTTCGGGGAAGCAAAGCCGCTTTTGGAGACGAGCGTCTGCACCTCTGCCAAGATCGGGCGTGAGCCTTCCATGACACAGGCGATACACGTACCGGAAACGCCCAGCGGTCTCCCGGCAAGGAGCATTTGTGAGGGATTTTCGACTTCCTGCAAGCCCTTTTCCTGCATATCGAACACCCCGATCTCGTTGGTAGAGCCGAAACGGTTTTTCACCGCCCGCAGTATCCGGTAGCTCATGTGCCGTTCGCCCTCAAAGAACAGCACCGTGTCCACGATATGTTCCATGACTTTCGGACCGGCGATCGCACCGTCCTTGTTGACATGCCCGACAATGAAAGTCGGTATTTCAAGGCGTTTTGCCGTATGCATGAACAAGTTGGTACACTCCCGCACCTGCGTGAGGCTGCCGGGCGTGGAGGAGATCTGCGTGATCTGCATGGTCTGGATGGAGTCAATGATGACCACATCCGGTTTGGAGACGGTAATGGTATCGCTGACGGTTTCTGCATCCGTTTCGGTCAGGATATAGAGCTTGTCAGAGGATACGCCAAGGCGCTCCGCACGGAGTTTGAGCTGCCGGGCAGATTCCTCTCCGGAGACATAGAGGACATTGTGGCTTTTGCCGAGGAACTGGCAGATCTGCAGCAGCAGGGTAGACTTGCCGATGCCCGGTTCACCGCCGAGCAGAACGATCGAGCCTTTCACAAGCCCGCCGCCGAGCACCCGGTCAAGCTCTCCGCAGCCGGTGCTGTAGCGGATCTCATGTTCCGTGCTGATGTCGTCGATCAGGTGGATGCGGTCGGACAGGTCGTTCAGGGAACGGCGGCTGCCGGGGGAGGCGGGGAGCGCTTCTTCGAGTGTGTTCCATCTGCCGCAGCCGGGACAGCAGCCGTTCCATTTGGAGCTGCTGTAGCCGCATTCGGTGCAGATGTAGGAGATCCGGTCATGTTTTGCCATAGAAAACTTCCTTTTTGAGTTTTGGGAAACGATACTGTTTTTATTCTATCACAGGGGGGCTGTTTTGTCAAGCACCGGCAGGCTGCCGGCTCCGTTGTGCCTCCCAATCGCCTTCGGCGCAAAGGGCAGCGTGACGCTGCACCCGTTTTGCCTCCCAATGCCGCCAGAGGCGGCAAAGGTCGGCTTGCCCGACTGGTAGTGCTGCTTAATTTGGCTGCTTGACTGCTAATTTTATCTTACCTGAAACAGAGTAGGTGCACATAATAACCATAATTTATCCACTCCCGCAAAATAAAGACCCCTCTCCCGGAACGGAGAGGGGCGAGAGAAAAGCCTAACAGTGAGCTTACTTTGTTTCTTCCTTGCTTTCGCTTTCCAAGAATTTGTAGCAGCCTGCCGCAAGTGCAGCGCCCACCAGAGGACCAACGATGAACACCCAGAGCTGCACGATCGGGGTCGTGTTGCCGGTCAGTGCGGCAAAGACAGCAGGACCAAGGCTTCTTGCCGGATTGACGGAAGTACCGGTCAGACCGATGCCGAGGATGTGTACCAGTACCAGCGTAAAGCCGATCACGATACCGCCAAATGAGCCGTGTCCGGCTTTTTTGGATGTGACACCCAGAATGGTGAGTACAAAGAAGAAGGTCAGGACGATCTCAACGAGGAGACCGGCAAAGATGCTGCCGTTTACGCCAGCAAGTCCGTTCGAGCCGAAACCGCCTGTCTGGTCCGTTACGTTGCCGAAGCTGAAAATGCCAGCTAAAACACCGGAGCCGAGCAGTGCGCCGATGCACTGAGAAATGACATAGCCCACGAAATCAGCGACTGTCATGCCGCCGCTGAGCAGGACACCGAGCGAAACTGCCGGATTGATGTGACACCCGGAAATGTTCCCGACACAGTAAGCCATACCAACGATCGTCAGACCGAATGCCAGCGCCGTGAGGATGTACCCGCCGCCATTTGCAGCATCACAGCCGACCAGCATAGCAGTGCCGCAGCCGAGGATGACCAGTGCCATTGTGCCGATACATTCGGCAACATACTTTTTGATCGCGTTCATTTTGTTTACCTCCTGAATGTGTTTTTTTAAGGGAACGCACCCTTTCTTTATTATAGCATGTTTTTCCTGCTTTGTAAAGGGGAAATGCAGTATTTTTTGAATGATCGTATTGATCCTGCAATGGCTATGCAGGATGCGCAGGTGCATGGATCAAACTGCATGAAACTCCTTGACATTGTATATCTGGGATCGGTCAAACTGACAAAAAAATGACAAACTGCTTTACAAATTTTTTCTTCTGTGCTATACTAAATGCGTAGTTGGGGCAGGAAGCAGGTGTGTTTTTCCTGCCTTTTTATGCTTATCGCTGACAAGGAGGGACTGTATCATCTATGCTGGAACTCAAAGGCATCAAGAAGGATTACTTAGCGGGTGAAAATACCGTCCATGCCCTCAAGGGCATTGACCTGCAATTCCGCTCCGGGGAATTTGTCTCTATTTTAGGACCGTCCGGCTGCGGCAAGACGACCATGCTGAATATCATCGGCGGACTTGACCAGTACACGGAGGGCGACCTCATCATTAACGGCAATTCTACCAAGAAATTCAAGGATAAGAACTGGGACACCTACCGCAACCATTCCATCGGCTTTGTGTTCCAGAGCTATAACCTCATCCCGCACCAGACCGTGCTCCAGAATGTGGAACTTGCCCTGACGCTTTCGGGCGTGAAGAAGTCCGAACGCCGGGAACGTGCGAAGAAAGCCCTCGAAGAAGTCGGACTGGGCGGACAGCTGCACAAGCGTCCGAGCGAAATGTCCGGCGGGCAAATGCAGCGTGTGGCAATTGCCCGTGCGCTGGTAAACGATCCGGATATCATCCTTGCCGATGAGCCGACCGGTGCGCTGGATACAGAAACTTCCGTGCAGGTCATGGAGATCCTGAAAAAAATTGCCAGCGACCGCCTGATCATCATGGTCACGCACAATCCGGAGCTTGCGGAGAAATATTCTACCCGTATCATCCGGATGCTGGACGGTGAGATCAAGAGCGACTCCATGCCCCTCACCGATGCGGAACGTGCTGCCGAAGCCGAAAAAGACAAGACAGCCAATGAAGCCAACAGCAAAAAGAAAAGACCCTCCATGTCCTTTGCAACGGCATTCGGGCTTTCCCTCAAAAATCTGTTCACGAAAAAGGGCAGGACGATGCTGACCTCTTTTGCGGGGAGCATCGGTATCATCGGTATTGCGCTGGTGCTGTCCATTTCGCAGGGCTTTCAGGCATATATCGATGCAGTGCAGGAGGATACGCTTGCCTCCTATCCGATCACGATCGAGGCGACTACCATTGACCTGACAACGCTGATGCAGACATTCCTCGGCGTGAGCAGTGACGAGGTGACACACGGCAATGATGCGGTCTACGAAAAGCCGGCTGTCTATGACCTGATGGAATCCATGAACGATCTGGAAGCGACCGAGAACGATCTCCGTTCGCTCAAGGCATACATTGAAAAGGAACGTGCCAAAGAGGACAGCAGTTTGGCAAATGCGCTTTCGGGCATCCAGTACGGCTACGACCTGAAACTGCTGGTCTACACCAAGAACGTGGACGGCACGATCATCTGCTCCGACACGCAGGAATTATTGCAGGAGCTGGTGAGCGAGAGCATTGATGTGGACATGAGCGCCATGGTGGATATGCGTAATTCCATGTTCGGGGTGTCGGAGTCCCAGTCCTCCAGTTTCGGGACACCGCCGCTGTGGCAGGAGATGCTGCCCGGCGACAACGGCGCAGCGGTCAGCGACCTGCTGAAAAGCCAGTATGATGTGGTCTACGGCGACTGGGCGGACGATTATGATGAAGTCATGCTGGTTCTGGACGAGAACAATGAGATCGACGATGTGACGCTGTATGCGCTTGGTCTGGAATCCAAGGAAGTCATGGATCAGATCATGGATGCGGCTGTGAACCATACCAAGCTGGATGAAAAGGAGACCAAACATTGGAGCTATGAGGAGATCTGTGACATGGAATACCGTGTCGTGCTCAATTCCGAGTGCTACACCTATGAGGCGCTGACAGACACCTACTCCGATCTGCGGGACAGTGAAGCAGGGCTGAAATACCTGTACGAAAACGCACTGCCTTTGAAAGTGGCAGGTATTATCCGCCCGAATGAGGAAACGGAGTCTGCCATGCTGAACGGTTCGATCGCCTATACTTCCAAGCTCACGGAGTATGTTGTGGAGCAGATGCAGGACTGCGAGGCATTGCAGGCACAGATGGAGGACGAGGACAGGGATATTTTCACGGGGCTGCCCTTTGAGGAGAGCACCGGAGACCTGACCAATGCCGAAAAGCAGGCGGCGTTCATTGACTTTGCCGAGGACACCCCGAAAGCCATGAAGCCCGACCTGTACATCAAGATGCAGTCCATCCCGACCGAGGAACAGCTTGACGATATGACCGAGCAGGGGATGAAAGGCAAGACCCGCAAAGATATGGAGCAAGCCATGCTGCAAGCCCTGACCGAGCAGATGGGCATGGCAGAGTCCGATGTCAAGGACTATGTTGCCGATATGGATGATGACGAGCTGGAGGATGCGTTCCGGGTGATGGTGCAGGAGCAGGCAAAGATGCAGTATGCCGCACAGGTGGCACAGCAGTTTGCGGAAGTCCCGGCAGAACAGGTGACAGCCATGTTACAGGCGGAACTGGACGACCCCGATGAGGAACGGTTTGCCTCTTACTATGATGAACTGCTGACTTTCTCCGAAAGCACCTATGAGGATAATCTTGTCAAGCTGGGCAATGCGGATCTGGATGAGCCGGCGACGATCAACCTCTTTGCCTCTTCTTTTGAGAATAAGGACATTATAGAGGATGTGATCGCTGACTACAACGAGACAGTCGATGAGGTACACCAGATCACCTATACCGACTATATCGGGCTGATGATGAGCAGCATTACAGCCATTATCAATACCATCACGTATGTGCTGATCGCATTTGTTGCCATTTCACTGGTCGTTTCTTCGATCATGATCGGTGTCATCACACTGATCTCCGTGCAGGAGCGCACCAAGGAGATCGGTATCCTCCGGGCTATCGGCGCTTCCAAACGGGACGTGTCGAGCATGTTCAATGCGGAAACGCTCATTATTGGCTTTACTTCGGGCTTGTTGGGCGTGCTGGTGACATATCTGATGTGCATCCCGATCAATCAGGTCATCCATGCACTGACCGGCATCCTGTCCCTGAATGCCGTGCTTCCGGTAAATGCGGCTATCATTCTGGTCTGCATCAGTATGGCACTGACACTGATCGCCGGCATCATCCCTTCGAGAAGTGCTGCCAAGAAAGACCCTGTTGTGGCACTGCGTACAGAATAACAGAATGCCTCCCTGCCAGAAGCGGGGAGGCATTTGCTATCCGAAGATCACAAGCCCGTAGATCGTAAAGCTGATCGCCATGAATACACCGCCCGCAGCCCCAAGCAGCTTGCGGATAAAGGCTTTTTTTCCGAGCCGTTTCATCCACATGCCAAGGAAAAGCAGTGTCACATAGATCAGCGGCGTGGCATAGCGGGCATTCTCCGTGCAGACCTGCGGATAGGCAAGGCAGAAGCCTGTATAGCTGACTAAAGTCACAAGGTAGGTGAGGAGGAGGGCTTGCTTTTCGGCGGTGAACGTCCGACAGCATTCCCGCACCATAGCGAAAAGTGCCGTTCCTGCCAGTATCACCTGCGCCCAGAACAGAAGATCTCCCAGCCCGGCAATGCGGGGGTAGTAGTCCGTATTGACAAACTCGTCAAATACTGCCGTTTTCAGCAGCCCGATCAGGGGGTTGTATTCATTATAGGTCTGTCCGTCCGTGGTAAAGCAGTCGTAGATATACCGGAACTGTTCCGGCGAAAAGTTGAGCAGTCTCTGCCAGACGGGGATATTTCCCACATACTGTCCGCTGCTTTCCCCCAATGCCGGGATGTAGGTAAGCGGTACGCCCCATTTCACGAAGTTTCGCAGTCCCCACCCCAGTCCGAGGGGCAAACTGATGCAGCCGAACAGGGTGTACTGTTTCAGGAGAGGTCGAAGCTGTTTTCGGTTTTGTTTCAGGACGGTCAGGAACAGAACAGCAACAGCCGGTGCAGCCATCCATGCGGAAAGCTTTGTCAGCATGCCCAGCCCGACAGAAAAGCCAAGCGCTGTGATCGCCGAGAGCTTCGGCTTGCTGTACCACCGCAAAGCAAGCAGCAGGGTGACAAGCATACACAGGATACTCAGCATATCGTTGTTGAGGCTTCCGGACAGGATGAGAAAGGTAGGATGCAGCGCCATGATGCCCATGGGCAGCGAGAAGGCGATCCCCTTGAGCTGAAAATGTTTTAGCAGCATGCCAAATACTGCCAGTGCCATGCACGAGTACACGAATGGGAGCACCTGTACGCTTTCATACAGTGCCGCTTCGGAAATTCCCGTCAATTCTATCAGCTTCATCCACACGGCGGAAAGGATGTAGTGCAGCGGCGGATGATAGAACTGCCACCGTTCCCGCACATCAAAGTCCGGCAGGTGTCCTTCCTGCAAAAGATAGCGGATATAGTCCGTGTGTCCCCGGGTCAGGGAAAAGCGTTCCGCATCGTGCTGAAAATAGTAGTACGGCGCACGCAGGATATAGCCGAGCCGCAAAAATGTCCCCATTCCCCACAGGAGCGTCCCGTTCTGCCAGCCGGACAGCATTCCCCGTATCATCCGGTACACCCACACGCACCCCAGCAGCCAGCTCATCCCCACAAATACCCACCCGGCAGCCTTTTGCGGACTGCCGGCAGGGAACAGACTGCTCAGCGTGCCGAATGCAAAACTGATGACAAGTGCAGCCCCGATCGGGCAGGCACGGCATAGCTTATTTAGAGATCTCCCTATTTTTCGCAATTTTTGTTTCATGAAAAAACGCCTCCACCATTACCCACACTTCTCCACGATCTTCTACGATCTCCCACCGTTTTCCCGGCGCTTTTTTCTATTGTACCATACAATTGGATAAAATGCAAGAGGCTGTCGGAACTTGTCGGCTTTCCATTTATCCATTTAACATGTTTTTTGGGATTTTTTGTATGACAAGCTGTATGAAATTTATGAAAGGTAGCTAAAAATTGGGGATGAATTTAGTCTAAATGCTATATTGCACTCTGCTGTGAAATATGGTATAATAAAATAGTCAGAGGAATTACTGCGCAATTTTTTGGTGGGGGATCATCCCTAAACAAAGCGCCCGCCAGAAAAAAAGAAATACCGCACAGGTGTCCCTGACAGAACAAAGAGAGAACAGTAGAGCAAAAGAAAGGATGACACCCGCCGCTGCCGTAAGGCAGCACGGGAGCAGAACGGCAGGTGAGCAGCGGTGGAAGAAACGGAAATGCAGGTGCAGCCGGAGGAGCTTGATCTGACAGGCACATACCGGCACAATCTGGATGCAAAGAACCGTATCAATTTCCCCGCCAAGCTCCGTGAACGATTTGGTGAGACTTTCTGGATCGCACGTGGGACGAGCGGTCACTTTCTGGCAGTGTATTCTGTGGAAGGGTGGAGGAATGTCATGCGGCAGATCCGCAACATGACAGGTCGGCAGGGCGAAAAATTGCGCCGCTGGATCTGTTCGGGTGCGGTGGAAGTCACACCAGACAAGCAGGGCAGAGTCCTGATCCCTGCGCCCCTTTGCAGCTATGCCAGCCTGACAGATGAGGTCGTCATTGCAGGCGCTGGCACCAAGGTGGAGATCTGGAGCGCTGACCTGTGGGACGAGGACGATTCTGGTTTTGACCCGTCAGAAGCGCCTCAGATCGAGGAGATCTGCCTGTAAGGAGGTGCTGGGATGGAGTTTGAACACATACCGGTGCTTCTTTCGGAGACGCTTGCCGGGCTTGCTGTCCGTCCTGACGGCGTTTATGTGGACGGGACGGTCGGAGGCGCAGGACATGCCAGAGAGATCGCCTCTCGGCTGGGAGAAAACGGGCTGCTGATCGGTCTTGACCGTGACCCGGATGCCATAGCAGCAGCAGAGGAACGTCTTGCAGGCTTTCCAGCAAAGGTGGTACATGCCAATTATTCACAGATGCGGGCAGTGCTTGACAGGATACATATTGAGAACGTGGACGGGATATTGCTGGATCTGGGGGTATCTTCCCATCAGCTCGATGAGGCAGCACGGGGGTTTTCGTATCATGCGGATGCGCCGCTGGACATGCGCATGAGTCAGGAGGGTTTGAGCGCAAAGGAGATCGTCAATACATGGGATGCAAAGCAGTTGGCGGACATCCTGCACCGGTATGGGGAAGAACGCTTTGCGGGCAGCATTGCGGCGAATATTGTCAGACAAAGACAGACCGCACCGATCGAAACGACCGGACAGCTCGCAGAGATCGTGACAGCATCCGTTCCGCAGAAATACCGCAGGGAAAAGAATCCGTGCAAAAAGACCTTTCAGGCGGTCCGGATCGCGGTGAATGACGAATTCGGGCATCTGAAACTGGGGTTGGAGGCAGCATTTTCCTGCCTGAAGCCGGGCGGCAGGCTGGCAGTCATCACCTTTCATTCCTTGGAGGACAGGATCGTCAAGCAGCAGTTTGCCGCATGGTGCAGCGGCTGTACTTGTCCGCCGGACTTTCCACAGTGCGTCTGCGGAAAAAAGCCGCAGGCAAGACTTGTTACCCGAAAGCCCGTCACGGCGGGGGAGGAGGAGCTTGCACAGAACCGCCGCAGCCGCAGCGCAAAGCTCAGACTCTTGGAAAGGAGTTAGTTGTATATGGCTATTTATGAGCGTTCCGGCAGTACGTCCCCGGCGCAGCCGTCGTCAGCGCCGCCCTCATATCAGCCGAAGCACAACGATCAGATCGAAATGGGCAACAATCAGGGCAGGAGAGGTTCGGCAGTCAAGCTGATCCTTGGCGTATTTATCGGGTTCGGCATGCTGGGGGCAGTGATCTACAGCAATGTGGAACTGCTGCAGATCAGCAATCAGATCACGCAGACCGAAAAAGTCTACACCGATCTGCAAAGCGAAAATGTGCGCATGCAGTCGGAGATCGCCAGCAATACTTCCAGTAAGAATATACAGGAATATGCGGAAAATGTGCTTGGCATGAACCCGCTGGACCAGTCACAGGTCGAGTATGTACAGATCCAGACAAATGATGTGGTAGAGATCCCGGAGGAGGAACAGAATATTTTTGTCAGGATCAAGCTCTGGTTCGATAGTTTTGTGGAATACCTCAGGGGCTGAACAGAATACATATAGAATGAGCTGAAAGGTGTTCCCGTTTATCCGATGGCAGAAAGAAAAGAAGGAGACAAAACGAGTGCGCAGGCAGTTTTCATCCGTCCGATACAGAAAAAAGGCAATAGCCCGGACGGATGGAGCTGCGCCTGCAAAGAGGAACGAGCCGGAACAGGCGGGCGGACTTTCAGCCTGCCTGTTTTCACTATTTTAAGGAGTTGATCATGTGGCAAGGAAAGAGTACGAACCGTCTGTCAGCATGAACAAAAGGCTGATCATCGGTATCCTGCTGCCGATCTTTATCGTGGTGGGATATGTGGTATGGGGGCTGTTCAAGCTGACCGTGATCGACCACAGGAACTATGCGGCAATGGCAAATGAGACGCATTTCACAAATAAGACCATCACCGCCGGCAGGGGCAGTATCTATGATGCCAACGGAGAGCCTCTTGCGTGGAGCGCAACAGTCTATAAGGTGTTCATGGATCCCAAGACTTTCCGGGAGGAAATGGACGACATCGAGAAGATCATGGAAAAGCGGGAAGAAAGGGTCGAAAACGGGGAAACGCTCCCCGCTGATGAACGGATCGTCACCCGTGAGGAACTTCAGGCGGAGATCGTGGGGTATCTTGCGGAGAAGCTGGGGATCTCGGAGGATACCGTCCGTACTGCCATGGAGAAAGACACCCAGTATTACGTCCTCAAAACGCAGGTGGAAAAAACCGCAGCCGATGAGATCGCAGCCTATTTTGACGAGCTTGGCATGGTATCCATCACGACCGAAGAGGACTCCAAGCGCTACTATCCCCAGAATGAGCTTGCCGCACAGGTGATCGGCTTTACCAACAGCGACGGCAAAGGACAGTACGGGCTGGAGGCAGAGTATGATGATTACCTGTCCGGCATAAACGGCAGGGTCACAACGGCTGTGGACGGTCTGGGCAATCTCATGCCCTATCGGTATTCCACGACCTACGAGGCGCAGGAGGGCAGCTCCCTGTACCTGACGCTGGATACTACGCTGCAATATTATCTGGAAAAGAATTTGCAGGAAATGTGCGAGAAGCACAACGTCAAGAACCGTGCCTGCGGCATCCTCATGAATGCCAAGACCGGTGCGATCTATGCGATGGGTACCTACCCGTCCTTTGACCTGAACGATCCGTCTGAGATCTATGACGAAGCTACCCGGAAAGCGCTGGAGGCGCTCCCGGAGGAAGAATATCAGGAAGCCTATGTTGCCGCCCGTGAGGAGCAGTGGAAGAACAAGACGATCACAGAGCCGTACATCCCGGGTTCGGTGTTCAAGATCTTTACATCGTCCGCTGCCATTGAGGAGCATGTCGTCGATCCGGAAACATTTGGCTACTACTGTGACGGTGCCTACGAGATCCCCGGTGCGGATCCTATCAAATGCCATAAGATAGGCGGACACGGACAGCAGACTTTTTCACGGGCACTGACCAATTCCTGCAACCCGGCATTCATTGAAGTGGGACAGAAGCTTGGGGTCGAGAAATTCTGTAACTATTTCAGCGCTTTCGGGCTGACGGAAAAGACGAACATCGACCTGCCCGGCGAAGTTTCGAGTATTTACATTGAGGAAGAACGGATGAGCCGGGTCGATCTGGCATCCAGTTCTTTCGGGCAGGCAAACAAGCTGACCGCCATCGAGATGATCACCGGCATTGCCGCAGCCGTCAACGGCGGCTATCTGGTAGAACCGCATGTGGTGAGCCGCATCGTATCCAGTGACGGCAATGTCCTGAAAACGTTCGATACGAATGTGAAGCGGCAAGTCATTTCTGAGGAGACTTCAGCCGAAATGCGCAAGCTCCTGCAAGCGGTCGTGGATGACAACGGCGGGTCTAATGCCTATATCAAGGGCTATGCCATCGGCGGCAAATCCGGTACGTCCGAAAAGCTGGACGAATACCCCAAGGATAATATGCAGTATGTGGCATCCTATGCCTGCTTTGCGCCGGCAGACGACCCGGAAGTCGTGCTGCTGATCTTAGCCGATGAGCCGAACACGGCAAACAACCAGTATTACGGTTCGATCGTGTGCGCACCTGCTGCGAGCAATATCATGGCAGATACGCTGAAATATTTAGGCTACTATCCGGAATACACGGACGAGGAGTATGCACAGCTCGATGCGACTGTCCCGCTGCTGATCGATGCGGATATAGAAAAGGCAAAGAGCACCATCGAAGCGCTGAACCTGAAATACGAGGTCGTCGGTGAAGGGAACACCGTCGTCGGACAGTGTCCCATGACGGGAGCGACGATCTCGGCAAACGGCACGATGATCCTTTACACCGAGGAGAACTATGTAGCCGAGACAGCGGAAGTGCCGGATCTGACCGGAAAGACAGCCAGCGAAGCCAATGCGCTGCTGACCGATCTGCACCTGAACTTTGTCGCCAGCGGTGCTTCTGCCGACCGTGAGGACGTGCGGGTGCAGTCCCAGTCCGTTGAAGCAGGCACTACCGTTCCGGTCGGCACGGTCATCAAGCTCAACTACATCAATAACAGTCAGGGCGACTGATGGGAGGAACAGCTATGAAGCTTTTGGAACTGCTGGAAAACAGGATCCCCACCACATTGGGAGAGACAGAGATCACAGCGATCACAGACGATGACCGGAAGGTCGTTCCGGGATGCCTGTTTGTCTGTATCAAGGGAGAACGTTTTGACGGACACAACGCCGCTGCGGCGGCGCTGGAAAGGGGAGCGGCAGCCGTTGTTGCGGAGCGTGACCTTGGGCTTGGGGAGAGGCAATTGCTCACGGACGATACCCGTGCGGAATACGGGCGGCTCTGTGCGGCATGGTTCGGACACCCGGAACGGAAAATGCGCTTCATCGGCGTGACCGGCACGAACGGCAAAACGACGATCACCACCCTCATCAAATGTATCCTTGAGCAAAGCGGACACAAGGTCGGACTGATCGGGACGATACAGAACGAGATCGGGGCAGAGGTCATCCACACGGACAATACTACGCCGCTGCCCTTTGACCTGATGGCACTGTTTGCCCGTATGTATGAAAGCGGATGCGACGTGGTCGTCATGGAAGTTTCCTCGTTCGGGCTGGTGCAAAAGCGGATCGGACCGACACATTTTGAGGTGGCAGTCTTTACGAACCTGACACAGGATCATCTGGACTATCACAAGACCATGGAAGCCTACTACGATGCCAAGCGGATGCTGTTTGACATCTGCGACAAGGCTGTCATCCATATCGGGGACGATTACGGGGAACGCCTGTATGACGAAATTTCCTGTGAGAAATATAACTACGGCACAGCCGATGCGCATTTCACCTATACCCCCGTTTCCGTGAAGGCAAACGGCACGGTGTTTCGTCTGCGGCAGAGCTGCGGGGAAATGGAGATCTCCATGCGGCTGACCGGCTATTTCAATGTGGCAAATGCAACAGCAGCCTATGCCGTGTGCAAGCTGATGGGCGTGCCGGATGCACAGATACTGCCGGCATTGCAGAATTGTCCGGGCGTCAAGGGCAGATGCGAGGTCATCCCGACCGGGAGAGATTTTTCGGTGATCTGCGACTATGCGCATACACCGGATGCCATTGAGAATATTTTAAGCAATGTAAAGCGCTATACAGAGGGAAAACTGGTGTGCCTGTTCGGCTGCGGCGGCAATCGTGACAAGGGCAAGCGTCCCCTCATGGCACAGGCAGCGGCACGCTATGCCGACAAGCTGATCGTCACCTCGGATAATCCGAGAGATGAGGACCCGGAAGCTATCATTCAGGACATTCTTGCCGGACTGGAGAATAGTACCGTTCCGTATGAGGTCGTGACCGACCGTGCCGAAGCCATTGCCTATGCACTGCGGACGGCAGGGACAGGGGACGTGATCGTGCTTGCCGGAAAGGGACACGAGGACTACCAGATCTTTGCAAATGACCGTCATATCCACTTTGACGAACGGGAAGTCGTTGCCGAGGCACTGAAAGCCATGGCACAGGAGGCATGAACCATGGAAAGCATTTCGCTGCGGGAGATCGCGGACTATCTGCATACAGATGCGCCGCTTGAGGCGGAGATCACAGCCGTCAGCACGGACACAAGGGCGCTCCCGGCAGGCTGCCTGTTTCTGGCGCTGCGGGGGAAGAAATTTGACGGGCATGATTTTGTACAGCAGGCAATTGCCGGCGGTGCGGTCGCCGCAGTGACGGATACGCCCATTGAGGACTGCCCCTGCCTTGTGGTGGCAGATACCGGGCAGGCACTGCTTGACATTGCATCGCTGTACCGGAGCAAATTTGACATTCCGGTGATCGGCATTACCGGCAGTGTGGGCAAGACGACTACGAAAGAACTGACCGCCTGTGTGATCGGCAAGCATTGTCCGACGCTCAGGACGGAAGCCAATCTGAACAATGAGATCGGCATGCCGAAAACGCTGCTCGGCTTGACGAAAGAGCATGGTGCAGCCGTTCTGGAAATGGGCATGAACCATTTCGGGGAGATCTCCCGCATGAGCCGGAGCGCAAAGCCGACCATTGCCATTATCACGAATATCGGCTTTTCCCATGTGGAGCATCTCGGCTCGCAGGAAGGCATTTTGCAGGCAAAGCTGGAGATGCTGGAGGGCATGGCAGCAGATGCGCCGCTGATCACATCGGCAGACGACAGGCTGCTTGCTCCCCTGAAAGAAACGCTTTCTCGCCCGGTCTACACATTTTCGGTCGAGGGGAACTCAGCGGACGTGTGGGCTGAGGACATCAAGGAGGAGAATGGTGTCACGACCTTTACGGTATGCACCGGAGAAAAACGGCTGCTTGCCGTGCTTCCGGCAGTCGGGGCGCATAATGTGAAGAATGCCCTTGCCGCCTACCTTGCCGGGGTGCTGATCGGCATGCCTGATCAGGAGATCCTCTGCGGACTGGCAGAATACCGCCCGTCCGGCAACCGGCAGAATATTCTGGAAAAAAACGGGCAGACTGTGATCGCAGACTGTTATAATGCAAGCCCGGACTCCATGCGTGCTGCGCTGGGCGTTCTGGGGGATCTGCCCTGTGCGGGAAAGCGCATCGCAGTGCTGGGCGATATGCTGGAGCTGGGTGCGATGAGCGAAAAGCTCCATGCAGAAGTCGGAAAAATGGCAGCCGCCGCTAATATCGACATGCTGTTCTGCTATGGCAAGGAGGCAGAGACCATCGCTGCCCATGCCGGAACAGCGCATGAAATTTTCACGACATGTGATGCGCAGGCACTGATCACAAAGCTCCGTGAAACTGCCCAAGAGGGCGATGCCGTTCTCTTCAAGGCAAGCCACGGCATGCACCTTGAGACTGTCATGGAAGCGGTCTACGGAAAGCTGTAATGCCCGTCTGGCTGCAATTGACGGCTGCGCTTTCGGCAGCATTGGCAGCGGGCATCATGGGGATCGCCTATGTGCCGTTCCTGCAAAAGCTCCGCTTTTGTGAACCGGAGGAGAGCCGGGAACAGAAAGAAGCTGCCGGAGAAAAGCTCCGCCCGACCCTCTGCGGGGTGCTGGCGGTGTTCGGCTGTACGTTCGGGCTGGTACTGGGCTATACGCTCTATTTGCAGTTCGGGGAAGCAGACCGGACGGACAGGAGCTTTCAGGAGGCGCTGTTTCAGCTCCAGTGCTGGTATGCCTATGGGATACTGGCGGCGCTGTTAGGGCTTGCGGTGGATGTCATGGCGGTCCACAGGCGCATCCGCTATCGGGTGAAGCCGTTCTGGCAGGCTGCTGTGATGTTTGTGGCTGCGTATGTGATGCAATTGGCAGGGATGCAGGTGCTGCAAACGGAGGAGACCGGGCTGCGGGCTTTGCTTGCGGCAGGGATGCTGACCTTGAGCTGGGGCGTGATGCAGCCGACCGACAGAGAAGCGGACGGTGCAGGTATTACAGCGTCCGGCATTCTGATGGCATGTCTGGCTGTGATACATCTTGCGGATGACAGAGTGCTGCCGGCGCTGCTTTCGCTGACGGCAGCGGGGGCTTGCATGGGGTGCATGGTCTGGGATCTTCCGCCTGCAAAGTGCAGACTTGGCACGGTCGGCAGCAGTTGGCTGGGGGCGCTGCTCCCTGTCCTGTGTCCGGACAGGCGGACGTTGTGCCTGTGTATGGCGGTGTATCTTGTGAATGTACTGCCGCTTCTGCGGAAAAAGGAGAGAAAGACACTGCTTGCAAGCATGGACGGCAGCAAGCCATGGAAACGTCTTGCGGTCTTTGCCGGATATGCGGGCTTTTGTGGGGTACTGGCTGTCTGGCTGGCAGTACAATGATAGGAGGAAACACATGGACTCAAACACGAACAGACAGGTCACGGAGCGCAGACGGGTAAGGTTCGGCTATCCGGACATCACATTCAGCATCGTCGTCCTGATCTTGCTGGGGCTTGGCATCGTGATGATGTTTTCCGCAAGCTATGCCATTGCCATCAATGAAAACAAGCCGGGTTATTTCTATGCGCTCCGGCAGGCGATCTTTGCAGGGATCGGGCTGATCGTTATGCTGATCGTCACATTTGTGGACTATCACGTATGGGCAAAAAAGGGCTTTGCTGTGATCATCTATATCGCATCGGTACTGCTGCTGTGGGCGGTGCAGTTCATCGGCACAGACCTCGATACGGGCAACAAGCGCTGGATCGATCTGGGGATCACGACGTTTCAGCCGTCAGAGCTTGCCAAGTTTGCGATCGTTGTGCTGTTCGCCTATCTGATCGACAAGAATTATGACAAAATGAAAAAATTTACGACCGGCGCACTTCCGGCATATATCTTGCTGGGCATGGTCGCATTGCCGCTGGTGTTCCAGCCGCACTACTCCTGTATCATCCTGATCGTGATGATCGGGACGGTCATGATCTTTGTCGGCGGCTCGAAGTGGTGGCATATCGCGATCTTCGTGCTGCTGGGCGTTGCAGCACTGGCAGCGATCATGATCTACATGGTGCAGAGTGGACGGGTCACGTATATCACGACACGGTTCAACTGCTGGCTGCATCCGTTTGAGGAGGAATACTTGGGCGATACATGGCAGACCCGGCAGTCCCTCATCGCCATCGGTTCGGGGGGATTGTTCGGTCTGGGACTGGGGGAATCGAGGCAGAAATACCTCTACCTGCCCGAATCCGAAAATGACTTTGTGTTTGCCATCGTCTGCGAGGAACTGGGGCTGGTCGGTGCGATCATGGTCATCCTGCTGTTTGTGCTGCTGATCATGCAGGGCTTTCATATTGCGACACACAGCAAGGACAAATTCGGCATGATGCTGTCTGTCGGCTTTACGCTCCAGATCGCTTTGCAGGCATTCATGAACATTGCCGTAGTCGCCAATCTGATGCCGAATACCGGGATCAGTCTGCCGTTCTTCTCCTACGGCGGTACGGCGCTGATCATGCAGCTTGTGGAAATGGGCATTGTCCTGAACGTTTCCCGGTCACGGGACACCGTGGTCAAGGTCGCAAAGTCCGTCCCCCCGCCTGAACCGGTCTACCGGCAGGAGGCATGATCCGAACAGAAGGAGGAGACTGAACGCATGAAGGTGTTATTGGCTGGCGGCGGCACGGGCGGACACATTAACCCGGCGCTTGCCATCGCAGGTATCATTGCAGCGCATATGCCGGACACGGTATTTCTGTTTGCCGGAACGCCCGGTGGTATGGAGGCAAAGCTGATCCCGCAGGCGGGCTACCAGCTTGCCCCGATCAAAGTTGCCGGATTTCAGCGGAAACTGTCCGTGAAGAACATCGGCAGGAACATCAAAGCAGCATGGTATCTTGCCGGTTCCGGACCGAGGGCAAAGCAGATCATCCGGGAATTTCAGCCTGATCTTGCCATTGGCACGGGCGGCTATGTGGCAGGACCTGTCATCCGCATGGCGGCGAAAATGGGGATCCCCACCGCCATCCACGAACAGAACGCCTACCCCGGTGTCACGAACCGCTTGCTTGCGAAAGAAGTAGACCATGTGATGCTGACCGTGAAAGAGGCACTGGACTACTTTGAAAAGGACATAAGCTATACCGTGACCGGGCTGCCTGTCCGTGCGGCTTTGCTGAAAAAGACAAAGCAGCAGGCAAGGGCAGAGCTTGGGTTTGACGACAGCTTTACGATCTTGTCTTTTGGCGGGAGCCTTGGGGCAGGGTGCATCAATGACACCATGGCGGAGGTGCTGAAGTGGCACACCTCGCAGGGGCTGCCCGTCAACCATATCCACGGCTACGGCGGCATGGGGAAGGAGACCTTTCCCCAGAAAATGGAAAGCTATGGCATCCCCCTGAAAAGCAGCCGCCTGCGCATCACAGAATACATCAACGATATGGACACCTGCATGGCGGCTGCCGATCTGGTGGTCTGCCGTTCCGGGGCAAATGCACTTGCGGAGCTGGAGGCGCTTGGCAAGCCGTCCATCCTGATACCGTCCCCCATCGTTGCTGGTGATCACCAGTATCATAATGCTATGGTGCTCGGGAAAGCCGGCGCAGCACAGGTCATCGTGCAAAAAAATGTCACCAACGAGGACATGATACACCGCATCGACACGCTGCTGCATGACCGTCCGCTGCTGCAAAGCATGGCACAGAATGCGGCTGCCCTTGCTGTGCGGGACACGGACGAACGCATCTGGGGCGTGATCGAGGGGCTTCTGCAAAGGAAATAGCCTCTGCACCAAATCCCTCTCCTTTTCATACTATGCAGGGAAAGGAGTGGGGGAAATGCAAAAATTCGTCATACAGGGCGGCAGAAGGCTGGAGGGAGATATTGCCGTACAAGGGGCAAAAAACAGCGCTCTACCCATTCTGGCAGCAGCCCTGCTGTGTGAGGGCGAGAGCATTCTCGAAAACTGTCCGAAACTTTCGGATGTTTATGCCGCATGCCGGATCCTTGGCAGTGTCGGCTGCCGGTGCAAAATGGAAGGGCATACCGTTGTGATCGGCGGCTGTCCTGTTTACCCGCAGATACCGGAGACACTGATGCAGGAAATGCGGTCGTCCATCATTTTCCTTGGTGCGATGCTCGGCAGGCTGGGAAGCTGCACTTTGGGCTTTCCGGGCGGGTGTGAGCTGGGACCAAGACCGATCGACCTGCACCTGTCGG
This sequence comes from uncultured Clostridia bacterium, assembly GCA_947625155.1. Lineage (GTDB taxonomy): Bacteria > Bacillota > Clostridia > Oscillospirales > Ruminococcaceae > UBA3855. Next base: position 39,195 of record CANQNG010000010.1, read on the forward strand.
CGCTCCGGCGCATGGGGGTGCGCATCCGGGAAGAAAACGGCATTCTGTTCTGCGACACGCCGCACGGGCTTCACGGGGCAAGGATCCATCTGCAATTTCCGTCCGTGGGAGCGACCGAAAATATTCTCCTTGCCGCTGTGCTGGCAAAGGGGGAAACGATCCTTACCAATGCGGCTAGAGAGCCGGAGATCCTCGACCTTGCCGGCTACCTGTTGAAATGCGGTGCGAACATCGAGGGGGCAGGCAGCAGCACGATCCGGGTGCAGGGCGTGAAACAGCTTGACGGCTGTACATACCGTATCATGCCGGACAGGATCGTCACGGCGACATGGCTCGCAGCGGCAGCCATTACCGGCGGAGAACTGCGGCTGCTGCAAACGGATGCGGCAAGTCTGGTGGGCATTCTGGATGTGCTGGAGGAAATGAACGGCAAGTGCAGCCATACGCCTGACAGTATCTGCTTTTCAGCCGTCAGACCGCTGAGAGCCGTCCGCTATCTGAAAACCATGCCCTATCCGGGTTTCCCGACGGATGCACAGGCGATCGTCATGGCTGTCCTGTGTCAGGCAAGCGGGACTTCCGTGATAGAGGAGACGATCTTTGAAAACCGCTTTCGGCATGTGGATGCGCTCTGCCGGATGGGGGCAGATATCCAAGTCGCCGGGCGTGTTGCTGTGGTACACGGTGTCCGGCGGTTACAGGGGGCACAGGTGAGTGCGACTGACCTGCGGGGCGGAGCTGCGCTGCTGGTCGCCGGACTTGGGGCAGAGGGAGAGACTGCCATCACGGAAATTTCCCATATAGACAGGGGCTATGACAGCCCGGAGCAGGTGCTGCGCTCGGTCGGTGCAGCCATTGAGAGAATCTGAAAAGGATGGTCGATACGTGTGAGAGATGTAGAAAAGACGAGTATGGAACATGAAACGAATACCCGCCGTACCCGCCGCCGCAAGCGCGGTCGTCCTCTGTATGCCTTTCTGGTGGTGGTACTGGCAGGAACGGTGATCGTCACGCTGTCGATGACGGTATTTTTCAACATAAAGACCATCCGTGTGACTGGGAATGCGGACAGCTACACGGCGGAGGATATCGTGCGTGCGACCGGCATCCAGATCGGGGACAATATGATGCGCCTGAATACCCGGGAAGCCGAGCAGAAAGCGATCGATTCTCTGATCTATGTGGAAAGTCTGGTCATTGACCGGCAGTTCCCGAATACGCTGGAGATCCAAGTACAGAAGTGTACCCCGGCTTATAATGTCGTGTATGAGTACGGAACGCTGATCGTGAGCGAACACGGGCGCATTTTAGAGGATACCATGGACCCGATGAGCGGGCTTGTGACGATCCGGGGCTATGACCCGGAGGAAACAACGCCCGGCAAGACCATTGCAGCCAAAACAGAACGGAGCGACAAGATCTTTTCCGAGCTGCGTGATCTGATCTATCAGGGGGAGCTTGGTGTGCCGATCGTGGATATCGATATGACGGATCAGAACGATATTATGGTGAATTTTGATGACCGTATCTACTTCGACATGGGCAACTGGAGCGAGATCCCCTATAAGATCAGCTTTGCGGAGCAGGTCATTGCCGAGCAGCCGGCGGATAAGGAAGGCTATCTGGTCATGATCGGTACCAACCAGTGTTCGTTCCGCAACAAGGAGGACTACGAGGCTTCTCGGGATGCCGTGAACGATCCCGATATTTTGGACGGTCTGCTCTCCGGGGAGACGTCTGAGCCGGCAGGAGAGGGGGAAACTCTGCCGGGCGGGGACGAAAATGCTGCTGATGAGCCGGAGGAAGATGCGGCAGAATAAATGTTTCGTGTGCATTTTTGTTAAGATCACGCAAAAAAAAGGGGCATAACTTGTCGGTAATAGGAAAAAATTAGATTTTAGCAAAAAACTATTGCAAAATCCGGCGGGATGTGTTACAATAATACTGTATCAAATTGTGTATAGGTATATTTGCACAAATATTGGAAATACATTTTGGTAGGAGGAAAAATAATGACGGATTTCATCTATGAAGATGCGTTTGAGCCGGATGTAAACATTAAGGTGATCGGTGTCGGCGGCGGCGGCGGCAATGCCCTGAACTGCATGGTAGATTCCGGCGTGAGCGACATCGAATATGTGACGATCAATACGGATGCCAAGGCACTCAAGAATTCCAAAGCACCTACCCGCATCCAGATCGGTGCGAAGCTGACAAAGGGCAGAGGTGCAGGCAATAAGCCGGAGATCGGTCAGCACAGCGCCGAGGAGAATATCGAGGAGATCGAGGCAGCGCTCCGGGGGGCGGACATGGTGTTCATCACTGCCGGTATGGGCGGCGGCACGGGTACGGGCGCAGCTCCGATCGTTGCCAAGGCTGCACAGCAGATGGGCATTCTGACCGTGGCTGTCGTGACCAAGCCCTTTGCCTTTGAACGTGAGCAGAAGATGGCACAGGCAGAAGCCGGCATCAATGAGCTGAAGAAATATGTGGATTCCCTGATCGTGATCCCGAATGAGAGACTGCTGGTCGGTCTGGAGAAACCCCTCACCATGAAGGAGTCCTTTGCACTTTCCGATGACATCCTCAAGACCGGTGTCAAGAGCATTGCTGACCTCATTGTGGAGGAAGGCTACATCAACCTTGATTTTGCCGATGTGTCCACGACCATGAAGGGCGCAGGCTATGCACATATGGCGATCGGTCACGGGCAGGGCAAGGACAAGGCTTCTGAGGCTGCTAAGGCTGTTATCTCCAGCCCGCTGCTGGAAACTTCTATTGCCGGTGCGAAGCGCCTGCTGATCAATATTGCGATGTCCGAGGATACACTGGCTTCCGATGTGGATACCGCTTCTAAGATGATCACCGAGGCTGCTGCGCCGGATGTTCAGTTTATCTTTGGCGCCGCTTTCAAGAGCGATATGCAGGATGAAATGTCCATTACGGTCATTGCTGCGGATTTTTCGGACTCCTCCGAGATCAGGGAGGAAACTGCCCCTGCTGCGGAAGGACCAGAAGAAGAACAGCCGATCCCGATCGATAATCCACTGCTGGAGGATGCCAAAATGGACTTCGGTGCCACTGCCAAGTCCGGCACAAGCGATTTCGATATGAGCGAGATCTTTGATATTCTGGGCGGAAAGTAATGGCTGCATCGCAGTATCTACCGGCTGATCGTGGATCAGCCGGTTTTTCTTTGTAAAAAATGCACAAATTTCAGAGGTGGATTTTTACGAAAATTCCCTTGAAACATTGAAAAAAATATGGTATAATAACTATAATAATGAATACAGAACGGGTATACTAATTAGGGAGGTAGCTCGTTTTCTGTGAAAAGGAGAGGTTCATCATGGCAGACATCCCAAGCAATATCCTGAAACCGGTGAAGTTCGGAGGTCTTGACCCGACATCTGTTACAATGTATATCGACGAGCTGAATTCAAAGATGACGGAGCTTGAAAGGGAAAACGAAGAGCTTCGTTCCGGTGCGGATGCACAGCAGTCCAAGCTGGTCCAGGAATATAAGCGTGATCTGGAAGTTGCACAGAAGAAGGCAGCAGATGCGGAAAAGGCTGCGCAGGGCAGTGCTGCACAGATCAAGGCTGCTAATGATAAAGCGATCCAGCTTGCTGCGGCATTGAAAGCGGAAAAGGAAGGCAGAGCTTCGGATGCCCAGAAGATGAAACAGCTTCTCCAGCAGGCACAGGCAAAGGCAAGTGCTGTTGACGAGGGGAAAATGCGGGAGTATCAGCAGGAGATCGTTTCCCTCAAGGGCGAGATCAGCCAGCTCACGATGGAAAATTCTCAGCTCAAGACTTCTGCCAATGCAAGCGGGGAGTTGTCTGCATCGGTCGATCAGCTTCAGGGCGAACTGGATAAGGTCAGGGCAGAACTTGCCAAGGCTGAAAAAGCCCGTGACACTGCCGAGGCAGCCCTTAAGACCGCTGAGTCAGAAAAGGAAAAGAGCGTTTCTGAGCTGAATTCACAGAAGTCAGAACTGGAGAGGAAAGTTTCAGAGCTGGAGGAAAAGGTCGCCGAACTGGAAGAAAAGGCAAGCGAGAGCACGCTGTTTGCACCGGAAATGGATATGGCTGCCCTGTACGCCGATGCCCAGAAGAATGCGAACCAGCTCGTATTCAAGGCAAAGGCAAAGGCAGATGAAACGATCAAGAGTGCCGATGAAAAGGCAAAAAAGACCATTGCGGATGCCGAAGCACAGGCTGAAAAGACGGTCGCTGATGCGAATGCTGAGGCTGAAAAGATCGTCAGCGATGCCAATGACCGGGCTGCCAATGCCAATAACGAGGCGGATGCCATTATCAATAAGGCGAATGAGGAGGCTGCCGCCGAGCGTGAGCGCTGCAGGAAGGAAACGGCTGAACAGGAGGCTAAGATCCGTCAGTTGACATCTACGGTACATTCCATGCTGTCCATTGAGATCGAGGGCGTGGAGAAAAGCATCAAGGAAGCGGGCGACCTCATGGCACAGGCTGCCCAGACGATGGAAAGACGGCTCGGTTCAGCCAATTCCATTATTTCTGAGGCAAAAGAGAGCGTAGACGAAACTGCCAAGGTCACGGATGATAAGATGGATGCCATCATGAGTGGGAAAGCTGCACCGGAAACGGTCAGCCGTGCTGTTCCTAAGGCTGCTGCATCTTCTGATAATTTTGCGGACTCCATGCTGGATGATTTTGCCTCTCTGCCGGATCCGGAGGAGAAGTTCAGCAAGCCCGCCAAGGATCAGCCAACGCCCATGCCGAAAGCACCGAAAGCTGCTGCATTCAGCATGAGCGATCTGGTAAAGGAAGCTGAAGCTAACGTCAGTGACGATTAACGCATGAGGTGAATGCAAATGGCAGACAGTGTGCTGCAAATTCATACAGATGAGATCAGGGAGCTTGCGGATACGCTGCGTATCGGAGATAAGATCCTGCTCACCGGGTACGTCTATACGGCGAGAGATGCAGCGCACAAGCGCATGATGGCTTTGCTCGATGCGGGAAAGCCGCTGCCGTTTCGACCGGAGGACGCTGTGATCTACTATGCAGGTCCTACTCCTGCGCCGCCGGGGCGACCGATCGGTTCGTGCGGACCGACGACCTCCGGGCGGATGGATCCCTATGCACCACGGCTGCTTGACGCAGGTCTGGCAGCCATGATCGGCAAGGGAAAACGTTCGCAGGCGGTACGGGATGCCTTGGTGCGCTGCCATGCGGTCTATTTCTGTGCGGTCGGCGGTGCAGGCGCACTTGCCGCAAGATGTATCAAAGAGTGCAAGGTCATTGCCTTTTCAGATCTGGGCTGTGAATCCGTGAAACGGCTTTACGTGGAGCGTTTTCCGCTTGCGGTGTGTAATGATGTTCACGGCGGCGACCTGTTTTCGGCAGGCAGGGAACAGTTCCGGCGGGTGCTGGCGGATGCTTGAGACACAGAGATCCGATGAGATCCTTGCAGAGCAGGCAAAGTCCTCCGTGGAAGCGGAGGGAGAGCTGCTGGCAAGGTATCTGCCGCTGATACGCTATTATGCGGGTCGATTTTCAGGGTGCTGTGATGCAGAGGATCTGGTGCAGGAGGGACTGATCGCCTTGCTCTATGCCATCCCGCAGTTTGAACCGTCACAGCGGTTCGCTGCTTTTGCGCAGGTATGTATCGCTAACCGGATGCGCAGTTTTGTGCGCCGGGAAAGCAAGGCGGCAGAGCCGACGGAGGATCTGGTGCAGAAGCTCGAGGCAGACGGAACGCTGGTCGAAACGGAAACGCCGGAGAGCATTTTCCTTGAAAAAGAAAATTATACCCACTGCCGCATGCAGGTGATGGCTAAATTGTCCGACCGGGAGTGGGAGATACTGCAATGTATTTTAGACGGTGCATCCTACGAGGAGGCAGCCGGGCGGCTCGGTACGACCCGGAAATCTGTCGATAATGCTATGCAGCGTATACGCAGAAAGATGCGTGCCGTGCGGAGTTCGGAAAACTCCGGGTGATAAGTTCGTTTCCCGCAAGGGTGCGATAGAAGGGCTTGTAGCTTAATCAGAGCGTTGTTTCATCTATCTTTGTTAGTGACAAATATAAGTGATCAAAGGTGTCGGTTTCACCCCGTCCGTAGTCCGAAATTTTATAATAACACAAAGTGAGGTATAACAACATGTACGAGGACAAGACATTAGTATGCAAGGATTGCGGCGAGGAATTTGTATTCACTGCCGGAGAGCAGGAATTCTACGCTGAAAAGGGCTTTGAGCATGAGCCGCAGAGATGCCGCAACTGCCGTGCAGCCAGAAAGGGCGCTTCCAGAGCACCCAGAGAGATGTTTACTGCTGTTTGCGCCGGGTGCGGCGGCGAAGCAAGAGTACCGTTCCAGCCCCGTGAGGACAGACCGGTCTATTGCAGCGAGTGCTTTGCAAAGATGCGTGAAGAATAAGGAACAAGGGGAGTACGGCTTTTGCTGTGCTTCCTGTTTACAGGGAGGTCAAAGCAATGACTGTTACAAAGGATTCCGTGATCGGGGAGATCCTCGATGCTGATTTTGATGCAGCACCGTATTTTCTGGAAATGGGCATGCACTGTCTGGGATGCCCGGCTTCCAGAGCGGAAACGATCGAGGAGGCTTGCGCCGTACACGGTGTTGAGCCAGATGCACTGGTTGAGAAGCTCAACCAGTATTTCCAGAATAAGCAGTAAGGTTCGGGGCTGCGCACCATCGCAGCCCTGAATTGTTATGCTGCAGGCAAGACTGAGGGCATGTGCCGACCTGATCCGTCCGGGGGCACATGTCTGTGATGTGGGAACAGACCATGCACTGCTGCCGGTTTTTCTGTACAGACAGGGAATTGTCGGTGATGTCATCGCCGCTGACATTGCACAAGGACCTCTTGCGGCAGCGGAGGCGACGATCGCCCGGTACGGACTGTCCGGGCGCATCCATACGATACTTTCGGACGGCTTGCAGGCAGTGCCGCCGGAAGGCTTGACGGATATTGTGATCGCTGGTATGGGCGGAGAGACGATCATCCATATTCTGGAGACCTGCCCGTGGTCACTGGCGGGAAAAAGCCTGATCTTACAGCCGATGACCAAAGCGCCCGACCTGCGTGAATGGCTCTATGCGCATGGGTTTGCCATTGAAAGGGAAGTGTGCGCACGGGAGGGGAAATTTCTGTATGCGGTCATGCGTGCTGTTTATACGGGAGAGAAATTGCTTCCGGGTGCAGTGCTGCGGCATTTCGGACGGCTCGACCTGACGGATGCGGACTGCCTTGCCTATGCAGAACGGCAGTATCTGCGGGTATGCAAGGCAAGAGACGGCAGCGGTGATGCGGCAATTATAGCAGAGGCACAGGCGCTTTCTGCGGTTCTGGAGGTGTATCATGAAGATCGGGGAGATCTATAAGGCAGTCGATGCCTTTGCACCGTTTGCGATGCAGGAAGCGTGGGACAATTCCGGCTTGCTGGTCGGTGCGCCGGAGGAAGAAATTGACCGTGTGCTGGTGACGCTGGATATTTCTGTCGGGGCAGTGCGGCAGGCGGCGGAGACTGGCTGCGGGCTGATCATTTCGCATCATCCCGTGATCTTCTCCCCCCTGAAACAGCTTGCCCCGGCAAGCCCTGTCTATCAGCTTGCACGGCATGGGATCGGGGCGATCTGCTGCCATACACCACTGGATGTGGCAGAGGGCGGCATCAATGACCTGCTGATCGGCAGGCTGCGTGGGGTGCTTCCCCTTTCGGACGAGGTGGAACTGCTGGACTGCGGGCGCATCGTGAATTTGCTGAATGCACTGCCGCCTGTGGAGATCGCTGAAGCGGCGAAAAAATGCCTTGGCTGTCTGGTGGTGCGCTGTTCGGCAGGCATGGAGCATCCGGTGAAACGGCTGGCGGTCTGCTCCGGTTCAGGGGCATCCATGCTGGAGGAACTGAACGGGCGGTGCGATGTGTTCCTGACTGGAGATGTGAAACATGACCGCTGGTACAAGGCACAGGAACTTGGCATTGCCCTGATCGACTGTGGGCATTATGCAACGGAGATCCTCATGGTCGCCTATGTTGCCGACAAGCTGCGGGAGGCTTTCCCGGAACTGGACGTTCAGGGATTCGTGGAAGGCGAACCGACGCTGTACATTTGAGAAAGGGAGACGGCTATGGCATTTGACGGCGCATATCTGTATGCGATACGACAGGAGATCGGACCGCTGACCGGTGCAAGGGCTGACAAGATCTGTCAGCCCTCTAGAGATGAGATCGTGCTGCATCTGCGGGGGTATTCGGGCATGTCGAAGCTGCTGATCAGCACGGCAGGGGACAGTGCTAGGATCCATCTGACAGAGAATTCCATTGAAAATCCGGCAGCCCCGCCCATGTTCTGCATGCTGCTGCGCAAGCATCTGGGCGGCGGACGGCTGACTGCTGTCCGGCAGGACGGATTGGAGCGCATTCTGTTTCTGGATTTTGACTGCACGAATGAAATGGGAGACAAGGTGCAGCTCACGCTTGCCTGTGAGGTCATGGGGCGGTACTCCAACTGTATTCTGATCGGTGCAGATGGCAAAGTCATTGACAGCCTGAAACGCAATGCCGATGTCACACGGGAACGGGTGCTGCTGCCCGGTTTCCCGTATGAAATGCCGCACCGGGCAAGACGGCTGAATTTTCTGGAAGCAGAGGACAATACGATCATCAGCGCCTTGCTGCTTGCACCCGACCAGCGGCTGGATAAGGCGATCGTCGAGGTGTTCGAGGGTGTTTCGCCCCTGTTGGCAAGGGAATGGGCATACTATGTCAGCCGGGATCCCCTGCGCAGCCATGCGTTGACCCAAGACCAGCAGGAACGCCTGCTGTTTACGGTACACCGGACGGCTGAAATGCTCCGGAACGGTACGTGCCAGTTCCACATCCTGCAAACGCCGGAGGGTGCGCTCAAGGACTACACGTTCCTGCGCCCGGCGCAGTACGGGGCTTTGCTTGTTGTCAAGCCGATGCCGACCGCAAGCCGGACACTGGATGCGTTCTACACCGAGCGTGACCTGCGGGCGAGGATGAAACAGCGGGCAAATGATCTGTTCAAGCTGATCCTGACACGCTCCCAGAGGGTGACACGCAAACTTGCCAGCCAGCGGGAGGAGCTTGCGGAAACGGGTAAAATGGAGCAGAACAAGCTGTACGGCGACCTGCTTTCGGCGAATCTGTACCGCCTGCAAAAGGGCGATACGGCGGCAGCGGTGGAAAATTTTTACGAGGAGAGCTGCCCGGAAGTGCGCATCCCGTTACAGGTGGATCTGACCCCTGCCCAGAATGCACAGCGGTATTATATCCTTTACCGGAAAGCGGCAACTGCCAAAGAAAAGCTTGCCGAACAGATCAAGCAGGGGGAGGCGGAACTTGCCTATCTGGAAAGCGTGTTTGATGTGCTGAGCCGTGCAGAAACGGAAGCGGATCTGCTGCTGCTGCGGGAGGAGCTTGTCCAGCAGGGTTATCTGCGTAACCGAAGCCAGAAGCAGAAGCCCCCGAAGCAGCTCCCGCCGATGCAGTACCGTTCCTCGGATGGCTTTCCGATCCTTGTCGGCAGGAACAACCGGCAGAACGACCAGCTCACCTTGAAACAGGCAGCCAAGAATGACATCTGGCTGCATACACAAAATATCCCCGGCTCACACGTCATCATCGTGACGGATGGACAGGCGGCAAGTGAGACTGCCATCCGGGAAGCTGCCGTGCTTGCGGCATATCACAGCAGGGCAAGGGATTCGGCGCAGGTGCCTGTGGATTTCACGAAGGTGCGCTTTGTCAGAAAGCCTGCTGGGGCAAGACCGGGCATGGTGATCTTCACTGACCAGCAGACACTCTATGTCAGACCGGATGCTGCTCTCTGCGAAACGCTGGAGGTGCGGTGATGCAAAGGCTTGACCCGGCATTCTTTCACCGGGATTGTCTGGAGGTCGCTCCGGCACTTGTGGGGAAGTACCTTGCCCGGAAACTGCCGGACGGGACAGTCCTGCGGGAGCGTATCGCCGAAACAGAAGCCTACCGGGGGACGGAAGATCTTGCCTGCCATGCAGCTAAGGGCAGAACGCCCCGGAATGCGGTCTTATGGGGAGAAAGCGGTCTGCTCTATGTGTATCTCTGCTACGGGGTGCATTATCTGCTGAACGTCATCACCGGAGAGCCGGAGCAGCCGCAGGGCGTACTCATCCGGGCGGGTGCGGTACATGACGGACCGGGCAAGCTCACGAAATATCTACAGATCGACAAGCGATATAACGGCATTTTCCTTTCGGGATGCACAGACCTGTGGTTCGAGGACAGCGGAGAAGCCTGTACCTTTCACACAGACGTGCGGGTCGGCATTGACTATGCCGGAGAGGAATGGAAAAACAAACCATGGCGGTTCATTCTGGACTGCCCCAAGGAAAGGAAGAACAGACTATGATGCACTTTTTCAGAAAGCTCCCCATTCCGCAGGAGATCAAGAAGCAGTTCCCGCTTTCCGAAGCGGCTGCTGCCCGCAAGGCACAGCGGGATGCGGAGATCGCAGACATTTTTACCGGAAAGTCGGATAAAATGGTGCTGATCATCGGACCGTGTTCGGCAGACCGGGAAGATGCGGTCATGGAGTACCTGAGCCGCCTTGCCGTCCTGCAAGAGGAGGTAAAGGACAAGATCTTCTTCATCCCCCGCATTTACACGAATAAGCCCCGCACGAACGGCACGGGCTACAAGGGCATGGTACACCAGCCCGACCCGACCAAGGCGGAGGATATGCTTGCCGGGCTGATCTCGATCCGGAAACTGCACACACGTGCGATCGAGGAGGTCGGTTTCACCTGTGCAGATGAGATGCTCTACCCGGAGAATTACCGCTATCTGTCTGACCTGCTCTCCTATGTGGCAGTCGGCGCACGGAGCGTGGAGAACCAGCAGCACCGCCTGACAGCAAGCGGCATGGATATTCCCACAGGCATGAAGAACCCGACCAGCGGCGACCTGTCGGTCATGTTCAATTCCATCTATGCGGCACAGAGCAGTCATACCTTTCTGTACCGCGGCTGGGAAGTGCAGACATCGGGGAATCCGCTGTGCCATGCGATCTTGCGTGGCTATGTGAACAAGCACGGCGAATCTTTGCCGAATTATCACTATGAAGATCTGCTGCTGACTCACCGGCTGTATACGGAAAAGGAGCTGATCCATCCGGCAGTGATCGTGGACACCAACCATGCCAATTCCAACAAGTGCTATCTGGAGCAGCCCCGTATCCTGAGCGAGGTGCTGCACTGCTGCCGCCATAATGCGGATATCCGCCGCATGGTCAAGGGCTTCATGGTGGAGAGCTATCTGGAGGACGGCAACCAGAAGATCGGGGAGGGCGTTTTCGGGAAGTCCATCACCGACCCCTGCCTTGGCTGGGACAAAACAAAGGAACTCGTATTGCGCATGGCAGATCAGCTATAAGGTATTGAAAGGGAGCGGGGATATCCACGGGGAAAAATGTATATGGAGGTAAGCAGTATGTTCAGAAGAAGTTTTTCGGGAATGCTGGCGGCGGTGTGTCTGCTGGCAAGCATTCCGGCTGTCCCGTCAGCGGCAGCGGACAGCTACACGATGCAGGTGGAGGTCGATCTTGGCGGAGAGCGCAAGGAGATCAGCCCCTACATCTATGGTGTGAATGAGTACACCAGCAGCAACCTCAAGACGGTGACGGTACACAGTACCCGGCAGGGCGGCAACCGCTACACCGGCTACAACTGGGAGACGAACTGGTCCAATGCGGGTTCTGACTGGCAGCACAGCTCCGATACCAATATCGGTGACGTGTCGGACGGTCCGGCATTTGCGGCACAGCAGCTTTCCAAGACCTGTGTGGAGCGGGATATCCCCTATAAGCTGGCGACCTTGCAGCTTGCCGGGTATGTGTCTGCCGACAAGGCAGGAACGGTCACGGAGGCAGAGGCAGCGCCCTCTGACCGTTGGAACAAGGTGGAATTCCGCAAGGACGGGGCGCTTTCACTCGAACCCGACCTGACGGACGGCGTAGTTTACATGGATGAGTATGTCAATTACCTCGTCAAGAAACTCGGGGATGCCTCTACGGAAGCAGGCATTCAGGCATACAGTCTGGACAATGAGCCTGTACTCTGGAACGATACCCACCCCCGTCTGCATCCGGAGGAAGTCTCCAACAGCGAGTTGGTCTCCAAGAGCATCGAACTGGCACAGGTCGTCAAGGAGATCGACCCGAAGGCAGAGGTCTTTGGTCCTGCTTTCTGGGGCATGCTGCCCTGTATCAATGCAGGCAGCGGCGATACGTTCACGGATCCTGACTGGGAGGCAGTCAAGGGCAATTATACATGGTACCTCGACTACTACCTTGACCAGATGGCACAGGCAGAAAAAGAAGCCGGCAAGCGGCTGCTCGATGTGGTGGATGTGCATTACTATGCACAGGACTGCTCCACGGATGAGGCGATCTTACAGGCTGCCAGAAGTCTGTATGACCCCACCTATGTAGAGAATAGCTGGCTCCAGCCGTACTTTGGGCAGTATTTTCCGTTCCTGCCGAACATTCAGGCATCCATTGACAAGTACTATCCGGGCACTAAAATTGCGATCTCAGAGTACAACCTTGCCAATATCGCAAACGAAAAGGATACCGGGAGATCTGTAGTCTCTGCCATTGCGGAAGCTGAAGCGCTTGGCTGCTTTGCGGATAACGGCATTTACTTTGCGACATACTGGGGCACGCTGGCTGACTGCCCGTATGCTGCATCTGCTATCAACCTCTACACGAACTATGACGGCGAGGGCAATGGATTCGGCGATACGCTGGTCGCTGCAAAGACAGAAGATGTTTCCAAGGCATATGCCTATGCTGCCATTGACGGGGATGATGGATCGGAAGTGACAATGGTACTCTCCAACAAGGACATGACACAGACAGAGTCGGCAGAGATCACGCTGACCGGGACTGAGGAACAGTATCAGAGTGCGGTGGTCTATGCTATCACACAGGAACATTCAGATATTCGTATCATTGACGTGCAGAATGATCTGTCCGGCAACAAACTCACGGTCGAGCTGCCGCCGCTTTCTGTGGCACAGATCGTGCTTTCCGATGGACCGACAGATAAAACACTGTACGAAGCACCGGATATTACGGTCAAGGAAGTTACCTACCAGTTCAGCGAACTGGAAAAGTCCGTGAGCGGTTTCCCAATGATACCGTTGGGAGACAAGGCACATCTGGAAAAGATCGTTATTAATGCAACAGTATCTTCCGATGCCGGTTCTGCTTATGGCGGCGGCGGTGGTGCACTTTGCTTTAATCAGGTCGTTCCGGACGGAAAGACTGCTGCTGTCTGGGGGAACAAGCCATTCTCCTTTGCACTGGGGACGGCAGATATTGAGGTACCGTTTGATAATATATTTACCGTCAGCAAGGATGCCGAAGCCGGCACGTCCGAGGAAGTCGAGGGCGTGACACTGGACGAGTATACCGAATTGCAGGGCAACTGGTGGGCATATTCCGAAAAGTATGAAAAAGGTAAGGATATTTCTGTGACATACAATTCCGTGACGCTTGTCTATGAATATGATAATGCAAGCGGTGATGTGAACGATGACGGAGCGCTCACGGTGGCTGACCTTGTTGCATTCCAGAAGTGGCTGCTGGCAGACGGCACGAAGCTGACCGACCCGGAGGAGGCAGACATGGAGCCGGACGGTGTGCTGGACGTTTTCGACCTCGCAAAAATGAAGTTCGCACTGCTGAAACAGAAATGACCCTTTGTATCTCCTGTTTTATAGAAGTATAGCCCACGAAGTGTCCTACCTCGTGGGCTTTTCCGTGCAGTAAAAAAAATTCAGAAAGAGGGGTAAATTTTTTTATCAAAGGGCTTGACAAATAGAAATCATTATGGTATAATAAAAGCATACAAAACAGGTAGGAATACTTACCGATAACAACAGGAGGGATCTATCATGGAAAGAAAGTTACATTTTGAGACTTTACAGCTACATGTAGGACAGGAGCAGGCAGACCCCGTTACAGACGCAAGAGCCGTACCGATCTACGCTTCGACTTCCTATGTGTTCCACAATTCCCAGCACGCTGCTGACCGCTTTTCTCTGCGAGATGCCGGCAACATTTACGGCAGACTGACTAACCCGACAGAGGACATCTTTGAACAGCGCATTGCAGCGCTGGAAGGCGGCTCTGGTGCGCTTGCCGTAGCCTCCGGCGCAGCAGCCATTACTTACACATTTCAGGCGCTGGCGCAGGCGGGTGAGAACATTGTTGCTGCCAAGACGATCTACGGCGGTACATACAATCTGTTGGCACATACGCTCCCGCAGTACGGCATCACAGCCAATTTTGCAGAGCCGGATGCCGCATCCCTTGCGGCTGCCATCAATGACAAGACCAAGGCAATTTTCGTGGAGACACTCGGCAACCCGAATTCCAATGCCATCGACATCGAAGCCGTTGCTGCGGTCGCACACCAGCATGGCATTCCGCTGGTTGTGGATTCGACCTTTGCTACGCCCTATCTGGTGCGCCCGATCGAGTACGGCGCAGACATCGTGGTACATTCTGCCACGAAATTCATCGGCGGACACGGGACAGCCATCGGCGGTGTGATCGTGGACAGCGGCAAATTCGACTGGAAGAAGTCCGGCAGATACCCGTGGATCTCCGAGCCAAATCCGTCCTACCATGGCATCAGCTTTGCGGATGCGGTAGGTCCTGTGGCATTTGTGACATATATCCGGGCGATCCTGCTGCGTGATACAGGAGCAACGCTTTCGCCGTTCCATGCTTTCCTGTTCCTGCAGGGGCTGGAAACGCTCTCCCTGCGGGTAGAACGCCACGTGGAGAATGCCCTCAAGATCGTGCAGTACCTGAATGCCCACCCACAGGTGGAAGCCGTTCATCACCCCTCCTTGCCGACCGAGCCGACCCATGAGATCTACAAGAAGTATTTCCCGAACGGCGGCGGTTCGATCTTTACGTTTGAGGTGAAGGGAACGAGAGAGGATGCTATGAAATTTATTGACAATTTGGCGATCTTCTCACTGCTTGCCAATGTTGCCGACGTGAAGTCGCTTGTCATTCATCCGGCATCGACTACACACTCCCAGCTCAACGATGAGGAACTTGCCGAGCAGGGCATCAAGCCGAACACCATCCGCCTGTCGATCGGCACGGAACACGTGGACGACCTGATCGCAGCCCTTGAAGATGCGTTCCAAGCCATTCGCTAATGACAGAAAGAACCCCTCCGGTTTTCCGGAGGGGCTTTGTTCTAAAATGGTGTCATGTCATATTTCTCCCGCAGCTTGCCGAGGGCTTTCTTCTCCAGCCGTGAGACATAGGAACGGGAAATATTCAGCTTCCGGGCGACTTCTTTCTGTGTCAGCGGCATATGTCCGTACAGCCCATAACGGAGCGTGACGATCTCCAGCTCCCTTTCATCCAGACACTCTGTCAGGAATCGCCGGAGCTGCTTGGCATGGATCGACAGATCGACCTGTTCCTCCAGATCTGTGCCGTCCTCCAGCGTATCCATCAGTGTAAGGGCATTGCCGTCCTTATCGGTCATCGTGGGTTCATTCATGGAAATATCGCCCATATGCTTTTTTTCCGCCCTGAAGTGCATCAGGATCTCATTTTCCACGCATCTTGCCGCATAGGTAGAGAATCTTGCACCTTTCCGGAAATCGAAAGTATCCACCGCTTTCATCAGACCGAAAGTACCGATAGAAACAAGTTCCTCCGGGTCTTCCGGAGAGCTGCGGTATTTTTTGACGATGTGTACCACAAGGCGGAGATTGTGTTCGATGAGCTTGTGTCTGGCTTGCACATTTCCCTGTTCCATTGCCGCAAAGCAGGCAAGCTCTTCCTCCTGCGTGAGCGGTTTCGGAAAGAGAAACGGCGTATCCGCATGGAGTATCCACAAGATCATCTGACTGAGCAATTCCAGAAGCATAGGCAGCACCATCCTTTCGGAACTACTCTATGCCGGAGGGCTTTTCCTCTATGCCGATCATACGGATCTCCGGAAACATTTCGCATCGCCCCGGCTGCTGACGATGTGCAGACCGATGCTTTCTACCCGGCGCTCCAGACAGCCCTTGCACTGTGCAGACTCCTCGCCGGTGCAGATCTTGTTGTCATAGAGCATATACTGCTCCCGCACGGCGGTAGGCGAAAGATTCGGCATGACGACATTGCCGCCGGTCTGCAATCCCATTTCCCGCCCCAAAGGATGCAGCGTGCCAAGCGCTGTCGTTGCCGGCAGCAGCACGTCCGGAAACATCAGCCGCAGGATCCCCAGCAGCCGCAGCGTCAGTTTCAGGTCACCGGACGGTTCATCCCGGAACGGTGTGTCCTTGTGCGAAAGGAACGGACCAATGCCGATCATGTCCGGCTGCAATTTTTGCAGAAACCGCAGATCGGCGATCAGGCAGTCCGTTGTTTGGAATGGACTGCCGACCATTAGCCCTGCACCGACCTGATAGCCAATGTGTTTGAGATCGAACAGGCATTGCTGCCGGTGTTCGCAGCTCATGTCAGAGGGGTGCAATTTGGCATAATGCACCGGGTCAGCCGTTTCGTGCCGCAGCAGATAGCGCTCTGCCCCTGCCTCAAAATAGGCATGATAGCTCTCGTGGGATCTTTCCCCGATGGAAAGCGTGATCGCACAGTCCGGATAACGGCTGTGAATGGCACTGACGATCGAGCAGATGCGTTCATCCGTAAAATAGGGATCCTCGCCGCCTTGCAGGACGAATGTCCGGTAGCCAAGTGCATATCCTTCGGCGCAGCAGCCCAAGATCTCATCTTCGCTCAGGCGGTAGCGCCTGATCTTCTGGTTGCCCCGCCGAATGCCGCAGTAGAGGCAATTGTTTTTACAATAATTGGTAAACTCTATCAGTCCCCGCAAATACACATCCGTTCCGTAGTGTTCGAGCCGGACGGCATGGGCAGCGGCTTTCAGCTCTGCATCGTAGGCATCCGTTTCGAGGAGTGCCCGGAACTGCTCGTCCGACAGGTCACGGTCTTGCCGCAGTGCTTTGATCATGGTCATCGTCCTTTCCATCTAGGATGTGCAGCACATCCGGAAACAGCGCCAAACTCCGCCGCAAAATACCATGACAGTGGGCAATTGCCGTTCCGTAATTCGTGATCGGCACGCCCTGTTCTCGGGCGATCTCCTGCCGGAACTGCACTTCCTTGGGCGGCAGCATACACGCTCCGCAGTGCACGATCAGAGCGTATTGGCTCAGATCCCGTGGAAATTCCGTTCCGCTGCTCCAGCTGAGATCCGGTTCACATCCGGCATGGGCACGGATCCATTTCGGTAGCTTGACCGTGCCGATGTCATTGCACTGACGGTGGTGTGTGCAGCCCTCGGAGATCAGCACCTTGTCTCCGTCGTGCAGCTTGTCCAGTGCGGCTGCGCCCCGGACAACGGTCTCCAGATCCCCCTTGTAGCGGGCAAACAGGATCGAAAAGGAGGTCAGCGGCACGCTTTCCGGGATGGTCTTTGACACGGATCCAAACGCCTGACTGTCGGTAATGACCATGCGGGGCGGGGCGGGAAGCTTTTTCAGTGTGAGGGCAAGTTCCGTATCCCGGCAGCAGACGGGTATCGCCCCTTCCTCAAGAGCAGCCCGGATGACCTGCTGTTGGGGGAGAATGAGCCGTCCCTTGGGAGCAGCCTCATCAATGGGTATGACAAGCACAAGAATATCGCCCGTGGTGATGAGGTCGGCAAGGAGGGGTTTGGGGTTAGTTTCGGGGCGCACCTGTTTGGCGATCAGCTCCCGGAGGTCGTTGATGTGCGTGCCGTCCTTGGCGCTGACATAGATCTCATGAACGGACTCCGTCTCCGGGATGCCGGTCAGATCGGCTTTGTTGTAGACGATGATATAGGGCAGCTTGCGCTTTTGAAATTCGGCAAGGAGCTTTTCGTCGGCAGGCGCTTTTCCGGTCGTGCTGTCCACGACCAGTATGGCAATGTCCGTTTTGGCAAGGACACCCAATGTCTTTTCAACACGCAAAGCGCCAAGTTCACCTTCATCATCGATGCCGGCAGTGTCAATGATCATCACAGGACCGAGAGGCAGCAGCTCCATGGCTTTGTAGACAGGGTCGGTGGTCGTGCCTCTGACCTCGGAGACAACGGAGAGCGACTGCCCGGTCACGGCATTGACAACGCTGGATTTTCCGGCATTGCGCCGCCCAAAAAAGGCGATATGGATACGCTCGGAGGAAGGCGTGGAATTCAGGCTCATAGCAAAAACTCCTTTCAGGGTGGTATTACTCTTATAGTATATCACAATTTCACCCCTTCGTCAAGGTACACGGAAATCAATTTTCAAAATTAAAAGGATCAAAAGTCACAAATTCATTACAAAATGTACAAAAAGCTGGACAAAA
>CANQNG010000011.1 GCA_947625155.1 uncultured Clostridia bacterium
TCTGACACTCCTTTTCTCTTTTTTATTGATTATATCTCTTTGAGCCGGATGTGTCAAGTTTTATTATACACCATCATACACAGGCATTTCTTTTTTGGCTGTGGCTCGGCAAAATTAGGTTTTTATCATAATTCTGTGTTAAAAGCGATTTATTTAAGATTTCTTTAAGATACATTTTATATACTGTGAACATAAGATATGAAGTGAAAGGAAGCGTTCCCTATGCCGATCAGCACCTTTATGCGCAAAGAGATCAAGTTCATGCTTTCCACGGAACAGTATGAAGCCCTGCTGCCGGAGATCCACCGCTATATGCAGCCCGATAAATTCTGCATCGGCGGCAAGGATTACGGCATCTACAACATTTATTATGACACCCCGGACGACTACCTCATCCGCACCTCTCTGGAAAAGCCAGCCTATAAGGAAAAGCTCCGCCTGCGCAGTTACAGCTCACCTGCCCAGCCAACGGACAAGGTGTTTCTGGAGATCAAGAAAAAGGTCGAGGGCATCGTCACCAAGCGCCGTGTCACCATGACCCTTGCCGAAGCCGAGGATTACCTGCTCAGCCGCCGCAAGCCTGCCAATACGGACAAATACCTGCAAAAGCAGATCTTCGCCGAGCTGGATGTTTTCTTGAGCCATTTCCCCGTTGTCCCCAAGCAGTACATCAGCTACCAGCGTTCTGCCTTTTTTGGGAAGGAGGATCCGGAATTCCGCCTCACCATTGACCGTCAGATCACCGAACGCCGCTACGACCTGAACTTGTCCCACCCCAACGGCGGCGCACAGATCATCGCCCCCAACCAGCGGCTCATGGAAGTCAAGATCGCCGATGCCATGCCCCTCTGGCTGTCCCGCTGCCTTGCCGAGATGCAGATCTACAAGATCAGCTTCTCCAAATACGGCGCAGCCTACGAGCGCTACATCCGGGCAAAGCTCTACAACGAGGGCTATTTCCGAAAGCCAGCCGCCCCGGCTATCACCCGTACCATCAACCCCCATTTTGCCAAGAAAGGAAAGATGCTCCATGTCTGATCTCTTTAGTTCCATCTTCGAGCGGGATGCCGTCACCAGCCAGACCACCAACCTCGGTCTCGGCACGTTCCTGCTGTGTGTGCTGGTCTCCTTTGCCATCGGCATGGGTATCAGTATCGTCTATATGCTCACCCACAAAAAAGAGGGCTTTGCGCAGAGCTATGCGATCACCCTCATCATGCTCCCGCCGATCGTGACCGTCCTGCTCATGCTGATCGATACCACTGCCGGAGGACTTGCCATTGCGGGCGTGTTCACGCTGACGAGATTCCGTTCCATTGCCGCCGACCCGAAGGACGTGTGCTATGTGTTCCTGTCCATGGCGAGTGGTGTCATCTGCGGCAGAGGGTATCTTACTTATGCGATCCTGTTCTTCGTGATCATGGCAGCGGTCATGGTGGCATTGAGCCTGTTCAACTACGCTGCCCCGAGATCCAGTGAAATGACCCTGAAGATCTCCATCCCCGAGAACCTCAACTACGACGGGCTGTTCGACCCGGTGCTGGATCGCTATACAGAAAGCTGGCGGCTGCGCCGTGTCAAAACTGTCAATTTTGGTTCGATGTTTGACTGCATCTACAGCATCCAGCTCCCCCATAATGTAGACCAGAAGAAATTCATCGACGAACTGCGCACCCTCAACGGCAACATGACCGTCACCCTGACCCTGTTCCGCTATGACGACAGGATGTATGAAAAATAAGCCCGCCGCCGGACAAAACGAGCCATTTTATTTGTGAATGAAATGTGTATTTGTTTCAAAAATAGCTCGTTTTACAAACGAAACACACTCTTTCAAAGAATTGCCAAACTTTTTTCTCAAAATCAGCGGGCTCAAGATACAATAAGTCAGCATCCAATACTATTATGTATTGAATTCGTGACCGAAATCGAGTAAAATAGGAAAAGCAGTAAATACGAAAGTGGCTCGTGCGTGGAAGCGTTCCACTGTCTCCCCTCTCAAATACAGTGGTCTGTTTCCGGCAGATCGGATCAGAAAAGCAGGATCTCGTGTTTACTGTAGAAAAGTTAAATTTTTTAACTCCAGCGCAACGGAAAAGAGATCTCTAGTGAAAAAATTTGACTTTTCCAAACGGCAGCTTGCAGTGCAGATGAACGGCAGTTCATATCAGGCTTGCCGGTCTTACCTTCCTCTTTATGAAAACATCCGGCTTAGGTCGGGTGTTTTTTGTTTGCATAAGCAAAAGCAGGCGCATCTCACGCCTGCTTCCGGTCTCGTTTCAGTGTCAGCAGATAGGCTTTCTGCTCCGGGGCGATACGGAAACTCTCACGGGCTTTCTGTATCGTCTTATTGTGTGTCCACGGAGAAAGGCGATTCTCCCGGAGAAACGGGAGCGCCGCATCATACTGCATGATCAGCGCCTCGGCAAAGAACCACGCCTGCATCATGTTCACATAGTAGGCATCGCTCTGCACGGCGGCAGCTTCTTCCAAGTATGCCGCCCGGAAACGCTCGCCTAAAAAATGTGTCATCCGCATCCCCAGCCCGAACCGGATGACATATGTCTGCCCGGAGCGCAGCCATACCGGGATGCGCTCTTCGAGCAGCTCCGGGTGTTTCCGGAACAGCTTCGGGCGGAGCTGGTCGCAGGTCGCCCAGTTGTTCACATAGGGCAAAAATGCTTCCAGCGCCGGCATCAGTTCCTCTGCCGTTCTCATTTCGGAAAGCAGAAAGGCATGGAGCTGGTCTTCCTCAAAATACCGGTGCGGCAGTTCTTCCAGAAATGCCTGAAATGCGCCTGCCCTGTACAATTCTTTCGCAAGCGCCCGCAGTGTCGGTGTGCGGACACCGATAATGACCTCCCTCGGGATGCCGGGCAGTGTCCTCGCCTGTAATGTCCCAAAGGGCTCGTCCTGCAAGGCGAACAACTGTTCTTCTATCGTCATGGTTCACCTCATGCAGATGTAGACGACATAGGCAGCATACAGCGCTACCATGATGCCGCCCTCCCAGCGGGTAAGGCGCTTGCTTGTCCAGCAGAACACCCACACCAACAGGCTGCATCCCAGCAGCACAGCAATATCGATGGCATTCTCCATGATGAATGTGATCGGAGAAATGGCTGCCGCAATACCAAGCACCATCAGGATGTTGAAAATGTTGGAGCCAATGACATTGCCGAGCGCCATGTCCACTTCCTTTTTCCGGGCTGCAACGACAGAAGTCACCAGTTCCGGCAGACTCGTCCCGCAGGCAACGATCGTCAACCCGATGAGATTGTCCGAAAGCCCGAATGCCGCTGCGATCTCCGAAGCCGAAGCCACGACCAGCTTGCCGCCTATGATAATACCAGCCGCACCGCCGACGATACAGAGGATGCACTGCCACACAGGGAGTATCTTATGCGTTTCCTCGTTTGCGGACGCATTGCGGGCTTTCAGGGCAGACCGCACCATCCATAAAATGAACAGCGCAAAGAGCGCCACAAGGATGATGCCCTCCAGATGCCCTACCCGCATCCCCGTCCAGCCGAAGAGCAGCAGCAGCGCAGCCACCCCGACCGAAAGCGGGTACTCTTTTAATAAGGTGGACTTCTGCACGACGAGCGGACAGAACAGCGCACACGCCCCGCATACGACCATCAGGTTGAACAGGTTAGAACCGACCGCATTGGCAACGGCAAGCGCATTCTTACCGGCAAGGGAGGCGCTCACACTGACGGAGCATTCCGGCAAGGACGTACCCATGGCAACGATCGTCAGCCCAATGATCATTGAAGGGACTTTCAAGCGTTTGGCAACGCTGGAGCTGCCGTCCACAAAGAAGTCAGCCCCCTTGACCAGCAGTACGAATCCCACGACCAGCAGAACGACTTGCAGCAGTATGTTCATGGCGTTCCTCCGTTACTTTTGGAGCATATCCAGCAGCTCCGGGATGGCAGTCTCAAATTTCACGCCGTACCAGTGGTCTGCATCGCCCTGTGTTTTCTCGATGCACAGCACCGTATAATCCGCAGCGGTCTTTGCCGCTTCAAATGCCGTGAAGCCCCGCAAATATGCGCCCACAAAGGCAGAGGCGTACACATCGCCCGTACCGTGGCAGCCCTTGGAAATTTTCCGGTGTTCATAGTACTGCACGCCTGTCTCATCGGCGACCACAACGCCCGTTCTGCCCGGTTGATAGCCGATACCGGTCAGAATGACGGTCTTTGCGCCCGCAGCGGCAAGCTTGTCCAGAATTTCGGAGATATATGCCTCATCGTATTCTTCCCGGTAGGGCATGTCCGTGAGGAGGCATGCCTCCGTCAGGTTCGGGAGAATGACATCTGCCCCGAAGCACAGGGGTTTCATGGCATTGGCATATGTCATGTCGAATGCGCCGTAAAGCACACCGTTGTCCGCCATAGCGGGGTCAACGAAGGTCTTGGCATCCTTTTTGCGCAGTGTGTCAAAAATGTCCTGCACATAGCCGATCTGCTCCGTGCTGCCGAGATAGCCAGTGTATATGCCGTCGAACAGGATGCCCTCCTTGCGCCAGTGTGCTGCAATGGCAGGCATATCGGCGGTCAGGTCACGGACAGTGAACCCCGTAAAGCCTGCTGTATGGGTAGAAAGCACCGCCGACGGCAGGATGCAGGTCTCCGCACCGCAGGCGGACAGAATGGGGAGTGCTACCGTCAGAGAGCACTGCCCGACACAGGAAATATCCTGAATGGTCAACAATTTTGGGTAATCCATCATACATTCCTCCTTAAAATATGGCAAAAGCCATTTGTATTATACCACATTTTTCTGGCTAAGTCAATCATTTTGCAAGAAATTCCTTTCCGTATAGATCCGGTATTTTCGGTGATACTATAGACATTACCGAGAAAGGAGCGAATACCATGAACGAAAGACCCTATCCTCTTTGCCCCGAAGAAGAAGAAACGCCCCCGCCGGAGGAAACATTGTTCACCGCTGCCGGCACAGAGATGACCGGGCTGATCCCTGCCGGGCGACCGGACAAAGACGGACGTGACAGCTATCAGGACGTGCTGCCATGGCTGCCTCCGTTCGCCGAGCCGCAGCAGATCTGACGGCAAGGCACAGTGACAGGAGCGGGAAGCAAGAACAGCATCTGCGGTCTGCCGGATGCGTTCTTGCTTCTTTTGCGCTCTCTGCGCCTGCCTGCGAAAAAAATTTGAAAAAACACTTGACAAATCCCCTGAAATATGGTAAAATAAAAAAGCCGCATGTGCCGGGCTCTTACAAGTGCATCTGGATGCCGCCCGATACAGCGAGTTCAACGAAAAGGCAGGTGCCGAAAATGTATGCAGTGATCGAAACAGGCGGTAAGCAGGTGCGTGTGCAGGAGGGTGACATCGTGTTCATCGAAAAGCTCGATGCCGAAGCAGGAGCCGCCGTGACCTTTGACAAGGTCGTAGCCGTTGGCACGGAAGAAGGTATCAAGGTGGGTGTCCCCTATGTGGAGGGCGCAGCCGTTACCGCTAAGGTGCTCAAGAACGGCAAGGGCAAGAAGATCACCGTCTTTACCTACAAGCCCAAGAAGGGTCAGAAGCGTAAGATGGGTCACAGACAGCCCTACACACAGGTACAGATCGGATCCATTCAGGCATAACATGATCCGGGCTGTTTTTCAGCAAAACAACGGCAAGCTCTGCGGGTTCTCCGTGAGTGGACATGCAGGGTATGCAGATGCGGGAGCAGACATCGTCTGTGCGGCGGTCTCATCCGCTGTGCAGCTTGCGGCTAACCTCATTACCGAAAATTTCGGGGAGACAGCCGATGTGCGGGCTGAGGACAACACGATCGCCTGTACTTTGCCACAGCAAGCCGGGAACGGCGTGCTTGTGCTGGAGGGGCTGCTTGCGCATTTACAGTGCGTTTCGGAGGAATTTCCGGGGACGCTCCAGATCTCAGTTTCGGAGGTGTAATATCATGCTTAAGATCAGTATGCAGTTCTTTGCCCATAAAAAAGGTATGGGCTCTACGAAGAACGGACGTGATTCCGAATCCAAGCGCCTCGGTGTGAAGCGTGCGGACGGACAGAAAGTGACTGCCGGCAGCATCCTTGTGCGCCAGCGGGGTACACATATCCATCCCGGTATCGGCGTAGGCAAGGGCTCTGACGATACGCTGTTTGCAATGGTAGACGGCAGAGTCAGATTTGAGCGCTGGGGACGTGACCGTAAGCGTGTCAGTGTTTACACTGACTAATGAATGACAGATCCCGGGCTTTTTCTGAAGCTTGGGATCTCGTTTTCACAATGCAAAAGGGAGGTGCAGACTATGTTTGTCGATAAGGCGAAGATCTGTATCAAAGCCGGTGACGGCGGAGATGGCGCAGTTTCCTTTCACAGGGAAAAATATGTGGCAGCCGGCGGTCCTGACGGCGGAGACGGCGGCAGGGGCGGCGATGTGATCTTTGTGGCTGACAACAGCATGTCCTCCCTGCTCGACTTCCGCTACAAGCGGAAATTCATCGCCCCAAACGGCGAAAACGGTGCAGGAAAGCGCTGCACCGGAAGAAGCGCCCAGCCGCTTGTCATCAAAGTGCCAAGGGGCACGCTCATCCGGGAAGCGCAGTCCGGCAGGATCATGGCGGATATTTCCGACGATGCGCCTCATGTACTGGCGCAGGGCGGCAGAGGGGGCAAAGGTAACCAGCATTTTGCCACATCCACAAGACAGATACCCCGCTTCGCCAAGCCCGGTCTGCCGGGGGAGTCGTTCGAGGTGACACTGGAGCTGAAACTCCTTGCCGATGTGGGACTGGTGGGCTTTCCGAGCGTGGGCAAGTCCAGCCTGATCTCCGTGGTCAGCGCTGCCCGCCCGAAGATCGCAGACTACCATTTCACGACATTAACGCCCGTGCTCGGCGTGGTGAAGCTGAACGAGGAGCGTTCGTTCGTCATGGCGGACATCCCCGGACTGATCGAGGGCGCAAGTGAGGGCGTGGGCTTAGGGCATGAGTTCCTGCGCCATGTGGAACGGTGCAGGCTGATCGTACACGTGCTGGACGTGTCCGGCATCGAGGGGCGTGACCCGAAAGAGGACCTTCGCATCATCGACCGGGAGCTTGCCAATTTCAGCGAAGCACTCGCCCAATGCCCCCAAATCGTTGCTGCCAACAAATGCGACCTTGCCACGGAAGAACAGATCGCATCGCTGCGGACGTATATCGAGGGGCAGGGACTGCCGTTCTTTCCTGTTTCCGCCGCAACTACGGAGGGGACAAAGGCTTTGATACAGGCGATCGGGGAAAAGCTCGCCGGACTGCCGCCTGTCAGGGTCTACGAACCAGAACCCATTCCCGTGGCACTGCCGGAAAACGGACAGAAGTTCGAGGCAGAAAAGGCGGATGGCATCTACTACGTGGAAGCACCATGGCTGGAGGGCATCCTGCGGACAGTGAACATGGAGGACTACTCCTCGCTGCAATATTTCCAGCGTGTGCTGCGTTCCAGCGGCATCATCGACAAGCTGGAGGAAATGGGCGTACAGGAGGGCGACACGGTCAATGTCTGCGGCTTTGCATTTGATTATGTCAGGTAAGATGACAGAGGCAGAAGCACAGCAGTACAGCCCGCTGACGCTGGCATTTCTGGGCGACAGTGTGTATGAAGTGCTGGTGCGGTCTGCTCTCACAGAACAAGCCAATATGCCTGTGCAAAAGCTGCACAGTGAAAAGATACAGTTTGTCTGCGCCGGATTTCAGGCAAGAGCTGCGGAACGGCTCGAACTGACAGAAGCGGAACAGGCGATCTACAGACGGGGGCGAAATGCCTCTGTCCATCCCCCGAAAAGTGCCGGACTGGCAGATTACCGGAAAGCGACCGGTCTGGAAGCTGTGTTCGGGTATCTGCATCTGATCGGCAATACGCAGCGCATCGAAGAACTCTTTGCGGCGGTGTGGGGGATGAGAGACGAACTGATCTCCAAAACAAAATGAAAGGAGACTGTGTATGTCCGGACATTCCAAGTGGAATAATATCAAACGCCGAAAGGAAGCGACCGATGCGGTCAAGGCGAAGATCTTCACCAAGATCGGCAGGGAGATGATCGTCTGCATCAAGGAGGGCGGTCCTGACCCGAACAATAACGCCCGCCTGCGTGATCTCATCGCTAAGGCAAGGTCCAACAATGTCCCGAATGATAACATCGACCGCCTCATCAAGAAAGCTTCCGGCGAGGGCAGCAAGAACAACTTCGAGTCCATGGTCTATGAGGGCTACGGACCGAGCGGTGTCGCTGTCATTGTCGAATGCCTGACCGATAACAAGAATCGGACAGCAGGCGATGTACGGCACTATTTCGATAAATTCGGGGGTAATTTGGGTACCACCGGCTGCGTGTCCTTCCAGTTCACGGACAAGGGCATCGTGGTCGTGGAGAATACCGGCATCGACGAGGATCAGGCAATGGAGGACTGCTTTGACTGCGGGGGAGATGACCTCACGGTCGAGGAGGATACGATCGTTATGGAGTGCGCACCCGCACAGGTACATGCCATGCGGGAAGCCCTGACGGAAAAGGGGTACAACGTGCTTTCCGCCGAAGCGGAAAAGGTCCCTTCCAGCTATGTTTCTCTGGACGATCCGGAGGATGTGAAAAAAATGCAGGAACTCCTCGATCATCTCGAGGAAAATGACGACGTTCAGAATGTTTACCACAACTGGGAAATGCCGGAGGACGGCGAATCATTTTAATTTATAGGAGGCAGATCATTATGCGCAGCACAGGAATTTTCAGACGTATGGATGCACTTGGCAGGATCGTCCTGCCCAAGGAGCTGAGGAAGAGTCTCGGCATTGAGGTCAATGACTATTTACAGATCTTTCTGGACGAGGATCAGATCGTTCTCCGCAAGAGCCATCTGAGCTGTATGGCTTGCGGTGAGACCGAAAATCTGACCGATTTCCACAACAAGAAGATCTGCCGGAAGTGCATGGAGGAGCTGCGGAATCTGTAAGCATCCCGCACAGCCGGCTGAGAATGGGAGATGAGCCGTATGCGTAATACCCGGAACGACACGCTGCAATACATCTACACCCTCTGCAACCGCTATGAACAGCAGGGGATGCGTATCAAGGGCAGCCACATGTCCGTGCGTGACTATGCACAGTTTGCGATCATGAAATTCATGCTCTACCTTGCCGACAGCGACCGGAACATCCGGGATGCGGAGGTGGACATCATCAACGATTGTCTGGGGTTTTCCCTGACAAGAGACTATGTGGTGCGCTTTGTGGAGGAGCATCGCATTTCGGGAGATGCGATCTTTGATACGATCCTCTCCCTGCTGACCGTGTTCATCAATGCAGACATCCAGAATGATGCGGCAGACGGGAGCACGTCGCTGATGCTGCTGGAATTCTTCGATGAACTGGGTCTGGAATTCATCACCCATGACGGGAAATACGATGACCGTCAGACCAAGGCGATGGCTGTCCTCATGCTGCGGCTGAAAAACTACCGCTCTGCCTATCTGCGGAGCTGGAAAAAGCTCAAGCATGAGCGCATTGATCCCTTTGCCCCAATGATGAACGACCCGGAGCTTCGCATGGAGACACCTGCCAGCGCACCTCCAGCGCCTGCGGCTGACAGTTCGTCCGGTGAGCAGACGGCAGACCCCATCCCCAAGCTGAAACAGGAAGAGCCGACAGAAAAGCCGGAAGAAGCACCGGAAGAAGATCTCGAAGCGCTTCTGGAAAACCTCAACAGTCTGACCGGGCTTTCCCGTGTCAAGGAGGATCTCACCAGTCTCATCAACCTGCTGAAGGTACATAAGATGCGTGCTGACAGGGGACTGCCGCAGGCTTCGGTATCGCTGCACATGATCTTTTCGGGCAACCCCGGCACGGGCAAAACGACCGTTGCCCGGCTGCTCAGTAAGATCTACAAGCAGCTCGGCGTACTCAGCAAGGGGCATCTGGTGGAGGTAGACCGTTCCGGGCTGGTCAGCGGCTATGTCGGACAGACGGCGATCAAGACCAAAAAAGTCATTGACAGCGCCATCGGCGGTTTGCTGTTCATTGACGAGGCGTATGCCCTGACTGCTAATACCGGTTCCAACGACTTCGGTACGGAGGCAGTCAACACGCTCCTGAAAGCCATGGAGGACAACCGGGAAGATCTGGTCGTCATCTGCGCCGGGTATACAGACCTGATGGAGCAGTTTCTGGACTCCAATCCGGGGCTGCGTTCCCGTTTCAACAAGCAGATCCTCTTTGAGGACTATACCGCTGAAGAGCTGGTGGATATTTTCATGGGCATCTGCGAAAAGTCTTTCTTTGAGCTGACGGATGAGGCAAGGGCAGTTGTCGATCAGTTCTTCGCCGACCGGGTATCCCGCAAGACAGAATTGCCGGGCTTTGCCAACGGCAGAGATGCACGCAATTATTTTGAAAAAACGCTGACTTATCAGGCAAACCGCCTTGCAACGATGGTTTCTGTCACGGACAAGGATCTGGTGACGATCACCAAAGAAGATGTGGAAAAGGTGGAACTGTTCTGACCACGGAGGTACGATATGGTAGTCATTGAAATGGAAAACGGCAAGGAGATCGAGATCGAGCTGTATCCCGATATTGCGCCGATCTCCTGCGAGAATTTTGAGAAGCTCGTCAGACAGGGCTTCTATGACGGACTGACCTTTCACCGGGTCATTGAGGGCTTCATGATCCAAGGCGGCTGCCCGAACGGTACAGGCACAGGCGGTCCCGGCTGGACGATCAAGGGAGAATTTGCTGCCAACGGTGTGCAGAATGATCTGAAACACACCCGTGGTGTGCTTTCTATGGCAAGGGCAGCGCAGCCGGACTCTGCCGGTTCGCAGTTCTTCATCATGCATCAGGATGCGCCCTATCTGGACGGGCAGTATGCGGCTTTCGGGAAGGTGATCTCCGGCATGGACGTGGTCGATGCTATCGCTGCGACCCCCACGGACTATAACGACAAGCCCAAGACACCGCAGGTCATGAAACGGGTCTGCATCAAGTAGTACTGCCACGGGAGGGGATGCTGTGAAAGCACTGCAAAAAGTGAAGCTGATCGGCAGCATCGTGGTCGTTGCCGGACTGGGCGTTTCCCTGCTGGGGAACTTTCTCCAGTACCGGGACAGGAAGAAAAGCGATGCCGCTGTGGAAGCAGCACTGATACAGATCGAGGAGGACAGACAGAAAGAGGAGGAGGCAGAAAAGGTGACCGAACCACTGCTCCTCGCAAGGGAAACGCTGGAGGAGCTAATTAGCTCCGCAAGTGATCTTGTCTCACTTAAATATTACTATACCAATGTTGCGACCCTGACGAATTACAAGGAGCTGTTCGGCAACAAGGTACCGTTCACAACAGATGAGATCCTGTTTACATACGAGGGAACGGTTTGTGCAGGCATTGACCTCTCTGCGGTGCAGTTTGAGATCGACAACGAGAAGAAGCGTGTCAGCATTGCGCTGCCGGCGGCAAACATCATTTCCCATGAGCTGGATACGTCCAGCTTCGAGTATTACAATGTCAAAAATTCTGTTTTCACGTCGATCTCTCCCGAGGAACTGACTGTTAAGGTCGATGCGCTGAAAGCCGAGCAGGAGGCAGAACTACAGGACGGCGACTTCTATACGGAGGTCACAGAAAATGCACAGACCGTCATTGAGGAGCTGCTGACGAATGCGGCTGTGACTGAGGGGTATTCGTTCCGCTTTTCCTCTGCCGAGCCGGAAACCGAAACAGAAACGGAAACAGTACCTGACGTGACCGAGCCGACAGAGACTGTTCCGGGATCCGAAACCAAACAGGCATAAACTAAGAGGGCACTTTTTGCAAAGTGCCCTCTTTTTTATGTAGTCGCCTCTGTGCATTCGGTGGGGACAGCTTCGGGGAGTGTCTCCGTCGGGGGCGCTGTCGACTCCGTGGGAAGTGTTGTGCTTTCCTCTGTAAAGCTGTCAAACGTGACAACAACGCCGTATGCCGGGAACAGGAACGACAGCGGAACGCCCTCATCCGAGCATGTCAGGGTATATTCTCCGACCTCCAGTTCTCCCTCGCAGATGACATTGCCCTCTTCCGTGTGTCCGTTCAGCTCCGGTTCGAGTGCCATGCCGTCTACCACTTCCATCAGGCTGCCCAGCTCCGTGCGGAGCGCCTGCGCCGACTGCGGAACGGAAAATTCCAGACCCTTGTAAGAGGCTTTCACCTCATCATCCAGAAAATCCAGCTGCACCCCCGCAAGCTGCTTCGGCTCACTGAACAGGACGCTCCATGCGTTCATGCCCATGCGTGTCAAAGTGGCTTTCGTTTCGGTATCGGCATTCGTGACCGTTACATCCGCCGAAAATCCGCCAGCCATGCGGTTGGCAGTCTTGCCGGGCAGGCTCTGCACTGTGCAGCCCGCACACAGCAGCAATGCCGTCATGCCAAGTCCTGCAAAAATACGTTTCATACACTCACCTCAGTATCATTTCGGTTGGCATTCCTGTATTTTTGCAGACCCGGATCTTATAGCACTTCCGGAAGGGCTGCCAGCAGATCCTGCGGGAGCATGTAAAGCTCATCGAGGTCCTTGGCACAGTGATCTCCCGCTGCCGCATGGAGCGTCACTGCCGTACAAGCGGCTTCGTACAGCGGCATTCCCTGTGCGGCAAGGGCTGCGAGCATCCCAGCAAGCACATCGCCGCTGCCGGCTCTTGCCATGCCTGCATTCCCAAGGCGGCAGACCGCCATTCGTTTGCCATCCGTGACGACCGTGCCAGCCCCTTTCAGCACGACTACAGCGCCCGTCTGCGCTGCCAGTTTCTTTGCCGTGCCGGGGCGGTCACGCTGCACCTCTGCCGTGGAGATGCCCAGCAGCCTTGCCGCTTCCGCCGGGTGCGGCGTGAGTACAGTTC
Organism: uncultured Clostridia bacterium; assembly: GCA_947625155.1. Classification (GTDB taxonomy): domain Bacteria; phylum Bacillota; class Clostridia; order Oscillospirales; family Ruminococcaceae; genus UBA3855. The sequence continues at coordinate 12,888 of CANQNG010000011.1, forward strand.
GTCCTTCCGGTATCCATTCTATGCAAGTACCCATGCCATTCAGACCATCCGCATCCAGAATTACCGGACAGGTGCTTTCTTTCAGCAGGAATTCCGTGAGCTGCTTTGTCTCCTCCGTCACACCAAGCCCACAGCCGAGGAGCAGCGCCTGCTTGCCCTGCAATGCTTCTGTAAGGGCTGCCTTGTTTGCCTCAAACTGCAGGAAACCTTGTGCATCCACGGCAAGCGGCAGGCACATGACTTCCGGCAGGCGGCTGCACACGGCTGCCACGACCGGTTCAGCAGAGGCACAGGTCGCCAGCCCCACGCCCATGCGCATCGCACCGCCAGCGGAAAGCACAGCAGCGCCCCGCATCCGTACCGAACCCGTAACAGAAAGCAAATGCCCGTTCATGTGCTTGTGCGCATCCGGGCGGCGGACAGGGAGCAGAGCACGTGCAGCAGCAAGTTTCAGGTCGTCGGCAGGGGCAGTTTCGAGCGAATCGAATGCCGAAGCCGGGATGCCGATGTCCGCTTTGACGATCTCACCGCAATACTCCAACAGCGGATACTGTGTCATGCCGAGCTTGACCGCCCCGAACGTTACCGTCAGCTCTGCCGGGAATGTACCGGGGCAGACTGCACCCGTATCGGCATTGCCGCCGCTCGGAATATCGCAGGCAACGTGGATCTTTCCCTGTGTCTTAGCAAGGAGCGCTGCAAGATGCTCATCCAGTGTTCCCTTGAAGCCTGTGCCGAACAAGCCATCGACCACAATATCCGGCTCACCGAACAGGAAATCATACGCCTCCCCATAGATCGGGATGCCCTCTGCCTTTGCCTGCTCATAGGCTGCACGGGCAGCGGGTGTACCGGGGTTGCCATTTGGGGCAAGTATCTCCGGCTTCCAGCCGGCTTTCTTGAGAAAGACCGCAGCAGCATAGCAGTCGCCGCCGTTGTTTCCCTTTCCGGCAAGGAACAGGACGATCTTCTTGTCCGGGTAGCGCATCGCAATCGTCTCCGCCAGCGCATGTCCTGCCCGCTGCATCATTTCCGCATAGGAAACACCACCCTGATCTGTAAGTGCCTCCAGTAAGTGCATTTGTTCGGTAGTGGTAAACATAACGTTATCCTCCCTTTATTTCACGGCAAGACTGCCGCAATATTCTCCTCTGTGAGGGGCAGGCATTCCGGTGTCAAGGTTTCTGCGCCCTCTGCCCATGTATCGTGCCATGCCGTGTACTCCGTCACGTCCGAAGGCAGGTCTGAGCCGATGTAATAGACCGTGCCGCTGCTGCTGGTGTCTGCTTCTTCCGGGTATTCGTCCTCATTGTCCTCAGCTGCAAGGGCTGCACGGGAAAGGGCATTGACATAGGCTGCACAGCGGTAGCCGTCCACGTCCGCCTCATACTCCCACAGCGTGTATGGCACAAATGCTCCGGTATAGTCCCCGGCTTCATCCGCTTCCGTGGCAACACCGCCTGTAAACCAGCTCACCTCGGCATTCGCTTTCAGTTCCGCTTTCAGGAAACCATCTGCATCCGTACCGTAGAGCAGTTCCTGACAGGTATCCGCACTGTGCAGCCGGAGCAACAGTTCCGGTTTGCCGTCCCCGTCCATATCCGTGACCGCAAAGGTGGTCTCCTCCGGCTTGCCCAGTTCCACTTCCTTGCCGTCCGGCAGCACATTGTCCGTCAGCAATGTTGTCAGGAGCGCCCGGTACTGCACGGCATCTTCCGGCGGTTCTGTCGGTGCGGCAGGCGCATCCGGTGTGGTAAAACGGTCCTGCCCGGCTGCGGTCGGCGTTTCAGACGGAGAAGAAGTCTCCGCTTCGGTCACGGGGGCAGTCTCTGTGGGGGGCTGGGTATCTGCCGGCACGGTCTCCCGGCTGCATCCGGTCAGGCACAGGAGCAATGCTGCTGCAAGATACGGGCGTTTCATGTCGCCTGCTCCCGGAGACTGCGCTTCAGTTCACGGGGCAGAAAGCTCTCCAGCACGCCCCGGAAATGGGCATCCGGGGAAAAATACAGGCAGCACTTTCCGTGTTCCGGGTGAGTAAATTCCGCATAGTACTCCTCGCCCTCACCCTCTGTCATCAGGGAGAGACCCATGGCGGAGAAAGTCGTCATTTCCTCATCGGATGCCGGGCAGACACCTGCTTTCCCGTAGGCAGTGAAGCTGCTGACCTCGACCGAGAGCATCTTTTTGCGCTTGTCTTGTCCGAGGATCTTGTCAATATCGAGACTGCCGTTGGTGCAGGCATATTCATACTCGACCTGCGTGTGCTTCATCAGGTAATATGCCCCCCAGACCGCACACACCGGCAGAATGATCGCCAGCCCGAAACCCATGAACAGCAATAAAAGAGATACCGCCGTGATCAGAATGGTGATCACAACGATGCTGACCCGGCGGATGTCGTCGCTGGTGGTGTTGTATTTTTTCACGAGCTGCTCTGCGAATTGATCCATGGAAAAGCCTCCGTTTTCAAAATATTCCGGCACAATATACAAAATGATCCCGCCATTCCAAGCACAGATCTGACCGTGCGGAGCAAACGCCGCTGCTCCGCACTTCGTCATTATTTAGAAAAGATCCAGACCGTTTCATGCTGCTCTTCTGACTGTTGGTCAGTCTCTAAGACCCGCAGATCCATGAAAGAACCGTCTGCCTTTTTATAGGACAGCACCAAAACATCCTCTTTTTTCAGCGCTTTGGAAAGATTTTCATAATCCGTAAATTCCTGAAAGATGCTGTGATATTCCTCCGAGACGTATTTTTCCATGTAACTGTGCAGTGCCCGGCTGTAGCAGAAATCTGTTTTTTCCAGAATTTCCATAAAATACTGAGGAATATAGATATACCGCAAGGTATCCCGCTTCATATCCACGAAATACACGGCAGCATACTTGGTAGCGATCAGCCGCAGGAAATACTCCGCATCGTGCTTTTCGAGCAGCATTCGCTCCAGCTCTGCGTTCATGATACGCCTGCGGCGCTGTCCGCCGCCCTGCTTGTAGAAATTTTCCTTGTCCTGACGCATCGCAAGCTCTGCCGCCCCAACGACCTGATAGACGGCAGTCGTATTTTCGGCACTCTCAATGCCGGCGGAGATCATGTAGCCATCCTCTGCCAGCACCTGCCGCAGCTTTGCTGTGAGCTGCTCCGTGCTGCTCTTGGAAAGCGTCTGACTGAGCATCACAAATTCATCACCGCCGATACGGTAATTCCTTTCCTCCGGGAAAAAGCGTTTCATGGCATCTGCCACACTACACAGCATGTCATCCCCCTTCTTGTGCCCGAGGTGGTTGTTCATCTCGTGCAGTCCATTCAGATCGACATACAGACAGGTGAGTCTGCCCTTTTCGTTTTCCCGGAGCTTCTCCAGATCCTCATTGAACTGATGGCGGTTGTAGAGCAAAGTGAGTGCATCCCGGTAGCAGTTCTCGACCAGCTCCTGCCGTTCCTCATGGAGCATGCGCACATCCGTGTCAGTCTCACGCCAACTGAACACGGCATAGGGATGCTCGGGGGTGCAGTCTGCCGAAGAGATGATGGCAAATGTGACCCACATACCGCTGCCGTCATTGGTTTTCCGCTTGTAGGTCTGCACAATGCGCCGTTCACCGGAAAAAACCCGCTTCTGCACATACTTGGCATCCGAAAAACGCAGATACTCCTCCGAATACGAGGAAATAATAATGCCGTCCTCCACCTGCTGCCGGATAAAGGCATAGATGTTGTCTGCGTTGGCGTAGCTGTCATCGTGCATCATGGGATCCAGCTTCAGAAATTCAAAATTTCCCGTCATCAGATCGACCCGAGCCAGCTTCAGGTAATCGCCAAGCAGCACGTTTGCAATAAATTCGCTGTGACTGTCTGTATACATTATCCGATCGCCTCTTTGTGTGTCTCTTGATCCCGGAAGTCCGGTATCTGGAACTGCTTTCTGTATGCCTTGGGTGTGACACCTTGGTATTTCTTGAATATTTTGATAAAGTAACTCTGCGAACTGAAACCGAGCAAATTACTGATCTCCAGATCAGAATACTCGGAATACCGCAGGAGATTGGCAGCATATTCTGCTTTGCGGGCATTGACGAAGTCGCTGAAATTCGTTCCTGTCTCTGCCTTGAACAGACGAGAGAGGTAGGCAGAGCTAAGACCGAGCTGCGCTGCTGCGACTTCCAGTGACAGCTTATTGTGCAGGTGATCGCTGATAAAGTCGATGACCTTGACGATGGGCTTGGAATAGCAGCCGTTGTTGCGGACATGGCGCATATGGAGCGTATAGTCCTCCAGCATATCCTTGTGGATGGCATGTACCTGTTCCACCGATCTCGCCTCATCGGCGAGGTTGATATAGTAATCGCTCAGCCCATAGGACTTTTCGGGTGTCATGCCGCCCTTGACGCAGAAACGTGCGATCATGGCAGCGGAGATCACAAAATGATACCGGATGTTGTGGAGCGGATCCTTGCTGAGAATGCCATACCCTTCACCGCAAAGGGGCGTTGAAAGCATCCGGACGCTCTCAATATCTCCGGCACAGATGCTTTCATAGAAAGCGATCTCCCGGTCAAAGGAGATGTGTTCAAAATTCATCTCCCGCTGTGAGAACAGATATTCTGCCATATGCTTTTCATGTTCTTCTTTCATGGATAGTTTCCCCCGGTCAAAATTCATTTATTTTATTATATCACATCTGATCCGATCCTGCAAGAGTTTTTTTGTAAATTATTTTTGTTGGTGAAAAAACAGACAAGCAGAGGACAAATGTCTCTGCTTGTCTGCATTATGATAGAAAGAAGGGAAAAGCAAATGTACCGGATGCCTTACTGTGCATCATAAGTTACCCACTGATAATGAGCTGTCAGAGGTGTATTGCCGTTGAACGGCTTGAGCCATTCATCCACACCAGTACCGGGCCATGTGTTCATCATGATCTTGCCGGGGGTAGAAGGAATGTTGTCGTTCGCTGTATGGACTGCCTTGCCGTCTACATACCATGTGATATGGTCAGGTGCCCACTCAAAGCCGTAGGTATGGTATCCTTCAGCAGCATCAAAGCCGAGGTCATACATGTATTCATGGTCGCCCACACCGTTGATGTAGTAATTGAACTGTACCTTTGTGGTATCCTTGCCGAGGACCTCGATGTCGATCTCATCCCACGGGTTATCGTCGGTCGGACCTGTGTAGGTAAAGAACGAGGAAACAACACCGTCATTCTTGATCGCCTGCATGGATGTCTCATAATAACCGTAGCTGTAAAAATCATTTGTTCTGTACTCTGCACCGGAATAGTGGTACTGCCCGGTCGGGTCTTTGTCGATGGAAAGACTCAGACAGCCGTTGTTGAGGGAAGTATTCTGTGCATACCAGCCGCAGTCAAAAGGATCGCCGTTCGTCCAGCCGTCAGAGGCAATAAACATACTCGTCGAACCGGTGCGGAAGTCTGCGATACTGTCAGCGCTGGCATTCATCGGCGTACCATAGTCCTTGATGCCGCTGGGTGTGTCCTGCGGACCGCTGACGGGTGCATCGGTAGGCTGTTCGGTGGGTGCATCTGTGGGAGCTTCCATAGGTGGTTCTGTGGGATACGTCTCCGGCACATCCACGACAGGCAGCTCATCGATCACATCAATGACATAGCACAGAATGTTCAGGGCATCTGTAGGTGTCAGCTTACCGTCCAGATCCACATCGGCATTGATCTCACCTTGGGGCGTGATATCATCTGCGATGTTGAGCAAGCTCCGGTTCAGGACAACGACATCTTGCAGTCTGACAACGCCGTCTGCATTCACATCACCGTACAGGGGCTTACCAGAAGGCTGCTCCGTTTCTGTCGGCTGCTGTGCTTCTGTTGTGGGGTCGTCATTCGGGGTGGTCTCGGTCGGTTCGATGGTCTCCGCTGCATCCGCATTCGTGAGGGTGAGCAGGTAAGTCAGCGGAGAGTTCCAGTAAATGGTGATCTCATTGGTGGAGTAGCTCTCGGAATTGTCCACATAGCACAGCGCCGGAGCAAGCCCGTTGCAGTAAGCTTTAGCAGCGCTGTCCTCCAGTGCGGAGTTGACACCGCCGACGAGCATGCCCTTCATGGCAGTATTCTGTGCCATGGACGGACGGTGGTGCGGTGTCTGCGGCGAGACCGTACCATAGCCAGTCACAAAGCAAGTGCCTACCGGATTCGAGCCGAGCAGATAGTCGATCTGCTTCTGCGCGCCGGTCATGTATTTTTCCTCACCCGTGAGCTGATAAGCAAGCCCCATGATGATACCGGTGTTGGCAATGGTCATATTGCTGCCCCATGCGTACTTGATAGCAGCTACCCCGTAGGGAGACTCATTCGCCCAGCCGACAAATTTGTCAGCCTGTGTGATCACAGCAGACTTTGCATTGGTGTAAGCGGAGGAAGATGTATCCGCGCCGGGCATCGTCAGGATAGCGATATTGCCGTAATCGCCGACCGTTGCCCAGTCCAGACCTTCCTGTAAACGCATGCCCTCCAGAGCCGTCTTGTACTTGTCAGAACCGGTCGCACGCCAGAGCTGTGCGGCAGCCCAGTAGCGCTCATCCACGTCCGTCTTGTCACCGTATTCACCGGTCACGATGTCCTCTGGATTGGTGTAGCCGATATAACCGTTCTGTTCGAGGAAGCCCCATGCCTTTTCGGCAGCATCGAGGCACTTCTGTGCATAGGCAGCATCCACATCCTTGTAAACTTCGGCAGCAAGTGCCATAGAAGCTGCAAAGTCTGCCGTTGCCGTCGTGGAGATCGGCATCACGATCAGCGGTTCTGTCTCCATCTGCGGCATGACGTAGCCCGGGAAACTCTCGCAGGTCACCTTGTGGTAAACACCGCCGGAGGAAGCCTGCATTTTCAGCATCCAGTCCAGCTCATACTTCACTTCGTCAAGGATATCAGCCGTACCGTTGCCGCTTTCGGGAATACCCAGCTTGTCAGAATACATCGTGGGGTCTGTGAGGTAAGCATACATCAGGTCAGCCACAGCCTTTGCGCCCGCAACAACATAACGTCCGTAGTCGCCGGCATCGTGCCAGCCGCCGCTGACTTCGATCTGTTCATTGGTATGGTAAATGGTCGCCATTGTTGCATGACAAGCCGGGTGTCCGAAAGTACTATCCTTGACCTCTGTACCGCAGCGCTGGAGATAGAGCATTTTCACGGAATCATCCAGCAAATTGCCATACGGCGCATCTCCGATCTCAAAAGTGTACGAATCATCCATGCCGTCAGCCGTGATGTAATACTTGCCGGGCGTGGTGACCTCCGAGAAATCACCGATGCGGTCCGTCTCACCGGCAGAGGAATTTGCTTTCTCATCGGAAAGTGTCCCTGTGTAGACCGCCTGCTTGGTGTCGGCATTGACAACAGAGAACGAACCCGCATTGGCATTGCGGAATACAGCCGTTTTCTGACTGTCTGTCCTGTAGCCGACCTGATTTGTTAGAATGTTAGGCTGATAGGGTCTTGTGGCACTGTAGTCCACCTTGCTGTCATCGACCAGTTCGAGCTTTGCATTGTCAACATAGATCGTATGCTCCGGCAGGTCGGCAGGATCAGCCTCTTCCAGACCGCAGTTAAAGCAGAGCTTCGCCATGATGTCAGTCTCTTCCTCCATGGTGAACTCCTGTACGATCGTCTGCGGCGTTGTGGTGACATCGATCCCTTGCCAAGTATACGCCTGATAGGTACCGCCGTTCTCTTGGATCATGCACTCCACATATCTGTTTGTGGAAGCAGAAATATCGTATGTCAGGCGATACACACCATTCTGGTACAGCGGGATAATGTCATAATACAACTGCACGGAATAGGTCTTTGTACCTCTGTTTGCGACAGTGAGTGCCAGTTTTCCGTCCTGTACGCCAAGTGTGCCGCTGCCGCCGCTTTCCTTGTACATGCCCCATGTCTCAAGACCGCTGTCAAAGGATGAACTGAACACCGTCCCCGGTGCGGCGGACACGGAGAACTGTGCCGCCGGAACAGAAGTTGCCAACAGTGCGAAAGCGGCAATACCTGCTGCCAGCTTTCTGAAAGAATTCTTTTTCATACTTTTCCCCTCTCGATCATAAAATTTGAAACGAACTTGCAGTATCGGTCAGCGCATACCGGATACTGTTAGGTCTATTATATCATATCCCGGCAGAGGATCCTACGATCTTTTTGATAATAATAGCAATATTTTGACACAAATTGCAGACAGATCAAAGATTTTTCAGCAGTTCGTCCCGCACACCGTCCAGCCGTTTGTCGGAAATGCCGAAATCCATTTCCTTGTAGCTCCATGCGCATCTGCCGATGCCGCAGGTCTCAAAGGCAGTGTGGATCGCTCTGTACCAAGCCAGTGTGTCCTCCGGGCTGACCCGGTCGATCACACCGTATTCCCCACAGTAGAGCACTGCACCGTGACGGGCAGCCTTTTCCATTGCCGAAGCAAACAGCTTCTCAAAATATGCCGGTGTCACGCCGCTTTCCGCAAAGGACATGCGTTCCGCCGGGTCGATCGCCGCTGTCCAGTAAGCGCCCTGATGCGTAAATTTCAGCGGTTCGTAGCAGTGGATATTGTAGGCCACTTTGTCATCATACGGCGCATCCAGGTCTTTCAGGGCAGCAGGGCTGTTGTTCCAGTAGCTGCCGACAAGCACAAGCGTTTCCGGTGCGTATTTCCGCAGCCGTTCCATGCAGACAGGAACGAGCTTGTTCCATACATCGAGATAGGCAGCATCGGTGATCTCATTGAGCAGCTCAAAGGCGACCGCTTTGTGCATGTGTCCGTACCGATCCGCCAGTACTTCCCAGAGCTGACAGAAACGCTCCTGCAAGGCTGCACTCTCAAAGAAGCCCTCCTCCCGTTCGCCGCTGTCAAAGGAAAATCCGGCAGTCTTGTGCAGATCAAGCACAACATGCAGTCCGTGTTTCTGACAAAGTGCGAGCGCCCTGTCAATGCGGGCAAGTCCGTCCTCTTTCATCGTGCCGTCTGCCTCCTGAACGACATTGTAGTCGAATGGCAGACGGACATGATCTGCCCCCCAGGAAGCGATCTTCGCAATGTCCTCCTCCGTGATGAACGTGTCCAGACGTTCCTCACTGTAGTCGCATTGGGAGAACCATCCTCCCAGATCGATACCCTTGTAAAATCCACGCTGTTTCAGCATAGCGATCCCTCCTCTGCCGCTCTGCGGCGTTCTTTGAGAACAGTATATCATTTTTTGCGGACATCGTATACCATTATTTTGCAGATCATAGCAGACTTTTGCGTAAAAAAACAGTTTCGGGAACATTTTGCGGTGCGTATGTTGTTTTGGGACTGCATCCGGGCAGGGGAGTGGATAAATTGCGGTCATTATGTGCATCCACGCTGCTCCGCCCAAGGGCGGAGCGGATAGTGCAAATAAGAGGGAAGAAGGGGGCACTTTTTTTGCCAAAAGTGCCCCCTCGTCCAAAAACAGCATCCATGCTGTTTTTGGACTTCACCCCCTGAGAATGGCGAAGTATAGAAGTGTTTCGCCGGCAGCGTGACGCTGCACCCGTCCTGCCTCCCAATGCCGCCTTACGGCGGCAAAGGTCGGAACACTTTCAAAAACTCCCTGTTTATCCACTGCATCCGGGCAGAAAGATGTTGACATTTTCCATGATCTTTGGTATAATACTTTGTGAAGTATGACGGGTAAATGTCGAAAATAAATACAGAGATGCGTGGTGGAGCTGATATGCGGGAATGCGGTCACAGAAGAACAATGCGCTATGGATGGTCGTTTGGCTTGCTGGCAGGGCTGGTCGTGCTGCTGGCGTTCCTGAACCTGTGCTCGGGGAGCAGCAGCCTGACGCTCCGGGAAGTATGCGCTGTACTGGCAGGCAACAGCACAGATGAAACTGCCGTGCATATCCTGATGCTGATACGGCTCCCCCGGATGCTGGCGGCATTGCTCTTAGGCGGGTCGCTTTCGGTGGCAGGTTTCCAGCTCCAGTGCTTTTTCGGAAATCCGATCGCCGGACCGTTCGTGCTGGGGATCTCCTCCGGCGCAAAGCTGACGGTCGCACTGGCTTTGGTCTATGCGCTGCAAGGGGGCTTTCTGCTCCATGCGGGAGGGCTGGTGGCAGCCTCCTTTGTGGGTTCTCTGCTGTCGATGGGCTTTATCCTGCTGCTCTCCGGAAAGCTGCGGAACACATCTCTGCTGATCGTCGGCGGCATCATGATCGGCTATATCTGTTCGGCAGTGACAGATCTTGTCGTCACCTTTGCAGACGATGCCAATATCGTTGATCTCCACAACTGGTCCATGGGTTCGTTTTCCGGGACAGACTGGGGCGATGTGCGGGCAATGAGCCTGACAGCAGGTGCGGCGCTGGCGCTGTCTTTCTGTCTGGCAAAGCCCATGGATGCCTACCGTCTCGGGGAAGCCTATGCCCGCAACATGGGTGTTAATATCCGGCGCTTTCGGGTGGAGCTGATCTTGTTGTCCAGTGTTCTGTCCGCTTGCGTGACGGCATTTGCAGGACCGGTCTCCTTTGTGGGGGTCGCCGTGCCGCATCTGGTCAAGGGCTTATTAGGGACGGCGAGACCGCTGGTGGTGCTGCCGGCTTGCTTTCTTGGCGGGGCAGCTTTCTGTCTGCTGTGCGACCTGCTTGCCCGGATGCTGTTCGCACCGGTGGAGCTGAGTATCAGCACGGTCACTGCCGTATTCGGCGCACCGGTCGTCATCTGCATGATGCTGCAAAGGAGGAAGCACGGATGATCCTGCGGACAGAAGACCTGACAGTCGGTTACGGGAAGACCGCAGTGGTGAACGGGCTGTCTGTTACTGTGCAGCCGGGGGAGATCCTCACGCTGATCGGTGCGAACGGGGCAGGGAAATCTACTGTCCTCAAGACCCTTGCTGCCCAACTGAGACCGCTTGCGGGCACAGTGTATCTGGACAAGGAAGAACTCTCCGGCATCCCGGAGACTGCACTTGCCCGGCAGGTCGCGCTGCTGCTGACCGACCGCATCGACCCGGAGCGCATGACCTGTGCGGATGTCGTCGCTTCCGGGCGGTATCCGTATACGGGGCGGCTGGGCATTCTGTCCGGAGAGGACTGGCGCATCGTGTACCGTGCTATGGATGCGGTGCGGATCCGGGCGCTTGCCGACCGGAGCTTTCATGAGATCAGCGACGGACAGCGGCAGCGTGTCATGCTGGCAAGGGCAGTCAGTCAGCAGCCGGAGATCCTGCTGCTGGATGAGCCGACTTCTTATCTGGACATACGCCACAAGCTGGAACTGCTGACCTACATCCGGCAGCTTGCCGGAGAGCAGGGGCTTGCGGTGGTGATGTCACTGCATGAACTCGATCTGGCGGAACGGGTCTCGGACAGGATCTTGTGCATCAAAGACGGAAAGCCTGACCGTCTTGGCACGCCGGAGGAAATTTTCAAGGACGGCTATATCCGGGCACTGTACGGCTTGGAGAAAGGGACATTCCATGCGCTGTTCGGTGCGCCGGAGCTGCCTGCTGTCCGGGGCATGCCGGAGGTGTTCGTCATTGGCGGCGGGGGTGCAGGTATTCCGGTCTATCGGCGGTTGCAGCGGCAGGGGATCCCCTTTGCGACAGGGGTGCTGCAGGAAAATGATGTGGACTACCCGGTCGCAGCTGCACTGGCGGCAGAACTGATCGCAGAAAAGCCCTTTGAACTTATTTCCCCGGAAACGTTTGACAGGGCGCTGCAAGTGATCCGGGCATGCCGGGCAGTGATCTGCTGCTGCAAGACATTCGGGGCAATGAACGAGGGCAACCGCCGCCTGAAACAAGAGGCAGAAAAGGCAGGACTGCTGCACGGTCATTGAGCGGCAAGGTACTCTTCGAGCGTGAGATGCGACTGCATGATCTCAGCGGCAGCTTCTTTGCCGACATAGCGGTAGTGCCACGGCTCATAGTCAATGCCCGTGATGTCCGTCTTGTCCGCCGGATAGCGCAGAATGAAGCCGAAATCGGCAGCATTTTCTGCCAGCCATGCATAGACTTCCTCATTGGCAGAACGGGTCTTGTCGGCGTTGATGTCCGCTGCAAGCCCCAGTTCATGTTCGCTGGTACCCGGCTCGGCGACCCAGTCACGGGCAAGCTGTTCGGCTTCTGTCTGTGAATAGCCCTCCGCCAAAAATGCACTGATCTTTTCCTGCAGCATCGCTTCCTGTGCTTCGTGGGTGCGGTAGCCCTCTCCCACAACAGGATAAATGCCTTCGCTGCGGGCTTCGTCAAACATCGCCTGCAAGTCCGGGTAGATACGGGCATCCACCTGTACGCCGTTGGACAGGGTCACAAGTTCGCTCTCCCAGTCCGCCGGGATCGGATGGTCGGCATTGACGAGGGTGAGCGCCCAGTCACCCGGCTCGGTGGGGGCGGTCTCGGGGGCGGCGGTGGGAACGCTGCGCTCCTCCGGCAGCCGTCCGGGGGCGATACAGGCGGCAGCGCCTGACAAGAGGATGAGTATCAGACAGAGCAGCATTATTTTCGGGTGTTTCATAAGTATGACTTCCTTTCAGAAAAATTCCCTGCTGTAGCCATTCTACCACAGCAGGGAATTATTTGTCTGCGTTTTTTCTTCGGAATATCATACGATATTCTGACATTTTACCGGCAAGCGGAGCGTCAGCGTGATCTGCTCATCCCGGCTCTCTGCTTTCAGGATGCCGCCGTGGGCTTCTGCAAGCTGTCTGGCAATGGCAAGCCCCAGCCCTGCGCCGCCGGTGCGGCTGCCCCTTGCGGCATCCGCCCGGAAGAACTGCTCGAACAGCCGCTGGAGCTGTGCCGGGGGGATGGTCTTTCCCCGGTTGCAGACGGTCAGGCAGACAGTCTCCGCCGTTTCCCGGAGCGTGACGGTAATGACGGTATCCGGGTAGCTGTAACTTACCGCATTGCGCAGCAGATTGTCTAAAATGCGTTCTAACTTGTCCGTATCGCAGCAGATCTGTACTTCCGGCGCAAGGTCGGCGCAGATACGCAGGTGCTTCTCCCGCAGCAGCGGTCCGAATTCGGAGACGATCTGTTGCAGCATCCGTGTCAGATCGACCGTTTCTGTCTGCAATTCGATGTGGGAAAGGTCAAAGCGGGTGATCTCAAATAATTCAGCGATCAGCGTTTCAAGCCGTTCGGCTTTCCGCAGGGCGGTCTTTGTAAATCTGCTTCGCTGTGCCGGGGGGAGATCATCCTCATCCTGCAGCAGGGAAAGATAGCCGATCACGCTCGTCAGGGGCGTTTTCAGGTCGTGGGCAAGGTAGGCGACAAGCTCGTTTTTTCGCTGCGTTTCGGCAAGGAGCGACTGTATATCCGCTTCCCGGGAGCGGCGGATCTCGGAAATTTTCAGGAACAGCTCCGCATATTCCTCCGGCACGTCTGCCGGAAAAGGGGCATCTGTCAGCGCATAATGTTCGAGGTAATTGGCAATGCGCCTGACTGTCTGCCGGGTGCGGCGGCGCTGCAAAAAACTGTGGAGCGCAAGGCAGACCGGCGCTGCTGCAACGGTGAACAGCACGGCTGCCGTGACAAAATACTGTTTCAGTGCAGCCCAGTTGAACCTGTGGGTGATGTAGGCTTTTCCGTCTGCATCAACATAGGTGCTCTCATAGGAAAAATTCCTGTCCAGCCACTCTGCCACAAGACCCATGGACAGCAGGTCTGTCAGTTTCAGCAGCAGAAGCGCCAACATGCCGCAGACAAGTGCGGTCAAAGCATATTTCCAGTAGTTACGTGCCAATGGTATAGCCCACCCCCCAGACGGTCTTGATGAACTTCGGCTTGCGGGGCTGTTCGCCCATTTTTTCACGCAGGCGGGCGATGTGTGCCATGACCGTGTTGTTACTGTCGAGGAATTTCTCGCCCCAGACAGCCTCAAACAATTCCTCCGAGGAGACGACTTGTCCGTGCCGTTCACAGAGATACCAGAGAATGGAAAATTCTATGGGCGTGAGGGCAAGCGCTTTCCCGAACAATTCGCAGCGGTGTGTCTCCCGGCAGATATACAGTCCGCCTTCTTCGTAGGCAGCCCGCTGGCAGCCCGTGTTATAGCTGCTGCACCGCCGGAGCTGTGTCCTGACACGGGCAAGGACTTCGAGGGGGTTGAAAGGCTTGGTGATATAATCATCTGCCCCGACTGTCAGCCCGGTGATCTTGTCCGTGTCTGCTGTTCTTGCGGTCAGCATGATGACCGGGAACAGCCAGCGTTCCCGTATCTTCCGGCAAAGCGTGAACCCGTCCGTATCCGGCAGCATGATGTCGAGCAGAACGAGCCCGATGTGTTCCCGTTCCAGCACGGCAAGCGCCTGTGCGGCAGTTTCAGCCCGGCGCACGGGGTAGCCGGCATTTTCCAGATAGAGTGCGAGCAGGTCGGCGATCTCCGGCTCGTCCTCGATCACTAAGATCATTTCTTGCAAGCGGCATCCTTCCTTTCAGGAACAGTATAGCACATCCTCTGCCGGAATGCAATAAAGATCTGTTTAATTTTTGGAAGCACCGTTCCTGAATTTCTCAGGGATGATCCCCGCACTGCCGGAGATACTGACGGAAGAAAGGGGAAATGAAAATGAAGCAGATCTTGGTCATACTGGCAGGGACGGCGGCAGTGCTTGCCATGCTCTGGGCTTCGGGCAGGGGAGATCAGCAAGGACCTCCTCCGCCGGAACTGACCGAAACCACTGCCCCGCCCACCGCAACAGAACCTGCCACGGAAGAAAGCACTGCCCCTCTTCTGGTAAGCCGGGGTGATATTGCCGGAGCGGACGGGACGGTCATCCTGACAGGGGCAGACCGGGCGTATCAGGGGGACACTGCCGGGGCATTTGGGAATGTGTTTGGCGGGGAAACGGCTCTCGACAGCCGTCTGGTGGCTTACTCGGAAACGGCGAACGCCACATTCTCCGATGCCGGGGACGGGAGCTGCACCGGGCAGACTGTCCGGACGACATTCTGTGTGCCGCTCCAGACAGCTATCTGGCAATATCTGGATACGCAGGGGATCGAGGGTTCTGTCACAGTCATCCGGGAGGACGGCGCAGTGGAGGTGCTCGTGAGCCGGGGCGGAGAGGGGCATTATGCGCTCACACCTGCCACGCCGGGGAGCGTATTCAAGATCCTGTCTGCCATGGTTTCGGAGCATTATTTTCCGGGACGTGTCTATAGCGACCCCGGCAGTGCGGACGGCATCCATGACTGGGACTACGAAAAACACCCGGAGCATTATCCTCGTGAAACGGACATCCGTTCAGCGCTCGTCAACAGCAGCAATCTGTACTTCGGGGAGGTCTTTTCGGAGGCTGGTGCAGAGAAAATCATGACATATCTCGACAGCGCTTTTCTCTACAGCCGTGCTTGGGAAACAGACCTTGGCACGCTGCAAAATTCCATTGACGTATCCTCGAATGCCAATTTGCTGCGTGCAGGCTTCGGGCAGCGGGAGACGGTGACACCCGTCTACCTTGCCCTGTGCGGAAATGCCCTGCTGACCGGAAAGCTGATGCAGCCCTATGTGACACTGTGTACAGCGGACTGCGTGACAGGTGAGGTGCTGCAAACGCTCGGCAAGCCACAGACCCTTGCTGGACCCGGAACAGCAAGCACTGGGATCCTAGAGGGGCTTTCCGGCGTTGCTGCTGATCTTGGGCTGACCTATCCGGCGGAAAATACTGCCCTGTATGCCAAAACGGGGACGGCAGAAATTTCCGATGATGGTTCGGTGGAGGATATTCACTATATTCTGGTGATCGTCAAAGGGGAGAACACAAGAACGGTCGTCATGCAGATACGCAACAGTGTGTCCGCTTTCGGGCATGAATATGCTTCGGGGGACAAGGTATTTATGCAGGATATTTTACAAATTCTTGCGGAAAATGTGTAACTGTCCCCCTCTCCGGAAAAGAGGGAAAAAATTTTTTTATCAAATGCAGTAAAAAATTCAGAAAAACCTATTGACAAACGGTTAGGTTTGTGCTATAATGATATTATTCAATAGGTAAGATCCTGTGAGCAAAGGTAAGTAGTCCGCAATACAGTATCCAGAGAGCCGGCGGTTGGTGTAAGTCCGGTATACATGCTGTGTGATGAATGGATTTGTGAGGAGCAGGGAGAAAGGCTGTGCCGAGTAACCCGTGCCGCATTCCCGGCGTTATCGGGGTAGGATATGTTAGTATCCGTAAAGAGGAGCATTCCGGCTGCTTTTGCCGTTTGCTCGAATCAGGGTGGCACCACGAGTCGATCGTCCCTATTTTGGGGAGGGATCGGCTTTTTTTATTGCAAAAAAGGAGGATGAAGTATGCTGTTCCCAACACTTGAGGAAGTGCAGCAGCTCGCTGCACAGTACAGCACCATACCGGTGTTCTATCGGTTCCCGGCTGATCATCTGACACCGATCAGCCTGTTTGCAGCGCTTTCGGAGGGGGAGGAGAATGCCTTCCTGCTGGAGAGCGTCAATGACGGCACGCAGTGGGATCGGTATTCCTTTATCGGATTTCATCCGGAGCAGGAGATCTGCGCATCCGGCAAGCGTTTCTCCGTCCGGGAAAACGGCAGCATCACGGACCATGACTGTGATATACTGTTCGATACCCTGTGTGAGCTGCTTGCGAAGCGCACCTCTCCGAAAATAGAGGATATGCCATATTTTACAGGCGGTCTGATCGGGTATTTTGCGTATGATGCCGTGCGCTACACGGAGAAAAAGCTCACAGACATACCGCAGGATGACATCGGCATGCCGGATGTGCATTTGTTCGGCTATGAAGAACTAGTCGCCTATGACCACCTGAGCAGCGATGCCATTGTGATCCTAAATATCCATGCGGACGGCGATATCCCGGCACAGTATGCGGCTGCTGAGGCATCTGCACAGGAACTTGCCGCAAAGCTGCATGGGCAGATCGCACCGCCCAAGACAGGCACGGCTGACCTGAAAGTCGGCTCGAACCTGACTAAGGAAGCATATGAGAACATGGTGAAGAAAGCCAAAGAGTACATCCGGGCAGGGGATATTTTTCAGGTGGTGCTGTCACAGCGGTTCGAGGTGGATGATCCGCCGAACAGCTTCGAGGTGTACCGCAGGCTGCGTGCGACCGATCCGTCGCCGTATCTGTATTATTTCAAGACAAAGGATTACCAGATCGCAGGCGCTTCTCCGGAGCTGCTGGTCAAGGTCACGGACGGCATTGCAGCGACCCGCCCGATCGCAGGCACACGCCCCCGTGGCAAGGACCGTGTGCAGGACAAGGCACTGGAAGTCTCGCTCCTTGCCGATGCCAAGGAAAAGGCAGAACATACCATGCTTGTCGATCTCGGGCGCAATGATCTGGGGCGGGTGTGCGAATACGGAACAGTCGAAGTCACCGATCTGATGCGTGTGGAACGCTATTCCAAGGTCATGCACCTTGTGTCCGATGTGCATGGAACGCTCTGTGCGGACAAAACGCCCCTCGATGCGCTCCGTTCCGTACTCCCGGCAGGAACGCTTTCCGGTGCGCCGAAAGTGCGTGCCATGGAGATCATTGACGAGCTGGAAAACCGCAAGCGTGGACTGTACGGCGGCACGGTCGGGTATTTCGGGTACAACGGCGATATGAACACCTGCATTGCCATCCGTACGGTGCTTTACAAGAACGGCAAGGCTTATGTGCAGGCAGGGGCAGGCATTGTGGCAGATTCCGACCCCGAAAAGGAATTTGCCGAAACGACGCATAAGGCAGCAGCCTTGCTCAATGCATTGAAGGAGGCAGGGACATGATACTGGTCATTGACAATTACGATTCCTTTACCTACAATCTGGTGCAGGAGATCGGCGAGCTGTATCCGGATATTCTGGTAAAGCGCAATGATGCCATTACCATTGCAGAGATCGAAGCCCTGCACCCGCAGGCGATCGTGATCTCACCCGGACCGGGCTATCCGGCATCCGCAGGGATCTCCATTGAGGTGGTAAAGACGTTCAGCGGCAGGATCCCGCTGCTCGGGGTCTGTCTCGGACACCAGTCCATCGTGGAAGCTTTCGGCGGGAAGATCATTCCTGCACACCAGCTGATGCACGGCAAGTCCAGCAGCATCAAAATGGAGGAGGATCACCCGCTGTTCCGAGGGGTCTCCTGTCCCTTCACTGCCGGGCGGTATCATTCGCTGATCGCCGATGAACATTCGCTACCGGGATGCCTGAAGGTCATTGCGCTCGATGAGGGCGGACAGATCATGGGCGTTTCACATACATCACATAAAACATATGGTCTGCAGTTCCACCCGGAATCTGTTCTGACCGGAGAGGGGAAGATGATCTTGAAGAATTTCATGACAGATGCAGGGCTGCTGCCCGCAGGATCGGAGGAAAAGCCGGTCGATCTCAAGCCTATCTACAGCAAGCTCATTGACGGGCAGGATCTCACGATGCAGGAAGCCGAAGAGACCATGGACATGCTGATGAGCGGCAAGGCTTCGGAGCTGCAGATCGCCTCCGTACTGGTCGCACTTGCGACGAAGGGCGAGACACCAGAGGAAATTGCCGGATTCGCCAAGGGCATGCGTGCCAAAGCAGCGCTCGTGCCGGATGCTGCCGACACGATCGACATTGTGGGTACGGGCGGTGACAAGGCGTTCACGTTCAACATCTCCACCACTTCCGCTTTCGTGGCAGCCGCAGCCGGTGCAAAGGTAGCCAAGCACGGCAACCGTTCTGTTTCGAGCAAGAGCGGTGCAGCCGATGTGCTGGAAGCGCTCGGTGTGAAGATCGCTACCAAGCCGGAACAGGCAAAAGCCTGCATCGACAAGGTGGGCATTTCGTTCCTGTTTGCGCAGAGCTATCATGCAAGTATGCGTTTTGTAGGACCTGTCCGTGGAAAGCTCGGTGTGCGCACGGTGTTCAATGTCCTCGGACCGCTCACCAACCCGGCAAGGGCAGACTATATCGTTCTGGGCGTATATGCCAAGGAATTGACGGAGGTCATGGCAAATGTGCTGATGCAGGTCGGCATAAAGCGGGCAATGGTCGTATTTGGCAATGACGTGATGGACGAGATCTCTGTCTCCGCACCGACAACGGTCACGGAAGTCAAGGACGGCAAGCTCTCCACCTATGAGATCAAGCCGGAAGAATTCGGGCTGCAAACCTATCCGAGATCTGAGATCGTCGGCGGCACACCGCAGGAAAATGCAAAGATCACCCGTGGCATTCTGGACGGCAGTATCACGGGGGCAAAGCGGGATATCATACTGCTGAATGCAGGTGCGGCACTCTATACTTACGGGGTGACGGATTCCCTCAAGGCTGGTGTGCAGCTTGCAGCGGAGACGATCGATTCCGGCAAGGCACTTGCGAAACTGGACGAATTCGTGCAGTTCACCAACGAGCTGGAGTAAGCCATGATCTTAGATGACATCTGTGAAAAGCGCAGGGAGCAGCTTGCGGCGGAGCTGAAACGCTGCTCCCGTTCGGATATGCGCAGGCTTGCGGAAACAGCACCGCAGAAGTCCGGCTTTATTGTGGCGCTCCGGAAGCCCGGTCTTTCCTGCATCTGTGAGGTGAAAAAGGCATCGCCCTCTAAGGGGCTGATCCGACCGGATCTTCGCCCGGTGGAGCTGGCAAGGGACTATGAAGCCGCCGGGGCGGACTGCATTTCCTGCCTGACAGAGGCGCATTATTTTCAGGGGAGCAGCACGTATCTGCGGGAGATCGCAGAACATGTGAGCATTCCCGTGCTGCGGAAAGATTTTATCTTGGACGAATACCAGATCTACGAGGCAAAGGCGATCGGGGCATCTGCTGTCCTGCTGATCGCGGCAATGCTGGAATTCGGGGAGTTGAAAGCCTTTTTTGAACTGGCACATTCCCTCGGGCTGGATTGTCTCATGGAAGTGCATACTCCGGCAGAAATGGAGACTGTGCAGCAGCTTTCCCCGCAGCTCATCGGCGTGAATAATCGTGACCTGAAGACCTTCGAGGTGCATTTGTCGCATACGGCAGAACTTGCCGGCATGCGGCAGGCGGGACAGCTCTTGGTCTCCGAAAGCGGTATCCGGAACAATGCCGATATGCACACCGTACAGGCAAACGGAGCGGATGCTGTGCTTATCGGCGAAACGCTCATGCGCAGTGACAATATTGCTGCAACGCTCCATGCACTCCGGGAGGGGACGGCATGAAGCTCAAGATCTGCGGCATCCGCAGAACGGAAGATGTGCAGTACCTGAACGCATACGAGCCGGATCTTGCAGGGTTCATCTGTTCCCAGCCGTTCTGGCGGTATGTATCGCCGGAGCAGATGGCACAGCTGACACAGCAGCTTGATGGGGCGATCCTGCGTGTGGGGGTCTTTGTTGACCCGACGATCGAGGAGATCACCCGCTATGCGGAATGGCTCCATGTCATCCAGCTGCACGGAAACGAGACCCCGGCGCTGATCGCCGAGATCCGGAAGCGCTGGGACGTGGAGATCTGGAAAGCTGCCCGTGTCCGGACAGCAGAGGACATCCAGCGTGCAGAAGCACTGCCGGTCGATAAGCTCGTGCTGGACAGCTTTTCCCCTGTTTCCCACGGCGGGACGGGAACGGTCGCAGACTGGGCACTGATCGCTGAAAACCGTCCGGAGAAGCCGTTCCTGCTGGCAGGCGGCATTTCTGCCGAAAATGCGGCAGAAGCCGCAAGGCTCCGTCCGTGGGGGCTGGATGCTTCGAGCAGTGTGGAGACGGACAGATGCAAGGATACGGACAAGATCAGAACACTTGTGGCACGGGTGCGTGCGCTATCATAGAAAGGAAGGATCGTATGGAAAAAATCGGTAGATTCGGCGATTTCGGCGGACAGTATGTGCCGGAGACCGTGATGAATGCCGTTTCGGAATTGCAGGAGGCATACGAGCGTTACCGAAATGACCCCCAATTTTTGGCAGAGCTCCGGGAGCTGTACCGGAATTATGCCTTTCGTCCGTCGCTGATGTACTACGCCCGGAAAATGACGGAAGATCTCGGCGGTGCGAAGATCTACATCAAGCGTGAGGACATGAACCACACCGGTTCGCACAAGATCAACAACGCCCTCGGGCAGGTGCTGCTTGCCAAGTACATGGGCAAAAAGCGTATCATTGCCGAGACTGGTGCAGGACAGCACGGTGTGGCAACAGCGACCATCTGCGCCTATTTTGACATGGAGTGCGAGGTCTACATGGGGCGTGAGGACATGGAGCGGCAGGCGCTCAATGTCTACCGCATGGAGCTGCTCGGCGCAAAGGTGACGGGTGTGGATTCCGGCACGGCGACCCTGAAAGATGCGATCAATGAAGCGATGCGGGACTGGGCGACCAATATCGAAACGACGTTCTACTGTATCGGTTCGGTCATGGGACCGCATCCGTATCCGACCATGGTGCGGGACTTCCAGAAGATCATCGGCGAGGAAGCCAAGGCACAGCTCATGGAAAAGGAAGGCAAGCTCCCCGACTGCGTGGTCGCCTGTGTCGGCGGCGGCTCGAATGCGATGGGCATTTTCTATGATTTCATTCCGGACAAGTCCGTGCGCCTTGTGGGTGCGGAGGCTGCCGGACGGGGCATTGACACCGATCAGCACGCTGCCACGATCAGCAGGGGCGAAAAGGGTATTTTCCACGGCATGAAGTCTGTATTCCTCCAGAATGAGGAGGGGCAGATCGCGCCGGTGTTCTCCATTTCGGCAGGGTTGGATTATCCGGGTATCGGTCCGGAACACGCCTATCTGCACGAGACCGGCAGGGCGGATTATGTGGCGATCACGGACGAGGAGGCAGTACAGGCGTTCGAGTATCTCTCCAAGACAGAGGGCATCATCCCGGCTGTGGAATCGGCACATGCTGTTGCTGCTGCCCGCAAGATCGCCCCGACCATGCGTCCCGACCAGATCCTGCTCATCAATCTGTCCGGCAGAGGGGACAAGGATGTGCAGCAGATCGCAAGATACAGAGGAGTGAACATCGATGGCTAACCGTTTGGATACAAAATTTGAGGAACTGAAACAGACCGGGAAGAAAGCACTTGTGACCTATATCGTGGCAGGGGACGGCGGCTATGCATTGACGGAAGAAGCCATTCTTGCCATGGAACAGGCAGGTGTGGACATCATCGAGATCGGTGTGCCGTTCTCCGACCCGATCGCAGAGGGTACGATCATCCAGCAGGCGAGCCAGCGGGCTTTGCAGGGCGGCACAACGCTGAAAGGTGTCTTTGAGATGGTCGAACGCCTGCGGAACAAGACCGATATGCCGCTGCTGCTGATGCTGTATGCCAATTCGATCTACCGCACAGGTACGGACAAATTCTTTGACCGGTGCAGGGAAACGGGCATTGACGGCGTGATCGTTCCCGATCTGCCTTTTGAGGAACATGACGAATTCAAGGAAGCCAGCGAGCGCAATGGGGTGTACAACATCAGCCTTGTGACCCCGACCAGCCACGGGCGCATTGCCAAGATCGCTGCGGCTGCCAAGGGCTTTCTGTATTGCGTTTCGTCTACGGGCGTGACGGGGATGCGTGACACATTCAGCACGAATTTCGAGGAATTTTTCGGCGAGATCAAAAGATCCGCCCGGATACCCTGCTTTGTGGGCTTTGGTATCCGAAGCGGAGCAGCTGCCAAGACCATGGGCAGCTATTGTGACGGTGTCATTGTCGGCAGCGCTGTCGTCAGCCGGGTCGGTGAATTCGGGGACAAGGCAGTGCCGGAGATCACTGCATTCTGCCAAGAACTGCGGCAGGGGCTGGATAGCTAAAGGCTGTACAGCAAAGCATTACAGATGGCGGCGGCAACGGTGCTGCCGCCTTTTCTGCCCCTTGCCACGATACAGGGAACGCCCGATCTTTCGAGCATTTCCTTGGACTGCACGACATTCACAAAGCCTACCGGAACGCCGATGACAAGCGCCGGGCGAAATTTTCCGGCTTCCATCAGCTCACAGAGCCGGATCAGGGCAGTCGGTGCATTTCCGGCTGCAAAAATGACCGGGCGGTCTATACCGGCAGCCTTGTCCACCGATGCGGCAGCACGGGTCGTGCCGTTTTTCTGGGCTGCGGCGGCAACGTCTGCATCCGCCATGAAGCAGAGCGCTTCACAGTTGTGGCGGGCAAGGGCAGTCTGGTTGATGCCGGCTTTCGCCATGTTGGTGTCGGTGACGATGACAGCGCCTGCCCGAAGCGTTTCCTTGGCGATGGCAATGGCATTTTCTGAAAAATACAGCTGATCGGCATAGGAAAAGTCTGCCGTCGCATGGATGACACGCATCACGACCGGGCGCTGCTCGTCCGGTATCTGTTTGTTGCCCAGTTCCTCGGTGATGATCGCAAAGCTCCGGCGCTCGATCTCCTGCGGAGCAAGGTGTTCGATGTTCATACGCCCTCCTCTAGGATATGGTAAATGGTTGACAGATCTATGGCTTCCCGCACACTGGCAGCAAGCAGGTCAAACTGCTGTTCCCGGTATGCCTCCCGGCTGATACCGGGGGAGAAGGGGAGCTGTTTTTGTTGGCAAAGTGCCTGCATCAGGCGGCTGCTGACCTCTGCCTGATCAAAAATGCCATGCACATAGCAGCCTGCCACATTTCCGGAAAATGCACCGCCGCAGCTTGTCAGGGGGGGCGAAGCCGAGACTGTCTTGCCGTGATGGATCTCGTAGCCTTGAAATCCCGCACCGCTGAGACAGCCGAACGATCCGGATATTTCGTGAAATGTGCCGGAGATCTGCCGTAATTCCTTTTCTTTGCCGAGAACTGTTTCACAGGGCAGCAGTCCCAGTCCGGCGATACTGCCGCCGCCCTCTGTGCCGTCTGGGTCGGTGATTCGTTTTCCCAGCATCTGGAAACCGCCGCAAATGCCAAACACCGGTCTCCCGGATGCGGCGTATTGCAAGATGACGGCAGAAAGTCCGCTGTCGTGCAGCCATTGCATATCGGCAATGGTATGTTTCGTACCGGGCAGGAGGAGCAGATCCGGGTCGCCGAATTGCTGCACACCGGAGATATACCGGACAGAAACGTCTGGATATTGCGAAAAAACGTCAAAGTCCGTGAAATTTGACATACGGGGCAGCCGGATGACGGCAATATCGATGCCGCCGCCGGACTGCACGGCAAGGTCAGCAGTGCTGTCCTCTTCCTCAAGCTGACAGGCAAGACAGGGAATGACCCCTAAAACGGGCAGCCCGCTTTTCTCCTCCAGAATGTTCACCCCGTCCGCAAACAGGGAAACATCGCCCCGGAATTTGTTGACGAGCAGCCCTTTCACAAGCGCCTGTTCCGTCTGTTCCAATAGCGAGAGCGTTCCGAGCAATTGCGCAAACACACCGCCCCGGTCAATATCTCCGGTCAGCAGTACCGGCGCACGGATGGCTTGTGCAAGACCCATATTCACAATGTCATCCTTGCGCAGGTTCAGTTCCGCCGGGCTGCCTGCTCCCTCAATGACGAGGATGTCATATTGCGCCGCAAGGGTTTGATAGCTCTCCAGAATGACCGGCAGGAGGGACTTTCTGTACCGGAAATAGGGGCGTGCTTCCATATTGCCAAGCGGCTTGCCGTTCACGATCACTTGTGAGCCGGTATTGTTCAGGGGCTTGAGCAGGACGGGGTTCATCAGCGCAGAGGGGGCGATCCCTGCCGCCTGTGCCTGCATCGCCTGCGCCCTGCCGATCTCCAGCCCCTCCGCCGTAACAAAGGAGTTGAGAGCCATATTCTGTGCTTTGAACGGGGCGACCCGGTAGCCGTCCTGCCGGAAAATACGGCACAGTGCCGCTGTCAGAAGGCTTTTGCCCACACCGGACATGGTGCCCTGTATCATGACGGATCTAGCCAAAAATAGCCCTCCTTACCGATTGGATCAGATATTCGTTTTCCGGATGTGTCCGCACGGCGATGCGGTAATACCGCTCGTCCAGTCCGTGAAAATTAGCACAGGAACGGATGAGGATCCCGTCTTGCAGCAATGCTTCCGCCAGTCCCGGCTCGTGCCGGAACAGCAGGAAATTGCTGTCCGAGGGAAAAACGTGCAGCCCCATATTTTGCAGAGCGTGAGACAGATAGGCACGTTCACACCGGATGAGTTTTTGTGCCTGCCGGAGATACCCGGTATCTTTCAGGGCGGCAATGCCTGCTGCCTGTGCAGGCGCAGAAACGCTCCAGTATTGCCCTTGCCTCTGGATCTTTTCGGCAAGCTCCGGTGTGCCGCAAAGGGCATAGCCTAGGCGCAGCCCCGGTATGGCATGGGATTTGGTAAATGCTTTCAGGAGAATGCAGCTGCGCCGGAGCAGGGGATAGAGCTGTTTTCCGCCGCCTTCCGTAAGATCCAGAAAGCACCCGTCCAGAAGCAGGAGCGTGCCGTTTTGCTCACAGCGCCGGATGATGCGGGACAGCAGTTCGGTATCAGGCATTTGTCCGGTCGGGTTGTTAGGCGTACACAGGACAGCGAACGGCACGGAGGCGGAGAGCCTGTCAAGATAGGCAGGCGGCAGCCGGAAATCTTCGCTTTCGAGCAGTGAGAAGCGGAGGATCTTGCAGCCGTTTTCGGTCAATGCCTTTTCGTACTCCCCGAAAGTCGGGTCACAGAGGAGCGCCGTGCTGTAGGAAAAAGCCGCCGCTATGCGGTAGATCAGGTCGTCTGCTCCGTTCCCGCAGACGATTTGGGAAACGGGAAATGCCTCGTGGTCTGCGATCGCCTTTCGCAGTGCCGTGCAGTCCGGGTCGGGATAATGCTCCCAAAGGGGGACGCTGGCGAGAACTGCCTTCCGAACGGCGGGCGGCATGCCGAGGGGAGAGATATTTGCCGAAAAGTCGAACTTGACCGCCCGGTCAAACACATTTCCTCCGTGTACTTGATCCAGAACTGTCATAGCAGAACACCTCGCAGGAGCAGAGAGAGCAGCAGTGTCAGAAAAGCCGTCACATACAGCAGGCGGTCAGCCCGCCGGATGTCCTCCGCCTCCGGGGGACGGTCGTTGTCGCCGATATAGGGCTTTCTGTGCAGCTCACCGAAATAATACGCATCGCCTGCCAGCTGGAGATGCAGTGCGCCGGCGCAGACGGATTCGGTCTGTGCGGAATTGGGGCTTGGGTGTTTCCGGCGGTCACGTCTCCAGATCTGCCATGCCTTTTTGCCGTCCAGCCCACAGAGGGCGGCAGCAAGGATCATGACAAGTGCAGTCAGCCTTGCGGGGATGTAGTTCAGCACGTCATCCAGTTTTGCCGGAAAAAAGCCGATCTCCGCATAGGCTGCATTCCGGTAGCCAAGCATGGAATCCATGGTGTTTACCGCCTTATACAGAAAGCCGCCCGCAGCGCCGCCCAGTGCCATGTAGAGCAGGGGAGCGGTCACGCCGTCGGAGGTGTTTTCGGCAACGGTCTCGACCGCAGCACGGATGATCCCGGCTTCGTTCAGGCATTCCGTGTCCCGTCCGACGATCATGGAAACAGCTTGCCTTGCGGCTTCTGTGTCGTGACGGACGAGCGCCCTGTATACTTTCCTACTTTCGTCCCGCAGACATCTGGCTGCCAGCAGATAATAGCAGAAAACGCTCTCCACCGTGATGCCCAGAATGCTATGGATGCGGTAACTCAGCCATAGGATGCCCGCAGGGATCCCGGTTGAAAGCAGCATGACCAACAATGCCAGTACACCGCCGCCAAGCCGCAGATGCCGGAAATGTGCCCGGACAAAGCCTTCCAGCGCTGAGATCAGCTTGCCGATCAGCCGCACCGGGTGCGGCATCCGGTATGGGTCGCCCAAGAGACGATCCAGCAGAGCGCCGAACAGAATGGGAAGCAGTTTCATAGTACCTCCAGAATGTGCAGGGAGCTATTCTCCCATTCCGTCAGAAAGCCATGACCGCAGGGGATCTGATAGTCATAGTATCCGCCGCCGGCATAGTGGGAAAGAATTGCCATGATCGTTCCTCCGTGTACGATAAAGGCGATGGTGCTGTCGGCAGTGACGGATGCCATGCAGGCTGCAAAGGCGGCTGCACAGCGCTCCCGGAAGGCTGCCGGATGTTCGCCGTCCGGGAAGGGGAGCGTTCCGCCGGAATCCACCCATGCCTGATATGCCGCATCTGCCGCAAGTTCCCGGTAATGTTTCCCCTCGAACCGCCCGAAATCACATTCCCGGAGATCGTCTGCGACCGCAAAGGCTTTCCCCGGGAACAGCAGTTCAGCCGACTGTCTGCACCGGAGCAGGGGACTGACAAAAAGCTGTCCGCATGGCGGTACAGTCAGCTGCTTTAGGGCTTCGATGCCTGCCGCACAGAGGGGCTCGTCTGTCGTGCCGATATAACGCTTTTCAAGATTGCCCTGTGTCAGACCATGCCGCAGAAACAGCAGCTTCATGGCAATTCCCCCTTGAGCACGGTCGGGATGCCGCAGAACAGCCGTATCACGGTACTTGCGTTTTCGGCGAGCAGACAGCCGCACCGTCCGACCGTTTCCCGCCAGAGACGTTCCTCCGCTGTCATAGGGATGATGCCGCACCCGATCTCATCCATCAGGATAATGCGGTCCGGATCTTGGCGGAGCAGCATTTTTGTCCATTCCAGCACATCCGTTCCTGCATGCAGGAGCTGCCGGATGAGAAGCTGATAACGGAAGATGCCCTTTGCGCAGAGTGCCTCTTCCGGTCGGCAGCTTGCACCGTCAAGGAGTGCCGTTTCTGCGATGCCAAAGCGAGAAGCGGCAAACTTTCGTTTTCCCTGATAAGCACCGCCGATGATCAAAACCATGAGATCCCCGTCCTTTCTATTGGATAAAACAGCAAAATGTCTGCATCAGCAATTCACAGAGCTGTAAAAACCAGCCTGCCGTGTCGCCGGTCACACCGCCGAAATTTCGGTAGGCATCCGCCCGATACAGCAGGCAGAGCAGCCCCGCAAGCGGCAGACACAGCAGCGACAGCGGCATCACACAATACAGCCCCACAGCCGTGCCGAGCAGCAGCACGATCAGCATGGCAGCCGAAATACGCTTGTCGGCAGGCTGTACGAAACTGTGCAGGCTGCCCTGTCCGGCACTCCGGAAATACAGGGAAGTCAGAGCACTCAGGATGCGGGAGAGGACAAAGCCGAACCCGGCAGCCGCTGCCTGCCGGAGTGAAACAATTTCACTGAATACAGCCATTTGCAGCACCAGATATAAGCCGACATAGATCACGCCGAACGCCCCGATATGCGGGTCGTGCAGGATCGCAAGGCGCTTTGGCTGGTCGGCACAGGCACGTTTGGCATCGACGACATCCGCATAGCCGTCCAGATGGATACCGCCTGTCACAAGCAGCGGCAGGGACACTGCCCCCCCTGCGAACAGGAGCTGCCCGCAGCCTGTTTTTGTGCAGAACAGCCGCCACAGCACAAGCAGCCCGCCGATCACTGCCCCGATCAGGGGAAAGCATGCCAGCGCATAGCGTCGGTTTTCGGGTCTCCATTCTACTTGCGGCACAGGGATGCGGGAGTACATCAGGAACGCACTCAACAGTGATCTCAACAAGGGAACACCCCCTTGTGTACGACCGGGATGCCATAGACGCATTCGATCACCGTATCTGCCATGGCAGCGGCAAATTGATGGATATGCCCCATGCTGCGGAGATAATGGCAGGTTTCCGGCGGGTAGTCTGTACCGCCGCTGCTGATCTCCGGGCTGACGATCACTAAGACTTCCGCAAGGGAGCGCAGGTGTTCCAGCCCTGCCGGAATGGTCTGTTCCGGGCAGCCGCTGCCGCCGAACAGTTCGTTGGCGCAGAGATTTCCCAGACATTCGAGCAGAATGCCGCACCCCTCCGGCACGGCAAGCCCTGCCAGATCGGTATACCGTTCCACGGTCTGAAAGCCCTTTCCGGCACGCTGCTGCTTGTGGCGGGCAATGATCTTTTCTGCTTCAGCACCGTCGGGCTGCATGGTCGCAATGTAAAGCTTCGTGCCGGGGAAGCCGGACAGAATGGTTTCGGCAAGGCGGGATTTCCCGCATTTTGAGCCGCCTGTGATGAATGTTGTCACTTGTATCCCACATACCTTTCCATGGGCAGATCATCGAATCTATGTGCGTTCCGGTACAGTGCCAGCGCCCCGTCCAGCAGGGGAAGCAGCATGACAGCGCCTGTGCCTTCGCCCAGCCGCATTCCTGCATACAGGACGGGCTGCAAGCCGATCAGCCTTAGCAGACCTGTCCCGGCAGGTTCGCCGGATGCGTGGCTTGCCAGCAGATAGTCCCGGCAGAGGGGCTGCATCCGGTAAGCGATCGCTGCCGCTGCTGCCGAGATCACACCGTCCACGACGACCGGGATCCGGTAATATGCCCCTCCGAGAAATATACCCGTCATTCCTGCAATTTCAAATCCGCCCAGTGCAGACAGCAGGGAAAGCGGTGTGTGCAGCTGCTCCCGGTTTGCGGCGATCGCCTGACGGATGACGGCGATCTTCCGGGTAAGCTGTTCTGCCGGAAGTCCTGCGCCCCTGCCTGTCACCAAAGCCGGGTCACAGTCCAGCAGTACTGCCGCAAGGGCGCTTGCGCTGGTGGTGTTGCCGATGCCCATTTCTCCGGTCAGGACGAGCTGACAGCCCTGTACTTTCAGGTCACGCACAAGATCCATGCCTGTCCGGATGCAATGGACTGCCTGTTCCTCTGTCATTGCCATGCCTGTGGTGAAGTCCTGCGTCCCGTAGGCGATCTTCCGGTCCAGAAGTCCGGGGCAGGAAAGATCTTGGCTGATACCCATATCCACTGCCAGCACCTGTGCGCCGAATGTATCGGCAAGGGCATTGATGTTGGATGTGCCGGAGGCAATGGCTTGCGCACAGATCGCTGTGACCTCACTGCCGCACTGACTGACACCCTCCCGGACAACGCCGTGATCGGCGCAGAGTACGACTACGGTACGCTGTGAGATCGTCAAGTCTGCCGTTCCCTGTATGCCGGCAAGCTGCTGTATCATGTCCTCAAAGCGACCAAGACTGCCGAGGGGTTTGGCAATGGCATCCCACTGCTGTTTTGCCTGTAACAGGGCGGTTTTATCGATTGGCTGAATGTTCCGGATGCGTTCCATGTGTTCCTCCGTATGCTGCACAGGTCTGCACGAACCGCACTGCCGCCTGTGGATGTGCGTAGAGATACAGATGCGGAAAACCTGCATATATGCGTTCTGTGCAGTGGATGCAGTGCCATGTCCTGCCGTCTTTTTTTTCTGCCGTGAAGCCGTTTCCGCAATTTGTGCTGTCCCAGTAATGAAATTCATGCGCCCGCAGTGTCTCGCCCTTTCGGCAGAGAATATTGTCCCGGCGGGCGGTCAGTGTCAGATAGCCGAAGCGCTGGAGCCGTTCCGTCCGGAAACCGCTCCCGGGGAGGAAGCCGACCATCGGGTATTGCGTTCCGGCTTCATCGGAGAGTGTTTCCTGCAAATACAGAAAGCCGCCGCACTCGGCGATGACGGGCATGCCGTCATGCAGCTTTTCCGCTATGGCTTGGCGCATTGGTTTGTTTCCGGAAAGCTGCTGTGCGTACAGTTCCGGATAGCCGCCCGGCAGAAGCAGTCCGTCCGCTTCCGGAAACTGTCTGTCGCTGAGGGGGGAAAAAAACCGCAGTACACAGCCAAGCTGTTCGAGCAGCCGCAGATCTTCCGCATACAGAAAGCAGAACGCTTTGTCCCTTGCCACGGCAATGACCGGATGCTGTGAAAAACAGGGGAGTTCCGGCGGCTGATGCGGGGGCAGGGGCGCATCTGTCAGTTTCAGGAGTGCATCAAGCCGGAGATGCTGTTCCGCAAGTCCGGCGAGGACAGCGATCTGTGCTTGCAGATCCTGTATCTCGGGTGCGGTCACAAGTCCGAGGTGACGGCTTGGCAGGGATATGTCTGTTTTGGGGAGAAAGCCGAAGTATGCCGTTCCGAGTGCCTTACAAATTGCCTGCATCTGCGGGGCAAGGCGTTCCGGGAGACGGTTGAAAATGCATCCGGCAATGCGGTTCGGTGTCCGGTAATGCAGAAAGCCGTACAGGACTGCCCCGATGGACTCCGTTCCCATGCCTTTGCAGTCGATCACAAGCACGGCGGGCGTTTCTGTGCGTTCCGAAAGAGTATGGGCAGAGCCCTCACCGCCGTCATAGGATCCCATGACCCCCTCCATGACCATCACATCGCAGCTTGATCCGGTCTCGGAAAGCAGTGTGCAGAGGGTGTTCGTGTCACAGAAGAAGCCGTCTGCATTGCAGGTCTGCACCCCGAACACTGCCCGGTGGAACATGGGGTCGATATAGTCCGGACCGCATTTGCAGGCGGCGGGATGCAGCCCCCGCTCCACGAGTGCGGCAAGGACGGCGCAGGTGACAGTCGTTTTGCCGCAGCCGCTGCCTGTTCCGGTAAACAGGAACCGTTTCATATCGGTATCCCCCGGATGAGGAAAACGGGATCATTTGCCTGAAACAGGGTATGCCCGCCCGCTTTTCGGGTGCGGGTGACGGCAAGCTGTGTGACCGTACACGTTCTGCCGGAGGCTTCGAGCAGCGGTGTCGCTGTTCCGAGCGTTTCCAGAGAGACGGCTGTCATCACGATGGGGATGTCCCGGCTGACGGCTTGCAGGATCTCCGCTAATTTTCCGCCGCTGCCGCCGATGAACAGCTTATCCGGTGCCGGCAGATCCGGCGGCAGACATCCCGGGAAACTGCCGGGGATAACGGTGATATTGTCACAGCCGAATTTTCTGGCATTCTGCCGTGTGATCGAGACTGCTTCCGGTTTGCCGTCGAAGGCAAAGACCTGCCGGCACTGAAATGCCGCTTCCACGGAGACAGAGCCTGTCCCGCAGCCGATGTCGTAGCAGATCTCAGTCTCCGCAAGGCGCAGTGCGGAAAGAATGGCACAGCGTGTTTCGGCTTTTGTCATGGGGACGGTATTGCGGATGAAAGCATCATCCGGGATGCCGACCGGATGAAAAAGACAGGCATCCGGGTTTTCTGTGATGAGGACGGAAAGCGTTTCACGGGGAAGGGCGGTATAGATTTCAGCCGTTCCGGTCAGGATGCGTTCTTCCGGGTAGCCGAGCCTTTCACCGACCGAAACTTTGACAGAATTAAGCCCATAGGTACACAGGATCCTGCACACCTCCGCAGCGGAAAGGCTGCCGCCGAGCAGAAAGCAGCATTTCCGGTGTTTCCGGACATGAATGGCAATGCTGTCGTCCATGCCGTGCAGGCTGACAAAATGCATATCCTCCCACGAAATGCCCAGTTTGGCGCAGAGATAGACGGGAGAGGCAATGCCGGAGATGCTGTGTACCTCGTGTCCCGTAAGTGCTTTCCGGAGCTTTGCTGCGCCGCTGTAGAAGCCGCAGTCGCCGGAAAGCAGCACCGCCGCACAGCATGCAGCGGAATTATGTAGAAAATTGGCGATCTTCTCTGCTTCCCAGCATGCGAGGAGAAATTTGCCGCTGTTCTCATAGGGGGCAAGCATTCGCTGTGCGCCGATGAGAATATCCGCTTCGGCAATGGCTTCTGCTGCCTGTGCGGTCAGTGTTCCCGGCACGCCTGTGCCGATCAGGTATACTTTCATGAACTGCCCTCCGTTAAGATCTTCTCGATCTCTTCCAATGTCCAGCCGATCTCCGGCTTTCGCACCAGTGTGATGAGCTGTATGCCGCAAATTCTGGCTGCCTGTACCTTTTCGGCATAGCCGCCTGCCGCACCGCTTTCCTTGGTGAGGAGTATTGCGGCATTTGACTGCTGGATGTGTGCAATGTTATCCGTTACGGAAAAGCGCCCCTGTCCCGTGAGGATGTGCGTTTCGGGGAGAAACGGCAGGACATTCGGCTTTGCGGATGGCAGTACCCGCACCCAGAGCCGTTCCCGGAAGTCTGTTAGTGCCGGGACGGCGCTGCTCCCGAGCGTGCTCAGGATGTTGCCGGGGCTTTTTTTTAGCAGGGGCAGCAGTGCTTCCATGCCGGAAACACATGTCCCGGAAACCGTTTCCTGCTCTCGCACGAGCCGATAGCAGGGAATGTGCGCCGCCGTACAGGCAAGGCGGATGTTCCGGGTCGCTTCTGCTGCGTAGGGGTGGGTCGCATCTACGACCATGCGCCATGAGTTCCCGGTGAGCAGAGCCGTCATTTCCGCTGCGTTCAGCCGTCCGACCAGTACCCGGCATTTGCCGAGCAGGCTGCGCCCAGTCTCCGTGGCAACGCTTGTTACCGCAGGAATGCCGTGGGAGAAACAGAATTCCGCCAGCAGCCGCCCCTCTGTCGTTCCCCCGAAGATCAGCACCTCAGACACGGTAACCCCTCGGTGTGATCATATGTCCGCCGGTGAGGACCGTTTCGGAATTGCCGATAAAAACTGTCGTGTGCATATCTGCCTGAAATTCTGCCAGTTCGGATAGTGTGAGCGTGCCGTGTGTTTCCTCTGCCTGTCCGATGTGACGGACGTAGCCGCAGACGGTCTCCGGCGGGCGGCAGGTGAGCAGGATCTGGCAGGCTTTGCGCAGGTGCTGTGTCCTGCCCTTGGATGCCGGATTGTAGAGGACGACCACGAAATCGCCCTCTGCTGCACAGCACAGACGTTTTTCGATAGTCTCCCACGGGGTGAGCAGATCGGAAAGGCTGATGACTGCCATATCATGCGTGAGGGGAGCACCAAGCACCGCACCGCCGCTGAATGCCGCTGTCACGCCCGGAATGACTTCCGGCTGTACGTCCGGGAATTTTCCGCTGAGCGTCAGTGTGAGTCCTGCCATTCCGTACAGTTCCGGGTCGCCGCTGCATACGAGGGATACTGTCTGGTTCTGTGCTTCGGTCAGGGCAAGCAGTACCCGTTCCTGCTCTTTGCCCATGGGGGAGGGGATATATTTCTTTTCGGGTAAAAATGTCTGTACTTGCGTGATATAGTGCTGATACCCGATGATCACATCGCTTGCGGATAGTGCCTTGGCGGCTGCTCCGGTCAGGCTGTCCTGTCTGCCGCTGCCGATGCCGATAATGTAGAGTTTCATGGCTTCTGTCTCCTTGCAAAATCAATTTTGACAGGCTTTTCGGCGGCGGCAACGGTCACGCCGTTTCCTGCAAATTTGGGAAGGACGATACGTCCGCCGCCGCTGCAAAGTACGGCACTGCGTTCGCAGACATTGTCCACCCCGACGGTGGAAAGCACGAAGTCCGACCCGGTGAACTGTCCCTTTTGTGCCGTCAGCGAACCGACCGTGCAGGCACAAAGCGGCAGCTTTGCCCGCTGACAGAATTCTACCAGACCGGGGTCGTTGGCTTTCCGGTCGATCGTTGCGGCGGCGCAGACCCGTTCGGGGGCAATGCCTGCATGGGCAAGCCCTCTTGCGACCTGACGGGCAATGACGGCGGCGGAGATGCCCCGTTTACAGCCCAGTCCGAGCACGATGTTGGCAGGAACGAGCGTCAGCGTGACGGGAAAGGGTTTTTTGGTGGTATCGGTGGTGATGCAGATACCTGTCCGGCAGTTCTCAAAGGTACTTAATCCGGCAGGGATATTTTCACACGGGAAGTCCGTATACAGTCCGATCGTTTCTCCGTCTAAGGCAGCTGAGGCGACTGCTTTTGCGGCACGGGTGTCGAGCAGCAGCAGGTCATTGGCGGCGGCGAAGGTGTCCGGTGAGAATACACCTGCCGCATCGGTGGCTGTGGTAATGACCGGAACGGCATCCATGCGCTCTGCAATGGCTTGTGCCAGTGTATTGGCGCCGCCGATATGCCCGGAAAGAATGGGAATGACAAATGCACCGCTGTCATTCATGACAAGCACTGCCGGGTCGGTGAGTTTGGAGCGCAGGAACGGTGCGATCGCACGCACGGCGATCCCACAGGCACAGATGAAGATCAGGGCATCATATTGCCGGAACAGGGAAGCTGTTAGTGTGCCGATCTCTTCAAAAGCTTCTGCCTGTTCGTCTATGTGTTTGTGGAAACAAAACCGTTTGCAGCTGTGCTCCGGCAGGTGGGAGACAAGTGCCTGTGAAATATGTCTGCCCTGTCTGGTGACGGAAATAACGGCGATATTCATTCGATCCCCTCCCGGTAGCCAGTGGTGAAATGTGCATCATAGAGTTTGGAAACAGCGGCTGCATCCCCTAAAAATTTCCCGACCGTGATGAGGGCAGTCTTGGTGATGCCGTGTGCTGCCGCAGTTTCAGCAAGCGTGGAAACGGTGCAGCGGTGTACCTGTTCATCCGCCCAGCTTACCTTGTAGACGATGGCTGCCGGGGCATCGGGGGGGTAGCCGCCTGCCTGTAACCGCTCGGAAAGGCTTTTGAGCATCCCGGCACTCAGGAAAATGACCATGGTCGCTCCGTGGGCGGCAAGCGCTTCGATGCGTTCGGGTTCGGGGACGGGCGTGCGCCCTTCCATGCGGGTGAGAATGACCGTCTGGGAGATCTCCGGCGGCGTGTATTCGGTCTTTAAGGCAGCCGCAGCGCCGCAGAATGCGCTGACACCCGGACACACATCATAGGCAATGCCAAGCCTGTCCAGTGCATCGGTCTGTTCACGCAGGGCGCTGTAAAGGCTCAGATCGCCGGTTTGCAGGCGGACGGTGGTTTTTCCGGCAGCTTCGGCGGCTTCGATGACGGAAATGATCTGCTCCAGTGTCATATGTGCGCTGTTGTGCAGTTCGCAGCCGGGTGCGGTAAGGCGGAGCAATTCCGGGTCGATGAGAGAACCGGCATAGATGACGACATCCGCTTCTCCCAGAAATTTCTGCCCTCTGACTGTGATCAGATCGACTGCGCCGCAGCCTGCACCTACAAAATGTACCATACTATGCCTCCGAAAGCTGTGTCAGCAGTTTGTCTGCTGCGGGTGTTTGGTAAAGGAGTTCCTGCTGAAAGGAAAAGATGATTGCGCCCGTTTCTGCCGCACCTTTCACACGGGCATTCAGGTGAAAGGCGATGCGCTCCGTGAGTACCTCCATGACGGGGGCAAGGCAGCCGGCTTCTGCCAATACGGCGAGGGCAGCATCTGTTGTGGGGCAGTCGAGAATGCGGCGCAGAACTGCTGGGTCTGCACCTGCCCGTAGTCCACAGGCGGCAAGGGTCTCCATTCTGCCATCCGCATCGGCGGAATGCGTCCGGAAAATGCCTGCCCCCACTTTGACCAGCTTGCCAATATGTCCGACCAGCAGAATGCCCTTGAATCCGAGGAAAATGCCTATATCCAGTGCTTCACCGATAAAATTGCTGCACTTGACGGCACGGCTTTCCGGGACGGGCAGGCTTTGGCGGATGAACTGCGCTCCGTAATTGCCCGGTGTGAGGAGCAGTATCGCATGCCCCTCTGCCCGCTGTACGGAAGCTTCCGCACGGATGGTGGAGAGCAGGGCGGCGCTGCTCATCGGGAGCACCTTTCCGGTCGTGCCGAGGATGGAAATGCCGCCTTCGATGCCGAGTCGGGGATTGTAGGTCTTTCGGGCAAGTGCTGCACCGCCCGGCACGAAAATTTCTGCCCGGAAACCGCCTGTTCTGCCGTGCAGCACTTCCCGGAGCGCATTCGAGATCATTTGGCGGGGGACGGAATTGATGGCGGCTGCCCCGACAGGCTGGTCAAGTCCGGGACGGGTGACGACACCGACACCCTCGCCACCAGTGATCTCGATACCGGACGGCATGGGGCTGACCCGTGCGCAGACGGCAATGCCGTTTGTCACATCGGGGTCGTCGCCGCCGTCCTTGATGACGGTGCCGATACAGGCAGAGCCGGATCTTTCTGTCCGGACGGGAAGTGTCCGCAATTCTCCGCCGGGCAGTGTGACCGAAACTTCCGTGATTGCCTGTCCGGTCGTGAGCAGGATCGCTGCTGCCTTTGCGGCTGCTGCGGCGCAAGTGCCTGTCGTATCGCCGCAGCGGAGCTTTTGGGTGCCGTGGTAAATAAATTCCTGCATATCAGCGCTCCGGGATGCAGACGATCGTGAAATAGCCGCAGTCTGCCGGGCATTCCTCAGAAAGCGGGAAAAGCCGTTCGCCGTCCATGCCGCAGTTTTCCACTGCGTAGGCAGTCCCAGCAAGTCCTGCATGGGAGAGCAAAGCCTGTATTTTTTCGAGATGCCTGCCGCATTTGAGGATGACCTTACTGCCGGGCAGGGAAAGCTGTTCCGGGAGGGCATCGCTGTAAGGGAGGATATGCAGGCACTGCGTACCGCTGACGAGGGGCAGACCGGCTTTTGCGGCGGCTGCACAGAAACTGGGCACACCGGCGGAGCATTCCACGGGAAAGCCCTGCTGGCGGACAAGGGCAGCTACGGGCGGAAAAGAGGCGTACAGGGAAATATCGCCTAAACAGAGAAAGGCTGCATCCGTTTGTTGCAGGGCTTCACAAAGCTTGTCTGCTGCTGCCTGATGTGCTGCTGACAGATCATCGGTGTGCATGGGAAAATGCAGGGGGAGAAGCTGCTTGTGGTCAAGCAAGTCTGCTTTACGGGCGATGGCGAAGGCTGTCCCGTTTTCAGGGGCGGCAAGGACAGGGCAGTGCTGTATCTGTTCGACAGCTTGCAGGGTGAGTAGTTTCGGGTCGCCGGGTCCCATGCTGACCCCGTACAGCGTACCCATCAGACATCCTCCAGAAATGCCGGCGGAACGGCTTTGGTGAGCCAGACACCGTTGACGGACAGGAAAAAGGCGTACCCTTGCCGGTGCATTTCTCCGGCTGCGACACGGAAAATATGAGGCTTCCCGTGACGTGTGCCGACTTTTCGGGCGGTCTCGATATCCTGAGAAAGATGGACATACAGGCGGCTCTGGGGGAGCAGTCCTTCCTGCCGGATAGAGGCTACGCTCTTTTCGGCAGTGCCGTGGAAAAGGATCTCCGGCGGCGTGCTTGCCTGCAACTCCACATCGACCGGAACGGAATGCCCCTGATTTGCCCGGATGCGGGTCTTGTCGGCGTTGAAACTGTAGCGCTGCTTGCTGTCGGTGCGGACAATTTCTTCTAAGATTTCCATATTAATGGTATGTTTTCCGGTGTGATCGATGCCTTCGATCAGTGCCTGCGTATCTGCCCAGCCATGTTCGTCAAGGCTGATCCCGATGGTTTCGGGCTTGTGGCGGAGGATCAGGGCGATGAAAATGCTCAGTTGTTTCAGATGCTCCATTTTTTTCACCTCCTATATAGTATAGCACATAGGGGCGGGTCTCGTCAACCAAAAATGCAGTCCTGAAAAATTTTTTTCAAAAAAATTGAAAAAACCCTTGACAAATGCCAAGGAGTGTGCTATAATAATAAAGTCGTCAATAGGGGTATAGCTCAGTTGGTAGAGCAGCGGTCTCCAAAACCGCGTGTCGAGGGTTCAAATCCTTCTGCCCCTGCCATATTGGATAAGGAGAAAATGCTGAGATCTCGGTGTTTTCTTCTTTTTGTTTTCTGACAAGATCGGTGTTGTCCTTTGTTTGTCCTTTATTTTGGAATGTTGCCTTGCTTGCCCAAGATACAGCTTGCAACGCTGTCCATTGCTCTCACCTGTGCTTCCTGAAAAGAATGCACATAAATGTTCAAAGTCGTTGTTGCACTGCTATGCCCTAAACAACCTTGCACTGTTTTTACGTCAACACCGTTGTTGATAAGAATAGAGGCATTGAAATGCCGGAAACTGTGAATGTTCACAAAACGCATACCTGTCCTCTCGCAGAAACGCTCGAAGAATTTATACGGCTGACGCATTCCCATAGGTGAACCGTCTGTTTTCGTGAACAGCCTGTCGCACTCTATCCATTTCGTACCGATCTTTGCCTTGTAGTCGTTCTGCCAGTCCTGAAACGCTTTCGGCTTCTGCATCACTTCGGGCGGCAGTTTGATGAAGCGGACACCACTCTCCGTTTTCGGGGTATCTGTATATATACCTTTTTCTTTGGTGTATTCGGACGTTCTGACAACGCTGAGAAGATGATTCTCCCGATCAATGTCTTTCCATTCCAAACCGAGCAATTCACCACGGCGAAGTCCTGTAAAGGCTGCCAGAGTAAAGAAGATCGTGTATTTGTAGTTGGCTTCGGTCTCTTTCTCAAACAATTCAAGCATCTGCTGAACCTCGTCCAGTGAATAGACCTCACGCTCTTTTGCCTTTTTGGAAGGCAAAACAACATTCTTGCAGGGATTGCCGGACAGGACTTGCATTTTTACAGCATAGTCAAATATCGAGGAAATGAACGATATGTAGTTTCTGACCGTTTTCGGAGCATATGGCGGAAGTTCTTTTCCCTTGCTGTCATAACGCTTCTCACCCGCAAGGTCAACAATGAATGTCTGTATCGTGCGTGTTGTGATTTTATCCATACGGAGATGATCGAGAGCCTTGTAGACTTTCTTTTCACAGTTATGATAACAGCGTACAGTCTGGATCTTGAGCTTTGTTTCCGCATACTGCCTGAACCATTCCTCAGCAAATTCCTGAAACTTGATCGCTTTGCTCTGAAAACCATTATTGCAGGCTTCCTCAAACAATACTGTCTGACGGTTCAGCTCTTTCTTGATCTGTTTAGGTGTCATTCCTTTTTCAGGAGTCCATGTCTTATTCTTAATGACCTGATCTCCCGATATGTCGTAGCCACGGGAAACTCTGATTTGATAGGAGTTTCCTCTTTTTCTTATTGTAGCCATAAATCGTTCCCTTTCTTTACGATATAGATTTTATGGCATACTCCTGTTACTCTAATCATAGCGCACATTTGCCCGTATGTCAAGTGTTTTTTCTATCTTTTTCGGTGATGGTGTATAATAAAACTTGACACATCCGACTCAAAGAGATATAATCAATAAAAAAGAGAAAAGGAGTGTCAG
>CANQNG010000012.1 GCA_947625155.1 uncultured Clostridia bacterium
TTCTTAGGCAGAATGCATGGATTTCTTACTTGTTTTTCTACTTTTTGCCTATTGACATTTTACCGTAGGACTCCATTATTTGTTTGTTCCGTTAAAACATTTGTCCACCACGACGGCGAACAGCGGAACGTAGTCGTCATAATATTTGTCATCCATGTGCAGGATGTATTTCGGCTGGTTGTTTGCCTGTTTTTCCGTGTCGATCGAACCGATCTCTGTTTTGTCGATCTTGATCTTCAGATGCGCATGTTCCCTGCCTTTCAGCGTATACTTGCCGCCATCCCCCTCCAGATCGATCGCGGGGTCTACAAAAAAGGAACGGCATCGGGCATGCAGAAAGACCGCATCATTGAAGATGATCTGGAATGCAGGCTTCACGCCGCTTTCCGTGCGTATCAGCGTGTACAGGGCATATCCGCTCGCATCGTGCAGGGTCGTGACCGGCATGCCCACAAATTTTTTCTTCTTGGTGACCGAATAAATTTTCCTGTCCTTTGTGTCTGTGACCGTGTACTTCCCCTGTCCCGTTGGAATGATGATGAGCTCCATAGATCAACCCTCCAAAACATCGCACAATATGTCTGTTCCTGCTTGTAACTCCTCCTGTGAGATCATCAGCGGCGGCAGAAGCCTTACTTTTTCCTTGGCAGTCAGCACCAGCAGCCCCCTGTCAAGGCAGGCTTTCAGCACATCGGGGGCTTTTTTGGTTTTCAGCGAAATGCCGATCATCATGCCCAGCCCGGATACTGCCTCTACCTCGTCAAGCGCTAGCAGCCTGTCACGCAGATACTGCCCCTTTTCTGCAATGGCATCCAGAACACCCGGTCCTGCCAGTTTCCGGAGCACTACTTGCGCTCCGGCACAGACAATGGGATTTCCCCCGAATGTCGAGCCATGTGTCCCCGCTGTCAGCACATCGGCGCAGTGCTCAGCCGCCAGACAAGCACCGATCGGCAATCCGCCGCCAAGCCCCTTTGCCGCTGTGGTCACATCCGGTCTTACGCCAAAATGCTCCGCCGCAAACAGCTTTCCCGTCCTGCCGATGCCCGTCTGCACCTCGTCTGCGATCATCAGCAAGTCCCGTTCCGTGCAGACTTTCCGCACCTCGTCCACAAACGCCTGCTCCAGCGGCATCACGCCGCCCTCGCCCTGCACGAATTCCACCATGACCG
Organism: uncultured Clostridia bacterium; assembly: GCA_947625155.1. GTDB lineage: Bacteria > Bacillota > Clostridia > Oscillospirales > Ruminococcaceae > UBA3855. Next base: position 1,173 of record CANQNG010000012.1, read on the forward strand.
CACAGACCGTGTCGTCCAGCTTCGCATGCAGGTCGGCGATGTCATTTGCCTTTACATACCGGAAGCCCTCCGGGAACGGGAAGAAATAGTTGTGGAATACCTCCTGCCCGGTCGCTGCCAAAGTCGTCAGCGTGCGCCCGTGGAAGGAATTTTCCAGTGTCAGGATCGTTCCTCTGCCCTTGCCGTATTTGTCAAAGCTGTATTTCCTTGCCAGTTTGATGGCACATTCATTGGCTTCTGCGCCGCTGTTGCCGAAGAATATTTTACTGTATCCGGACATCGTGCAGAGCAGTTCCGCCAGTTCCGCCTGCGGCTGGTGGTAGAACAAATTGGAGGTGTGCGGCAGTTTTCTTGCCTGTTCGCAGACGGCATCCGCCCAGTCCGTATCGCCGCAGCCCAGAGATGTCACCCCGATGCCGCTGCCGAGATCGAGATATTTTTTCCCGTCCGCAGCGTAATAAGTCGCTCCGCTGCCATGTTCCAACACGACTGCACTGCGTCCGTAGATAGCCATAATATGTGCATTTGTCTGTTCGATCGTATCCAATGTTATCAGCTCCTTCTTTCCCCACTCAAATGAATTGCACCCACAAGATCCCATACGCTGCCAGTGTCCCGATCCCAAATGTCAGGAGCACTGCCCGGCGGAAACGGTTCCCGCCGCACACCCGGAATCGCTCTGGATGCGCCCTGTCGTAGCAGATACGCACCCTGTCCCCCGGGTGGAATGCGTACTGCCATTCCGGAACGAATTGCTTCGCCGCTGCGGAAATTTCCCGTCCTCCGGCAGTAAATGTCACCACCGGCGCAAGCGCCTGTATCTCGCTGTGATGCCGCCATATCCGCTGCACGGCACTCGAAATGACGACCCCCTCTGCATGAGCCGGGCGGGAAATGCCGCTTCGCTCCGGCAGAAAGGCAAGCACGATACAAAGCAGCGAGACCATGACCGGCAGCAGTTTCAGGAAAATGATCATCGGAACTGTGTGCCGATACCCTCACTGGAGAGTATCTCAATGAGAATAGAATGCGGCACTCTGCCGTCAATGATGACGGTCTTTTTCACACCACGGCGGACAGCTTCCACGCAGCAGTCAATTTTTGGTATCATGCCCCCGGAGATGATGCCCCGCTTTTTCATGAAAGGCACTTCGCTGACATTGACCTGTGAGATCAGCGTGGACGGGTCGTCCTTGTCCCGCAACAAGCCTGCAATATCCGTCAGGAGGATGAGATTTTCCGCTTTCAGTTCGGCTGCGATCCTTGCGGCAGCCGTGTCGGCATTGACATTGTATGCCTGTCCCTTTTCATCGCAGGCAACGGTCGCAATGACCGGGATAACGCCGTTATTGAGGGCATCCACGATGGGCTTGACATTGACGTGCCGTATCGTTCCCACATAGCCCAGATCCTCGTCATTCGGACCATAGGCACGTTCTGCAAGGAGCATTTTCTCATCCAGTCCGCAAAGCCCGACTGCCGTGCCGTTGTACTGCCCCAGCAGAGAGACCAGCTCCTTGTTGACCTTTCCGGCAAGCACCATTTTCACCACGTCCACGGTCGCTGCATCCGTATAGCGCAGCCCGCCGATGAATTTGCTCTCGATGCCGAGCTTTTTCAGCATATCATTGATCTCCGGTCCGCCGCCGTGTACCAGCACGACTTTCACACCGACCAGCGTCAGCAGCACGATATCGCTCATGACTGCCATTTTCAGGGCATCGTTCGTCATGGCATTGCCGCCGTATTTGACGACCACGATCTTATTGTTGTATTTCTGGATATAGGGCAAGGCATCGTTCAGCACTCTTGCCCGCACCTCATTGGAGATATTCTGCATGGCTTGCCTCCTTAGCTCCGGTAGTCGCCGTTGATGCGCACATAATCGTAGGTCAGGTCACAGCCCCAGACGACTGCATTTCCGCCGCCATTCCCGAGGGAGATGTGAACGAGGATCTCTTCCTCGCCAAGGATCTCCTTCGCCTTTTCCTCCGAAAAATCCAGCACCAGCCCTTTCCGGCAGACCGGGATCGTCCCCTTTTCCGAGCCGAGCGATACATCGACCTGTGATACATCCAGATCCGCCGGCGCATAGCCGATCGCACAGAGGATCCTGCCGCAGTTGGCATCTTCCCCGAACACAGCCGCCTTGAACAGACTGGACGTGATCACGGACTTCGCAACGATCACTGCCGTTTCATCCGTGTCAGCCCCCTCGCAGAAGCACTCGATCAGTTTGGTCGCACCCTCTCCGTCCCGAGCCATTCGCCGTGCTAAATTCATCAGCACCGCATACAGCGCATCCCGGAACATCTCATAGTCCGCCGTTTCCTTCGTGATCAGGGGATTTCCGGCTGCTCCGTTCGCCAGTACGCATACCATATCGTTCGTGGAAGTATCCCCGTCCACGCTGACATGGTTGAGTGTCAGGGCAACGACTTCCCGGAGCGCCTGCTGTATCAGCGCTGCCTCAATGGCGCAGTCCGTCGTCACAAACGTCAGCGTTGTCGCCATGTTCGGATGGATCATGCCACTTCCCTTGAGCATCCCGCCGAGGGTGCAGACCTTTCCGCCGGCGGTGAACTGCACGGCGATCTCTTTCGGCTGCGTGTCGGTCGTCATGATCGCTTTGACGGCTTCTGTGTTGCCTTTTTCGTTCAGCCCCTCTGCCAGCCCCGGAACGGCAGCTGCGATCGGTTCGAGGGGCAGTGTCTGCCCGATCACACCAGTCGAGGCAACGATAATATCCTCCGGCTCGAGCTGCAGGGCATCCGCCGCAAGCTCACACATTTTCTCCGCCTTTGTGATACCGTCCGCATTGCAGGCATTTGCATTCACGGAATTGACAATGACCGCCTGCGCCCTGCCGTTCCTCAGATGCCGCTTTGTCACCTGAATGGGCGCAGCCTGTACTTTATTCGTTGTATACATAGCCGCCGCCGCACAAGGCGTTTTGGAAAAGATCATAGCAAGGTCATTTTTGCCCGGCGTACCCACGGGGTGATCCTCTTTCGGCGTTTCCGCTGTCAGCGCCTTATGTGCCAGCCCGCAGTGGACACCATTTGCCAGAAAGCCCTTTGCTGCGCAGACACCGCCCTCTACAAAGGTGCATCCCTCTACCGCTTTCCTTTTTACCAATGCCAAAACCTCCTCAAAGCAGTCCGGTCGTTTCCGGAATACCCATCATAATATTCATGCACTGCACTGCCGCACCGGATGCCCCCTTGCCGAGGTTGTCCAGCCGGGCGCAGAGCAGGATCTGTTCGTCATTGCCGAACGTGAAAATTTCGAGCTTGTTCTGTCCGCTCAGGGTATTGGAAGCGAGGAAGAACGCCTTCTGCTCTTCCGGCGGCATCACCGGCTGCACGGAGATGAGCTTGGCATCAGCATAATGCGCCCGAAATGTCTCGTTCACCTGTGCAAGGGTGATCTTCTTCTCCAGCATCCTTGTCTGGATCGGTACAGAGACCACCATGCCGCTGTAGTAGTTGCAGATGAGCGGGGAGAACATCGGCGGATACTGCAAGCCGGAAAAAAGCTGCATCTCCGGCAGGTGCTTATGCTGCTGTGAAAGCGCATACAGACGGGGGCTGTTGAATGCAAAGGGCTTGTCTGCGCTCTCATACTGTGCGATCGCCTTTTTGCCTGCGCCGCTGTAGCCGGATGTCGCATAGGCAAATACCGGAAGATCCGCCGGGATCAGTCCGTGCTGCACAAGCGGATACAGCAAAGAAATAAAACCGCTCGCATAGCAACCCGGCACTGCCGTCCTTGCCGAACCTGCGATCTTTTCCCGGAATGCCTCAGACAGCTCCGGGAAACCGTAAGCCCATGCCGGGTCTGTCCGGTGTGCTGTGGAGGCATCCAAGATCCTCGTATGCCCGCCCGCCAGTGTCACTGCCTCTCTTGCGGCATCATCCGGCAGGCACAGGAACGTGATATCCGCCTCCGCCATGATCTCCGCACGCTTTTCATTGTTGTGCCTGTCCTCGTCCGCAATTTTCAGCAGGGTGATGTCCTCCCGTGCCTGCAACCTGTCCAAGATCTGCAAGCCCGTTGTGCCTGCCTGTCCGTCTACATAGACCTTCATTTTTTTTCGTCCTCCTCTTCATCCTTCTCCGGCTCACGGGGGCATTTCCACAGACTGTAGGCACAGCAGGCGATCAGGCAGAGCACTGCCCAGACCACCGATACCCAGTAGCGATCGATGAAAATGCCGATCAGGATCTCCCCGATAAACCACACCAGCACAGAAAGTGCCGTCAGTGCCAGTATGAACCGGACCGCCCGTTTCTTCATCCCTTAATCCCAGCAGCTCCGGCACTGCTCCAGTTCGTAGCGGATCTCCTCCATTTGTGCCGTCACTGCCTCCGGCGCAGGTGCGCCGTAGGAATTGCGCCCTTTCACGCAGTTCTCAAGGCGGATGGCTTCATAGACATCCTCGTCAAACAGCTCCGACAGTTTCCGGTAGCTTTCCAGCGGGAGCGTTTCCAGTGTCAGCCCCTCCGCAATGCACTGTGCGACTAGTGTGCCTGTGATCTTATAGGCATCCCGGAACGGCATACCCTTTTTCACAAGGTAGTCCGCACAATCCGTGGCATTGATAAAGCCGCCTGCCGCTGCTTTCCGCATATTTTCGGGGATGACACGCATGGTAGAGAGCATGGGGATGAACGTTTTCACGCAGAGTTTCACGTTGTCAACGGCATCGAAAATGGCTTCCTTGTCCTCCTGCATATCCTTGTTGTAGGCAAGCGGCAAACCCTTGAGCATGGACAGCAGTGTCATCAGGTCGCCGTTGACCCTGCCCGTCTTGCCCCGTATCAGCTCCGTGACATCGGGGTTTTTCTTCTGCGGCATGATAGAGGAACCTGTCGCATAGGCATCATCGAGTTCGATGAACTTGAATTCCCACGAACACCACAGAATGATCTCCTCCGAGAATCGGCTCAGATGCGTCATGATAAGAGAAAGCGCACAGCACAGCTCCACGCAGAAATCCCTGTCCGACACGCCGTCCAGACTGTTGTCCGTCGGCTTGTCAAAGCCGAGCAGCCTTGCCGTCTGCCAGCGGTCAATGGGATAGGTCGTCCCTGCCAGCGCACCGCATCCCAGAGGGCATTCGTTCATGCGTTCTGCCGCATCATGCAGACGCATCAAGTCCCGCCGCAGCATCTGCGCATAGGTCAGCAAGTGATGCGCAAAGGTGATCGGCTGCGCCCGCTGCAAATGCGTATAGCCGGGCATGATCGTTTCCTTGTGCTGCTCCGCCATATCGCAGATCGTCTCTGCAAGCTCGTGTACCAGTAAAGCGATCTCCCGCACCGCATCCCGCAGATAGAGCCGAATATCCAGTGCGACCTGATCATTCCGGGAACGTGCCGTGTGCAGCCGTTTGCCCGTGCTGCCGAGCCGCTTTGTCAGCTCCGCCTCCACGAACATATGGATGTCCTCCGCATGCGGGTCAAACGCCAGTGTCCCGTTCTCAATATCCGACAGGATACCCTGCAAGCCCTGTATAATGGCTTCGCTTTCGGTTTTTTCGATAATGCCGCAGTCGCCGAGCATTGCTGCATGGGCAATGCTGCCCCGGATATCCTGCGCATACATTCTTGCATCAAAGGCAATGGACGAATTGAAGGCATTGACTGTCTCGTCCACTTCCTTTGCAAATCTGCCTGCCCAAAGTGCCATAGCTTCTCCTCCGGTCATAAATGACAGAACCGGAGACCCGTGAAAGTCTCCGTGCCCTGCCGTGATATTTGCTTTGTATCAGTTCTTCTCTGCCCGCTTCTTGTCGAGCTGTGCCTTGACCTTGATCGGCAGCCCGAACAGGTTGATAAAGCCTGCGCTGTCTTTCTGATCGTAGACCTCGTCCTCATCGAAAGTAGCGACCTCCGGGTCGTACAATGTGTACGGCGAGGTCACACCGGCATTGATGATATTGCCCTTGTACAGTTTCAGGCGCACGTCGCCTGTCACGGTCTTCTGCGTTTCGGTCACAAAAGCGCTCATTGCCTCACGCAGGGGGGTGAACCACTGCCCGTTGTAGACAATGTCTGCGAACTTGATGCCGAGATACTGCTTGACTCTTGCGGTCTCCTTGTCGATGGTGATCGTCTCCAGCACTTCATGTGCATGGTAGAGGATCGCACCGCCGGGTGTCTCGTACACGCCACGGGACTTCATACCGACCAGACGGTTTTCCACAAGGTCAGCCAGACCGATGCCGTTCTCACCGCCGAGCTTGTTGAGGGTGGTGACGATCTCCGTGCCGTTCATGGGCTTGCCGTCAATGGCAGTCGGCACGCCCTTTTCAAAATGAATGGTCACATAAGTAGGCTTGTCCGGTGCCTGAATGGGGGAAACGCCCATTTCGAGGAAGCCGGGCTTTTCATACTGCGGCTCGTTTGCCGGATCTTCGAGGTCAAGCCCCTCGTGGGACAGATGCCAGAGGTTCTTGTCCTTGGAATAATTGGTCTCCCGGCTGATCTTCAGGGGGATATTGTGTGCTTCAGCATAATCGATCTCCTGATCACGGGACTTCAGGTCCCAGATACGCCACGGAGCGATGATCTGCATATCCGGTGCAAATGCCTTGATAGCCAGCTCAAAGCGCACCTGATCGTTGCCCTTGCCGGTGCAGCCGTGGCAGATAGCATCAGCGCCCTCAGCAATGGCGATCTCGGCGATCCGCTTGGCGATGATCGGACGTGCAAAGGACGTACCGAGCATGTATCTGTTCTCGTAGACCGCACCAGCCTGCACGGTCGGGAACACATAATCGGTGATGAATTCCTCCGTCAGGTCCTCGATATAGAGCTTGGAAGCGCCGGTCTTGAGGGCTTTTTCCTCCAGTCCGTCGAGTTCTGTGCCCTGTCCGACATTACCGGAAACGGCAATGACCTCACAGTTGTTGTAGTTCTCCTTGAGCCACGGGATGATGATAGAGGTATCCAGACCGCCGGAATATGCCAGTACGACTTTCTTGATCTCTTTTGCCATGATTACATTCCTCCTGCTGCTTTTTGCTCCGGAAACGATCTCCGGACTTTACCTTTTTATTATACTACATCTGCCAGCAGATCGTCAAGGGTTTTTGCATAAATATACAATAATTTAACATATTTATCCCCAAATATTCATTCTGGGATGAATATTTTGGATATTTGCATATCTGTTTCAGCTCCCGGAGGCGGCGCACGGGAGATGATATGAAAAAATAACTGTATGTGTCATTTTGCTGCACCGCCGAAAGTCGGCACTTTCCACATGTATTTCCGGTTCTTTCAACAGTATCATCCAGATCTTCCACCGATATTCCACAGCATTTCCACACGCCTCCCCCCAAACTTCTCCTTTTTTCGGCATATCTCGCATCTTTTCGCTCTTGACGAACGGGTTTTTCTGTGGTACGATAAATATTGTAGAGCAAAGGAGGACATTGCGAATGAATGATAAGATCAAAGTGCTGATCGGTGATGACACCGTAGATCATGGAATTACAACGGCAAGTACGCTGCGGAGCCACGGATTATATGCGATCACCCGCCGGAAGGACGGCAGTGTGCTGTTGAATACCATTTTGGAAGAAAAACCGGATGTCGTCGTGATCGACAGCGTTATGGCACATATGGATGCCATTGAGCTGATCAAGCGTACCAAAGCGGAAGCTCCGGTATTTCCGGCGTTTATTGTCACTTCCGGGTATGACAATCCTTTTGTGGAGCGCCAGATCATGGAGCTTGGTGCAAAGTATTTCATGCTGCGTCCATTTGATGTGAATGTCCTTGCCGAACGCATTCGTGACATTACCGCACAGCCTGCCTCTCCCGAAAGAAACGGACAGGATATGGAGATCGTTGTGACTGACATCATCCACCAGCTCGGTGTACCTGCCCATATCAAGGGGTATCATTATCTGCGGGCTGCCATCCTTGCTTCTCTGGACAACCCGGAGCTGCTGGAAAGTGTCACAAAGCTCCTCTACCCGACCGTTGCCCAGAAATTCAACACCACCTCCTCCCGGGTAGAACGTGCCATCCGCCATGCCATTGAGATCGCATGGGACAGGGGCGATCTGGACGTGCTGAATTCGTTCTTCGGCTACACGGTCAATACCTGCAAAGGCAAGCCTACCAACTCGGAATTCATTGCACTTGTGACGGACAAGCTGCGTCTCCAGCAGAAGTCCGGTACGGAGCTTGCCAAAGCCAGATGATCTTGCATCATAAAAAAATTTTTGAAAACCTCTTGCAGTTCCCCGCATTCTGTGTTATAATGTAAAAAAGAGCCGTATGCCGGACAAAGAAGGGGGAGATCACCATGTTTGAGATCAATGTGGTCGGCGGTACGCTGGCACAAGAGGAGATCGATGCTTACATATTCTACACAAAGAAAAAATACGGCACACTGCTGCCCGAACACCTGAAAATTACCTTGGAAGTCGATGGTGATCATGTGAATATCACCTATGATCCGCCTTTTCGGTATCAGGTGTTCCGGGGGACGGATTATCTCGTCAACGATGCCAAAAAGCTCAACGATCCCAAACTTGCCGAGCTGCATGACAAGATCCCGAATCCCATTACCTGAAATAAGAACGGACAGGTACTGCCCTGCCCGTTCTTTCTTTTTTCTGTGTTCACGAAAAGAGCTGTTCCATATCCTTTACCAGTTCCCCGGAACAGTCTTTGGGGTATAGCTCGTTGTATTCCGGCGCAAAGCGCAGCCCCTCTGCCTCCGACCAGAACCGTGTCAGCAGGACAGCGCTCCCCTGCGTATCCTTGACGATGAACGTCACATCGTGGTACAGGATGCCCTCTTCTTCGTCATACTTGATCGGCGAAAGCCGGCAGTCCTGCACCAGATAGCCCTTTCCGTAAAAATCCCTGAACCGTTCTGCCATGCCCTCCCGCTGATCGGGGGCAAGACGGTGGACGAACAGGTCAGTTTTGATCCCGATCTTTTCATCGTCCGCATCGATCGGCTCGTCATTGCGGAGAAAACCGGACAGCACATTGATCGGGTAGACATCATGGTACACCAGATGTTCCATGATCATGCCGAGATCGGATCCTGCCGTTCCGCCCATCATGACGACCGAAGCCTCATACAGCCCGTCGCTGCCCTTGATAAAATGCAGCTCCAGTTCCTTGCCGTCCTGATAGTGCAGATATGCCTGTGTATAGGCGATCGGGGACAGGTTTAACCCGTAGTCCGCATAGGCGGTCTCCACCTTGACAGATCGGATCTCCGTGTCGCCATAGGCTGCATCGTAGGCTTTTTGCAGGGCATCGACATTGGCTTGCCGGACATGTTCCGCAGCATCGGCATTGATGAGGACATTGCCGTTGTTCAGGTCGCCGTAGGAGGTATGTTCCGCATACCACTGCATATCGCCCTCGGCGAATTTCTGCACGATGCGCCGCACTTCCACGGACTGCCAGATCGTCTCAAAGCTGCGCATACCGGCTTCTTTCCGCACCTGCCCTACGGACAGATAGACCAGAACGCCGACCAGCAGCAGCAATAGCAACGCCAATACACCTGCTAAAATGCGGTTCCTGCGCAAGGTGCTGCCTAATTTCCGGAATACTTTCTTCTCCTCCGGGACATGAACTGGGGTCATGTCAGGCGGTATCTGTTCGTACAGTTTCCGGCAGTGTTCACAGGTTTGGATGTGTGCTTCGACTTCTGCCAAACTTTCCGGGCTGCCTATCCCCTCGCTGCACAAGGGGATGAGGTCTTTGATGATGGCGCAGCTCAGTTTCTGTTCGTTCATCGTTTTCCCTCCTCGTCCATGATGGTGATGATCTTCTCCTTGGCTCTGAAAAACGTCACTCTCGCCCAGTTGGCGCTTTTCCCGAACAGCGCCCCGATGTCCTCAAATTTCAGCTCCGCAAACACCCGGAGCGTGAATATCTCCTTATACGGTTCATCCAGATGGTGCAGCACGGTATGCAGCTCCATTGCGGTGAGCTTGTCGGAAATGCGCTGTTCGAGCGATCCGCCGTCGGAGAGCTGCACCTCGTCAAGCGGCAAGTGCCTGTTTTCCCGGCGCTTGCAGTAGTTGAGGTACTCGTTGCGGGCAATGGTGCAGAGCCATGTTTTCAGGGAACAATTGCCCTTGAAACCGGAAAACGAGGTGACAGCTTTCAGCATGGTGTCCTGTAAGATGTCCTCTGCCAATGTCTCATTCCGTGTGAGTTTCAGGAGAAAGCGGTACACGTCCTCCGCATACAGCCGATAGATCTCGTCAAACGCTTTCTGCATCTGCACCCCTCCTTTTCCTGCTTTCACTTATTAGACAACCGAAACTGCGATATGTTACAAAAAAGCTGCCGTTTTTCAGCGGCAGCTCATTTCAGCTAACTTTCCTATTATAGTATAGCCCATAGCAGATCCCGCAGACACCGCCTAAAATATGAGACATCTGCGAAATATTGTCCGTTGCCACGATCCCTGTCATGATCTCCCTGACGATGTACAGCCCAGCCACCAGCAGCATGGTCAGCGGGATACCGCCGTTCTTGACAGAGGCGCAGGAACTGAGTGCAATGAACAGGAATGCGATACCGCTTGCACCCAGTACGCCGGTATTGCTCAACAGCAAATTCACTGCGCCTGTTACCGCAGCCGTGACGGCGATCATGCTCACGAGCCGCTTCGTGCCGTATTTTTCTTCGAGCATCGGACCGACCAGCGTGATCACGGTGAAATTGCTCACGAAATGTTCCATATCCTTATGCCCGAAAATATGAGTGAACATCCGCACGATCATCAAAAACGGCTCGTCCGGTGTCCGCCGGCAGGTAAAGAGCGCCATGGTAGATACGCCGCCTGTTGCATACCCAAACAGCAGCACCACAAAGGAGATGAGCGTAAAGCCAATGACTGCCGGGGCATTTAATTCCAGCTTGGGGAGTTTCATGCCCTGTCAGATCTTGGAGTAGCCGAAACTGTTGACAATGGCATCCACCTTAGCACCGCTGGCGCACAAAGCACACTGGGACGGGGGCATCGTCCTGTATTCCGGGATATCGGAAAGGGAGAACACGCAGTCGATCTCGATGCCGTTGTAGTCGTGGATCGCACTGAAGATCGCAGCCACACCTGCCAGCTTGCCCGAATAGTACTGGAGACACTCCACGCAGCGGTTGATAGACTTGCCGGTGGAAATGGAGGACATCAGCAGCAGGATCTCTTTATTATAGATATTCTTCTGGAGATTGTCCCGGAAGATCATCTGGTTGTTCATGTTGGTCTCCGGGGTGATGACTGCAATATCCCGTCCGCCGTTCATGCCGCCGCCGTTCTCGCAGAGGTCACGGGCAAGGAACGCACCGACCATTTCCGTCCCCTCAAAGCAGAGGATCGTATCGATGTGCTTGGAGTGCGCATAGAACTTTGCCAGCTCTCTGCCTGCCTCACGGGCAGCACGGTACTGGGTCTTTGTGGTGGTCATATCCACAAAAAAATTGACGTGGGAGTGGTTGGTGGCAAAATGCCCCGGGATAAGTCCGAGTTTGACATTATTGTTGTTTTTGGCTGTAATGTCGATCTGTCTATCTTCCATGATCTGCAATTCCTTTCTTGACCCGCCGGGCGGGTATGATCTGCATTTTATATTCTTATTATACCAGATCTTCCCCGAAAAGTCAATGGCTTTTCCGGAAAAACTTCCGAACGCCAAGTCTTTACAATTCCCGGCAGATGTGTTATACTAAGAATATCTGCTTCCGCAGCGGGGATCATAGCTATCATGAACAAAAATAGCAAGTCAGATCTGTGCATAACGTAAAACATTTCAAAAAAGTGTCAGTTTTCGGCAGCATGACCTGTATTAGTTTATAGAAGCCCTCAAAAGAAAGGTGGGATGACAATGCTGTCGATCCAGTCTGACAGCCCCGGCGATGCGGCAAAGAAACAGGCGGTCCGGGTAAAGGAGGATAGCTTTGCGGTCGTGGACAAGTATCAGGATCTTGTCTACCGGACGGCGCTGACTGTCACCGGAAGTCAGTGGGATGCCGAGGACATCATGCAGGAGGTGTTCCTGAAATACTTTCAGTCGCACCCGGTCTTTCAGAACGAAGCACACGAGAAAAGCTGGCTGATGAAAGTCACCGTCAATGCCGGAAAGAACCTGATGCGGACAGGGTGGTACAAAAAACGTGCCGAGATCGACTGGGACAGGCTGATCGCAAAGGAAGAGACCGCTGAGACGGATCGTTCTGCGGACGTGCTTCGTGCTGTCCTGTCCCTGCCGGAGCGCTACCGTATCGCCGTCTACCTGTATTATTATGAAGAACTATCCATCCGTGAGATCGCTGATGTCACCGGCAGCACAGAAGCTGCCGTCAGTCAGCAGCTCAGCCGTGCCAGAAACAAGCTGCGCAAGAAACTGGGAGGTGCAGACATATGAACCTGAAACAGTCCATCCAGAATGCCTATGACCATGTGCATGCCCCTGCGGATGTGACAGAACGCCTGAAACAGGAACTGTATCAGAAAGATCTGGAGGAAGAACGGGATGAAGTGACCTATCAGGCTGCCGGACCGCAGAAGCCTGCTATCGGGCGCTATTTCGTGTATATCGCAGCATCTCTGCTCCTCTGTGCAGGCGGTGTGCTCGCTGCATGGAGCATGCAGTCGCAGCGGGTCGATCTCAACCCCGGCAGACCGATCCCCGGAACTGTTACTACCGTCACTGACAGCATGCCGGAAACGACCGAACCGACTGACGTGCAAAATTAAACTATCTGCTCTTGCATGATCGCCGCATATCCGGTAATACTATCATCACGGAGCCGATACAGCGCTCCGACGGTATATCAAGCTCGGAACGCCGCACATTCCGCCCGGATATACCGGGGATCGTGCGGAGATGGGAGCGAAAAGCGATGAGCAAGAATAATTCCAGCAACAAGAAGAATTCCAATGCACAGGACCGCCAGAACAATTCTTCCAGCAACTCCAGAAATTCGGAGGATTCCAGCAACAACAGCTCGAACGACTCCAATTCTGAAAACAGCGACCCTTGCTGCGACTGACGCAGCAAAAAGCCCCCGTGCCATAAAGCACAGGGGCTTCTACATGCAGGGGATCACAGCAGCGTAAAACGCTCCGTGTCGCCCACGCTATCCATGAACATAGACTTCGGGCGCACCCAGATACTGCCGTCTGTATCGCTCTGGTAGACCACCATTTCCTCGTTGGTCTCGCTGTGTGTGGCAGTGCAGACGACCGTGTACTCCCCACCCTTGAAATGGCGGTAACGCTGTCCGGCGCTCACCTCACGGGGCTGCTCTGCGGGCGTTTCCTTGGCTTCCGGCTGGAGATTCACAATGTCATCCTGCACGATGATCATGGAAGTGAACGGTTCCATGTGGACAAAGGCATTGCCGTTTTCCACACGGACGGCACCGCCGCCGATCACGTCTGCCAGCGCATGGTAATGTGTCCCGAACTGCATATCACACGGCTGATCGTCCAGATTCAGGGCAACATAGACCGTCTGCCCCTCCAGTTCCTTGGCAAAGAGCATCTGACGGTTGCGGATGATGACCGTCCGGTAACTGCCTGTGCGCAGTGCCGGGTATGCCCGGTAGATCCTGCCGAGCTTGACGATGTGACGGTAAAGCCCGATATTCTCGTGTTCCATGGCAGAAAGCTCCAGACACGGGCGCAAATTATCGTCCGAATTGTTTTCTTTCCGCCCGTGTATGCCATACTCCGAGCCGTAATAAATGGACGGGATGCCCGGCATACAGTACAGCAGCGTGTACGCTGTATGCAGGTAACGCTCATCATTGACCGTGGAGGCAAGGCGGTCCACGTCATGGTTGTCTACAAAATTGTAAAGCCGGATATTCCGGTAAATACCGCCGTTCGAGCCGGACTGCCGGTTGATGGAATAGTCGATCTCGAAATAATTCTTGTCATTGTGGGAAGAATAGATGCCCTTGTAGCATTCGTAGTTGGTGACGGAATCGAGCATTTCGGGGTTTGCCCAGCGGTTGTAGTCGCCGTGGATGATCTCGCCCATCAGCCAGAATTCCGGGTCTTTCCCCTTGCAGAACGCACGAATGCGCTTGAAGAAGTTGAAGTCGATGCAGTCTGCCGCATCAAAGCGGATGCCGTCAATGTGGAATTCGTCCATCCAGTAATTCACCGCATCGAGCAGATAATTGCACACATCCGGGTTTTGCAGATCAAGCTTGACCAGATTGTAGTGACCGTTCCAGCCCTCATACCAGAAAGGATCTCCGCAGGGAGACGGTCCGCCGAAATTCAGGTTCTGGAACCAGCCGCAGTAGGGGGAATTCTGCCCGTTCTGCTGGATGTCGGTAAATGCCCAGAAATTTCTGCCCACATGGTTGAATACGCCGTCCAGAATGACACGGATGCCGTTTTCATGGAGCGTATCGCAGATGTGCCGGAACATGTCATTGTCGCCAAGACGGCGGTCAATGGTCTTGTAATCGGTCGTATCATAGCCGTGTTCCACGGATTCAAACACCGGTCCGAAATACACGGCATCGACATTCATTTCTTTGAAGTGCGGGATCCAGTCCAGTACTTTTTCCAGCCGTCTGACGGGTCCGCCGCCCTCGTTGTACTTCGGCGCACCGCAGAACCCCAACGGGTAAATATGGTAAATAATTGCATTTTCATACCAGCTCATAGTGATAACTCCTTCTGTATCGTATTATTTTTGGGGTGTCCCCTCCAGATAGTAGGTCGCCTCCATATCTGCCACACTCAGCGCAAAGGCAAGCGGGAACATCTCAAACGCTTTGCCGATCGAATTCTTGTCCTCGATCCCGGAAAAGCCCATGTGATAGCGGATCGCAAATGCTTCCTCCCGGCTCAGCCGCATAAATCCGGAAATGATGTACACCGATTTCTCCCCGTGTCCGTAAGGCAAAGTATCATCGATCGTGTAGTAGGGGACTTTTTCCCACTGTCCCTGCGCATTCTTGGCATTCCGGTAGTCGGTCTTGTAGAAATTGATCTTGCAGAGATCATGCAGCAATGCCACCAGAGCGACCGTTTCTTCGCTGTAGTCCATGTTGTAGACCTCTTTTGTTCTGGGACGGGTCAGGTAGTCCGCAAGGCATTGGTACACATTGACACTGTGTTCCACAAGCCCGCCTTCGTATGAACCGTGGAAGCGTGTGCTGGACGGTGCGGTGAAGAAATCGCATGCATCGCTTTTCAGGTAATCCAGCAGTTTCCCGGCACCGGAACGGGTGATCTTGCTTTCGTAGATCTCAATAAAGGTCTCCTTTGCACCCATGACAGTTCCTCCTTCTCAGAACCTGTCCACATAGGATGCCGCACTCGTCTTTTCGGCATCTTTGCACCGTATCTTTGTCCGAACTCCTAGGAATACATACAGTATTCCGTTGTCGTTCGCCCTTTGATACGGCGCAGATCTGCTCGAAGATCCGAGCACATCCCCTATGTGGACAGGTTCTCATAGAAATATACAGACAGACAACGTTTTCATTATAGCACATTACGCAGTCTCATGCAAGCATTTTTGTGAAAAATCATTGTATTACACAGTATTTTTTCAGAAAGATCGTACAATTCGACCGATCCTTGCCCGCATGATCTTCCCGCCGCCGGAAATACTAATACGGAGCCTGCACAGGCTTGCAAGCATTTTGCAGAAAGAAAGGAAGGGGGCAGACACAATGAAAAAATTTCTGATGCTGACGGCATTTGCGGCTGCACTGCTGCTGACCGCCTGCGGCGGCAGAACAGACAGCAGTACACCCGATACCGGGGCAAACGCCGGGCGGAATGAAAATTCCTCCGGCATGACAGAGGATGACGGAAAGCTGTTCAGCGACGTGGCACAGGATGGCAGGGACATTGCCAGTGATGTCATAGATGACGGCAGAGAAGCTGCCAGCGATGTGATCCAAGGCGGCAAGGACATTGCCAGCGATGTTGCCGACGGCGCAAGGGACATGTTCGATGACGATGACGGTAATTACCGGACAGATGAGGACGGCAGCGTAAAGTCCACCTAACGGCGGGCTGCGCCTCCGTGGTGCCGCCTGATGTGCTGTCTTGCGGCGCAAAGGACGGTTTTCTAAAACTGTAGGGGAACGGTATCCAGCCGTTCCCCTTTTCTCGTGACAACTGATGCCAAAAACAGGACAGGCACTGCTCATCGGTATGCCTATTACTCCGTCTGCATGGGCAGATGGATCACGACATTTTCCTCGGTATCCCGGATCTCCCCCGTCAGCGGGTCAGCCGTGTACCACGCCCAAGTGGAGTTGTGCGTTTCCAGATCTTCGTAGAGGTGTATCAGCACCGTGCCGTCCTCCTGACAGACTGCACCTACAGAGGGCGGAACTGTTCCATAATTGTCAAAGTAATACTGCCTTGCCTCCTCGCAGAGCGTCCCGGTCGCAAAGAAATGGAATTCCGTGGATCCCTGCAAAAATGAAAGCTCCTCTCCGGGGGCTTCTGCCCCGGCTGCGGAAAGCGTTAGGCTTGCCTGTTCCGTGCCGGAAAGGACGGCTGTCCAGTTCTGCCCGTCCTCATCTGCGAGCTGCATCTCTTCCGTTCCGTCCTCATCGGGCTGTATCGTGTACTTGAAGGCAGCACTGCTGCCGTCCTCCTGTTCATAAGTCGTACCGTTCCCGTCCCCCTCAAAGACATAGTACCGGCAGACCAGCCTGCCGTATCCATCCATGGAGAGCGACCGCCACACGCCGACTGCCGGCATCGGCGGCAGGTCTGTTTCCTGCACGGACAGGGCTTCGGTCTGGGTCGGCACATCGGTCATGCTATCATGGGGCGGGGCGCTTTGCGGCACATCCGCAAGTGTCTCCGCTTCGGGGGCAGCTGCCGCTTCGCTCTCTGCCTCTGTTTGCCTCTCGACAGTCCGGCTGATGATGACGGGCTGGGTGGATCCCGGCGCAGTGCCTGCAGCAGTACCTGTCGTATAGCAGACGGAGGGATGCATCTCATCTGCCGGATGTTTGCCGCTGAACACCGCAAGCCCCACGACCAGCGCTGTACAAGCTGCGATACTGACCGCACCTACAATATAGCTTGCCCGGATATGTCCTGCCGGGGTGACATTTTCGTCCAACAGGGAGTCCTCCGTTTCTCCGATCGCCTGAAACAGATCCTCAGGTCTCATATAAAGCCCTCCTTTTTGAGATGCTCCCGCAGTTTCTGCCGTGTGCGCCGCAGGATGACAGATGTATGATTTGAGCGCAGTCCATAGGCTTCGGCTATGGATCTGACGGGTTCGGCATAAAAGTACCGCCGCAGGAAGAGCTGCCGTTCCCGCTGCGGCAGCTTGCGCAAGAAATCGTTGAAACTTTCCCGCAGTGCCCGCTGGTCACAGACAGTTTCCACGTCCTCCGGGTCGGCGATGCACTCCGCCAGTTCTTCCAGCACGGCATCCATTTCGCCGCTGCCCCGTTTTTCTGCCCGCTGCTGCCGGTAGCGGTCAAAGGCAAGATTGCGGGTGATCTTGCCCAGAAACAGCCGCAGCCGGTTCGGCTTCTGGGGCGGCATGGCATTCCATGCCCGCATCCACGTATCATTGACACATTCCTCGGCATCTCGGTCGCTGTGTAGGATATGTTCCGCAATGGAATGGCAGTATGCGCCGTAGACCTGTGAGGTCTCCTCGATCGCTGTTTCATCCCGTTTCCAGTATAAGGCAATGATCTCTGCGTCGTCCATGCACCAGCCCTCCTTTCCTGTCTTATAAGACGGGTTTTTTCGGCAAATGTGACAGCTTTCCCGAAAAAAATAAAAAGGGCGCTTTTTTCAAAGTGCCCTTTATGCGTTTATTTGGAGCGCCGCTTGGAACCGTTCTTCCGGTCGGTATTGCGGCGGATGTCGCACATGCGCTCCTCACTGTGCTGCTTGAAGCGGCTCATCATATCCTCAAAGGTCATTTCCGAGGCAGGCTTCTGGGGCTTAGACCCCCATGCAGCCTCTTTCTCCCGTTCCTGACGGCGGGGAGAACGTGGCTTCTGCGGCTTGTCTTCCGGCGGGAGCGCTTTCTTGATGGACAGGCTGATCTTGCCCTGCTCGCTCACGGAAAGCACCTTGACCTGTACGCTCTGTCCCTCCTCCAGAAATGTGTGGATGTCTGTCACATAGGTATTGGACACTTCAGAGATATGTACCATACCCGTGACGGGCTTGCTGCCCTCCACAGGCACTTCCACGAAAGCCCCGTAATTTGTGATCCCTTTCACCTTTCCCTTGTAGATCTTTCCGATTTCCAACTGCATAGTTTGTAAAAGCCCCCTGCTTTCTTAAAATTCTACAGAGCCTGCTGAAGCACAGGCACACGCCTGCCCTCTGCGGGCAGATCCCGGGATCTAATTATGGGAGGTGTCATAATACCGCCGCTCATCCGGATAGGCATAGCCATTCTGTTCCACAGCAATTTTCTCCATATATCTGCCGATATCATTGGATCCAATGATATCTGCCAGTTCCTCGTTCTGGGCGGTCATGGTCTCGACCTTTTCTTCGAGGGAAGCCAGTTCCCGCTTGCGTTCAATGATCGAGTTCTGTGTCTTGATGAATGCGACCGCACAGAAGATCACAAACATGACGATCGCCAGCCGGAAGATCAGCTTCATGCCGAAATGGGATCTTTCACCGGGTCGTTTTGCGTTTCTTGCCATAGGGGTTTCCTTTCTGTTCCAAGTGCTTCCGGCTCCGGAGCGCACTTTTCTTTCTATGTTCATTATACAACATTCCATGGGGTACTTGCAAGTGATTTTTGGCATTTTCCGTTCCCTTTCTGTGTTTTTTGGAAGTTTTCACAAAAGTCCACTTCACTTTTTTACATATCAGTACATAACCCCGCCGCACAGCCCGCACCGGTACAGCCAACAGACGGAGCAGCAGTTCCAGAATGCCCATAACAGCTCTCCCGACCGTACACACATACAGAACGATCCCCAGAAAGCAGCCGGCTGCATAGCATCCCCGGAACACGCCCTTTGCGAAGCCGCTGGCATACAGGAGCAGCAGGAGACAGACTGCCAGCACCCAAAGGATATCTTCGGCTGCCACGGCTGCCGGATGATGCGGCACCAGCCTGCGCAGCAGCCGGAGCGCATCCAACAGCACCCCGGCAGGGACCGCCAGCAGTACCGAACCCCCGAACAGCAGCAAAGCTTCGCCGATAGACTGGTAGGTATCTGGGATCATTTCGCTGCGCAGGAGCAGCAGGAGGCTCATCGGAACAATCTCCCCAGCAGGGTGAGGGGGCTGCGCTTATCCTTGTCGCCGTACTGGATGCCCCAAATATCGCCCTCTACAGCAAGGTCGCCCTTTTCGATGCTGATACTGCGGATATGCAGCTCCCTGCCGGTGATACACAGTTCGCCCTGTTCGGTATACAGCACGATCTCACGCTCGTCAAATCTGTCCATGTCGGTAATGCCGGAGACGGTAAGCGTCCTGCGGTCATCAAGATGAAGAGAATGGGTCTGTTCCTGCATGACAAGCACCTCCTTGCATTGTTACATCCTATGCAGGAGGACAAAGGATCAGAACAAAAAGATCCCCCTCCCGCAGCAGGAGGGGGATGGTCTTAGTCAGCTACATAGGGCAGCAGGGCGATGTGCCTTGCTCTCTTGATGGCAGACGTCAGCTCACGCTGATGATAAGCGCATGTGCCGGTCACACGGCGGGGCAGGATCTTAGCCCGCTCTGTCATGCACTTCTTGAGCTTGGAAATGTCCTTGTAATCGATCTTCTCCACTCTGTCCACGCAGAACATGCAAACCTTCTTGCGGGGACGCTTGGAGGGACGAGCACTTCTCTCACGTTCCATAGCAAAATTCTCCTTTCTGTAGGATCAAAACGGTACGTTGCCGTCACTCATGATCTCCTCAAAGTCCTCAAAGCCGCCCGTTGCGATCGCCTCCGGTGCCTGATCGAACTGCTGCGCCGGGGGAGCTTGTCTGGGCGCAGAAGGCTGCTGGGGAGCAGGCTGCCGCCGGGGCTGGGGATCATACTGCTGGTTATACGGCTGCATCCCGCCGCCGCTGTCGCTGCGCTTGTCGCCGCAGAAATTGACCTGATCGGCAATGATCGCCGTGCTGTAGTGCTTGACACCGTTGTTATCGGTGTAGTTATTATTCTGGAGCGTTCCTTCCACAAGGATGGCACGTCCCTTTGTGAAATACTTGCAAACAAATTCTGCTGTCTGCCGCCAGCAAGTGATGTCAAAAAAATCTGCCTGACGTTCTTCCCCCTGCTTGACAAAACGCCTGTCCACCGCAATACTGAACCGGCACATCGTAACGCCGCCCTGTGTGGTGCGCAGTTCCGGGTCTCTCGTCAGTCTGCCCATAAGGATCACTCTGTTATACATCGCAGTACCTCCCCGCTATCCTGAGATCTCGGCAATTCGGTCTTGCAGCATCGTGGATGCCGCTTACTTGGTGGTGACCAATGCCCGCAGAACACCGTCTGTGATGTTCAGGACACGGCTCAGCTCTGCCGGGAAATCGGGCTTGGATGTGAATGAATACAGCACGTAGTAGCCTTCCGTCTCGTAATGGATCGGATACGCCAGCTTCCGCTTGCCCCACTCATTGACCTCTTCGGTCAGTGTACCGTTCTTCTCGATGAGCTCCTTGAATCTTGCCACGAGCGCCTTGACAGCCTCCTCATCCTTTTTCAGGGAGAAAACGACCATTGCTTCGTAGTTCTCATTCAGTTTTGCCATTTGACTGCACCTCCTTCTGGATTTCGCCTGCACGGCGGCAGGCAAGGAATGGACACACCGCATGGGTACGGTGCGGGTCGCTCTTTCTTGCGCGATCTTTTTCATTATACCACATCCGGCAGGATCTGTCAAGCATTTTTTTGGAAAGTTTTTTCACGGAAACCGAAAAAAAGGTATTCCCTTTTTCCGGAAGATGTGGTATAATAGGAATAACTTGACCAAAGGAGCGTTGTCCGTTTTGAATAAATACAAAAAGCTGGCGCAGAATACAGCGATCTTTGCCATAGGCTCATTCGGCTCGAAGATCCTCCTGCTGTTTCTCAACCGCCTGTATACTGCCAATATCGACTCCGGGGATTATGGCATCAAGTCACTGCTGGAGAATACTGCCAATTTCATCATCCCGATCATCACCTTTTCCATTGCCGAAGCGGTCATCCGCTATGGGCTTGACCGGGAGTATGACAAGACCGAAGTCTTTACATCCGCCTGTCTCGTGGAGATCGCCGGTGCGGTGCTGCTCATCCTGTGTTCCCCGCTGCTCATGCTGCTGCCCTATGCCAAGGGCTATGTCATTTACTTGGTCGCCTACATCATCGCCTCGTCTTTCCGGCAGCTCAGTTCGCAATTTGTCCGGGCAAGGGACATGACAAAGCTCTTTGCGCTGGACGGCATCCTTGCCACATTGTCGCTGTTCTGCTTCAATCTCCTGTTCATTTCCGTGCTGCATTTAGGGGTAACGGGCTTCATGCTGTCGGTGTTCCTGTCGGATCTCTGTTCGGGGATATTCCTGTGGATCACGGCAAGGCTCTGGGAATTTTTTGATGTCAAAGCCTACAACCCCGAGATCACCCGTGTCATGCTGCGGTTCTCTATCCCGATGATACCAACGGCAGTACTATGGATCATCACGGGCTTTTCCGACCGGCTGTTTGTGCGGTATATGGACGGTCTTGCACTGAGTACGGACGTGGGCGAAGCCGCTTCCGGCGTGTATGAGGCTTCCTCGAAAGTCCCGAACCTGATCTCCATGTTCTCTACCATTTTCTTCCAAGCGTGGAACATGTCCGCCATCACGGAAAACAACGCCAAAGACAAGAGCCTGTTCTACTACCGCATCTACACAGCGTATCAGGCTTTCATGTTCCTGTGTGCGGCATTCCTGATCGCTTTCGTCAAGCCGATCTCTTCCGTGCTCATCGACACCGTGACGAAGCCCGACTATGTGCTTGCCTACACCTATACGCCGGTGCTTGTCATTGCCGTGCTGATGATGAGTTTCAACCAGTTCCTCAGCAGTATCTATGTCGCCACGCAAAAGACCTCGCACAGCATGTGGACGGCACTGATCGCTGCCGTGACGAATCTCCTGCTGAATTTCATCCTGATCTACCGCTGGGGCGTGCAGGGGGCAGTCATTGCCACGTTCGCAAGCTATTTTATCTGCTACTTGGTGCGCATCGTGGACACCCGGAAGCTGATCTGGTTCAAGGTGCAGCACGGGCGGTTCTTTACGAATGTTATCATACTCTTCCTGATGAGCCTGCTTGCCATCCAAGAACCGGCATGGGGCGTTCCGGTACAGGCAGTGCTGCTGCTCTTTATGTGCCTGTTCAATGTGCAGGCGTTCCTGCTGGTGCTGAAGATCGCCGGGAAAGTCTTTCAGGCAGTCAGGCGGAAACTATCCCATTAAAACAGATCTATTGGAATGAAGGAGGAAATATCATGGCAACACCACATTTACAGGGCAGCAAGGGCGACTATGCGCCCGTTGTCCTCATGCCGGGCGACCCGCTCCGGGCAAAATTCATTGCGGAGACCTATCTCGAAAACGTCCGCTGTGTCAACGAAACACGGGGCATGTACGGCTTTACAGGGACATACAAGGGCTTTCCTGTTTCCGTGCAGGGCAGCGGCATGGGGCAGCCGTCGATCGGCATCTATTCCTTTGAGCTGTTCACGGAATTTGACGTGCAGACCATTCTCCGCATCGGGACAGCCGGTGCTATCGCAGAGGAAGTCCATCTGCGTGACATCCTTATCGGGCAGGGGGCATGTACCAACGGCAATTATGCCGCACAGTACCGTCTGCCCGGCACATTTGCGCCGATCGCCTCGTACCGTGTGCTGGAAGCGGCGGTACAGGCTGCCGAACAGTCCGGTGTGCCATATCATGTGGGAAATTTGTTCTCCAGTGATATGTTCTACGATGATGCCGGATCTTTGGCACAGTGGCAGAAAATGCACGTGCTCGGCGTAGAAATGGAGGCTGCTGCCCTCTACATGAACGCTGCCCGTACCGGAAAAGAAGCACTCTGCATCTGTACCGTTTCCGACTGTCCGCTGCGGGGCGAGACCACGACCGCTGAAGAACGGCAGACGGGCTTTACCAAGATGATGGAGATCGCACTGGAGACGGCATGTGCGCTGTCATGATCGGCAGGGGGTGACAATGTGGACAAACTGGTGGAACGCATCAATTTTCTTGCCCGCAAGGCAAAGGCTGAGGGACTGACCGATGCCGAAAAAGCCGAGCAGCAGGAACTGCGTGATGCCTATCGTGCCGCTTTCCGGCGTAATCTCGAAGCACAACTCAACAATACCTACATCGTGGACGAAAAGGGAAAGAAACGGAAACTGCAAAAGGACGGGCATTGACCCGTCCTTTTTGCTATAGGATCTCCGCACTTCCGGTGCGTATGACATGTTCGCTCCCGTCGTCACAGCGGACGATCAGCCCGGCATCTTCCGCATAGCCCACCGCAAGGGCTTCGCACGGCACACCGTCCAGCATCACCCGCACACGCTTGCCGATCGTGCAGGAATTTTCCCGGTACACGTCCAGAAAGGTATGCGCATGGATGCCTGCCAGAAAAGTTTCCAGATGCCGCAGGATACCGGCACTCAGCACGCACCGCAGCGGTGCGCTGCCCGTTTCGGTCGTGAGGTCGGTCATGATCGGCTTCAGTGCTTCGGGCAGATGGGGGTCGGGGTGCAAATTGATGCCGATGCCGATGACCAGATAGTCCGGTGTCATCAGTTCCGCATTGAAGCTGCTCTCGGTAAGTATCCCGCAGATCTTCCGACCGTTCAGGAACAGGTCGTTCACCCACTTGATCTGTGCCGTAACGCCCACATCCTGTAGGGCGCAGTGTACCGCCGATGCCGCACATGCCGTGACTTTCATCATGTCCGTCAGGGGCAGCTCCGGGCGGATCACCAGCGACAGGTAAAGCCCGCCCATCGGCGCATGAAACGACCGCCCGAGCCGCCCTTTGCCCCCGCTCTGCCGGTCGGCAACGATGACCGTTCCCTCTGGTGCGCCCTCAGCAGCAAGCCGTTTGGCAACGGTATTAGTCGAACCCGTTTCCGTGAGGTGCTGCGCCTGCCACGGGATGCGGCAACCCTGCACCAGTGTCTGAAAATACGGTACGCAGAACAGATCGGGCATAGCGGTGAGCCGATAGCCCCGGTTGGTCGCTGCCTCTATGGTGCAGCCCGATCCTTTTAGCTGCTCCATGCACTTCCAGACTGCCGTCCTGCTCACCCCGAAGCGTTCCGCAAGCTCTGCCCCGGAACAATATCCGTCTGCCATCAGCAATGCCGCCAGCACCTGTTCCCGCAGCGCTGCCGGGTCATTCTGCTTCATTTTCGCTTTCCTCCTCCGAGCCATCTTCCGGGTATTTGGAATCAATGTCCAGATATTCCTCCAGCGTCAGCCCCTGCTCGAATATTTCCGCTGCAGCTTCCAGCCCGACATAGCGGATATGCCATGCTTCATAGGTATAGCCGGTGATGTCCTCCTTGCCTTTCGGATAGCGGATGATAAAGCCGAATTCATGGCAGTGTGCCGCCAGCCATTTGCCCTCTGCCGTTTCCCCGAAAGCATCATCGATCGTGTTGCAGTCTACGGTATAGCCCGTCTGATGCTCCGAATGCCCCGGACGTGCGGAGACTTCATCCGCATATTCCTTGCTGTAGCCGTTGACGATGCTGTTATAGACCGTCACCTGAAAGGCATAGTCCCGGTAGCCGGAACCCTCATGGATGTCCAGCCCCTCTTCCGCAGCAGCCTCCGACAGCTTTTCAAAAGCCTCTTCCGTCACGGGCAGCATACCGGGATCATAGGACTGCGGCAGACTGTAGCTCTTGTTGGCGACCAGAATGCCGTCCACATAGGTGCAGCCGTCCTCTATGGTCAGTTCCCGCACCGTCACCGGGATCTCCAGCATGTCCTCCCCGATCTTGGCGCACAGCATGCACTCGCCTTTCTGCAAGCCCGTCAGTATGCCGTCCTTCACATCTGCGGCTGCCGGGTCGCTCACGCTCCAAACGATCTCGCTCCGGCTGACACCTGCGCCGAGGGTCAGCCGGACTTCCTGCTCGTTCCCGACACGCACATAGAGATGTGCCTTGTTGCTGTGGAGCAAACCGTTTTCGGAAGTGAGAATGGGAGCAGCAGGCAAGGTCTCCTCTTCCGTCTCGGCAACAGTTTCGGTCGTTTCTGTGTGCGGTACGGTCGGAGTTTCCGATGAGGGGATGACGGAGACCGGCAGTTCTGTCGTTTCCGTGGTCTCCGGTATGGTGTCCGGCGGTGCATCCGGTCTGTCCAGCAGCCGGTGGATGATGACTGCGACCGCTATCAGCAATACACAGCACACCAGCACGAGCAGAGCGATATATCTTCTGCGTGCGGCACGCTGTCTCACATCATTTGTCATAAGCGCCTCCATTTTGGGAATGCCGTTTTCTGTATGTTATTATTATACCACAGTTTTTCCGAAAAAGCAAACCCACAGACAGAAAAATTTACAATGTGCATTTCTTGACATATCGTATATTCTGTGATACAATAAAAGTTACGGAAGATCCCGGAACGCCGGGAGATCAGAAAGGAGAACCCCATGCTGAAAGGAAAGACTGTCCTGCTTGCCGTGACCGGGAGCATCGCTGCCTATAAAGCTGCCGGACTTGCCCGTACCCTGACCAAGCTGCACTGCACCGTCCACGTGCTGATGACACAGAACGCCACGCAGTTTGTCAGCCCCATCACATTTGAGACGCTCACACAGCACAAGTGCCTGATCGACACGTTTGACAGGAATTTCCAGTACAGTGTGGAGCATGTTGCCCTTGCCAAACAGGCGGATGCCGTTCTGGTCGCACCGGCTTCAGCGAATGTCATCGGCAAGTTCGCCAACGGGCTTGCGGATGATATGCTCACCACGACCATTATGGCTTGCCCCTGTGTGAAGATCATCTCCCCCGCCATGAACCATAACATGTACCACAACCCCATCGTACAGGACAACCTGCAAAAACTGCGCCGCTTCGGGTATGTGATCGCCGACCCTGCCTATGGGATGCTTGCCAACGGCGACAGCGGAGACGGGAGAATGCCGGATGAGGCGGTACTGCTGGGCTATCTCCTGCGGGAGATCCAGTGCAAGAAAGACCTTGCCGGAAAGAAAGTCCTCGTCACTGCCGGGGCGACCCGTGAACCGATCGACCCGGTACGTTTTCTGACCAATCATTCTTCCGGGAAAATGGGAGCTGCCTGCGCCCGTGCCGCCATGCTGCGGGGGGCAGAGGTGACACTGATCGCCGGGCATATGGAGACTGCACCGCCGCCCTTCGTGGAAGTCGTACAGGTAGGTACGGCGCAGGAGATGTTCGAGGCTGTCGCAGCCCGTGCGCAGGCGGCGGACATCATCCTCAAGGCGGCAGCCGTGGCAGACTATACCCCTGCCGGAACGTCTGACAGCAAGCTCAAGAAAAGCGGCGATATGACCCTTGCCCTGAAACGCACCCCGGACATCCTCCAGTATCTGGGAGAACACCGCCGGGCAGGGCAGTTCCTCTGCGGCTTTTCGATGGAAACGGACAATGTACTCGAAAATTCCCGCAAAAAGCTGACCGGAAAGCATGTGAACATGATCTGCGCCAACAGTCTGCGTGAGGCAGGGGCAGGTTTCGGGACGGACACGAACCGCATCACGCTGATCACCGCAAACGGTGAGGAAGTGCTGCCCCTGCTTTCCAAGGAGGAAACGGCGCATCGGATATTTGATGCCATCCTGCACCTGCAAAATGCATGAAACTGCCAACTATGTGCATACTGAGAGCGGAAAGGAAGTGCTGCTGTATGAACAGAGACGGCCGCAAGATCGCCCTGATCGGCACAGGCATGGTCGGAATGAGTTTTGCCTATGCACTGGTGAATCAGGGCGGCATCTGCAATGAATTGGTACTGATCGACATCGACCGCAGACGGGCAGACGGCGAGGCAATGGACCTGAACCACGGGCTTGCCTTTGCCAAGACCAATATGCGGATCTATGCCGGCGATCATCAGGACTGCCGGGATGCGGACATTGTTGTCATTGCCGCAGGCGTGGCACAGAAAGAGGGAGAGAGCCGCCCGGAGCTGCTGCGGCGGAATGCGGAAGTGTTCCGGGCAGTCGTGACCCCGGTCGTGCGGTCGGGGTTTGACGGGATCTTTCTGGTCGCTACGAATCCGGTGGACATCATGACAAGGATCACCTATGAATTGTCCCGTTTCGGGGCTTCCCGGGTGATCGGGACGGGGACTTCACTGGACACGGCAAGGCTGCGGTATCTGCTGGGGGATCATTTCACGGTAGACCCGAAGAACATCCATGCCTACGTCATCGGCGAACACGGGGACAGCGAATTTGTGCCGCTCTCACAGGTGATGATCGCCACGAAAGCTGTCACAAGCATATTGGCGGACGGACGAAACCCCTACTGTATCGAGGATATGCAGCGCATGGAAGAACAGGTGCGCACCGCTGCCTACAAGATCATCGAGGCGAAGCGGGCGACGTATTACGGCATCGGCATGGCGCTGACCCGTATCGTGCGGGCGATCTTAGGGGATGAAAACAGCATCCTGACCGTTTCGGCAAAGCTGTGCGGGGAGTACAGGGAACGGGACGTGTTCGTGGGAGTGCCGTGCATCATCGGGCGCAGCGGTGTGAAAGAGGTCGTGGAACTTGCCCTGACGGACGAGGAAACGGCGAAATTTCACGCATCCTGTGAACTGCTGCAAGGTTATTTTGCAGAGATCGCTGCCTGCTGAGACCGGCATGGGAGATCTTGCGGAAAAGGAGGGATGTCTGTGACAGCGGGTATCATCGTACTGGGGGTGCTGTGCCTTGCGGGGGTGTTCGGGGCGATGCACTATGCCTTTACGTTCGGCAGACAGAAGCCCCGCCCCGAACCGCTGCCGGGGGGCGGCGGTACATATCTGCTCACGGTCTCCGGACTGGAAACGGAAGCCGACTGCCGGAAACTGGAACAGGCACTCTCCACCCTGCATGACGTGACAGCGGTGCAGATAACGGACACGCAGGCAGCTGTGCACTACGCAGGGCTGCCGGGCATGGACTTTACAGACCGTCTGGAAGAAGCCGTAAAACAGGCAGGCTTTTCGGTGGAGGAGATACGGTAGTATGTTTGATAAGATCCCCCCTTCTGACAGGGCACTTGCGGGGTACTTGCATTTTTCGGCAAAATGTGCTATAATGAAATGGAATGCTTTTTAGAAAGGATGAATACCATGCAGGAAGTGCTCCCGCCGCAGGCGGAATGTATCCGGCAGATCCGGGAATGGCTCGCCGAGCGCCCTGCGCAGCCGCTTGCCTATGTCCATGCCTTTGGCTGTCAGCTCAATGCCGCCGAGGGGGAACAGCTTGCCGGGCTGCTCCGGGAGATGGGCTACGGGCTGACCGGGGACGTCACAAAGGCTTCCCTGATCTTGTACCACACCTGTGCCGTCCGGGAAAATGCAGAGGACAGGGTGTTCGGCACGCTTGGCAGCATCAAGAAGCTTAAGACCGAAGACCCGGCGCTGCTTCTGTGCGTGACCGGCTGCATGACTGCCCAGCCGTCTGTGGCGGAGAAGATCGCAAAGTCCTACCCGTATGTGGACATCGTGCTTGGCACGACCGCTGTCAGCCGCCTGCCGCAGATGCTGTATGCGAAGATGCAGCACCTGCAATGCGCATGGGAGCTTGCCCCCGGCACGGACGTTCCGGAACAGGTGCAGGCTGTCCGGGAATGCGCCTTCAAGGCAGCTGTCCCCATCATGTACGGGTGCAATAATTTCTGTACTTACTGCATCGTCCCCTATGTCCGGGGACGGGAGCGCAGCCGCCGCCCAGAGGAGATCCTTGCAGAGGTGCGGCAGCTCGTGGCTGATGGGTGCAAGGAGATCATGCTGCTCGGACAGAATGTGAATTCCTACGGAAAAGACCTGCCGGACGGCATGGACTTCCCGGCATTGCTGCGGGAGATCGATAAGATCGAGGGAGACTATTGGATACGCTTCATGTCCTCCCACCCCAAAGATGCCTCTCCGGCACTGTTACAGGCAGTCTTAGACGGTGTGCATATTGCGAAGCACCTGCATCTCCCAGTGCAGTCGGGCAGCGACCGCATCCTGAAAGAGATGGGTCGCCGCTACACCGTGGCGCAGTATCTGGAGATCGTAGACTACATGCGGGGAAAAGTGCCGGATCTTTCGCTGACGACCGACCTGATCGTCGGCTTTCCGGGGGAGACGGAGGAGGACTTTGCGGCAACGCTTGCGCTCATGGAACGGGTGCGGTTCGACAACATGTACTCGTTCATCTACTCGCCCCGTCCGGGTACAAAAGCGGCAAAATTGGATGACCCCACCCCTGCCGCTGAAAAATCTGCCCGTATGCAGCGGCTGCTTGCCCTGCAAAGGGAGACCGCAGTGGAAAACAACCGCCGTTTTGTCGGCAGGACGCTGAAAGTCCTCTGCGACGGCGAAAGCAAAAAACGCCCCGGCAATATGACCGGGCGCAGTACGGAGAACATGCTCGTGGAATTTCCGGGAAATGCAGCACAGCTCGGCACGTTCGTGCAGGTACGCATCACGGAGTCCCACAGCGGCATGATCGCCGGCACATGTATCGGAAAGGATGAACAGAATGGATAGCATCGAACTGGCAAGAGAACTCGGCAAAGCCATTCAGGCGGATGACCGTTATATCGCCTACAGCCTCGCCAAGCAGGCAAATGATGAGGATGAGCAGCTCCAGAGCCTCATCCGTGCGTTTGAACTTAAGCGCATGGAGCTGCAAATGGAGATCGGCAAGCCCGACAGGGACAATGACAAGGTGCAGGAACTGAACGAGCTGATCAAGTCCAGCTATCAGAAAATCATGAGCAGCCCGAAAATGATGATCTATCAGGCAGCCAAAGAGGGCTTTGATGTCCTGATGAATCAGGTGAATACGATCATCAGTATGTCTGCCAACGGCGCAGACCCGGATGCCATCGATCTGGATGCTGCCTGCGGCGGGGATTGCAGCACCTGCGGCGGCTGTTCCTGACCGCATTTCATAACATCACAAAGGAGGTGTCGGCGTGGAGCTGAAAGACATTCAGAAAGAGCAGCTTTCCCCCATGATGCAGCAGTATGTGGAAACGAAGCAGCAGTACATGGACTGCGTGCTGTTCTATCGGCTCGGGGATTTCTATGAGATGTTCTTTGATGATGCGATACGGGTCTCCCGGGATCTGGAGCTGACTTTGACGGGGCGGGACTGCGGTCTGCCGGAACGAGCCCCCATGTGCGGTGTGCCGTATCATAGTGCGGAGCTGTATATCAAGCGCCTGATCGACTTAGGCTACCGGGTCGCCATTTGTGAGCAGATGACAGACCCTGCCCTTTCCAAGGGACTTGTGGAACGGGAGGTCATCCGCATCGTCACGCCCGGTACGCT
Organism: uncultured Clostridia bacterium; assembly: GCA_947625155.1. Taxonomy (GTDB): domain Bacteria; phylum Bacillota; class Clostridia; order Oscillospirales; family Ruminococcaceae; genus UBA3855. The sequence continues at coordinate 31,701 of CANQNG010000012.1, forward strand.
GATCGAAAAGGACATGCTGGACGATGCTTCCAATAATTACCTGTGCAGCATTTACTGCGGCAGTGAGGGGACTGCTGTGTGCTTTGCCGATCTTTCGACCGGGGAGGCGGCTGTATACCCGATCCCTGTGCAGCATACGGAGGATGAGATCATCGATCTCCTGTCCCGCTACATGCCGGCGGAGATCATTTTCAATGAGAAATTTCTGGAACTGAAAGCCGTCGGCAGCTTTCTGAAGATCCGCCTGCGCTGTGCGTGTGCGCTGCGGGATGCGGAATGCTTTGACCCCGAGAAGCAGGCAGGGACCGTCTGCCGGCAGTTTTCGGTGAAAGCACTGGGCGAGCTGGGTCTTGCGGATGCCGGGGCGGACGTGAGCGCCGTCTGCGGCTTGTTTGCCTATATCGACACCACCCAGAAATTACCGGTCGGCAGGTTCACGAGCCTAGAACTGGACGACACCAGCGCCTACATGACACTGGATCACAATGCCCTGCGGGATCTGGAACTGACCCGCACCATGCGTTCCGGAGAAAAGAAAGGCACACTGCTCTGGGTGCTGGACAGCACGAGGACTTCCATGGGCAAGCGCATGCTGAAGAGCTGGCTGGAACGCCCCCTGCGCAGCCCGGCAAAGATCATGGCAAGGCTGGATGCCGTGGAATGCCTGATGCAGAACACCCTTGCGGGGATCGAACTGGAGGACTGCCTTGACCGGGTGTACGATCTGGAACGCCTGATGGCAAGGATCGTCTATAAGCAGGCAAATCCCCGTGACCTGCGGGCTTTGCAGGCAACAGCTGCAGAACTGCCCCGCCTGAAGGAGATCCTGTCCGGACTGGACTGCCCGCTGCTGAAACGGCTGAACAGCAAACTGTCCGACCTCCGAGCGGTCGCCGACCTCATCGACAGAGCCATCATCGAAGAACCGCCCGTGAACGTCAAGGACGGCGGTGTCATCCGGGAGGGCTTTGACCCCGATCTGGACGATCTGCGGGAGGTCATGAACGGCGGCAGCAGCATCATCGAACGCATTGCCGAGGAAGAAAAGGAAAAGACTGGCATCAAAAACCTGAAAGTCGGCTATAACCGGGTCTTTGGGTACTACATAGAGGTGACACGCTCCTATCTGGACAAAGTGCCGGACTACTACATCCGCAAGCAGACCCTTGCGAATGCGGAGCGCTACATCACGCAGGAGCTGAAAAATGCCGAGAATACCGTCCTCGGCGCAAAGGACAAGGCGCTCCAGTTGGAACAGTCTCTGTATATGCAGGTGCGGGACTATCTGGCGCAGTCGCTCGTGCCCGTGCAGGAAACGGCGGCGGCAGCAGCGCAGGTGGACGTGCTGCTTTCGTTTGCCAGAACGGCAGCGCAGAACAATTACTGCAAGCCTGATATTGTACTGGACGGTACCCTGCATATCACGGACGGCAGACATCCGGTCGTGGAACAGGTGCTCGAGGAGGAGATCTTCGTCCCGAATGACGTATACCTTGACACTGGCAGCAGCCGCCTGTCTGTCATTACCGGACCGAATATGTCCGGTAAATCGACCTATATGCGGCAAACTGCCCTGATCGTCCTGATGGCGCACATGGGCTGCTTTGTGCCGGCGGCATCTGCCCGTATCTCGATCACAGACCGCATCTTCACCAGAGTCGGCGCTTCCGATGATCTGGCAGCCGGAGAGAGTACGTTCATGGTGGAAATGCGGGAGGTAGCGGAGATCCTGCGCCATGCCACGAAACAGAGCCTTGTCATTCTCGATGAGGTCGGACGGGGGACTTCTACCTTTGACGGCATCAGCATTGCAAGGGCAGTGGCAGAACACATCTGTTCTGCCAAGGGGCTGGGGTGCAAGACCATGTTTGCCACGCATTACCATGAACTGATCTCCCTTGCGGATGAGATGGAGGGCGTGAAGAATTACAGCGTAGCCGTGCGAAAAGGCAAAGACGGCATCCGCTTCCTGCGGAAGATCGTTCCCGGCGGCACGGACGACAGCTACGGCATCGATGTGGCAAAACTGGCAGGGCTGCCGCCCCCTGTCCTGAACCGTGCCCGCATTTTGCTGGCTGAACTGGAGATCAAGGCAGAAAAGCAGGAAAAACCGCAGGAGAACGAACAATTCAGCTTCACACAGCAGCGGGAACAGGAGATCCCCGGCATGCTCCGCCGCACCAACATTGCGGAACTGACGGATGCCGAATGCCGGGAGCTGTTAGAGGAGCTATGCTCCATGCTCTCGTGAGCATGAGCCGGAAAGAGGGTGCAGTATGTCTGTTATTTTCGTACTGGACAGATCGGTCTCCGAGCTGATCGCAGCCGGAGAGGTCATTGAACGCCCGTCCTCTGTCATCAAGGAATTGGTAGAAAATTCCATTGATGCAGGTGCCAAGCATATCACTGTGGAGATCAAGAACGGCGGTACGGCGTTCATGCGCATCGTGGACGACGGCTGCGGCATGGCAGCCGAGGACGTGCCGACCGCTTTTCTGCGCCATGCGACCAGCAAGGTCTCCCGGAAAGCGGATCTGGACACGATCCTGACCCTTGGTTTCCGGGGAGAGGCGCTTGCCTCTGTTGCGGCAGTCGCAAAAGTCACGATCTTGACCAAACGCCGGGAAGATGCACTTGGCACGAAATACGAGATCGCCGGCATGGAAAGCACACCGCCGGAGGAATGCGGCTGCCCGGACGGCACAACGCTGATCGTCAAGGACTTGTTCTTCAATGTCCCCGCCCGCCGGAAATTCATGAAGCGGGATGTGGCAGAGGGGAATGCCGTTTCGCAGATCATCCAGAAGATCGCCATTTCCCGCCCGGAGATCGCTTTCCGCTTCATCCGGGACAACAAGCCGGAATTCTGTTCGGACGGCAGCGGGGAACTCCTTGCGGCAGTCTATGCGGTGTACGGAAGGGATCTCGCCAGAGACCTGATCCCCGTAGACTACGAGGAAAACGGCGTTTCTGTCAAGGGCTACACCGTCAAGCCGCTGTACGCCCGGAACAGCCGGAGCTTTCAGAATTTTTTCGTGAACACCCGCTATGTGCATTCCAAAGCCTGTTCGGTCGCACTGGAAAGTGCCTATGAAAATATGGTCATGACGGGAAAATTCCCTGCCTGCGTGCTTTTTTTGGGCATGGAGCCGCATATGCTCGATGTGAACATCCACCCTGCCAAGGCGGAAGTGCGCTTTTCGGATGAAAAGCTGGTGATCAATGCCATTTACTTTGCTGTGCGCAATGCCATGCTTGCTGCCGGGCTGATCTATGAATTTCAGATACCCCGCCGGGAATGGTACGGCAGTGCGCCGCAGCCGTCATACGAACAGGCACCCCTTGTGCAGGAAGTACCGCCCGAGCCGGAAAAGCCCGCTCCGGCAGCCCCTGCCCCGGTCGTGCAGGACTCTGCCCCGGCTGCTCCGCCGCCCGGACTTTCTGCCCCTGCACCTGCCCCTGTGCAGGAACGGGAAACGCTCCCGGCTTCTGCCATGCCTTTCCCGCTGCCGGAAATGCCTGCACCTGCTGCGCCTGTCAGTCCGCCGGAGGAACTGCCCCCTGCCCCCGTTCCGGGATCCGTTCCCCGAAAAGAGGATACCCCGTTCCCCGATGTGAAAGTTGTCGGAGAATTGTTTGCCAATTACATACTGGCACAGTCGGGGGATACCTTTATTATCATAGACAAGCACGCAGCACACGAGCGTGTCATTTTTGAACGGCTGCGCAAGGAGAACTGCCAACAGTACCGGCAGATGCTGCTCATGCCCTGCAAAGTGCTGCTGACGCTCGAAGAATGTGCGGCAATGGCAGAAAATACGGAATTGCTCGAAAGACTGGGATTTTCCATTGACCTCTCCGAAAAGCCCTATGTGACCGCAACGGCTGCACCGGTGTTCTTTGAACGGCTGGAACTGGACGGTATCATCGAGGAGATCGCCCGGAATCTCTGCCTCGGCAAAGTCGATCCCCAGAGCCATCAGCTTGACGATATGCTGCATGAGCTTGCCTGCAAGTCTGCCATAAAAGCGAACGACCGGAACGATATTTCCGAATTGCAGGCACTGGCGGAGCAGGTGTGCAGCAACGAGGACATCCGGCATTGTCCGCATGGGAGACCTGTTATGTTCACCATGTCGAAGTACGAGCTGGAAAAGCAGTTCCGGCGGCGGGTGTAGCCATGCAGAAGGTACTTGCGGTCGTGGGGGCGACGGCTTCCGGGAAGACAGCACTCGGGGTCGAGCTGGCAAAACGGCTGGACGGAGAGATCATTTCAGCCGACTCCATGCAGGTCTATGAGGGGCTGGACATTGCCACCGCCAAGCCCACACAGGCGGAAATGCAGGGCATACCGCATCACCTGATCGGTGTGATCCCCAGAACACAGCGGTTTTCGGTGGCAGATTATGCGGTGCTTGCCCGTGAGAAGATACAGGAAGTCGCCGCAAGGGGCAAGCTGCCGATCCTTGTCGGCGGTACGGGGCTGTATATCGACACCGTGCTGAGCGGTATGCAGCTCCCGGCAGGCGCAGAGGACAGGGCACTTCGGGAAATGCTGCAAAAACGCCTTGCCGCCGAGGGGGCAGAAGCGCTCCATGCACAGCTTGCCACCCTTGACCCGGAGGCGGCGGCTGCCATTCATCCCCATAATACCGTCCGGGTCATCCGGGCTTTGGAAGTCTGCCTGAGCACGGGCAAGACATTTACACAGTACCGGAAAGAGAATGCAGCCTGTCCCTCCCCCTATGACAGCATGCTGATCGGGCTTTCCTATGAAAGGGAGGTGCTCTACCGACGCATCGACAGGCGGGTGGAGCAGATGATGGCTGCCGGACTGGTCGGGGAAGTGCGGGCAGCAAGGGATGCCGGGATGCAGACCGCTGCCGCTGCGATCGGCTATAAGGAACTGCTGCCGTATCTGGACGGGACGGCTCCGCTGGTGGACTGCATGGCAAAAATACAGCAGGAGACCCGCCGGTATGCCAAGCGGCAGTGTACTTGGTTTCGTCGAAATGCTCAAATTCATTGGTTGAAGATGTACGAAAATGATGAAGTGCGAAAAATTTCAGAAAAAGCTGAAAAAATGATAGCCAAATCCAAATTTTTGTGGTATAATGGATAATAAGTGTTTTTAGAGCAAGATATGGAAACACTTCCGGTAAAGAAAGGAGAAAACCATGAACAAGATCATGAATTTACAGGATACCTTCCTCAACCAGGCACGAAAGGAACGTATCTTGGTAACGACTTACCTCGTCAACGGCTTCCAGTGCAAGGGGATCGTGAAAGGTTTTGACAATTATGTGGTCATTTTTGACTGTCAGGGGCAGCAGCAGCTTGTCTACAAGCATGCGATCTCGACCATTGCCCCGTCCCGTCCGGTCTCGATCTTGGACAACAGTGAGCCGGAAAAGACGGAATAACACAGGGCACTGCCTATGAACAACGGAACACTCACAGGCGTACTGGTGCTGGTCGCAGTGTTCATCATCCTGACTGTCGTCAACGTTGTGTACAAGCAGTTTGACCAGAAGTACGTCACGGAAACGGCGCTGCTCTCTGCGGGGAGCGATTCAGAACAGGTGCAGGGCGTGTTCATCCGGGATGAAAAGGTCATCACCTATGCGGGCGAGGGCGTTGTCAGCTATGAGGTCTCCGACGGCGGAAAGCTCGGTATCGGCAGTCCGATCGCGAGCATCTATGCCTCTGAGACACAGATAGAGCTGAAACAGCGCATTGCAGCGCTGACGCATGAGCTGGAGCTGCTGCAGCGCATTTCCAACCCCGGTACGACCCAGACGGCACAGCCCTCCAGCATCTCTGAACTGTTCAACCAGACTTACAAGGACTACCTCTATCAGCGGGAACAGGGGGATATTTCCGATCTCCAGTCTCTCCGGGAGGAAATGTTGGTACTGCTGAGTACCTACCAGCTCGTGACCGGTAAGGATGACAGCTATGCGGAAAAGATGCAGAGCATCCAAGCGGAGATCAATACACTGGAACAGTCACGGGAACAGCCGCTGGACACCATTATAGCAGATGAGGCTGCCTATTTCGTCAGCTATGCAGACGGCTATGAGGACAAGCTGACCATGGAAGGGCTGGATACGCTGACACCGGAGGTGCTTGCAGAAGTACATGATGCGCCGGGCACAGGGAACGGTGTCATCGGAAAGCTCATCGAGGGCTATCAGTGGATACTGGCAGCCGTGGTGGACAATTCCGAACATATCTATCAGGAGGAGGATACCGTCACCCTGAAATTTGCCTCCACATCCGAAACTGTCAAGGGGAAGATCGTTCTCCTCAACAAAGCGGCAGACGATGCGCAGACGGTGATCGCCATCCAGTGCGAGGCAATGACATATGACCTTGTACAACACCGCACGGACAGCGTGGAGATCATCCGGGGGGATGAAGAATACCAAGGGATCATGGTGCCCCGGAGCGCCCAGCACTTCGTGACGGTCACGGATCCGGAGACCGGAGAGCAGGAACAGGTACGGGGCGTGTATGTGCTGAATGGCGAACAGCCGGAATTCCGGCGGCTCGATGTCATTTACGAGGGCACGGATCATGTGCTGTCCCGGCAGAACGCAGAAGCCGGCTATCTGCAATTGTATGATGCCATTATTACGAAAGGAATTGATGCGGATGGACAATAAGCTGCAAACGGTGCGTGACAACTACGCACGCATCTCTGCGGAGATCGGGGAGGCTGCCCTGAAAAGCGGCAGGAAACCGGAGAACATCACTTTCATGGCGGTCACCAAGACGGTCGATCCCGTCCTCGTTAATTGTGCCATAGACTGCGGTATTTCCCTGCTCGGTGAAAACCGGGTGCAGGAATACGAGAGCAAGAAGGATGCCTACCGTCCGGGCGTGCCGGTGGACTTCATCGGTGCGCTGCAAAGCAACAAAGTCAAATACATCATCGGCAGCGTGCGGCTGATCCATTCCGTAGACCGCATGTCGCTGGCGAAAGAGATCGACCGGATCGCCGGGAAACAGGAACTGGTACAGGACATTCTCGTTGAGGTCAACATCGGCAGAGAGGAGACGAAGAGCGGTGTCCTGCCCGAAGCACTTCCGGCACTGCTGGCGGAGCTGGATGCCCTGCCGCATGTACACGTGTGCGGGCTGATGACCATTCCGCCGCCCTGTTCCGATACGACCTATTTGCAGGCAATGCAGGAACTGTTCCTGCAAGCCGGGGAGATCCCCGGCGCAGACATGCGGATCCTTTCCATGGGCATGTCTGACGACTACACCAAGGCGATCGCCTGCGGGTCGAACCTCGTCAGGATCGGCTCGGCACTGTTCGGTGCAAGAGTCTGCCGATAGAGCAGCCAATGTCAGTCAGGTGACCGTATGCACCTACAAAGATAACCGTCCATACGGAGAAGGAGCAAGCTATGGAGATCTTCAAGAACATCAGGGAATACTTTTTTCCGTCCGATACCCCGGAAACGAACGGTACTTCTGCCCCCAATACAGACATCCCGCCGCACCACGGCGTGGAGGAGATGCAGCAGAACAGAGAACCCGGTTCCAATATCGTGAATATCCAAGCGACCGCACAGCTTCAGGTCGTTCTGGTCAAGCCTGAGGTGTTCACCGATGCCAAGGCGATCGCCGATCATCTCATCAGCCGCAAGACCGTTGTGCTGAATCTGGAGACAGCTTCTCCGGAGAACCGCAGAAGGATCATTGATTTTCTGGTGGGTGTGTCCTACGCCATCAGCGGCAGCCTGAAACCCGTTGCTAACCTGACCTACATCATCACGCCCTATAATGTCGGGTTCATCGGCGACGACCTTGCCGCTGAACTGGAAAACAACGGCGTGATCATCTGAGATGCAGCCGGAACAGCAGGAGGCAGACCGTCTTTTGCTGGCGCATGTGCAGGATCTGGTGCGCAGAAATGCGTACCGGAGCTTTACGGCGTTTCTGGACATGCGGCAGTATACGCTCGTCAGGATGCAGCTCGCGGCAGGGACATACCGCTTTTTTGGCGGCTATCCGGAGGCGCAGCGGGGCATTTTGTGCGTCCACCCGGAGGGCTGTCCGCCGGAGGATGAGGAGTACCCTATCACCTGCCTGACCTATACGTTCCCGGAGGCTTACGCATTGACCCACAGGGACATGCTGGGCAGCCTGATGGCACAGCAGCTCCGGCGGGACACGGTGGGGGATATTCTGGTCAGCGCAGGAAAGATCCAGTGCTTTGTCACGGGTGCTGCCGCTGTCGTCGGCATGGCGCTGACGAAGATCGGCAGGATCGGTGTGAAGGTGACGGATGCGCTGCCCTATGCGGGGGACTTTGTGCAGGAGATGCAGCAGATCGGGGGGACGGTCTCTTCGCCCCGGCTCGATGCCGTGCTGCGTACAGCGCTTTCCCTTGGCAGACAGGCATGCAGCCAGTTTATCCTTGCCGGAGCAGTGACGGTCAACGCTATGCCGTGTACCAAACCGGAACGTATCCTGACAGCCGGAGATGTGTTCTCCGTCCGGGGGCACGGCAAGTTCCGCATGACAGAGATCAGCGGTCCGACCCGAAAAGGCAGACTGCATATCCACATTGAGAAATACCTATAATTATGGAGAGGTGAACCACTATGATGACTGCAAACGAGATCAGAGAGCTGCGCTTCGAGAAGGCAGCGTGGGGGTACCGCCCGGAGGATATCGACGAATTCCTCGGCAGACTGGAGGCGACCTTTCAGGAGATCGACAATGAGCGTGAGGACAGCAACCACAAGATACAGCTCCTTGCGGACAAAGTGCGGGAGTATATGAAAGACGAAGAAGCCCTCAAGGATGCGCTGCTCGGCGCACAGAAAGAGGGACACCGTGTCATCAACGAGGCAAATGAAAAGGCGGAACAGATCCTTGCCCGTGCAAGGGAGGAGGCTGCTGTGCTGCTCGATGAGGCGACCCGTCAGCATGAAGTGGCTATGGAAAAGAACCGTGCCGAGATCGCCCGTGAGCAGGAGGCACTCACGAAAGCACGTCAGATGGTCGCAGATTTCAAGCGTAGCCTGTTCGATATGTATAAGGGGCATCTGGAGATGATCTCCGCTCTGCCCGAAGCCGATGAGGAGCTGCCGCCGCCGCCTGCTCCCTTTGAGCCGGAAGTTCCGGCAGAACTGGAGCAGACAGAACAGCCGGCAAATGATCTGCCCGCTGAGGAAGCTAAGCCCGATCCCTTTGCAACTTCTCAGTTCTCCACAAGGGTCGTACAGGGGGCATATGAGTCCCGTTTCAGCGATCTCCAGTTCGGGGAGAACAACTCCCAACGCCCTGCGGAGGAAACACCAGCAGAGGCAACAGACGGAGAGTGATCCAATTTAGCAGAAAGGAACTGACCGCCAATGGCACAGGATTTTAAGAACAGCTTGAATATGCCGAAAACAGATTTCCCCATGCGGGGCGATCTGCCGAAGCGTGAGCCGAATATGCTCGCCAAGTGGGGCACTATGCGTCTGTATGACCGCATCATGCAAAAGAATCAAGGGAAACCGTCCTTCATACTGCATGACGGACCGCCCTACGCAAACGGAACGATCCACCTCGGCACGGCACTGAACAAGACGCTCAAGGACTTTATCGTAAAGCACCGGAACATGACGGGATATTATGCGCCCTATGTGCCCGGCTGGGATACCCACGGACTGCCCATTGAGCTGAAAGCCATGAAAGAGATCGGCGTGGAGAACGGTGCGATCCCCCCTGTGCAGCTCCGGCAGCATTGCAAGGAGTTTGCCCTGACCCATGTGGAGAACCAGAAAGAACAGTTCATGCGTCTGGGCAGCATTGGCGATTATGACCGCCCCTACCTGACCCTCCGCCCGGAATACGAGGCAAGGCAGGTCGAGGTGTTCGGCAGGATGGCAAAAGACGGCTACATGTACAAGGGGCTCAAGCCCGTGTATTGGTGTCCGGACTGCAATACTGCCCTTGCCGAAGCGGAAATTGAATACGAGAACGACCCCTGCAATTCCATTTTCGTCAAGTTCCGGGTGACGGACGATAAGGGGATGTTCACGGCACTGGGACTGGATCTCAGCAAGGTGTATTTCGTCATCTGGACGACCACGACATGGACGATCCCGGGCAATTTGGCGATCTGTCTCGGACCAGATTATAATTATACGCTCGTGAAGCACGGCGAGGAATATTATGTGATGGCAGACGAACTGGTGAAGTCTGTCATGGAGACTGCCGGCATCACGGACTACACGACCGATCATATCTTCACGGGTGCAGCGCTCGAAGGCATGAAGACCAAGCACCCGCTGTATGACAGACCCTCTCCCATTATCGTGGGCGACCATGTCACGCTCGAAAGCGGCACAGGCTGCGTGCATACCGCACCGGGCTACGGCGTGGAGGACTTTGAGGTCTGCAAGAAGTATGATGACATCGGCATCGTGGTCTGCGTGGATGCACAGGGCAGACAGACTGCCGAAGCCGGTGAATTTGAGGGGCTGGACACGGACGAGGCGAACAAGCGCATTGCCGAACGCCTGACCGAAGTAGGCGCTATGCTTGCGATGCAGAAGATCGTCCACCAATATCCGCACTGCTGGCGCTGCCACAGCCCGATCATCTACCGGGCAACGGAACAGTGGTTCTGCTCCGTCAAGGGCTTCAAGGAAGATGCCATCAAAGCCATCGAGGATGTCGAGTGGATCCCGGCATGGGGCGAGGAACGCATCAAGGGCATGGTGCGTGACAGAAGTGACTGGTGCATTTCCCGGCAGCGCATCTGGGGCGTGCCGATCCCGGTCGTCTATTGCAGGGACTGCAAAAAGCCCATGATCACCGATGAGACCATCCAGAGCATTGCGGACGTGTTCCGGAAAGAGGGATCCGATGCGTGGTGGACAAAGGACACCGCCGAACTGCTGCCTGCCGGGACGAAATGCGAATGCGGCTGCACGGTATTCACGAAAGAATATGACATCATGGATGTCTGGTTCGACAGCGGTGTTTCTCACACGGCTGTACTGGACAATTATGAGGAATTAAGCTACCCGGCTGATCTGTACTTAGAGGGTGCTGACCAGTATAGAGGGTGGTTCCAGTCCTCGCTGCTGACTTCCGTTGTGTACAGGGGCACTGCTCCTTATAAGCAGGTCTGCACCCATGGCTGGGTCGTGGACGGCGAGGGGAAGATCATGCACAAGTCCCTCGGCAACGGTATCGCACCGGAGGAGATCATTGCACAGTATGGTGCGGATATTCTCCGCCTGTGGGTGGCTTCTTCAGATTATCATTCGGATATCCGCATTTCCAAGGATATCCTGAAACAGCAGTCGGATGCTTACAGAAAGATCCGCAATACGGCAAGGTACATCCTCGGCAATCTCAGCGATGGGGAAACGGTCTTTGACCCGAATACGGATATGGTTTCCGATGAGAAGCTGGAGGAGCTTGACAGGTGGGCGCTGATGCGGCTCGATGCTGTCACGGATGAGGTGAATGCGGGCTATCTGGCGTATGATTTCCATGCGGTCATCCATGCGATCCACAATTTCTGCGTGGTCGATCTGTCCAGCTTTTATCTGGACATCCTGAAAGACCGGCTTTACTGCGAAAAGGTCGATTCTCTGACAAGACGTGCCGCACAGACGGCAATGTACCGTATCCTCGATGCGCTCGTCCGCATGACCGCACCGATCCTGAGCTTCACGGCGGAGGAGATCTGGCAGAACATGCCGCACCGCAGCGGAGACGAGGCGGAGAGCGTGTTCCTCAACGAATTCCTGCCGAAAACAGGTATTACCTGTGATGATGCATTCCGGGAGAAGTGGGATACGATCTATGCGATCCGGGAAGCTGTCAACAAGAAGCTGGAGGAAAAGCGTGCGGAAAAGGTGATCGGAAAATCCTTGGAGGCAAAGGTCGTCCTCACCGTGCAGGACGAAGCGCTTGCGGCGCAGATCGCAGGCTGGAGCGAATTGCAGGACGTGCTGATCGTTTCGGCTGTGGAGGTAAAAACGGGTGAAACGGGCGAAGAAGCGATGGCATATGCCATTGAAAAGGCTTCCGGCTGTCAGTGTGAGCGCTGCTGGAAATTTGCCGATGAGGTCGGCAGCATTGCGCTGCACCCGACACTTTGTAAGCGCTGTGCAGAAGTCGTTAGCTGATCTATTTGCCGGCTTGCCGTCTGACAGGCGGTGAGCCGGATCTTCGGAAGGGAGGTATACCATGCTGGTGCTTGCGATGCTCTGCATTGTTGCCATTGCCGGCGCAGATCAGCTTGTCAAGGCATGGATCGCCGGGGAATTTCAGCTCGGCGAAGAGCGTCCTTTCCTGCAGATCGGTACACTGGACATCCTGCATTTGAGATATGTGGAAAATAATGGTTCTGCGTTCAGCAGCTTTGCCGGGCAGCGTGGATTTCTCCTGACCGTTTCCATAGTAGGCATTGCGGTCTGCACCTATCTGCTGTGTACCCGTGCGAAGGGGAGACCGCTCGCTTTCTGGGCGCTGACCATGGTCATCGGCGGTGCGGCAGGGAATCTGATCGACCGCCTTTTCCGGGGCGGGTCGGTGATCGACTATCTGGATGTGCAGCTGTTTTCGTTTGCGATCTTCAATCTGGCTGACTGTTTCGTCTGTGTGGGGATCGCACTGCTGTTTGTGTACATCCTCTTTTTCATGGAGGAAAAGAGACCGGAGGAAAGACCCCATGACACAGCATGAACTGGTCTTTCCTGCCGAGGCGGAGGGCATGCGGCTGGACAAGTGGATCGCTGCGCTGGGGATCGGGCTGACCCGGTGCGCCGTGCAGGGGCTCATCGTCAGCGGCAATGTCACCGTGGACGGGAACACAGTCCCGAAGAACTGCCGCCCGAAGCCCGGTGCTGACATCCATGTGAACGTGCCGCCGCCGGAAGAAGTGGAGGTCGTTCCGCAGGATATCCCGCTGGACATCGTGTATGAGGACGATGACCTGCTGGTCGTGAACAAGCCAAAGGGCATGGTCGTACACCCGGCAGTCGGGAATTACGATGAAACGCTCGTCAATGCGCTGCTCTATCACTGCAGGGGCTCCCTTTCGGGCATCAATGGAGTGATCCGTCCGGGCATCGTTCACCGCATTGACAAGAATACGACAGGTCTGCTGATCATTGCCAAGAATGATGCGGCACATCAGGGACTGGCGGAACAGATCAAGGCGCATTCCTTTACACGGGAATATGAAGCCATTGCGGCGGGGCACTTCCCGGAAAAAACGGGAACGATCGATGCCCCCATCGGCAGGAGCACTGCCGACCGCAAGAAAATGTGCGTGACCGATAAGAATGCCAAACCTGCTGTGACACATTATGAAGTGCTGCGGCAGTTTGCGGGGACGGCACACCTGAAACTCCGGCTGGAGACGGGGCGTACGCATCAGATCCGGGTACACTTAGCGTATATCGGGCATCCGGTGTATGGCGACAATGTGTATGGCAAAGCCGTCAAGGGCACACAGGGGCAGTGTCTCCATGCCCGGAAGATCGGCTTTGTGCATCCGGTGACGGGGGCATATCTGGAATTTACAGCACCGCCGCCGCCGTATTTTCAGAAGCTATTGGAGAAAATGGAGAAGCAATGATGTTTGAAGATCCCAGCAAGGTCTGCATTATCACAGATCTGGACGGTACATTCCTGCCGAAAAGCAAGATCCCTCTGCCGCAGGATCTGGCTGCCGTCCGGAGATTTGAGGCGGCAGGCGGACTGTTCAGTATCGCAACTGGCAGGACGGTGCAGGCGGCAAGCCGCTATCCGGAACAGTTGGGGCTGAAAAGTCCGATGATCGTGTTCAACGGGGCTGCTATCTATGATCCCCTGACGAAACAGCTCCTCTACACGCATCCGCTGCCGGAAACGGCAAGGGAAATGACGGCATCTATCCTTGCCGACAACCCCCATGCCGGGGCGGAGGTGCTGTGTACGGACGAAACATGGGTCGTCAACAACACCCCCTATGAACAGGAACATGTTCGCATCTGTGACGTGACCCCCAAATATGGCACGGTCGGGGAAGTCCGGGGCACTTGGCTGAAAGTCCTTTTTGCGATGAGTCCAGACGATATTCCGGCATTTATCCGCTATATTGACGGCAGGGGATTTGCTCATGTGGATTTCATGCGTTCGGAGAAGAAATTCTACGAAATGCTGCCGGAGGGCGTTTCCAAGGGCAGTGCGCTCACTGCCTACCGGGAACTGCCGGGAATGGGGGACTATACGTTTGTGGCTGTGGGGGATTTTGACAATGATATTGCAATGCTCCGGGCGGCAGATCTTGCGGTGTGCCCGCAAAATGCAGCCGCATCCGTAAAGCAGTGCGCCGACCTTGTGCTGTCCCGTACCTGTGAGGAGGGCGCAATGGAGGAACTGATCGATCATATTCTGGCAAAGCGCCAATAACATGGAGGTAAACAAATGGACGAAACGATCAAGAAGCAGTTGCAGAGAACTGCCTGCCGTGTCCGCATGGGTGTGCTGACCGGCACGTTCCACGCAAGATCGGGACATCCGGGCGGTTCGCTCTCGATAGCCGATCTGCTGACCTATCTGTATTTTGTCAAGCTGCACGTTGACCCGAAGCACCCCGACATGCCCGACCGTGACCGGCTGGTACTCTCCAAGGGACACTGTGCGCCGGCACTCTATGCTGTACTGGCAGAGAGAGGCTTCTTCCCCGCCAAGGAACTCGAAAGCCTGCGCCATATCGGGGCAATGTTACAGGGACATCCGTGCATCAAAACGCCGGGTGTGGATATGTCCAGCGGTTCGCTCGGACAGGGCATTTCTGCGGCGTGCGGTATGGCACTTGCCGGAAAGCTCCATGCAGCGTCCTATCGGGTCTATGCCATTCTCGGCGACGGTGAGATCGAGGAAGGACAGGTCTGGGAGGCTGCCATGTTTGCGGCGCATTATCGGCTGGACAACCTGCTGGCGATCGTGGACAACAACGGCTTGCAGATCGACGGGAAGATCACAGATGTCTGCTCCCCGGAACCGATCGACGAGAAATTCCGGGCATTTGGCTGGTATGTGATCACGCTGGACGATGCGCATGATCTTGACAAACTGGAGGCTGCCTTTGACGAGGCAGAAAGCGTGACCGGACAGCCGGTCGTCATCATCCAGAAAAGCGTCAAGGGCAAGGGCGTTTCGTTCATGGAAGATCAGGTCTCATGGCATGGCGCTGCCCCGAATGCAGAGCAGTACGCACAGGCAATGCAGGAACTCGAAGCAGCTCTTGCGGGAACGGAGGTGTGAGCATATGGCTGATGTAAAGAAGAAAGCGACCCGGGAGAGCTACGGCGAAGCACTGACGGAGCTTGCGGAGCAGTACCCGGAACTGGTCGTGCTGGATGCTGACCTTGCCGCAGCGACAAAAACGGGCATTTTCAAGAAGGCTTACCCGGAACGGTTCTTTGACTGCGGCATTGCCGAGGCGAATATGATGGGCGTGGCTGCCGGGCTTGCGGCTTCTGGGATGATACCGTTTGCAAGCACCTTTGCCATGTTCGCTGCCGGGAGAGCCTATGAGATCGTCCGCAACTCCATCGGCTATCCGCACCTGAATGTCAAGATCGGTGCGACCCATGCAGGCATTTCCGTGGGGGAGGACGGTGCGACCCACCAGTGCAATGAAGATATTGCGCTGATGCGTACCATTCCCGGCATGACGGTCATCGTGCCGTGTGATGATGTGGAGGCGAAAGCTGCCGTGAAAGCTGCCATTGTGCATGACGGTCCGGTGTATATGCGGTTCGGGCGGCTGGCTGCACCGATCCTCAACGATCCGGAAACATATCAGTTTGCACTGGGCAAGGGCGTGACCTTGCGGGACGGTACGGATATTACGATCGTGGCAGCGGGGCTGATGGTCGCAGAAGCCTTGGATGCTGCGGAAATGCTTGCGGCAGAGGGCATTTCAGCAAGAGTCATCAACATCCACACCATCAAGCCGCTGGACAAGGCACTGATCTGCAAGGCTGCCAAGGAGACGGGCTGCATCGTGACCGTGGAGGAACACAGCATCATCGGCGGACTGGGCAGTGCGGTAGCGGACTGCGTGACGGAATGCTGCCCTGTTCCGGTGCATAAGATCGGAGTGCAGGACGAATTCGGGCATTCCGGTCCGGCTGCCGATCTGCTGAAAGAATTCGGGCTTTCGGCGGAACACATTGCGGAAGTGATCAGGGAGAGCCTGAAGCTATAAAGTGCCGGAAACTTGATCCTGCCATAGCAGCACGGAACAAGCTATCCTAAAACATGACAATTGCAGTGCCGACGGTGATGGACTTTCCTCTGTTCCGGAGTCCTCACCATCGGCACTGCGTTTTTTCATATCAGGATGTTCTGTCAGGGCTGTTGTTCTTTTTCTCCATGGCATCCAGCAGGGCAAGCTGTTCGGCGGTCACATAGTGTTCGCATTCGTGACGGGTGGGTCTGCCCATGAGCTTCTGCATGGATCGCCGGATGTCTCCGCCCTCGTACAGCAGGCGGTGCAGTTCCTCGGTAATGGGCATGTCTACCTTCATTTGGGCTGCCAGTCCGTGGGCGACCTTGCAGCAGAAATACCCCTCGACCGTGCCGATCTGTCTCACGGCTTCTTCCGCAGGCGTTCCCTGCCCGATCAGGATCCCTGCACGCCGGTTGCGGCTGTGCATGCTGGTGCAGGTCACGATCAGATCCCCGATCCCCGTCAGCCCGGCAAACGTGTCAAATTCTGCCCCCATGGCAAGTCCGAGCGAGGTGATCTCATGGATGCCCCGTGTCATCAGGGCAGCTTTGGTATTGTCCCCGAAGCCCATGCCGTCACTGATGCCGCACGCAAGCGCGATCACGTTTTTCATAGCCCCGCCAAGTTCGCAGCCGATCACATCGGCATTGACATAGATGCGCAGTGTCCCCGTTGTAAAAACATCCTGTATGTATTCGGCATATTTGACATCCTTACATGCCGCAACGACAGTGGTCGGGATCCCGAGCGAAAGCTCCTCCGCATGGGACGGTCCGGTGATCACCACGATCGGGTTATGCGGACACTCTTCGCGGACGACTTCGCTCATGCGCTTGTATGTGTCTGCTTCCAGCCCCTTTGCGGTGTTGACGAGTACAGTCTCCGGGGTGAGGAAGGGGGCTGCTTCCTTGACCACGCTGCGCACAAAGGACGAGGGGATGCCCACAATGACGATGTCCTGCCCTGCCACACAGCTGATGTCTGTGGTCAGTGGGATGTCCGCCGGGATACGGACATCGGGAAGTTTGGAAGAGCCTCCCTTGGTGCGGATCTCTGTCAGTTCGCTTTCAAATTTTGACCAGACAGTGACTTCGTGTCCGGCATTGCGGCACATCAGTGCCAGTGCCAGTCCGAAAGCCCCCGAGCCGAGTATGGTAATAGCTGCCATATCCATGCCTCCCTTTGGAAATGTTATTACGGCAACACCGCACAAAGACCGCCTAACGGCTTTGTACGTCATCTGCTTGCATATTTTCCGTCATCTTGCACATAAACTCCTTGAAATACACAAAGTATTCCTGCGTCGTTTCTGCACAAGCTGACGAATGATCTGTCTGCGCACCTGACGCACGATCTTTGTGCGGTGCTGCCTTACCAGTTAGTACACCGGATGCGGAAAATGTTACAGTTTTTTGGGGAACCGCTTTACAATTGCCTGCGCACACAGCCCTGTCAGCAGACCCGCAATGCTCCCGGCGATCAGCAGCAGCGGCAGATAGCTCAATACCGCCGATGTTCGCATGAGAAGCACTGCCGCTGCCATTTGCCCGGTGTTGTGGAGCATTGCCCCGAAGATACTGCACAGCCAGATGTAGGTCTCCGGTACGAAATGCCGAACGAACAGCATCCCCAAAAGGCAGAGCGCTGCCCCGGCTGCACTATACAGCAGCGTGGAAACATTCCCGGCAAACATCGCTCCCAGCAGCAGCCGGACAGCCACCAGCAGGCAGGTCTCCCCTGCCGTGCAGGAAAAGACGGCATAGACGGTGATGATGTTCGCCAGTCCCAGCTTGACACCCGGAATGGCAATGTCCGGCAGCCGCAGCTCGATCACAAACAGGATCAGGGCAGCTGCCGTCAGCAGTGACAGCCTTGTCAGCCTGTGAAGGTCTCTCCCGTTATGCTGCATAGCGGATCACCAGCTTGTTCGGCAGGCAGACGATCGGGCGCAGTTCAGAGTCCAGTGTGCCGGATCTCACACAGATCTGATCGGGGCAGCCGGCTTCGGAAACGCAGATCGTTCCATCCTGTATCGTGACTACGTTGTAAGAACCGTTCTCCGCTGCAATGCGGATCGTCTGATCTTGCATTTCCGAAAGGGGGAAGCTGTAAAGTACGTTCCCGTCCTGCACGATCTCCACACGGTTTGTATGCGGCTTCTGGCTGCCGAGTACCAGCCACACCACCGAACCGATCAGTACGATGCCGATGCAAAGCCCCAGTGCCGCTGCTTTCTTATTCACGGGTCAGCACCTCCATAGGCATGGCAGACTGGTTGGTGAAGCTGTCGGCAATGCCTTCGGTCACGAGCAGCTTGCCATCTTCTGTCACGCAGATCATTTCAAAGTCCTCCCGTTCCCGCCAGTGTTCGGCGGCTTTTTCAGTTCCCTCTACAAATAAAGCAGTGGAGAGCAGGTCGCATTCTGTGCCGGAATCGCCGATGACCGTGACGGAGATCAGTCCGTTATCTGCCGGGTACCCGTCCGCCGGGTCAAGGATATGCCACCAGCGCTGTCCGTCCTCCTCAAAATAGCGTTCATACGTTCCGGAAGTGATGACCGCCTTGTTTTCGACCTCTATGGTGCAGCAAGTCTCCGAGGGGGAAAAGGGGTCGGTGATGCCGACTTTCCAGAGCGTGCCGTCGGGCTTTCTGCCGAGAGTCTGGACATTGCCGCCAAGACTGATGACTGCCGAGGCAATGCCATTCTCCCGGAAAATTTCCATGACAGCATCCCCTGTATAGCCCTTTGCCGCTGCCCCCAAGTCCAGCATCATCCCCGCCGGGAGCTGCACGGTGTCATCCGTGACGGAAACGGCGGCATAGTCCACCTTGTCCAGCAGGGCGGCGATGGTCTGGGGGGGCGGGACGTGTTTTTCCTCTTTCGTAAAGCCCCATTCCGCCAGCAGCGGATAGAGGGTGATGTCCAGCGCACCGCCGCTTTCCTTGCCCATGGCAAGGGCAGCATGCAGGAGCTTGACGGTATCTTCCTCCACGGTCACAGGTACACCGGCGGCGGCATTGATGCGGCTGATGCTGCTGTCCGGGCGTGTGACGGAGAAGTCCTGTTCCAGCTCCTGAATACGGGCTTCGGCTTCGTCAAGGGCTTTCTCTGGACCATAAGCCTGCAGCTGCATATAGGTATCCATGGCGAACAGGTCACGGGAAACGGCTGCTGTACTGGCTTGGGAACAGCTTGTCAGCAGTCCGGCACAGAGCAGGATAGCAGGCAGACGGAGATCATGGAAAATGGACATTTGGATCCTCCTTTCAGGGATGAGCCTGCGTAAGCCTATGCTTACAGTATACCACAAGATCCCAAAATAGTCAAGGGGAGTGTATAAATTGCGGTTATTATGTGCATCTACTCTGTTTCAGGTAAGATAAAAGTAGCAGTTAAGCAAGCCGACCTTTGCGCCGTCAGGCGCATTGGGCGACACCACGGAAGCGGCAGCCTGCCGCCGCTGCCCTCTGGACTCCTGCCAGCTTTTTTGAAATATTTTGTGCCATAAAGTGACCTATAACTGCACAGACCGCCTTTATGCCGTTGGATCCGCATACTACTTTTCAACATGAGTCGTTTCTGCAAAAAAAGAAAGAGCCGTTATGCAACAGCTCTCTGAGTTATCCGTTATAGATCATATTTCTTGATGTAAGAAGAAACATCAACACCACTTTTTATGTATCTGAGCAGTATCTCTGCACAAGCGTGGGCATCACTGTCAGCTTGGTGATGATCGAGGGCGATACCGTAGTGATCGCACATCACATTAAGGTTATGCTTCATATCGGGAAGAACACGCCTGCCGATCTGAACTGTACACAGGTATTCCGCAGTCGGTTTCCATGTGATACCGTAGCTCCGCAGGCAGGAACGAAGGACACTCATATCAAAGACAGCGTTATGAGCAACAAGGATCCCCTTGCTCATAATTGGCTCTATCTTCTTCCAAAGCTCTGCAAAGTTGGGAGCATCTTTGACTTTCTCAGCATCTATACCCGTAAGCTTCGTATTGAAGTGATCAAAATGCGTTTCCGGATCAACAAGTGAAAAGTAGTTAGCGACGATCTTTCTATCTTTTATCGCTGTTATACCTATCGCACTCATACGGTCATTCGCACGATTCGGTGTTTCAACGTCAAATACGATATAGACTGCCATTTCACATCACTCCCGATACAGTAGTTCTTAGGATAATTATATCATACTGTGGGCAAAAAATCAATCGGCAGAAAAGAAAAAGCCCTCATCACTGAGTGACCCGCCCCCCGTCAAGTAGACAGCGCAAAAAACAAAAATAATCTATGTATTAACCAAAAGCAGTCTGTGCAA
>CANQNG010000013.1 GCA_947625155.1 uncultured Clostridia bacterium
TCGTCAGAAATCAACAAGGGTTCCAGTTCTTTTTCTTGCCTTTTCTTGCTTGGTATTGTTCACTTTTCAAGATGCAGGTGCTGTTCATCAGACAGCTTAATTATTATACCATGTTTTCGCAAAGTTGTCAATATGTAATTGTGCACAAACTTATGTGTGATTTCGTTCCTGTTTTTAGCCATTTTTACGGCTATTTAGAAATTCTCGATATTCTATCATTGGTTCATCTTCACCTTTAGCCATATATTCTATCAAATCATCTTCATCACAGTCATGGATCATTTCCGTATACCACCCATAATCTACCATTTCTTTTGTTCCATCTGCATATTCCAGTAAAATGCTATCGATTATCAGTTTGCTGCAAGCGCTGCAATACGCTTTCGGATCTAATTCTGTTGACATATCCGTTAACCAATCACCTGTCACAATAGGACCGACGTACTTCTGTGTAAATTCATCCTGATGTGTAATATCCTCTTCTGCCGGATCACCAACCGGATTTTCCATTCTGTAATATATCGTACAATAATTTACATCCTTGCTTCCATTATATTTTTGTGCCCATAAGTACACCAAACCATTTGCGGAACTGGATGACACCATGACAAATACAGGGTCATCATCAAATATGCCGTCACTGTCCACATCTATATATTCCGTCGGCGGCTCTGTTGGTGGTTCAGTCGGTGGTTCTGTTGGCGGCTCCGTCACCACTTCCGCTGCCTGCTGCTGCGGTGTCACTTCACTTGTCGTACCGTCTGATGCATTATTGCTGCATCCCGCAAGCAATACCCCCACCAAAACGACTGACAAAACACCCGACAAATACTTCAGATTTTCCATATACTTTCCCCTTTCTGTCAGAAACTGCTCAACAGCTTGACATTGATCCAGCCTTCCGGCTCATCTTTATTATAGCAAAGCGGCAGGAAAAAGTATAGAGGCATTTCCGATGCGCTTTTACATCAGAAATGCCCCTTTTCGGCAAAATAAAAAAGGAGCGTATTGCTACGCCCCTTGCTCACCTTGGATTTCCAAAAATATCATGTGTTCTGATCCACCACTCATCGTATGCTCTGACCTCCGGGTCTGTTGTTGTGTGTGTATCGTTATCACATCCTGTAAACATTGCAAGCATAGACAAGCTCATCAGAGCCGCAAGCACAATTGTAACTATCCTTTTCATATTGCCCTCATTTCTTGTATAGTATCACCCAATGCCATTTGCACGGTTCCAGTCGCCTACTGCCTGATCCCAGCCAATGCCATCCCCGTCATTGTCCCAGTCTACGTCATTATCATTATAGCCGTTTCCTGCCGCATCATGATAATCATAATTTGTAGTACTGCCGCTGCTGCTGTCACTGTCGCTGCCCATTGCAAGAGCCCCATAAACGCCAAGCACAGCCAAAAGTATCCCCGCTCTTGCGATCAGATCTTTACGTTTCACTATATTTCCTCCTGTTCATGTAAAATACGCAGTTCCGGGTGTGCAGTTATGTGCTAATGACACTTCACACTGCCTTTT
The DNA here is from genome assembly GCA_947625155.1 of uncultured Clostridia bacterium. GTDB lineage: Bacteria > Bacillota > Clostridia > Oscillospirales > Ruminococcaceae > UBA3855. The sequence goes on from CANQNG010000013.1 coordinate 1,532, forward strand.
TCCCTTACCGCAATTGCCGCTATCAGGATCGCTGCCCATTCACAGACAATGTCCAGATAGTCGAACGTCCCCTCGAAAATTCTGAAATATTGCAAATATTCCGTCATCGCCGCAAATAGTCCCCCTATCAGGAGCGCCGTCCGCCTGCTGCCCGTCAGCAATATCAGGACTGCTGAAAGTGAATATGCCCAGAGCATGTCCAGTCCGTAATTCCTCACGAGCCTGCACAAGATGCCATCCGGCTGCATGCCCGCAAAAAGCGGCAGTCTGATGCATTCCGAAAGCCACCGGAACACTGCCGCTTCCGGCGCATAGACACAGTAGAAAGCCGTCCCCAAAACGACCGGCAGCACGACATGGATGAAAACGGCTCCCGGCATCCCCGTTTCCCGTCCCATTATGCGTCATACTGAAATGTGAAGCCGCAATTTTTACAGGAATACGTCACCTTGGGTTTCCCCAACGCACCGCCAAGCAGTCCCACCGGACCAAGCAGCAGTCCGCCCACCGCCGCTTTCCCGACACTGAACCCCTCGTTAGAATGGTCTACCTTGACCCAGTCTTTGGTATAACGTGATGCGCCGCATTTCGGGCAGGAATTTGGAGCAAGTCCCATTGTTATCACCTCTGTTTTTCATCATTTCAGCCTTCCGGCTCATCTTTATTATAGCAAAGCGGCAGGAAAAAGTATAGAGGCATTTCCGATGCGCTTTTACATCAGAAACGCCCCTTTTCCGGCAAATAAAAAAGTCCCGGACGTTTCCGGGACTCGCTTCTATACCGGGAATATTTCCCCGGTACATATGGAGCGGATTACGAGGCTCGAACTCGCTACCTCCACCTTGGCAAGGTGGCGCTCTACCAGATGAGCTAAATCCGCATATGGTGCTTCCGGGTGGAATCGAACCGCCGACACAGGGATTTTCAGTCCCTTGCTCTACCGACTGAGCTACAGAAGCAATGGCGACCTGGATGAGACTCGAACTCACGACCTCCGCCGTGACAGGGCGGCGTTCTAACCAACTGAACTACCAGGCCAAAAGGGAAGTGGAAGCTATAGGGCTCGAACCTATGACCCTCTGCTTGTAGGGCAGACGCTCTCCCAGCTGAGCTAAGCTTCCACATTGCTTGCCGCCGTTCTCCCTGCGACTTTCTCAGTATACCACAACTCTTGCCGATCGTCAAGGATTTTTTTCAAATAAATTTGAACTTTGTAAAATATAACTATTTTCTATATATAAATTTGCATTTTTCTCACAAATATGTCAATTCAGACCGTTATCCCCGAGCTGTGCAAACAGCCGGACAATGTCGGCATAGAGCGCATGGTGCTGCTCTTTCTGCAAAGCGGGGTCATCCTGCATCAGCAGATCAGCCGCTTCCTGCACGTCATGGAGCATTTTTGTATCCGTCAGGCTTGCCAGCTTCATCGGCGGCAGTCCGTGCTGCATGCTCCCGAAGAGATCGCCCGGTCCACGCAGCTCCAGATCGGCTTCTGCGATCTTGAAACCGTCCGTTGTGCTGCTGAGTAAGCGCAGACGCTCACGCCCCTCCTCGGTCGGATGCTCTGAGATCAAAATACAGTAGCTCTTGTACTGCCCCCGTCCCACTCTGCCCCGTAACTGGTGCAGTTGAGAAAGCCCGAAACGCTCGGCATCCTCGATCATCATGACCGTGGCGTTCGGCACATCTACGCCGACTTCGACGACCGTCGTGCAGACGAGCACGTCTGTTTCCCCCGCCCGGAAGCGCTCCATGGCGGCATCCTTTTCCTGTGTGTTCATCTGCCCGTGCAGCACGTCCACACGCCAGCCTTTCAGCATTCCGGTGCGCATCATCTCCGCATAGGCAGTCACGGCTCTCAGGTCGCTTTCGCCCTCCTCGATCGCCGGGCAGACGATATAGCCCTGCCGTCCCTGCTGCAATTCCCGGATCATGAAATTGACTGCCCGCTGGCGGAGCTTTCCAGTAACGGCATATGTCTCGATCGGCTGCCTGCCCTTTGGCATACTGTCCAGCACCGAGACTTCCAGATCGCCGTACATCAGCAGTGCCAGTGTCCGGGGGATCGGCGTTGCGGACATGACAAGCTTGTGCGGGATGCCGCCCTTTTCGGCAAGTGCTGTCCGCTGGGCTACCCCGAAACGATGCTGTTCGTCCGTGATGACAAGCCCTAATTTCTGGTATTCTGCCGCTTTCTGAAATACCGCATGTGTCCCGGCAATGACCTGTGCCGTGCCATCTGCCAGCTTGGCGTACAGTTCACGCCGTTCCTTTGCCTTCATGCCGCCCGTCAGTAGGACGACTGAGATCCCCAGCGGTGCAAGAAGCGTGTGCAGCGTCTGATAATGCTGCCCTGCTAAAATTTCCGTGGGTGCCATTAGAACGCTTTGGCAGCCATTTTTGGCGCAAAAATAGCAGGCTGCTGCCGCTACTGCCGTCTTGCCGCTGCCGACATCGCCTTGCAGCAGGCGGTTCATGGGCTTGCCGGATGTCAGGTCGGCAGTGATCTCCCGGATCGCCCGTTCCTGTGCATCGGTCGGTGCAAAGGGCAGACTGCCGAAAAACGGCTGCATATCCGTTTCCGGGCGCATGGGGTACTCCGTTTCCTGCAAGGCACGCTGCCGCAGCAGGCGCAGACCAAGCTGTAGGCGCAGCATTTCCTCAAAGGCAAGGCGGTGCTTCGCTTCCTCTGCACCGGTCAGGCTTTCCGGCTGGTGAATGTTGTGAAGGGCTTTCACCAGCGGCATCAAATCATAACGGCTGCGCAGGTCAGAGGGCAGTGTCTCAAAGGGCGCTTCGTCCAGCAATTGCAGGCACTCCCGGATATTGGTGCGCACCATGGCGCTTGTCAGTCCTGTGGTCAGGGGGTAGACCGCTTCAATGGGGCTGTCGTCCTCCCGGTGGATCTGCGGGGAAAGCAGCTCTTTCTGCGCTTCACTTCCGGCGATCTTCCCGTACATCGTGTAGGTCTCGCCTTGCTGGAACGCCTGATAGCTGTAGGGATTGTTGAAAATACGGATGCTGATGGGCGTTCCGTCTGCATCTTCCGCATCGAGGATGAACAGCTGCATACCGCTTCGGGCGTAAAACGGTCGTTTTTTGCGGGTGATCGTGACTTTTACCACTGTCTGCGTGTCCAGTTCCGCAAGGGCGACCGGAACAGGTTCCCGGTAGTCCCGGTAAGTCCTCGGCAGGTAGTACAGCAGGTCATAGGGGGTCTGGATGCCCAGTTTCCGGTAAATTTGCAGGCGCTTCTGTCCCACGCCTTTCAGGTGTTCGATGGATAAAAATAATCGGGTCATGGGTCACTCCATTTATAAAAATAGCAACATTCGAGCGACTGCTCTCAGATCAAGATAAAAGTATCAGTCATGCAAGCCGACCTTTGTCGCCTTTGGCGGCATTGGGAGGCACAACGGGTGCAGCGTCACGCTGCTTGGGAGGCAAATCGGGAGCGCAGGCACTGCGTCACTCGGCGGCGATCATGTAGTAGTAGACCGGCTGTCCGCCGTTCACCAGCATGACTTCGAGACGGTCGCCGAATTTCTCCTCTAACCGGTTTACCAGCTCTTCGGCATCCCGTTCGTCTACATCCTGCCCGAATGTCACGGTCAGAAAGCCTGTGTCGCTCCCGGTCAGGCGTTTTGCCAGCTTGTATGCCGCATGGTGTACGTCTCTGTCCGTAAATGCAAGCTTCCCGTTGTCCAGCGCCATGACTTCGCCCTTGCGGATCGGCTTGCCATCCAGTTCGGAATCCCTTGCCGCAAAGGTCACGAGCCCGGTAGACACTTTCTCAAACGCCTTGGTCATGGCGATACGGTTGCCCTCGCCGTCCAGTGTTTCGTCAAATGCCAGCATCGCCGACATGCCCTGCGGGATCGTTCTCGTCTGCAATACGCATACGTTCCGGTCGGCAAGGCTCACTGCCTGTTCGGCTGCCATGATGATGTTCTTGTTGTTCGGGAGGACGAATACATTCTTTGCCGGGGTCGCATGGATCGCCCGCAAGATATCCTCGGTGGACGGGTTCATGGTCTGTCCGCCGCACACCACACAGTCTACGCCAAGCTCCCGGAACATCTTCTCCAGCCCCTCTCCGGCTGCCACTGCCACAAAGCCGAACTGCTTTTCCGGTTCGGCACGGACATAGGTCTCATCCTGTGCGGCGTTCTGGGCTTCCCGCACCCTGCCGGCATGCTGGATGCGCATATTCTCGATCTTCGGCTTCGGGTCGTTGATGAACTGCCCGAATTCCAGCGCTTTCTGCAAGGCAAGACCCGGCTGGTCAGTGTGGACGTGTACCTTGATGATCTCCTCATCATCCACGACGACCACGCAGTCGCCGATGGTCTCCAGATAGGCACGGAGCTTGAACGGGTCGGGGCAGTCCTTTGCCTTTTCTACGATAAACTCCGTACAGTAGGTATAGGTGATCTCCTCTTCCAGATCTTCCCTGCCAATGGCAATGACCTCTGCCGCTTTCTTCGGGGCAGGGGTATCGGCTTCTTCGGGGGCTTCGCCGCGCATGACGGCAAGCATGGCTGACCAGATCATGACAAGCCCCTTGCCGCCTGCATCGACTACGCCTGCTTTTTTCAGGATGGGGAGCTGTTCGGGCGTTCGGGAAAGGGCTTCTTCCGCTGCGGCAACTGCCTGTGCAAAGACGGAAACAGGGTCATTGTTGTCCCTTGCGGTCATCTGTGCCTGTTGAGCGCCCATGCGGGCAACGGTCAGGATCGTGCCCTCTGTGGGCTTCATGACTGCCTTATAGGCGGCATTGACACCGATCTCCATGGCGTTGGCGAGGTCTCTGCCGTTCACGGTCGTCATGCCTGACAGTCCTTTGGCAAAACCACGGAACAACAGGGACAGGATCACGCCCGAATTGCCCCTTGCGCTGCGAAGCATGGCAGCGGCTGCCTTTTCTGCCACATCGGCAACGGTCACGTTCTCCGGGAGCACGCTCAGTTCCCGCCGGGCGGCAGACATGGTCATGGACATATTTGTACCCGTGTCACCGTCCGGGACGGGGTAGACATTCAACTCATCGATGATCCTGCGGTTCTTCTCGATCGTCACGGCTGCGCTGCACATGGCAGCTTTCAAAAGTGTACCATTCATCTGTATCTGTTACCTCCTACCTATTTCAAGGCTCTGCGATCTCGTCCACATAGACACGCACACGGGAAACGGGGATGCGCACGGCTTCTTCCACGACAAATTCCACCTTATGCATCAGCGAATGCACAACGGCGGGAATGTTCACACCGTACATCACCCGGATGTGCAGCGAAATTTCAAGCTTACTGCCGTCGGCTTCGATCTCCACGGGAGAAAAGCGTCCTTCCAGCAGCTTGTCGGTCAGCCTGACATCTGCAAAGCCTGCCACACCAAAGCATTGCAGGACTGTCTGCTCGGTCAGCGCCTGCAGGTAGGTATCGGAAATGATGATCTTTCCGATATGGTTCTCCATGTACAGCATAGTTGCCACCCTTTCCTTTCAGAAGTCAGATATACAGAAGTCAGGGACTGCGGAAAGCGCCTGCTTCTGATCTCCATTTTCTGATGACTACTTTCTATTATAGCATACTATCCGGAAAATTACAAGTATCGCCTGCAATTTTTTTACTGTGTACAGAAACGTACATGTTTTTTCTGTTCCGGCTTACTAACGAAAGGAGGTCAGGCAATGGAACAGAAAACGAAGCTAGTTCTGGACGGGCTGGAAAAGCTCGCTTTCGGGCGGGTCAATGATGCAGTGCGCCTTGCCTTTGCAGATGAGATGCCGTCACAGGCGGCGCTGTCCCGGATGAATCTGTTCAACGTTTCCTCGATCAAGCGGGTCAAGGGCGGCGGTGTGGAGATCCAATTCTTCGACAGACAGAAGGCGCTGGAAAAGCTGTACGACTTTGCCCATGCAGGCGAAAACGGTGCAGCGGCGGAAAGTCTCCTAGAAGCGCTGACGGGGGAGGATGCGGATGCGGTTCAGCAGGTTCTCCCCTAAACAGAAGCTATGCCTGAAATGGTGGGCAATGCCGGAACTGCGGCAGTATGATGCGCTGATCTGTGACGGGGCAGTCCGCAGCGGCAAGACACTTGCCATGTCGCTGGGGTTTTTGTTCTGGGCACAGGCTTGTTCGGACGGGGGAACGTTTGCGCTGTGCGGTAAGACCATTACTTCGCTGCGGCGGAATGTCGTCCGTCCGCTTCAAGCGGTGCTGGAGGACTGCGGCTTTGACGTGCGGGAGACGGTGAGCAGGAATTACCTCGATGTGACGGCGTTCGGGCATTGCAACCGATTTTACCTGTTCGGGGGAAAGGACGAAAGCTCGGCGACGCTCATCCAAGGCATGACGCTGTGGGGCGTATTCTTTGACGAAGTCGCACTGATGCCCCGTTCCTTTGTGGAACAGGCGCTTGCCCGGTGTTCGGTACGGGGGGCGAAGCTCTGGTTCAACTGCAATCCGGAGCATCCCTACCACTGGTTCTACCGGGAATGGATCTGCAAGGCTGCGGAAAAGCATGCGCTCTGCCTGCATTTTACCATGGAGGACAATCCCTCCCTGCCGGAGAGCGTAAAGGCACGCTACCGGAGAATGTACGGGGGCGTGTTCTACGACAGGTTCATCCTCGGAAAATGGACAGTTCCGGCAGGGCTGGTCTACCCGATGTTCGATGCGAAACGGCACGTGACGGAGCACTTGCCGGAACGGTGCGACAGGTATGTGATCTCCTGCGACTACGGCACGATCAATCCCACTTCCATGGGGCTGTGGGGCAGATCGGACGGGGTCTGGTACAGACTGCGGGAATACTACTATGCCGCAAGGCGGGAAGGGATCTCCCGCACCGATGAGCAGCACTATGCGGGGCTGGTACAACTGGCAGGGACACTTCCGGTGGAATGCGTCATTGTTGACCCGTCGGCGGCAAGCTTCATTGCGTGCATTGCGGCACACAGGCAGTTCCGGGTCATCAAAGCCGAAAATACGGTGCTGACGGGGATCCGGCAGGTGAGTGAAGCCCTGCAGCAGGACAGACTGCGGTTCTCGGCAGGGTGCAGGGACATTCTGCGGGAGTTCGGGCAGTATTGCTGGAAAGAGGACAGCGCCGGGGATGTTCCGAAAAAAGAAAACGACCATGCCATGGACGATATGCGCTATTTTGTGAGCACCATGCTCCATGGCACACAGAAAGAGGACTTTGTGGCGATCACAGTCGGGAGGTGACATATGCGATTCGGAAAGAAAAAAGAAAAGCCGCTTCTCCCGCAGGTGCAGACGGCGGCACGAGAGCAGTTCTGTGAGACACCGGTGCAGCTTTACAGCTATGCCTTATTTGACAAGGTGCGGCGGACGGTGCCGATCGTGGATGCAGCGCTTTCTAAACTGGTGCGGCTGATCGGGTCGTTTACCGTCAAATGCGGTGACGCTGCACAGCAGGCAGGGTTAGACCGCTTTCTGCGGGAAGTGCCGGTGGGGCTGACGGGGCAGTCGATCTACAGCTTTATCGACTGCTATCTGGATAGTTTGCTGGTCTGCGGCAATGCGGTCGGGGAGATCGTTCTCAGCAGAGGGGACCGCTCTGTTGCCGGGCTGTGGAACGGCAAGATCGCGGACATCATCGTCCGCCCCGGTGCTGCTCCGATGGAACGGCAGTACCTGCTGCGCACGCCGGACGGCGAACAGCTGCTCCCGCACCCGGAGCGTATCCTGTTTTCTGCCCTGAAACCGCCGCCGGGCGGTATTTACGGGGTATCGCTCTTACAGGGGCTGCCCGTGTTTGCGGACATTCTGCTGCGCATTTATGAATGCGTGGGGCAGAACTTCGACAGGGCGGGCAATATCCGCTATGCTGTGACTTATAAGCCGTCCGGCGACCCTACGGAGGCTGCCTATGCGGCTGACCGGGCGAAAACCATTGCACGGGAATGGTCGGAGGGGATGCAGGCTGCCCGGCGGGGTGAGATACGGGATCTTGTTTCGGTCGGGGATGTGGACATTAAAGTGATCGGCGCTGAGGGGACGATGCCGGACACGGAGATCCCTGTCCGGCAGCTCCTCGAACAGATGCTGTCAAAGCTCTCTGTACCGCCGTTTTTGCTCGGGCTGAACTGGTCCTCGACGGAACGTATGTCGGCACAGCAGGCAGACATCCTCACGTCGGAGCTGGAATATTACCGGAGACTGCTCGAGCCGGTCATCTGCCGCATCGCACAGGCGTATTTGCAGCTGGCGGGCGCTTACACGACGGTCGAGGTCGTATGGGACAACATCAACTTACAGGACGAAGTGGAGCTTGCAAGGGCAAGGCTCTACAATGCACAGGCGGCGGATGCAGAACAGAAACTCACCGCCGCACAACCAAAGGAGGGTTCATGATGTATAACGAGATCAAACTGGAAAAGGGACTGTATCACCTTGCTAACAAGAGCTTTTTGCAGGCGCTGGAAGAGGCTGACCCGGATGTGCAGTATGCGGGCACACCGCTGGGGAAACTCGATGCCTATGAACGGCAGCTCAAGCGGTTTGACATTCGTGTCAGCGGTCCGCTTTGCGACAGGGTGGAAAAATTCTTTACCACAACGGAAAGCGCCGTGCTGTTTCCGGAGTTCGTGCGCAGGGCTGTGATGCAGGGCATAGAGGATCCTGTGCTCGGAGACATTACGGCTGTCGTCTCCCGCAGTGAGTCGAACAGATATCAGGGCATCGACCTGACGGATACGGCTGCCTATACTACAACGGCTGCCGGAGAGGAAATGCCGGCTTCTTCCATCGGGGAATGCACGGAGGTGATCACTCTCACGAAATACGGCAGACTTGTCAAGGCGACCTATGAGGCTGTCCGTCAGCAGAGACTGGATGTGTTCGCCCTCATGCTGCGCAGGGTCGGCAAGCGTCTGGCGGATGCGATGCTTTCTGCGGCACTGGATGTCCTGAAGACCGGGGCGACTTCCGTGACGACTTCCTCCTCGACACTGACCTATGCGGATGTCGCAGGGCTGTATGGCAGTTTCAAGAGCTTTTCTTTGCAGGCGGTGCTGGCTTCGCCGTCGGTCATTGCACAGATCTTGGCAATGACACAGATGGAGCATACGAGTGCAGCGGATGCCAAGGAGCTGCGTCTGCCGTTCGGGGCAAGGCTGATCTGCTGCCCACAGCTCGATGACAATACGGTGCTTGGGCTGGATACGGATTTCGCACTGGAACAGATCCAGAGCAGCGATGTTGTACTGGAGACGGACAAGCTCATCGACAGACAGCTCGACTGCATTGGCATTTCCGTGAATATCGGCTTCCGCAGGCTGATGAAGGATGCGGTGCAGGTCGTGAACATTCAGGCGTAAGCGGGGCGGGGGCTTTTTGCTCCCGCTGCCGGAAAGGAGGCAGATATGACTGACATGGAAAAGCTGAACCGCTTTACCCGGCGGACACTCACAGAGGAGGAAGTCTATCTCTTTGATGTGATCCTCTGTGACAATGATGTGGACAGGGATATGGAACGGTTTTCCGATACGGCTCTGGAGCAGATGCAGAAGCTCTTTGTCGGGAAAACGGGGATCTTTGACCACAATATGCGCTCCGGCGGGCAGACGGCACGCATTTATGATACTGCCGTTGTGACAGGATCGGACAAACGCACGAAAGACGGCAGACCTTACCGTTCGCTCCGGGCGAAAGCCTATATGGTGCGCACGGATTCCAATGCCGACCTGATCCGGGAGATCGAGGGCGGTATCAAGAAAGAGGTCAGCGTTTCCTGCTCGGCGGCAAAGCGTGTCTGCTCCGTCTGCGGGGCTGACAGGACACAGGCTGTCTGTGTACACGTGCCGGGCAGGACTTACGGCGATAAGTTCTGTCATATTATTCTGGATGATGTGCAGGATGCGTATGAATGGAGCTTCGTGGCAGTGCCGGCTCAGGTCGGGGCAGGTGTCACCAAACATTTCAGCGGAAAGGAGAATGACGGCATGGAACAGGTACAGGAGACATTGCAGGAAGTAGAAAAAATGCTCCGGGCGGAGGTACTCACCCTTTGCAGCGGAACGGGTACAGTTTCCAAGGCAATGCAGCTAGCGGCGGAGAAAATGGACGTGCGTGAGCTGATGCAGTTCCGGCAGGCACTGCTTGCCTCGGAAACGGCGGGGGATGTACAGCTTGCGGGGGAACAGCTCGATGCCTTTGTACAGAGATAAGGGGGACTGGATTTGAATATTCAGATGATCAGTTCGCTGTTCGTGCTTTTTTCCGGTGAGACGGACAGCAGGCGGTATTTGCCGCTGATCACGGCTGCGGTGTATGAAGTGATGCAGCAGCTGCGCCCTGAGGCGGACGGCTCGGAGGCAAGGCTCTGCTATCTGGCGGCAGCGGTCGCAAATCTTCGGTATGTGCAGATGTTCGGGGCAAGGGAAACGGCGCTGGCGACTTATGCGGGCAATGTCACGAGAAATTCTGACTTTTCCCATATCCGCTTTGCGAAACAGCTTGTGCTTTCCTACAGGCGGCTCTGCACAGATCTGCTGAAAGAAGAGGACTTTGTGTTTACCGGGATCAGGGGGTGAGTGCTTGCTGGCATTGACGGAACGTGTGGTCGGACACCTGAAAGCGGCTGGGCTGCGGGAAGTCTATCCTGCTTTTGATGCTGTGCCGTTTTCACGAAAATCGCAGACACTTTTTACGGTCGTCACACCGGAAACCATACAGCTCGACTTCCCCTTCCCTGACAGCAGGGGGGATGTCCGTCCGTTTACGGCACGGTTCCGGGCTTCGGTGCTGATCCCGATGGGTGCACCGGTGCAGTGGGCGGAGGACTTCTTTTACCAAAAACTGCTGCCGTGCCTGGAGCAGATGGGCAGCGTACTGTGTGAGATCCATGCACCGCAGACGGATATTGCACTGGGGCGTGTGGCGTTTGCGGCATCGTTCCGGCTGCGGGGGATGTATGTCGATGACGGAAAGGGGGGCGCACTATGAGCTTGCAATTACGGCAGATGCAGGATATTCCGTTACTGGTCAATGATATTCTGCTGCGCCTGACGGACTATTCTATTACGGGCGGCTGTCTGGTGCGGGAACAGGGAACGGCAGAGGGAACGGCGGCGGTCACTGCCTGCTACCCCAAAGGCACAAGGCTGACACTGAAGGGCAGACTGACGGACATGAACACGGACACGGCAAAAACGGCAGCGGCACTCGATGACATTCTGCATTGCGGTTCGGCTTGTAAGGTGAGTATCGGGGCGCTGAGCTGCAGTGAACTGCGGCTGGTAGGGTATGCACTTTCCGGGGGAGAAGATTTCCCGGTACTGAAACTGGTGTTCTACACACAGGCGGCTCTTACGGAGATGACAGAATGGAACTGACACTGCGGCTGTATGCGGGGGACAGCTATATAGATGAGACCACGTGTATCGGGCTTTCCCTCGAACGGGAAGCGTATACGCCGTATACGCAGCTTTCGGCTTCGTTTCTTTCCACAGCGCCGGACGGCTACGGGGCGGTCAGCCGCATAGAACTGCTTCTGGATGATGCGCTCCTGTTCTGCGGAACGACAGATCTTGTGGACTGTTACTGGAAAAACGGCGCACATCTGGTGAAGGTGCGCTCCCGAAGCTTTACGGCGGCACTGGCACAGAATGAATTTCCGCAGGGGATGTATACGAATATCACCTTTGCACAGCTCATGACGGACTTCTGTCAGATGCCGCACGTCACCTACGAAAACGAGACACGCACCAATTATATTGCCGTCAAAGAGGGGACGACTGCTTGGGACTGCGTGGTGGCATTCGGCTATAAGCTGACGGATCATTATCCCTATATCGTGGACAACTGTGTGATGCTCAGTCCGCCGGCTGCGCCGGTGCAGCATACGGTCGATGCTGCACAGGTAACGGCTTACGGGGAAACGGCTGACTCCACAAGGATCATCAGCCATTACCACATGGAAGAAATAGACGGCACACCGAATGCCTATGAATCGGAAAATGCGGCGGCGGCGGCTTCGGAGATCGTGCGGCACAAGCAGATCACTTTTGACAGGCAGTTTTCCTATTTCCCGATGCAGGCGCTGGCGTTCCGGAATGCCTATTCCTGCCGGCAGTGCAGGTCGAAATACCTTGTCTACAATGGCTTCGGGAACGAGCAGATCGGTGACAAGGTCAGCTTCGGGGCATTTATGGACAATATGACGATCAGCCGGGTACTGCTCACGGTCGGGCAGCAAGGTGTCCGTACCAAGCTGTGGGCGTATCAGGATGAATTTTACAATAAATAGCGGCAGGCTGCCGCATCCGATTTGCCTCCCAATGCCGCCAAAGGCGGCAAAGGTCGGCTTGCTCGACTGGTAGTGTAGTTTAGGTTGCCGCAAAGGTCGGCTTGCTCGGTTGATAGTGCAAGTAAAGGGCGACTGCTCTCAGGGTAGTTTAGATAGCAGTCAGACAAGCCGACTTTCCCACTTTCTCCGGTTTTGCCGGTTTATATAGAGAGACCCCGGTGCTTTTACGGCACCGGGGTCGGTTTTATTTGAGGTCAATATATTTCCAGTAGCCTTTCAGGTACACCGCACCCGAGATCACCGTCAGCAGAACGGAGATCCATACCAGTATGGTCATGACAAGATCTACGATCCCTGTGCCGCTTCCGGAAAGGGTCGGGATAAATTCGCAGACTGAAAACCAGAGCAGAATGCCCACGATCGTCACCATGGTGAATGCTGTTTTCAGCTTGCCCCAGATACCGGCTGCCACTACGACACCCTTTTCCGCTGTCACAAGGCGCAGTCCGCTCACCATGAATTCCCGTGCGGCAATGACCGTCACCACGATCCCGTTGACCGGGCAGTCATACACGTCCGACAGCACTGCCAGCGCCGCAAGCACCAGAATTTTATCCGCAAGCGGGTCGGCGAATTTGCCGAATGTCGTGATCAAATGATCTCGCCGGGCAATTTTCCCGTCCAGTGCATCCGTGACGGATGCTGCTGCAAATACCAGCAGGGCGCAGCTCACGTGAAACGGAAAATTCACATACATACACACAAGGAACACCGGGACAAGGCAAATGCGCAGCAATGTCAGCTTGTTCGGGAGATTCATGCGATCACCTCGCCCAGCATGTCATAGTCCAGTGTATCAGTGATACGGATCTGCACATAGTCGCCGATCTGCAATTGTTCCGCCGAGGTAAAGAACACCTTGCCATCAATGTCCGGCGCATCGGCTTCTGTTCTGCCGAAATAGCATTCCGCCCAGCGGTCAAAGCCCTCGACCACTGCCGTTTTTTCCGTGCCGAGCTGTGCGGCATTGTAGTCGGCACTGATCTGCGCCTGATGCTCCATTAAAATGTCCGCACGGTGCAGCCGTTCTTCCTCCTCGACCTGATCGGGCATTTCTGCCGCCTTAGTGCCTTCCTCCTGAGAATAGGCAAAGCACCCCATGCGTTCAAAGCGCATTTCCTTGACAAACTCCGCAAGTTCCGTGAACTGTTCTTCCGTCTCCCCCGGAAAGCCTGTCATCAGCGTTGTCCGAAGCACGATGCCCGGTATGCGTGCCCGGATCTTGGCGATCAGTGCCTGTAATGCTGCTTTGGTGGAAGGACGACCCATGCGGTGCAGGATCTCGTCATTGCAGTGCTGGATGGGCATGTCGATGTATTTCACGATCTTGTCCTGCTCGGCGATCGTATCGATGAGTTCGTCCGTGATTCGCTCCGGGTAGCAGTACAGCACCCGGATCCAGCGGAGCTTGTCGATCTCACACAGCTTTTCCAGCAATTCCGGCAGGCAGGGCTTGCCGTAGAGATCCTCGCCGTAGCGGGTCGTATCCTGTGCGATCACGCACAGCTCTGTTACGCCGTTTTCCGCAAGCTGCCGGGCTTCGGCAAGCACATCTTCCATGGGTACGCTCCGGTAGCCGCCCCGTATCATCGGAATGGCGCAGTAGGTGCAGCAATTTGAGCAGCCCTCGGCGATCTTCAGGTAGGAGAAAAAGGGCAGTGTGGTGATGATGCGGTCTCCGGTCAGTTCGGCATCCCGCTTCGGGGAAAACTGCACCACACGCTCCCCGTGCAGCACTCTGTCTAAAATGTCCACGATGTCCTTGTTGTCGCCGATACCGATGACGGCATCGGCTTCTGGGAATTCTTTGGCGGCTTCTTCCCGGTAACGTTCTGTCAGGCAGCCGGTGAGGATGAGCTTCTTCACCGTGCCCTCTTTTTTGAGGGCGGCAATTTCGAGAATGGTCTCGATCGCTTCTTCCTTTGCCGCTTGGATGAAGCCGCAGGTGTTCACCACTGCCACATCGGAATCCCCGAATTCCGTCACCAGTTCATAGCCGTGTACACGGAGCTTTTTCAGCATCCGTTCGGAGTCCACCAAATTCTTGCTGCACCCGAGCGATACCATACTAACTTTGATTACGCCTCGTCCTCCTCGTCCGTTTCGTTCGCAAAATGATCTGCAATGGCAGCTTTCACACTGCGGTAGTCATACCCGAGCCTTGCCATGCCGGCAATGACCTTTTCCCGTGTCCGGTAGTCTTTCGGGTCGGTCAGCACTTTGCCGTACTTCTTTTCCAACACTTCCGGCAGGTTCTCCTCTGCCGTGTCGGCATACTGTTCCAGAACATCTTCCGTCAGCGTTTTGTCAAGCCCCCGGTGCAGCATTTCCTGCTCTGCCCGGAACAGCCCGTAATGCTTGCGCTCCACCAGATATTCTGCCAATTTTTCCGCATAGCGGGCATCGTTCAGCAAGCCTTTCTGCACAAGGGCTGCTATCACATACTGGCAGAGGGGCTTGTCCTGATAGGTCTGCATCAGCTTCCGGTACAGCATCAGGCAGGAATAGTCCCTGTCATCGAGCAGGTACAGCGCACGCTGCATTGCCCTGTGGCGGCGGGATTTCTCGTGCAGCTCCGACAGCAGGGCTTCTTCCGTTTCTCCGCCGGCGGTCATGCCGTTCTGTTCCAGCAGTCTCCCGTCGATCTCATAGACGGCGGTCTCCGTCACCACTTCATAATAGCTCCGTTTCCGCCTTAGTTCCTGTATCCGCATCGTCACTCGTCTGTCGGGTCAAATTCCTCGAAATCATCATCGGCATTGATGTCCTCGGAAATGTCCGGCACATCGTCTGTTTTCGGGGGTTCTTCTCCTGTCTCGACAGCCTCCTGAACAGCTTGTGTCTCCTCGCTCTCCTCATCGGAGGGGGTCATGTCGATCTGGTCGATGTGTTCCATGATCTTTGCCTCGATCTCTTGGCGGAACGCTTCGTCCTCTACCAAGCGCTTTTTCACATTATCCCGTCCCTGTCCCAGCTTGCTGCCGTTATAGCTGAACCACGAACCGCTTTTCTTGATGATGTCCAGCTCCACAGCCAGATCCATGATCTCACCGTCACGGGAGATGCCCTTGCCGTAGATATTGTCAAATTCACACTCCCGGAACGGCGGTGCGACCTTGTTCTTGACGACCTTCACCTTCATACGGTTGCCGATGGGGACACCGCCCTCTTTGAGCACCTCGCCCTTGCGCACATCCATGCGGATGGTAGCGTAGAATTTCAGGGCACGTCCGCCGGGGGTCGTCTCGGGGTTGCCGTACATGACACCGATCTTTTCACGGATCTGGTTGATGAAAATGGCAACGCATCCTGTCTTGGAAATGACAGAGGTCAGCTTGCGCATTGCCTGCGACATCAGACGGGCAAGCTGCCCGACATGGCTGTCGCCCATTTCGCCGTCGATCTCGGCTTTGGTCGTCATAGCAGCAACAGAGTCCACGACCAGCACGTCGATACCGCCCGAACGGACAAGCTGCTCGGCGATCTCCAGTGCCTGTTCGCCGCTGTCCGGCTGGGAAACGAGCAGTTCATTGATGTCCACGCCCAGTGCCATGGCATATTTCGGGTCAAGAGCATGCTCGACATCGATGAAAGCTGCCGTGCCGCCCATTTTCTGGGCTTCGGCAACAATGTGGAGCGCAACGGTCGTCTTGCCGGAACTTTCCGGACCGTACAGTTCCACGATACGTCCTCTCGGCACACCGCCGACGCCCAGTGCAAGGTCCAGTGTCAGAGAACCTGTCGGTATGACATCTACATCGATCTTCTTACGCTCCCCCAGACGCATGACAGCACCCTCGCCGAAAGACTTGGCGATCATTTTCAAAGCACGGTCAAGGGCTGCTTTCTTCTCTTCCTTCGTGATCGGTGCCTGATACATCACAGGCTTCTTTTCCTTTGTTTTGGTGGTTTTGGCTTTTGCCATCGGTAATTCCTCCTTCGTATTTGCCGCAGGTACCCAGTACGATGCGGTCATTGCCGGCAAGATCCGGCAGTATCTCTATGTTCTGAAAAGCATGTTCCCTGAAAATGTCCGCTGCCGCTTTTCCCTGTGTTTCGCCTATCTCAAAGGCAAGCATCCCGCCGGGGCGGAGCTTCTGTTTCCAGAGCGGTATCATTTTCCGGTAAAAAAGCAGTCCGTCCTTGCCGCCCCGCAGGGCAGTTTCCGGCTCACGGCGCACTTCCCTTTGCAGGGTACGCATTTCGGCATCGGTGATGTAAGGTGGGTTGCTGACGATCATGTCCGCTTCCGGGAGCGTTCCGCAAAATGCGGCATCCAGTACATCCCCCTTGTGCAGCCGCACTGGCAGCCTGTGCAGGACACAGTTGCGCCGGGCATAGGACAATGCTGTATCATACAGATCCACAGCGTGTACCTCTGCTGCCGGGAACAGCTTTTGCAGCGCAAGTGCGATGCAGCCGCTGCCCGTACACAGGTCAAGGATACAGTGCGGCGGCTTGTCGGCAAGCCGTTCCTTTACGGCATCGATCAGCGTTTCCGTATCCGGGCGGGGGATCAGTACCCCCTCGCCCACGAACAGGCGCATGCCGTAAAATTCCCACTCCCCCAACAGATATTGCAGCGGCTCACCTGCGATACGACGCTGTGCCAGCGTGCGGATCTCCTCTGCCTGTGCCGGGGAGGGCGGTGTGAAGCGGTCTCCGGTGATGTGTTCGGTCAGGCACTGTGCCTCGAAGCGGGCATCAGGGATGCCGTTTTCTGCAAGCCGTGCGCTCAGTTCCAACAGAAAGCTCACCATTTGTCGTCCTCAAGGTTCTCGGGGATGCACGGCTTGAGGGCGGCGATCGCTACCTCGATCTGTGAGGCATCCGGTTCCCGGGTGGTGATGCGCTGGAGCTGCAAGCCGGGGTAGGAGATGCACTTTGCCAGCCAGCCATTGCTCCTGCCGGCAAACTGGATGCACTCAAACGAACACCCGACCGTTACCGGCAGCAAAAGGATGCTGCACAGGAAACGCTGCCACGTCACCGTGAACGGCACAAAGCACATCACCAGAATGCTGATGAACAGCGTCAGGAAAATAAAGCTCGTTCCGCAGCGGGGGTGCAGGCGTGTCTGCTTTTTCACGTTCTCCACCGTCAGCGGCAGACCTGCCTCAAAGCAGGCAATGGTCTTATGTTCTGCCCCGTGGTATTCGTAGGTGCGGCGGATGTCTTTCATCAGCCCCGTCAGTGCCATGTAGCCGATAAAGATCACGATCTTGACAATGCCCTCCGCAAAGGAACGCACAAAGCGGTCAACTGTAAGCGGCTTGACCAGCCCGACCAGCCATTTCGGGAGAAACAGAAACAGCGCCAGCGCCATGGCAAGCCCCAGAAACATGCTCACGGTCATGATGCTCTCCACGGTCTTTTCCGTGAAATGTTCGTCCAGCCATTTCTCGAGCTTGGACTCGCCTTCTTCTTCCGCTTCTTCCTCCGTGATCTGCTTTTCGGCAGACTTCATCATATATGTATAGCCGTCTTTCAGCGACATAATGAAGCTGTACACGCCCCGGATCAGCGGCACACGGCGGTACCATGCCTTTTTCTTCGGCAGTTCCCATGTCTCGACATCCACCGTACCGTCCGGCAGACGGCATGCCATTGCCCCCGTGTAGACCCCTTTCATCATGATGCCCTCGATCAGTGCCTGTCCGCCGATCTTGCTCTTGTGACAGCACTTCTGCTTGTCGCTCATTGTGCGCCTCCTTTGGGTTCGGGCTTCTGTCCCGGCGGCAGCGTGATCGTCACCGTCGTACCAAGTCCCTCCTCGCTTAACAGATCCAGCCGTCCGCCGTGGGCGGTGATGATCTCATCTGCCACGGCAAGCCCGATACCGGAACCCCGTCGGGTATGGTTCGGCTTATAGAATTTCTCCTTGACTCTCGGCAGGTCGGATGCCTTGATGCCGCAGCCGGTATCGCTCACGCTCACCACGATATTGCCGCCATGCTCTGCCGCTTCGATATGCACATGCCCGCCGGGGTCGGAATACTTGATGGCATTGTCAATGATATTGATGAACACCTGCCGGATGCGGTTCTTGTCGCCGTAGAGGAACGGCAGCATTTCCGGCTCATCGTAGGTGATGCGGATCTTCTCCCGTTCCGCCTTGTCCTTGTAGATCAGCACGGCATCCCCCAGCTCCGCAAGCACGTCCATCATATCTTTCTGCAAGGTGAAATGACCGCTCTGCATCCTCGAAAAGTCCAGCAGCTCCTCCACCATGCGGGACAGACGTTCCGTCTCGTTGACAATGACGTTCATGCCCTTGTGGATAGTCTCCGGGTCGTTTTCCATGCAGATCGTCTCCGCCCAGCCCTTGATCGCTGTCAGCGGTGTGCGCAGTTCATGGGACACGGAGGAAATGAATTCATTCTTCATCTCCTCCGCATTGGAGAGTTCATCTGCCATATGGTTGATGGCGGTACACAGATCGCCGATCTCGTCATTGCCGTTGTAGCGGATGCGAAAGGAAAAATCGCCCTTAGCGAATTTCCCGGCAGTGGTGCTCAACTGCGTGATCGGGCGGATGATGCTGCCCACAAAATAGATCCCCGTGACGACCAGCAGCAGCAAAATGGCAGCACACACGACCGTTGCCCCGATCGTGATCGTCGTGATACTGGCATCGACCTCCGAAAGGGAAGTCACGACCCGCACGGCGCTGTATTCCGTACTGAATGTGGAAATATCCATGCAGACTGCCATGATCTTTTCGCCGTTCTCCGCCTTGCCGACCCAGTAGCCGCTGCCGCCGTTTTGCAGGTCGGCATGATCCGGCAGCGCCGTGTCCGATGACGGCGAAAAGCCCGATGAGGTCAGCACGACACGTCCCTTGCCGTTGACTGCCATCAGCTCCATTTTGTCCTTTGCCGAAAAGCTCTCAAAGGTGGAGCGCATCTCTGAGGAGAGGTTCGTCTCCGTGTCCTGTGCATAGCGGGCAAGGATATTGACCACGCTCGTCAGCTCGTTCGTGAGCTTCTGCCGTGCGCCGGCATAGTAAAAACTCTGGATGGCATACACAAAGGCAAGCTCTATGGCAATGATGATCATGACCAGAACGGCTAAGTTATTGGCGATCCAGCGCCGGAACAGCGTCCGCTTCTTTTCGGGGGCGTGTGCGAGGTCTTTAAGCTTTATCATTCCACTTGTAGCCGTAGCCCCAGATCGTCACGATATACTGGGGATTGGACGGCTCGTCCTCGATCTTCAGGCGGATGCGGCGGATGTTCACGTCCACGATCTTATAGTCGCCGTAGTAGTTCTCGCCCCAGATATGCCCCAGAATGCTGGCACGGTCAAGGGCTGTGTTCTTGTTGTTCATGAAGTATTCGAGGATCTGATATTCCACCTGTGTCAGGTCGATAGGCACACCGTTTTTGGCTACGGTGCGGCTTTTCAGGTTGAGGGTGAACGGTCCGGACTCAATGACCGGGCTGGAATCGTCATGGATGAAGCTCATGCACACCCGGCGGTAGATCGCATCCACCCGTGCGGTCAGCTCCGACAGGGAAAAGGGCTTGGTGATGTAATCATCCGCCCCGATCATCAGACCGCTGACCTTGTCCATTTCCTGTGTGCGGGCGGTGAGCATGATGATGCCCAGCGTGGAGCTTTTCTCCCGCAGACGCTTGCACACGGTAAAGCCGTCGATGCCGGGCATCATGATGTCGAGCAGCACAATGTCGAAATTTCCGTTCTCGTCATCAAATTTCTGCAATGCCGCTTCGCCGTTGTTCACGTCCACCACATCATAGCCGGCACGTTTCAGGTTGATGACCACGCAGTCACGGATGACATCTTCATCTTCGCAGACAAGGATACGCTTCATAGCTTACCTCCTTATATCAGTTAAAAAAACGCAGACAGGGCAGGAGTTTTCCGATCGTCAGGGACAGGGGCTGTCCGGCTTCTGCTTTCACCAGATAGCTTGCCGTTCCCTTGGTATACATCAGGCTGTAGCCGGCGGCGAGCCGTTCGTTCCGGTCTGCCTCGTCATAGGCGATATAGATCCGCAGCAGCACGGGCATCGTATCTTTCCATGCGCCGTCATAGGCAACGATCCGCAGTTCGCTGTCGATCGGGTCACGTTCCACGGAAGCATGTCCCACCCATGCTTCCGGCAGCAGAAAGGCATAGCCGTTCCCGGCGCTGTAGTAGCTGCTGTATTCCGTGAACAGTCTGTCATTGTCCATCATCAGCCAGCGTGTCAGGCGCACCTGTTCCGATTCGGGGGCGTCCTCGTAGCCGAGAAAGACCGACTGCACCGGGATCTCCGGCACACCGTCCCCGTCAATATCCCGGCACACGAGCCCTGCCCGGCGCACGGTATCTTCTGCCTTGCGCCCGCAGCGCTGCAGCAGATCCACAAGACTGCCTTCCTCAAGGCTCAGGATCTCCGTTTGCAGGTTCGACGTTCCGGTCGCTGCATCCACATAGAGCGCCACGCCGCCGTCCGGCAGCGTTCCGTACAGGAGCTGCGTGTAGTCCGTGTAGTTGTCCCGGAAGCTGTACTTATGCTCGAAATACCGCCCGTCCTCCGCCAGTGAATAGACTGCCGCATAGGCAGGTTCCATGCCTGCCGCTGCCCCCAGCAGCACCAGATCGGGGTTTTCAGCGCCGCTCCCGGCATCGGCAACGTCAAACAGCGCATAGCTGTGATACAGTGTCTGCTCGAGATAGCTGTCCGTATAGGAATAGACGGAGATATATTTTTCCGACTGGTTCGCCGTCAGGTAGCCGACAATGACATTCATCCGGTCATTGTCCCCCAGCGGGGAAATGACGACCTTTTCGATCTCCGTGCCCTCGGCGCTCCGGTCGCAGACCGATGCCCACACGCCGTCGATGCAGTCCAGTACGTTGATGCGCAGACCCGTATCGGGGGCGGTGAGATTGTTCTTTTCGTAGAATACGATCGCCTCTTCCGCCGTGTCGCCGTCAATGTCGGCAATGATGAACGCCGAAAGATAGCTGCCCCGTGTGGGGTATTTCAGCCGGATGTCCGAACCGGCTGCATCCTGCAAAGCCTGATAGATCTGCTCCTGCTGTCCGCTCAGCTTCGGGGGGGTCAGCATGGTGTCCACATTGACACCCAGTGAACAGCCCGACAGCAGCACCGTCAGCAGCACCATGCAGACCAGCAGGGCAAAGCGCTTACTTGCGGTCGGAAAGCGGCACATAGGGCTTCTTTCTCGAGATCGCTTTATAGGCAGGGCGGATGATCCTGCCGCCGGTGGTCAGTTCTTCCATGCGGTGCGCTGCCCAGCCTGCCATTCTTGCCACGGCAAACAGCGGTGTATACAGCTCCTCCGGGATCTTCAGCATCCGGTAGACCAGCCCGGAATACATATCCACATTGGCGCAGAAGGTCTTTTCCTTGCCCATTTCCTCCCGCATGATGACGGGGGTCAGGCGCTCGATGGTATCGAGCAGGTGGAATTCCGCTTCGATCTCCTTGCCCTTGGCAAGGCGGAAAGCCTGCTTTTTCAAGATCACTGCCCTCGGGTCGGACAGGGTATAGACGGCATGTCCCATGCCGTAGATCAGTCCGCTGCCGTCTCCGGCTTCCTTGCGCAGCACCTTGCGGATGTGGTCGGCAACTTCGCCCTCGTTGTCCCAGTGGGCAACATTTGCCTTGAAATCTTCCAGCATGGCGGAGACCTTGATATTCGCACCGCCGTGCCTTGCGCCTTTCAGGGAGCAGACAGCACCCGAATAGGCAGAGTAGGCATCCGTTCCGGAGGAAGTCAGCACCCGACAGGTAAATGTCGAATTGTTGCCGCCGCCGTGCTCGGCATGGAGCATCAGCATACAGTCAAGCAGCTGTGCCTCCTCCTGTGTGTACTGCCGGTCGGGGCGGAGCATGGACAGAATGGTCTCAGCTGTCTTTTCACCGGGGCGCAGGGGGTGCATGAACAGGGTCTGGTTGTCGAAATGCTTGCGCTTGACCTGATAGGCATTGACCATGATGATCGGCAGCTTGGCAAGCAGACGGATGGCTGTACGCATCTCATATTCCAGCCCGGTCTCCTCGCAGTCCTCGTCATAGTAGGAATACAGGGACAGAATGGAACGGGCAAGCTTGTTCATGATGTTCCGGGACGGGGCTTTCATCATCATATCGACCACAAAGCCCGATGGCAGTTCCCGCTGCATGGACAGATAGTGCTCGAACGCTTCCAGTTCTTTGGCATCCGGCAGCTTGCCGAACAGCAGCAGGAAAGCGGTCTCCTCGTAGCCGAAGCGCTTTTCTTTCATGGCATTGGAGACCAAGTCATAGATATTATACCCCCGGTAGATCAGTTCGCCGGGGATCGGTTCGACTTCGCCCTCGTTCACAACATAGCCGTGTACGTTGCAGATATTGGTGATACCTGCCAGCACCCCGGTGCCATCGCTCCGGCGCAGACCACGCTTGACGTGGAACTTCTGGTACAGTTCCGGTTCGATGCGGGAATGTTTTTGCAGATCTGCGCATAAATTTTGCATATCGGCATTGGTAAATACATGGTTCATAGAGCGCTGCCTCCTGTTCACAAATAAAAGTCTGCTTTATACATTATATATTATAGCACCAATTCCTTGTAAAGTCAAGTAGCAGCGTGACACTGGCGGCAGGCTGCCGCCTCCGTTGTGTTGCCCAATGCGCCTAACGGCGCAAAGGGCGACTGCTCTCAGGTAAGTTTAAGTAGCATTCGAGCAAGCCGACCTTTGCCGCCGTAAGGCGGCATTGGGAGGCACAACGGGAGCGCAGGCACTGCGCCGACCTTTGCCGCCGTAAGGCGGCATTGGGAGGCACAACGGGTGCGCAGGCACTGCGCTGACCTTTGCCACTTAAGAAAGGAAGAATGAAAATACCATGAAAAATTATTTTCTGCAATGTCTCGTTTTCTGTGCGGGGCTGACCGTAATACCCATGATCCCGGCATTCCTGCTCACACCGGCATCGGCTTCTTCGGAGCATACGGGGGAACTGGTCTTTACGGAATTCACCGAACCAGCCACGGCAGAAACGGCAGAAACTGCACTTTCCACAGACACCAGTGAACCTGTGGAAAACCTGCCCGAATGCTACCGGGTGCGCTGCACGGAGACGGGGGAGATCCTGAACGTGCCGGTGCGGGACTACCTCATCGGGGCTGTGGGGGCGGAGATGCCTGTCTCCTTTGCACCAGAAGCCCTCAAGGCGCAGGTCGTGGCGGCTCACACCTATGCGGAACGGCAGCGGCTGCTGTCGGCTGCAAGGGGGGACGAGGCGGATTTTTCGGACGATCCTGCGCAATTTCAGGCATTTCTCACGGACGAGCAGATGCGGGAACGGTGGGGAGACAGCTACGCTGCCAATTATGCCATTCTCTCCGCTGCCGTGGATGCGGTCGGCGGAGAACTGCTCACCTATGAAAACGAACCGATCATCGCCGCCTTTCATGCCATGTCCGGCGGAAAAACGGAATCGGCTGTCAATGTCTGGGGGAATGATGTTGCCTACCTGCGGTCGGTGGACAGTGCTGCCGACACGGAAGCGCCCGGCTTTGAAGAAAGCGTGGACTTCACCCCGGAGGAAGTCATGGAAAAGCTCACGGCTGCCCATGTCGGGCTGACGATCGGGGGAGATGCTTCGGAATGGTTCGGGACACCGATCGTTTCCGAAGCCGGAACAGTCCTCGAACTCCCGGCAGGGGACGGCATTTTTACCGGGCAGGAGCTGCGGAGCATTTTCGGGCTGCGGTCGGCGGACTTTACGGTCAGCTATGCAGAGGGGAAATTCACCTTCACCACGCACGGCTACGGGCATTCTGTCGGTATGAGCCAGTACGGGGCAAATGCCATGGCACTTGCCGGGAGCGACTACCGGGACATTTTAGCGTACTACTATCCGGGTACGCAGCTCACGCAATAGGCACATCCGGGAATGCCAAATCGATATGCCCGCCGTTGACATCGGCACGGGCGCAGAGGACTGTCACCGGGTCGCCGAGGTGGATGCCAAATTCCGGGCTGCGGATATACCAGCCGGGTTCGGTCTCATATTCCCCTTCCGGGAAATCGTGGATGTGCAGAAAGCCCTCTGCCATATTCTCCAGCGTGACATAGACACCATAGTCCGTCACACCGCTGACAATGCCCTGAAAGACCTCCCCCACATGCGCCTGCATATATTCGGCGGCATAGCACCTGTCGGCTTCCCGTTCGAGCTGCACGGCACGCAGTTCCGTTTCCGAGGAACGGAGCGCTGCCTGTTCTGTGAAACGCCGGAAACGCCTGCGCACCGCTTCCCGGCTGCTGCCTGCAAGATAGGCGAACAAGATCCGGTGGACTGCCAGATCGGGATAGCGCCGTATCGGGGACGTGAAATGCACATAGTCCGCCAGTGCAAGCCCGAAATGTCCCAGCGGCTCTTCGCTGTACCTTGCCTTTGCCATGGCTCGCAGCACCAGCGCATTGACGACCGGAAAATACGGCTGCGCCCGGTTTTCCTCCAGAATGCGGCGTAGATCGGACGGCTGCGCCTCGTGGAACTGCGGACGTTCTGCGCCGAGCTTTTCCAGAATGTCTTTCAGGGTGTCAAGACGTTCGGGGGACGGTCCTTCGTGTACCCGGCAGACCAGAGGCAGCTCCTGCTCCCGTGCAAAGCGGGCAACGGCTTCGTTGGCGCAGAGCATACAGGCTTCGATGATGCGTTCGCTGCGCCCTCTTTGGATGGGGGAAAGCCCTGCACATCTGCCGTTTTCGTCGAGCAGCAGGGCGGCTTCGGTGCTTTCCAGTTCGGGTGCGCCCCGTTCCCGGCGGAGCGCTTCAAGCCTGTCCGTCAGGACATCGAGCAAATGCAAAGACGGTGTGACCGCTGCATAGGCTTCCTGTAATGCGGGAGAAGCAGTGCCGTCGAGAATGGCATTGCATTCGCTGTAGACACCACGTTTCACGGAGCGGATAACGGACTTGGTGAGCCGGGTCTCCCGGATCTCACCTGCCGGGGAAAGCGTCATGAATGCCGAAAAAGCAAGCCTGTCCGCTCCGCCGTTGAGGGAACAGATCCCGTTAGACAAGGCTTGCGGCAGCATGGGAATGACCTTGTCGGCGTAGTAAATGCTTGTTCCCCGGCGGAATGCCTCCTTGTCCAGTGCCGAACCTGCCTGCACATAGTGGGACACATCCGCAATATGCACCCCGAGCGTCCAGCTCCCGTCCGGGTGCTGTTCCACGGAAACGGCATCGTCCAGATCTTTCGCCGCTGCGCCGTCTATCGTGAAAATGCAGCGCCCCCGGAGATCGAGCCGTCCGGTGAGGTCTGTTTCCGGGATGCCTGTTTCCGCCTTCTGCTGCGCCTCCCGGAGGACTTCGGGCGAAAAGTCTGTCGGTATATCCTGTGCGGTGATATACGCTGCCATGCAGGCTGCCGCCGATCCTGCCGTGCCGAAATCATGCAGCACCCGCACCCGGTGGCGGCTGTGGCGGTCGCCTCGTTTGGTCAGCAGGCAAAGTACTTTATCGCCGGGCGAACAGGGCACGCTTTCCCGGCTGTCGATGCGGATCTGCACGGTCATGCTGTCCGGCAGGAGACAAAGCCCGTCCTCCCCGATGATCACCATGCCCGAAAGCCGGCAGGAGGGGTTTTCCTCGGTGATGCGGAGTACTTCGGCTTCGGGGGGATCGTTCTGGGAAGGCATGGTGCGGGCAAGCACCTTGTCTCCCGGCATCGCACCGCAGAAAGCCCTGCCGGGGACGAAATAGTCCGTTCCCGCCTCGTCCCGGATAAAGCCGAACCCTGCATGCAGACGCACGACCTCTGCCCGGAAGCTGTTTTCTGTCAGGATATAGTCATGCCGCCGCAGGAGCAGTTCCCCGTCCCGGATGAGCTGCTGTATGGCAGCGGCATAGTTCGCCTTACAGCGGCGGGAATGGCATTTTCTGCCAAGTTCTGCCTGTGACAGCTTGCCCTCTTCCCGCAGGATCGCCCGTATCTTTCGGACAAGCGCTGCCTGTCCGGCAGGGCTCGCAGGTCTGGATGCCGCCTTGCGGGCGGCGTGTTTCCGGTCATGTCTTGCCATAAAAACCTCCCTTTTATCCAATGGAAAGTACTCAGAATAGATCGTATGATCTCAGAAGCGTAAAAATAACACCTATACAGCCAAAAGAGGGTTTTCAGTCCCTCGGATCACTGTCACAGGACAGCAGAGCCAAGCTGATAGGTGCTACTGGTATTAGTATACCACAACTTTACGAACTTGTCAAGACCTATATAAAAAAACCCCCTGAGCCATTTTACTCAGGGGTGCGCCTATACCGCCGTTTACTCTCCGGTACTCTGGAAGAATGTCATGATATACGGTATCACAACATTCATGCAGATAATAATGACAAAGCAGATGATGCCCAAGATCTTTGTCAGCTTGGCAAGTGCGGCTTCTCTGGTATTGCCCTCGTTCTGTCCGTAGAAAGATTCGTTCATGCCGCCGCCCAGTGCGGATGTCATGCTGTCCTGCGTTCTGTCGTCCTGCATCAGGCACAGGATGATGATGAGCAGCGCCAGCACCAGTACGATCGCACCGCAGATGATCTCATAGACTTCCATAGTTACACTCCTTGCTATGATGGATTCATACCTATTTATTATAGCACAGTGCGGCTTTTTTGTCAAGAGGTCTGTCAAATTTTTATGGAAGCTGCGAGACTTTATACAGCAAAATGAAAAAATTCGTAGATTTTCACAAAAAGCCCTTGCAATTTCAGAAAAACTGTGCTATACTATATATGATCGGGTCTCCGCCGTCTGCGGAGCATCTCCGCAGGATACCATTACAGGGAGGAATTTACCATGTCCTTTTTTGACCAGTTGAAAGCAAATCTTACCAATGCCGGCAGAACTGCACAGCAGGCTGCCAAGAACATGAGCGACAGCAGTGCGCTCAAGCGGGAAATGAACACGGAAAAGAGCAACATCCAGCAGAAGTATCTGGAGATCGGGCAGACTTACTATACACAGCACCAGAACGACCCGGCAGATCCTTTTGCAGAACAGATCGCTTCTATCACCGCTTCTGCCAAACGTGTAGAAGAGCTGGAAGCTGAGATCCAAGTTGTCCAGAGCCGCAAGGCTGAACTCGTTCCCGTGCCGCAGGCAACTGCGCCCGCTGCTGCACCGCATCCCTCGGCTATGGTCTGCATGCAGTGCGGTGCGACTTATGACACCACGCAGGTATTCTGTGCGAACTGCGGTCAGAAGCTGACCCCGCAGTACCCGACATCGGCTGCCGCTGCTGCTGCGCCGGCACAGACCGCTGCGGATGTACAGCAGCAGCCTGCTGCCGCACCGGAGACAGCACCTGCGCCGGAAACACCGGATACCACAGCGCCGGAAACACCCGATGCACCTGCATCGGATGCCAACAGCGAAGCTTAAAACAACACAGCCCGTCCTGCGGCAGGCGGAACGGGTCCAGCACAGGATGCTATGAGCCTATCTTATAGGAAAGGGTTTGCCGGGCTGACCGGCGGTGAGATCGGATGCCAGATAAGCACATACATATCGCAGTCATCGTATCAACGATCGATGAGGAATACCAAAGCGGCATCCTCAGAGGCGTGCGGCAGTTTGCCTTTGCCAACAATATCACCCTGGAACACTTTGTCGCTTTCGGCAATATCGGGAGCGACATCCGGCACGATACGGGGGAGTATAACATTTTCTCCCTCGCCGATCTTTCCCAGTTTGACGGTGTGATACTCGTCATCAATACCATTCAGTTTGCCGACTGCTTGGAGCGTGTGCTCGAACGGGTACGGGCTTCCGGCATTCCGGCAGTCTGCATCGACAAGAACGTTGCCGGGACCTACTACATCGGCATCGATAACGAAATGGCGATGCATGCTATGGTGGAGCATTTCATTGTCAAGCACGGCTTTGAACGCATCAATTTCATTTCGGGACCTGCGGACAATATCGACAGCGTGCAGCGCCTGAAAGCCTACAAGGACGTGCTGAACAAGCATGGCATCCTCGTAGAAGAGGAACGCATCTACCACGGGCGGTTCGTCTCCCGTGACGGTGTAGATGCTGTCCAGAAATTCATGAACTCCGATCTCGAAATGCCGCAGGCGATCGTCTGCGCCAACGATACTATGGCGATCGCTGCCGTCAGCGCTCTGATGCACCACGGTGTGCGTGTGCCGGAGGATGTGGCAGTTTCCGGGTTTGACTACATCTACAATGCCCGGAACTATGCGCCCTCGCTGACCTCGGTGGAGCGTCCGCTCGAACGGGTCGGACAGCTTGCGTGTCAGAAGATCCTGAACCACCTTGCCGGCAAGCCGCAGGAGCGGGAATCCATGCTCGACATTTTCTGCCGGTTTTCCCAGAGCTGCGGCTGCTGTGAAGCACCGGTCATGGATGCGGACGAATTCAAGCGGCGGAATTTCACGGTACTGGAATCGTTTACGGATGATGTATCGCTGGCAAGCAGGCTCTCGTCCTCTCTGGCGGAGTGCGATAATTTAGAGGAATTCGTGGAAAATCTGCGCTATTTCATTCCGGATCTCCACTGCAAGGAGTTCTACCTCTGTCTGTGCGATAGCTGGCGGCACGGGGTGACGGACGAGCAGGAAGAACGCTATCCCGTTCCGGTGCTTTCTGCGAACGATTACATCGTAAACGGGTACGGGGAGCGCATCGTCGTACCGCTTGCCTACCGGAACGGACGCTTTTTCGATATGCCGGACTTTGCTGCGCAGGAGATGCTGCCGGGATTGTTCGATGAAAAAAATGAGACAGGGAATTATTACTTCGTTCCGCTGCATTTCCGGGAACGGTGCATGGGGTACTGTGTCATCAAGGACAGCAATTTCCCCACCAGCAGCAAGCTGTTCCACAACATCGTCATGGACATTGCCAATTCCCTCGAAAGTGTACGCAAGATCGTGCGCCTCGACAAGGTGACACAGAACCTCAATCGGCTGTACACGATCGACCCGCTTGCCGGCATCAACAACCGGAACGGTTTCCGCATCGACACCAACCAACTCTACAGCTACTGCATGGAGGCACAGAAACCGGTCATGCTGATGTTTCTCGACATGGACGGGCTGAAGCGTATCAACGATACGTTCGGACACAAAGCGGGCGATGCTGCCATTATGAGCATGGCAGAAGCCATCAAGCGTGCCTGCACGGGCGGTGAGGTCTGCTGTCGGTTCGGCGGGGATGAATTCATCATCTTTGCGGCGGACTATACGGAGGAACAGGCACAGTCGCTTTCTGAACGCATTCTCGAATGTCTCGAAAGCCTGAACGCCGAAAAGCAGCTTCCCTATAAACTGGCTGCTTCACTGGGCTTTCACATCACCGTCCCCGAACCGGGAACGAATCTGTTCCAGCTCGTGACGGTCGCTGACAACATCATGTATGCTGCCAAAAAGAAAAAGAAAACGTCCCGCTACCTGAAACATGGCAAGGATGGGGAAGTTGATACTGATCTATAAGTAGCAAAGGTCGTGAAATGCGACCTTTGTTTTTTGCAGCGTGACGCTGCACCCGTGGTGCCTCCCACCGGCAGCCTGCCGCCTTTTTTCAAAAACCCCTTGACAAACGCTTGAAAATGTGATATACTATAAGCATACCAAACATATAGGTAAACAAGTCGTTTACGGAAAGGAGTTTCACATGAAGGTCTTTCATTCTTTTACGGAACTGGTAGGAGGTACGCCGCTGCTTGAGCTGACAAACCTGGAAAAGGCAAACGGTCTGGAGGCGACTGTCCTCGGCAAGCTGGAATATTTCAACCCCGCAGGGTCGGTCAAGGACAGGGTCGCTGTTGCCATGATCGAGGATGCAGAGGCACGGGGCGTACTCCAAAAGGGCAGCGTCATCATCGAGCCGACCAGCGGCAACACCGGGATCGGGCTTGCGGCAGTGGCTTCTGCTCGGGGCTATCGGCTGATCATCACCATGCCGGAGACCATGAGCATCGAGCGCCGCAACCTGATGAAAGCCTACGGGGCAGAACTCGTGCTGACCGAGGGGGCAAAGGGCATGAAGGGTGCGATCGCCAAGGCGGAGGAGCTTGCCAAGGAGATCCCGAACAGCTTCATCCCGTCGCAGTTCACCAACCCTGCCAACCCTGCTATCCATCAGAAAACCACCGGCGTGGAGATCTGGAACGATACAGAAGGTAAGGTGGATATTCTGGTTGCCGGGGTCGGCACGGGCGGCACGATCAGCGGCGCAGGCGCTTACCTGAGATCCAAAAACCCCGACATTAAGATCGTTGCCGTAGAACCGGCAAGCTCTCCGGTGCTTTCCAAGGGGACTTCCGGACCGCATAAAATTCAGGGCATCGGTGCGGGCTTCGTGCCGGACACGTTGGATACGGACATTTATGACGAGATCATCCCGGTCGCCAATGAGGACGCCTTTGCCGCCGGGCGGGCTGTTGCCAGAAATGAGGGCGTACTGGTCGGCATTTCCTCCGGTGCGGCAGTATGGGCTGCCATAGAACTTGCCAAGCGTCCGGAAAACAAGGGAAAGGTCATTGTGGCTGTCCTGCCGGACACCGGGGAACGCTATCTTTCCACACCGATGTTTGACTAAAGGGGAAAAGTTCCCCAAACACAGACCGGGATGCCGAAAAGCATCCCGGTCTTTATTTATCTCAATGCCGCTCCGCCTGAAAGACAATGCCCCGTGCATCGGCATTGCGTAAAGCGACCACAGCACCCCGTATCCGGTAGGCAGCAAGATCTGTTCCTTTCTGGATACAGGTCACTGCCGTTCCCGGGATCAGACCGATGTCCTGCAAGCGGCTGCGGATCACCCCTGTCAGGTGAAATCCCAGCACCCGCCCGGTCGCCCCCTCCGGGAGCATATCCAATGATGATTGTTCCATGTGCATCCTCCCTGCTGCTATTCTATGCGGCAGGGGGACGTTTGGTGTCAGGACTTCATTTCGGCATTGACACTATGGACTGGGAAAGGCAGGTCTTTCCGCAGTCAGTCACCCCTTTCACAGCTTAATTTTGCGGCGAGCTCCGGCAGGGTATCGCCTGTCCACGCTGCAAGGCGGCAGATCTCTGCCCATTCCGCCGGGGGACAGCTCGCATCCCGCACCCCGGCGACCAGAAATCCGCCCTTTACTGCCGTCTGCACGCAGTGCAGGGCATCTTCTACGACCAAAGTCTCTTCCGGTGCTGTACCGAGCAGGTCGGCTGCCGCCTGATACATGGCAGGTGTGGTCTTGCCGCCCGGTACATCCTCCGCTGTGAGAAGGGATCGCAGCCGTTCCAGAATGCCGAGCCGTTTCAGGGCAGCCTCTGCCGAACTCCGGTAGGTCGCTGTGGCAATGCCATAGGGGATGCCGTGTCCGTCCAGAAAGTCCAGAAACGCTGCCGCACCCGGTTTCAGGGGGATGTATGCCCGGTAATACTCCGCTGCCATTTCCTCAATGCGCCGGATCACGTCATCCGGCGTACCGCCGATGCCGAATTCCCGGACGAAATAGGCTGCCCATTCCTCCATGCTCATCTTGTTCACCTGCTCCGAAAGCCCCTCCGGCAGGGTGAGGTGGTTTTCCTCGAAAAAGCGGATGTCGATCTCATGCCAGATCGGCATAGAGTCCAGCAGCGTACCGTCCATATCCAGAATAGCGCCCCGGATGCCCCGCAGCATCAGCGCCTGCCCTCCATGACGATGCGTGCCCGGAGATCTTCCTCCGCCGAGGAGACCGTCCCCTGTGCCAGCCCGTAAACATGCGAAGCCCGTTCTTCGAGCCGGATGAATGCCTCCGCCATGCCGCCCTCATCCCGCAGACGGGACAGCGAGGTGTTGACCGGCAGCGTACAGCGTTCCTGTATCATGCCCAGCAGCTCCCGTCCTCTGTCATTAAAGGCAAGCACCCGGACGTAAGGCGGTCTTTCCTGCATCAGCTCCCGTGGGATGCCGAGCAAAGTACTCATGACGATGCGGCGGATACGGGACATGGTGTAGCACCGGGTCTTGACGGCGGCAAGGAATTCCTCGAGGCTGTTGGCATTGCGGGCGGCATAGAAGCGGCTCGCAAGCGACTGGTTCATGTCCGGCATCGTGAGCAGCTCCTCCGTGGAGATCGTCCGCAGGCGGTAGAGAGCGACCCGTTCCAACTGCTGCATGGATGCGATGCGCCCTTCTGCGATACGGTCGCTCAACAGCTTTGCCGCAAAGGGCGGCACGAATTCCGGATAGTTCAGCTCCCCTTCCAGCACGGACTTGCGCAGGAAGCTGGCACTGGCGAACTGTCCGGCGGGGCGGCTGCTGTCATGCACCACATACCGCCGGGGCACGGTAAATGCTGAAAACCGCACGTGCTGCCGCTGCATGGCTTTGCAATATTCTATGGCAAGGATATTGTTGGGGTCGTACATCTTGCTGGCGACTTGATCGCCGTAGCGCTGGCGGACGGTCTCAAACACGGCTGCCGGGTAGGATTCGCCCTGCTTCATGCGCTCCCGGATGCGTTCGCCGTAGATCGTGGTCGTGGAGACGATCGCTTCCGTCAGCAGGGAGATCGTCTCGATATCGCCGCTCGCACTGCCGAACGACAGCTCGTCCACCACGCCCAAATTGTGCAGCAGCCAGATCGCCCCCGAAGCGTACAGCTCCGCAGGAGCGCAGGACTGCGGGGTGGGCAGTTCGACCACAAGGTCTGCCCCTGCCCGCACGGCAAGGCGGGCACGGTCGAATTTACTCAGCAGGGCGACATCCCCCCGCTGGACGAAATTGCCGCTCAACACGCACACGATATGGGTCGCACCGTTTCTCCGAGTCTCCCGGATATGGTAGACATGCCCATTGTGCAGGGGATTGTATTCGCAGATGATACCGCTGACTTTCATGACTTTCTCTCCTTTTCTGATCTCGCACCGGAAAGCGGCAGTTTCAGCCGGCAGTACACGGGCGCTTCCTGAAAAAATTGTAACTTTTTTCTAGAAACACTTGATTTTTCTGAAAAAAAGTGTATAATGGTATATGGGTAAACTGTTACTGTTACCGAATCCAAGGCACCACCGCACAAAGACCGCCTGACGGCTTTGTACGTCATCTGCTTGCATCTTTTCCGTCATCTTGCACATAAACTCCTTGAAATACACAAAGTATTCCTGCGTCGTTTCTGCACAAGCTGACGAAAAATCTGACGGCGCATCTGCCGCACGATCTTTGTGCGGTGTTGCCTTAAAACCGAAAGGAACGATAGAATATGCTGATCTTAGTTGTAAATGCCGGGAGTTCCTCTCTCAAGTACCAGCTTCTGAACATGGACGATGAGAGTGTGCTTGCCAAGGGCAACTGCGACCGTATCGGTATCGACGGTCATATCGCCCACAAGACGGCGGACGGCAGGGAATTTGCTGCCGACTGTGATTTTCCGACACACACCGAAGCTTTCATGAAGCTCGTGGAGGTGCTTACTACCGGAGATGCCGCTGTCATCCAAGACATGAGCGAGATCGCCGCTGTCGGTCACCGTATTGTTCACGGCTCGGAACTGTTCTCCGAAACGACCCTTGTCACGGATGAGATCATCGACAAGATCGATGAACTCCGGGAGCTTGCGCCGGTGCATAACCATGCACACGCTCTTGCGCTGCGTGCCTGCAAGTCCGTGCTCCCTGCCGGCGTACCGCAGGCGGCTGTCTTTGATACGGCTTTCCACCAGACCATGCCGGAAAAGGCTTACATGTATGGTCTGCCCTATGAGGACTACGAACAGTATCATGTGCGCAAGTACGGCTTCCACGGCACGTCCCACAGATTCGTCTCCGCTGCCCTTGCCAAGGCAATGGGGAAAGACCCGAAGGATCTCAAGATCGTTTCCTGTCATCTGGGCAACGGTTCGTCTATTACCGCAGTGGACGGCGGCAAGTCCGTTGACACGACCATGGGATTCACGCCGCTGGACGGTCTGCTGATGGGGACAAGGACCGGGGCGCTCGACCCTTCTGCCGTGACCTATGTCATGGAGAAACACGGTTTCACGCCGGAGGAGATGTCCGACTACATGAACAAGAAGTCCGGTTTCCTCGGTGTTTCCGGTGTCGGCTCGGATAACCGGGACGTTTCCGCCGCTGCCAGCGAGGGCAATGCACGGGCGCAGCTCACAAAGGATATGCTCGCCTACCAGATCAAGAAGTACATCGGCGCATTTGCCGCTGCCATGAACGGGCTGGATGCTGTCCTCTTTACGGGCGGTATCGGTGAAAATGCACCGGATGTCCGTGAGGCTGTCTGCTCCGATATGGATGTACTTGGCATCCAGATCGACACCGTTGCCAATGCCGGCGTTCGGGGCAAGCTGGCGAAGATCTCCCAGTCGGATTCCAAGGTCGATGTCTGGGTCGTACCCACCAATGAGGAACTGCTGATCGCAAGAGACACGCTGGCACTCATCACAAAGTAAGAGCTTCGGAGGGGGCTTATCAGTCCCCTCTTTTCTATTATAACAGACTTTTGGCAGAATTGCAAGCAGAATTTGCAGCGCCTCGCTGCTTTCAAAAAAAACTAAAGGGGGAAATGTATGGAGCAGTTAATGGAATATGCCCGCCGGGCAAGGGAACAAGCTTACTGCCCGTATTCGCATTTTGCGGTAGGGGCTGCGCTGCTGACGGCGGACGGGACGATCTGCACGGGCTGCAATATCGAGAACGCCTCGTATTCTTTGGGGGTGTGTGCGGAACGGACTGCCGTGTTCAAGGCGGTCTCAGAGGGGAAGCGGAAATTCTCGGCAATTGCCGTCTGCGGTGCGCCCGAAGGGGAAAGCCCGGACAAGCCCTGCATTCCTTGCGGTGCTTGCTTACAGGTGCTGGCACAGTTCTGCGTGGATGATCTCCCGGTCATCCTCTCGGACGGGGTGCATCCCCTAAAAGAATTTCTCCCGGTGCGCTTTACCATGACAGAACAGGAGTGACCATATGAAACTGAAATACCAACGATATGTCCGCATCGGGCTGACAGGCTTTGGCATCGTGGCGGCAGGGCTGCTGTTCTTCTTTCTGCTGTTCCGCTTTGCACAGGTGCAGGCAGCGGTAAGCTCTGTCATGGGCATTGTCACGCCGTTTATTTACGGGGCAGTCATTGCCTATATCCTTGCGCCGCTGTGCGACCGCATTGAGACCACGCTGATGAAACTGCTCCGCCTGCAAGAGCGAAAGGGCTGGATCGCTGCCATTGCCATTGTCGTTTCACTAGTGCTGCTGATCGCTGTGATCTGGGTGCTGGTACTGCTGGTCATCCCGCAGGTGTGGGACAGCATCCTCGGCATTGCGGCTGCCGTACCGGATCAGCTCGCTTCTGCCAATAGCTGGCTGCATCGGCTTTTGCAGCAGTTCCCGGAATTGCAGACCTACTGGGATCAGGCATATCTCTATGTGACGACAGGCACGGACAGCCTGTTGAGCAAGCCGGACGGCTTAGAGGACTGGCTGAAAAACGATCTGCTCCCCCATGTCGGGACGGTGATGAGCGGTGTGGGAACAGGTGTCGCTGCCTTTGTGAATGCGGTCAAGAACCTGTTCCTCGGGCTGCTGATCTCCATCTATTTCCTTGCCAGCCGCAAGCAGTTTGCGGCACAGGGGAAAATGCTCCTGAGCGGTATTTTCCGCCCGCACTGGGCTGATCTTGTGGAGGAAGAATTCCGGTATGCGGACAGGATGTTCAACGGCTTCCTCATGGGCAAGCTGCTGGATTCGGCGATCATCGGAGCGCTCTGTTTTATCGGAACGACGATCTTAGGCTTTGAGTCCGCTGCCCTGATCAGCGTTGTGATCGGCGTGACGAATATCATCCCGTTTTTTGGTCCGTTCATCGGGGCAATTCCGTGTTTGCTGCTGCTCTTGCTGGAAGACCCGATGCACGCTTTGTATTTCCTGATCTTCATCATTCTGCTCCAACAGCTAGACGGAAATCTGATCGGTCCGAAGATCTTGGGCAATTCCACGGGGCTGTCCAGTTTCTGGGTGCTGTTCTCGATCCTGCTGTTTGGCGGACTATGGGGATTTGTGGGCATGCTTGTCGGTGTGCCGCTGTTTGCGGTCATTTATGATATTATCCGGAAGCTGGTCTTTTACGGTCTGAACAAGCACGAACGGGCGGAAATGATCGACACCTACAATGCTGCTTTCCACCCCGCCCCCCTGCCAAAAAAGCCCCGGGAGAAGAAGGAAAAGGGGAAGAAAGCAAAATAAAACGGCAGTCTGCTGCTATTTACCCCCATCCCCCGACCCCCTTCCCCAAGGGGAAGGGGGCTTTTTTGCGGGGGCTTCGCCCCCTGCACCCCCTTTTTCATTATCAGTCGGGCAAGCCGACCTTTGCGGCGTAGCCGCATTGGGAGGCAAATCGGAGCCGGCAGCCTGCCGGTGGGAGGCAAAACGGGTGCAGCGTCACGCTGCTTTAACATAGATCTAACATAAGCTTGCTTACATCTTTACATTGTTCTGTTATAATAAGTATGTGAGAAATTATCAGAATATTTTAAGAATGTTCCTGTAAGATGAGAACAGAACACCGGAAAGGCGGTAATCGTATGGATGTAAAGGATGTCGTGCTTGCCTGTATCATGGTCATTGGCGGGCTGGCTTTTTTCCTGTATGGCATGAATGTCATGTCCTCCGGACTGGAGAAAATGGCTGGCGGCAAGCTCGAGCAAGCACTGAAAAAGCTCACCGCTTCGCCCTTGATCGCCCTGCTGCTCGGCACGGGTATCACCATCGTCCTGCAATCCTCTTCCTCGCTGACGGTCATGCTTGTCGGGCTGGTCAACTGCGGGGTCATGGAAGTCAGTCAGACCGTCTATGTCATCATCGGGGCAAATATCGGCACGACTTTCACCACGTGGATCCTTTGCCTGATGGGAGTTGACACGGATGGTCCTCTGTGGCTGTCTTTGTTGAACCCCGAATATTTCTCCCTGCTCTTTGCCCTGATCGGTGCCATTCTCATGATGAGCAAGGGTACGGGCAGAAAAAAAGATACCGGTAATATTCTGGTCGGCTTTGCGGTGCTGATGTACGGCATGGTGCTGATGAAAGATGCTGTCGGACCGCTGAAAGATTCCCCGGAATTTCAGCAGCTCCTCACACGCTTTGACGACCCGATCCTCGGCGTTCTGGTGGGTACTGCCGTAACGGGCGTTATCCAGAGTTCTGCCGCTTCTGTCGGCATTCTCCAGACCCTTGCGGAAAGCACGGGAACGATCACGTTCGGCATGGCGATCCCGATCATCATGGGGCAGAACATCGGCACTTGCGTGACGGCGCTCATTTCCTCGATCGGTGTCAGCAAGAATGCTCGGAAAGTCAGCCTCATTCACGTTACTTTCAATATCATTGGCACAATTGTACTGCTGACACTGTATGAATTGCTGGATATGACGATCGGGTTTTCCTTTTCAGCATGGCAGATCGATGCGGTCGGCATTGCCATTGTACACACATTCTTCAATATTGCGACCATGCTTCTCATCATGCCATTCGCAAAACAGCTCGAACAGCTTGTCAACTTCCTTCTCCGGGACAAAGCCGGCGAAGCTGCGGAAAAGCCCAAAAAGCAGCATACCCTCCTCGACAAGCGCCTGCTGTCCACGCCGTCCGCTGCCCTTGCGGAATGTGATGATGCCTCCCGGAGAATGGCACTCCTTGCCAAAGATACCGTGCTGATGAGCATTTCCCTCCTCAAGGAATATGACGAAAAGGTCGAAAAGAAAGTCTATAAGAATGAGGACAAGCTCGACAGCTATGAGGACAGGATCGGCTCCACGCTGGTACAGCTCAGTACACAGGCGCTTTCGGAGCATGACAGCCAGATGTGTTCCCGTGTGCTGCGGGCGATCGGGGACTTTGAACGGCTCGGCGATCATGCCATCAACATTGCCCAGAGTGCCAAGGAGATCCATGATACCGGACAGCGGTTCTCCGAGGATGCCCAGAAAGAAATGCAGATCCTCACCGATGCCATCCACGAGATCTTGGAAAATACCTATGCCGTCTATCTCTCTCTCGACCAGAAAGATGCTGCCAACATCGAACCGCTGGAACAGGTCATTGACTACCTGACCAGAGACATCAAGGCGAACCACGTCAAGCGCCTGCAAAAGGGTGTTTGCACCATAGAGACCGGCTTTGTACTGGCGGACATCCTGAACAATTACGAACGTGTGTCCGACCACTGCTCCAACATTGCGGTCTCCGTCATTGAGACTTCGCACAACATGTTTGACACACACAATTATCTCAACAAGGTGAAATTCGGGAACAAGAACTTCAACGACAACTTTGAACGGTTCTCTGAAAAATATAAGCTGCCCGGTATGGCATAACACCGCAAACAAAAAGGACGCTCCGGAAAGAGCGTCCTTTTTTCATAGCAAAGTACAGCCGGTGTTGTCGATCTTCATCTCCAGCACCTGCCAGCCTTTCAGCCCGGCATTGTCCAGAGAGAACCGGAGCTTTCCGGCAAAATACGCATTGTCCTCGTCTGCGATCGCCATTATGGTAGGTCCTGCCCCGGAAATGTATACGGCATATGCCCCGTGTGCGTAGGCAATGTCAAACACCTCCCTTGCCCGTGGGATGAGTGCCATCCGGTAGGGCTGGTGCAGTTTGTCATGGACTGCCGTGCGCAGGTTCTCAAATTTTCCGGTCAGGAGAGAGGCGGAGAACAGCGCTGCCCGTGACAGGTTATAGACCGCATCCTTGTGGGAGACTTCCGTGGGGAGACAGGCTCTTGCCCGTTCGGTCTTCAGCTCGAAGTCCGGGATCATTGCCGCAAAGCGGAGCTTTGTGTAGACTTCCTGCTTCACCCAGTGTACCCGCCGCCCGTCAAAGACTGCCGTCACGATACCGCCCAGCAGTGCCGGGGCAGTGTTGTCGGGGTGTCCCTCGATCTGTGCCGCAAGGTCAACGAGATCGTCCGTATCCAGAGGATCGCCGAGGAGCATATTCGCCCCCACGAGCCCTGCCACGACACATGCCGAACTCGAACCAAGTCCCCGTGTCATGGGGATGCGGTTCGTCTGCACCAGCCGCAGCCCTTTGAGGGTCTTGCCGCAGACCTGATACAAGTCCTTGGCAGACGTATAGATCAGGTTGCTTTCGTCCGCCGGGACGGGGGTATCGTCCGCCGAGGTAATGGCAACGGTGTCGCACTCCTCCATTTCCACGTCATTGTAAAGCTGTAGGGCAAGCCCCAGCGCATCAAAGCCTGCGCCAAGGTTTGCACTGGTAGCGGGAATTTGCAGTTTGATCATGGTATCATCCCCTTTTTGACAGGATATTCCGGCAAGCCGGAGCGGGTGACACGATCAGGCAGCCGCTTGGGCGGCTTTCTTCTTTCTGCGGCGCTCCCGGAGCACCTTGTTGTTCTCCCGGTCATAGCGGTAGAACAGCACCAGCATCCCCACACCGATCACGAACAGGATCACACCTGCCACGAATCCGGGCGGGATGTAGGAGAACGTCACGGTATGCGTTCCGGCTTCCAGAGGCACATAGATCATTGCCTTGATGCACTCCGAGGTCTTGACCTTTTTGCCGTCCACTTTCACCGTCCAGCCGGGTTCGTAGGGAATGGACGTGAACAGCATCTGTCCGTCCTGCGCCTCGACCGTACCTTTGATATAGGTGTCAGAATATTTCGTCACCTGAAGCTGCCCGGCTTTGAGCTTGTCGATGTCGGTCTGGAACGTATCCCGGTCAAAGTAGTAGAAGAACGGCTTCTTGACGATGATCGCATTCTGGTCATTATCGACCGTCAGGCGCAGGGAGAGCTTGGTGCCGATGTCATATCCTCCCATGCTGAAAATGCAGTAGTTGCTCTGTGCATCGAAGTATACCCCATAGCCCTTGAAATCATAGTCCCCTTTTTCCTCGTTCCAGACACCCAGCCAGAGGTTGGCTTTCTGCTCGTTTTCGGTCTTGAGGAAACAGAAGATCTCCTCCGTGCTTTCCACGGTGAAGCGGTAGTCCACGGTCGGGTCGCCGCTGTCCATTTTGGTGTAGGTCGCCTGTCCATTGTAGTCTCCGACCGTGACCGCACCCAACACTGGTTCGCCGTAGTCAATGGGGGTGTAGTATTCTGAATGCTCTGCGATCTGTCCCTCTGCATCAAAATTCGTTTGTCCCAGCATGGTACTCAGCAGAATGTTCTGACTGTTGAACGGGTTGTCATTGCCGAGGTGGTCGATGCGCAGCAGATCCTCGCTGACCATATAGCCAATGGAGAGGGCGTTCGGGTTTTCGTAGATGCTGATCGTTTTATCGACCGAAGTGGGCTTTCCGTCGGCATCCTTACCGCTTTTGTCGGTATAATCGTACTGCCCGACTTTGCCGTATGCCTTGTGGAGCAGCGGACGGGCGGGCGTATCGCCTCTGTCCAGCACATAGCGGATGCCCATGAGCGAATCTGCCAGCTCCGTTGTGCCGTCATAGCGGGAATAATAGCTCCGGGTGTTGTAGCCGAGCGTCTCGATGAAGGTGAGCGTTTTCGCATTCATGACGGAGCTGGAGTGGGTGAGTCCTTTCAGCCCGAAAGCAAGGTCATCATTGATAGCACGGGAGAACGTTTTCTCCGAACGGTAAAGCCCGTCATTGATCGCCTCCATGGCTTTCGTTGCGGCACGTCCGGACTGGATATAAGTCTCGTAGGAAGCTTTTGTGGAGTAGGTGACTTCCTCGTCCACGTCTTTCAGGGTGCTGACCGTGTTGAATACCAGCTCCCCGGAGATCACACAGAGGAGCATGACCGGGACGGCCCAGCCGGAAACCTTACCTTTTTTCGGGTAGAGCATGATCAGGTACACGGCAGAAAGCCCGATGGTGAGCCAGATAGAACCCATGATGTCGAGATGTTCATAGCCCCTGCCCTGAATATAAAGCACCACCGCTAGGATCCCGAAGAAGATCCCCCCGAAGTGTCCCGGCGATATGCCATCCAGCTTCTCAAAGGCAGCGGCTGCCATATTCAGCAGGATGAAAGAGATGATGAACGAATACCGGAACGGCAGCCAGTTCGGGACTTGTCCGCCGTGCCACCACATATCGACCGGCTTGATATACATGCTGAAGAACATGGCAGCCAGCAGGAAGCCGTAGCCCAGCTTGCGGTGCAGGGTGATCTTCCGGTTCAGGAAGAATATGGGCAGCAGGACAATGGTGAGTACCCCGCAGTAAATTTCCGGGCTGCCCTGTACATTGACGGAGTCATACTGTGCCGTGAGCATCTGTGCCAGTACGGTGACAGGCTCAAACTGCACCTGAAAGCTGTAATCCGGGTCGGTGAAGCTGAATTTACCAAGCTGGAGCGCATTGACGACCGGCAAGATCATAAAGGCAGAAAGCATGACGGCGACCAGTGTCGAAACACCGAAGTTACATATCGTGTAGACATAGCTCCCTGCCTTGCCACGTTTGCCTTCCTTGCCGAAGAACAGGTAGTAGATAAAATACAGCGCCGTGAAGATGCCGATCATGTATCCAATATAGAAATTGGCAACGAACATGATCGCCAGCGGGATGATATAATTGAGCTTGCGCCCGTCGTCGATGAGGTATTCCACGCCCAGTGCGACCAGCGGCAGCATCACCAGACCGTCCAGCCACATCGGGTCGATGGTCTGGATGACCATGTACGCCATCAGCGCATAGCACAGGGAAAAGATCGTTGCGTGCAGCGGCTGCATGCCCTTGGACTTTTGCAGGTACAGGCTGAATGTCACACCTGCCGAACCGATCTTGCACAGGATCATGATGAGCAGGCTGGTGAGCATCCATTTTTCCGGCAGGAGCATGGGGATCAGCGTGAACGGGCTTGCCAGATAGTAGCCGATAATACCCATATAGCCGCCTGACAGGTTGCGTGACCAGCTGTAGAAGAAGCTGCCGTCGCCCCAGAACGCATCCCGCAGTGCCTCAAAGTAATACACATACTGCGCATTCAGGTCGAGTGCCAGCACAGACTTCTCCCCGAACGGATACAGCCCGAAGATCGCATAGGAAATATACATCAGCACCACCGGCAGAAAGAACGCCAGAAAATACCAGCGGTTCCGGACACACCAGTTCCGGACGGCTGTCACGATACGGCTGCCGAGGGGTGCGGCGGATGCGGTCGTTTTTTCGTTTGCCATGTTGTTCCTCCTAAATATAGCATTTCTCTTTTTTGCAAAGACATACAGGAATATTATACCACGGTTTTCTGATTTTTGCAAGGAGATTTTTCCGTTTTTCGGTGAAAAGGCAATGAATTTGCAGCTTTTCCGGGTTTTTCGTGAAAATGCACAAATTTTGACTTCCGCACTGTGCAAATCGGGAACATTTGCCGGAACTACTGGACAAATGCACGGAAACATGGTACAATGTAACTATTGACTGACTACAAAGGAGGATACCCATGAATACCACACAAATGATGCAGTGGGGCGGTATGCCCTGTGTACGGCTCGATGCAGGCGGCTATACGGCGCTGATCGCACCCGACCTCGGTTCCAATGTCATCCGGCTGCGGGATGAGAAAAACGGCGTGGAATTTTTCCGCTTCAAGCCGGACAACACCTATGAGGAATTGTTGAAGTCTGCTGAAGTCTGGGGACTGCCCACACTCTACCTGCCGAACCGCTTTGCGGACGGTGTCCTGAAAACGTCCGATGCCGTCTATCATCTCCCCGTCAACGAGAAAGCCCCCTACAACAACCACATCCACGGCTTTCTGCACAAGCGTTCCCACACCGTGACGGAACACAATGCCGACGACAACTGTGCATGGTGCAAGACGGAATATCTCTACGACGAGAAAGACCCGTTTTTCCAGTATCTTCCGGTCCGGTTCAAGGCAGAGTTCCTGTTCACGCTGTCGTCCTGCGGGCTGGAGTACGCCTTTACGCTGACCAATCTGTCCAACAAGCAGCTGCCGGTCTCCGTGGCAACGCATACGACCATCAATTCCCCGTTCGTGACGGGCGGCAAGGAAGCCGATGAACGCATCACCGTTCCGATCGGCAAGCGCTGGATCCTGAACGAACGCTGCCTGCCTACCCTCGAAACGGCAGACCTCACCATGCGTGATCTAGAATACCGCAGCGGCAGCCGCTGTCCGGTATTGCAGAATATTGACAATGAAATGTATTTTGCCGAGCATATGACACTCGAAGGCGAGGATCTCTACGGCATTGTGGCAGAAGATCTGCAAAGCGGCAAGAAGATCGTCTACGAGGTCGGGAATGAGTACAAATTCTGGATCATCTGGAACGACAAGGGCTTCAACGGCTATTTCTGTCCCGAACCCATGACCGCCATGATCGATGCCCCGAATCTCGACCTGCCGCAGGGCGTTTCCGGTTACCGGGAGCTTGCCCCCCAGCAGAGCGAAACGTTCCACCAGAGGTTCTTTACCCTCGTATGAGCCTTTCACATGGCAGTATGCCCGCATGCAGCGATGCGGGCATTTTTTCTCCGGCGGCGGAGAAAGAATACTGTTCGATATTTGTGCAGAACGATGAAATCGTTCAACAATATGACGAAAATATTGCCAGATGATTGACAAACACGCTGTTTCGGTGCTATAATAGTATTGATCAACGGCTGACATTGACAGCTTTGGAGAGGGGGGAGCACCACGAAAACGTTTATGCTGTTACAGGCAGTCCCGAACGTGCTGGAAGGCTATATGCCCATCGGTGACATTACCGTCATCGGGCTTTGTCTGCTGATGGCAGCGCTGCTGTCACAGATGCACATTTTCAAGGATAAAAGCTTTCGGCTGCTGCTGATGATGCTGGTCTCCTGTGCTGCCGCTTCAGTGAGCAATGTCATGCTCTTCGGTGTACGCACGCAGGAAAGCTGCCCGGTCATGCTGATCTACGGGCTTCGGCTGGTACACTACACGATGCTGACACTGTCCATGGTGCTCTACATACGGTATCTGCTGAAAGCCATGTGGGTGCGCACCTATGTCCGAAAACGCTATGATCTTGCGGTCCTGCTCCTGCTGGCCGCAGGGGTCGCAGTGGATATTGCCGGGACGGTGTTCCGGTTCGGGTTTTATATCGCACCGGACGGACACATCGAGGACAGACCGAGCCTGTTCCTGATCCCGAATCTTCTGTTCATGACGCTGATGCTGTGGCTTTTGGTCCGCTACCGGAAACGCCTGATCCGGCAGATCTTCTGGTCGCTGATCGGCACGGATGTTATCTGTGTGATGATCGTTGCCATACAGGAATATTTCGGGCAGACTTCCTATACCGGCGTTGCCCATTTCCTACCGTTCCTGAGCATTTTGTTCCTGTTCCACTCCAATCCCTACGACATCAATACCGGTGCCATTTCCGAGAGCTTCTTCTATGATGAGCTGGACGAGGACCGCAGTGATAAGCATACCCTCATCCTGATGAG
This sequence comes from uncultured Clostridia bacterium, assembly GCA_947625155.1. Taxonomy (GTDB): domain Bacteria; phylum Bacillota; class Clostridia; order Oscillospirales; family Ruminococcaceae; genus UBA3855. The sequence continues at coordinate 46,283 of CANQNG010000013.1, forward strand.
CTGTATCATGATGAACTTTTCCAAGGCATTGCAGCAGTCAAAGGATCTGAGCGACGTGTTCCGGGATTTCTTCCGGGTACATATGCGGCAGGCTACGCTTTACCGCTTCACGAACGACCGCTTTATCCTCTGTTTCCCGAGATCCTACGATGTGCGGCAGGATAGAGAGATCGAGGATATGCTGGAAGAATTCAAGGAGCATTATAAGCGTTTTGCGCTTGACTACAAGATCGTCATTATGGAGACCAACCCGGAAGTCGTGTCCGGTGCGGATTATCTGCGGCTGATCGAATTTGCCGAACAGACGATGCCGTTCAACGTGATCTACCGGGTCGGGGAAACGGACATCCGGCGGTTCTACAGCAACAGCTACATCCTGAGCCAGCTGGAAGATATTGTTCAGAATCATGATCTGGATGATGAACGGGTGCTTGTGTACTGCCAGCCCGTGTTCAACATCAGCACCAACAAATATGACACCGCTGAAGCCCTCATGCGTCTGCGGCTGGAAAAGACGGGCATGGTCTACCCTGACCAGTTCATCCCGCTTGCCGAGCAGCATGGGCTGATCCACATGATGAGCCTCATCATCCTGAACAAGACCTGCGGTGCGATCCGCACGATGATGGAGGACGGGTATGACATTTCCCGCATCTCCGTGAATTTCTCTACGCTGGACATCCGGTATGAGGGATTCTGTCAGGAGGTGCAGCAGATCATCGACCGCAACCAGATCCCCTACAGCAAGATCGCCATTGAGATCACCGAAAGCCGGAGCGAGTATGATTTCAACATCATGAAAGGCAAGGTCATGGAGCTCCAGCAGCTCGGCATCAAGTTCTATCTGGACGATTTCGGGACGGGGTATTCCAATTTTGAGCGTATCATGGAGATCCCGTTTGACATCATCAAATTTGACCGTTCCCTGCTGATCGAATCCGGGCGGAGCGATTCGTCCCGGTACATGGTAAGTACGTTTGCAAGTATGTTCAACCAGCTCAAGTACTCCATCCTGTTTGAGGGCGTGGAGAATGAGAATGACGAGGAAAGCTGTGTGAGCATGAGTGCGAAATATTTGCAGGGTTACAAGTACTCCAAGCCCATTCCGATCGAGGAACTGCATAAATTTTTGGAAGTAAAAGTATAAAAGATGACCGTCCAGTCCGTACTCTGGGCGGTCATTTTGGTAAGTGATCCAGCACGGGAGCTGCCGTCACGCTGTGAATGGCTCTGCTTTTTCCGGATCGCACGGAACATCCGTGCTGGCAAGCGTTTCGGGAGAGATCCCTTTCACCCGGTACCCCAGCCCCAACAGGCAGAAGAACAGCGGGCTGACGTAATACGTGGTATTCCCGAAAAACGCCGAAACAAGATACCCGAATGCGGCGATCAGGGCAACTATGGTCGGTACATCGAGTTTCCGCTTGCTGCGCAAGCCGTGGAGATAGACCTCCAGCACAGCCCAGATATAGAGCAGCCCGGCAGGAATGCCGAAAAATAACATTTGCTGTAGGTATTCGTTGTGCGAACGGTCACAGCCTGTGGGACGAAGGACTTCGCTTTGTGTATCAATGCCCCATCCGGTCAGCGGTCTTTGCGAGATCAGTTCCAGCGTTTTCCCCCAGATCGCCCACCGGGACGAACCGGCATGCCCGGCATCTTCGTTGGAAACGATCTTGCCGAGGTCAAAAAAGAGTGTCAGAAAATTCCGGAAAACGGTATCATACCAGAACCCCATGACCAAGGAAATGCCGAGATACAGCCCTAAAACACACCACATGGCTATGTTCGTGCGCTTGTGGATGATGCAATGCACGATCTGCGCAAAGAGCAAGCCAAACGCCACCGCCAGATAACACCCGAACGTATCGTCCCGGATCAGGACGACTGTGTTCACAGCAAACGAAAGCCAGCCAAGGATCCGGAATGTCCTATTTTTATCCAAAACAGCCATTCCAGCAGATGCCAGCAGCACTAAAGTCAGGTAATAGCCAAAGTGGTTAAAATGCGAAAATACACCGGACACATTCTTGTATACATGGTTGAAGATCGGGATCTCTACGCAATACAGATCGATCAGGCATAGGATCCCCATTAACAGCCCACTTATGGTGAAAATGCGGAGAATATTGTATTTCAAGGTGTTGTTTTCGATCAGGGATGCGCAAAAGAAATAGGCGAAAATGTACGTAATATAGGTAAAAAGGTCCTCATTTCTTCCCCCTGCCATTTCATTGGAGACAACGGCAGCATTATAGGCGACCGTTAGTATCATCAGGATAGAAAAGAGGGCGAAAATAGCAAAAGCAGAATTCTCCTTGATCAGGCTCTTTACACCCTGCCGGGCGTTCAGGCGCTTGCCAAAGTACAAAACCAAGGCGCAAACCGCAGCTACCCTTGCGATCAGGTCAATATCGTCCACAAAAACGGGATACGACCAAACACTGATGCAGTTCCGGATGACGTACAACAGCGGGGATGTCAGGAACAGCACCACAGGCACAGCGCAGATCCATTCAATGAAATGGTAGGGCAAATACCGAAAGAATTCTGAAAAAGTCTTGACCTGACTTAATTTTGTGGGGGTCTCCATTTGTTCACCAGCCTTTGACAGATCTGCAGGCGAAGATCCTGATTTTTTTCATTTCAGGGAGCAGAGATCGCCGCCTACCGTTTTCAAGTGTGTTCTGAAATAATTATAGCATGATCTCCGGTATTTGTCAACGATCCGTCTGTAGATCCGCCGAAAAAAGTGCTTGACAAAGTGCGGGCTGTGTGGTATAATGATAGAAAGAGCACACCATCAAACGTTTTGACGGCTGCTCCACAGGCTACTTTAATGAAATAGTAACCGTCCAGATACCAGCTGGGCGGTTACTTCCTTTTATCGGAATCACGGAACGTGATGTACGCAATTACAATGTTTGTAAATGCAATAATGAAGTTAAAAAACTCATTCCATTCCATAACGTGTTCCCTCCCTTCCATTTTCATTTCAGGGAGCAGGAATCGCCGCCTACCGTTTTCAGGTGATTATTCCGCACTCCGGAAAACATCAATCCGCCGGAAGGAAAACAACGATCCGCGGCAAGGAAAACGCCAATCC